>CANTVF010000017.1 GCA_947852905.1 uncultured Tidjanibacter sp. | reverse complement strand
TGTTAGGCCTGCCGCTAGCGTTCATCCTGAGCCAGGATCAAACTCTCCATTGTAAAAAATTATAATGTATCATTAGAGTCCTGACTACTTAGTTCCTTTAAAGGAATTGAACTTTTGCTTTACTGCATTTTCTCTCAATCAAACCAATAAATCAAAGAACCTTTTCAGTTCCGCATCTTTTTCAGATGCTCGATCCGCAACCTAAAATCCGGAAGCGAACCGGAGTGCAAAGATATGGCGTCTTTTCTTAACTTCCAAATCTTATCGAAAAAATTTTTAAGAACTCTTGTCAGAGCAACGTCTTATCTCGTTTGCGGGTGCAAATGTAGGGACTTTTTCTTTCCCTGCAAACTTTAGCGCAACTTTTTTGCATTTTTTCCGTAATTTTTCTTCCACACAGGTCAGTACCGCGATATAAATGCAACTGACAGAATACGCGAACGCATTAAAAACGTTACATTTGCAATCGACTAACCATTGATGCAACCGTATGGTACTTCTTTTACTATTTTATTGTCTGATACCTGCCGCTGTTATATGGCTGTGCCGAAAGGTACCATTCCTGAACAAAATCGGACCAATTTTATTGCTATATATAATAGGTATCGTTGTCGGGAATCTGCCCGTAATGCCCACGGACGCTTTTCAATTACAGGACATACTTACTTCGGTCATAATCCCGATAGCGATCCCCATGTTATTGTTCAACTCCGATTTCAGAAAATTTTCGGTCAGGAAATCCTTTCTCGCTTTGCTTTGCGGAGTAATAGCCGTAGTAGCGACTGTCATTATCGGATATTTCATCTTCAAACCCGGTCTCGGCAACGAGGGATACAAAGTAGGCGGAATGCTAACCGGAGTATATACGGGAGGCACCCCCAATCTGGCGGCACTCAAACTCGTTCTGGGAGTCAAGGACGAGACATATATATTGCTGAACACATACGACATGCTAATCAGTTTCCTGTATCTCGTATTCCTTATGACCGTAGGAATACGCATGTTCCGTAAACTGCTGCCTGCAACCCGCTCTAAAGAAGCGCACGGCACGTTGCCTGACGTATCGGAATACTCATCGGAAACGGAAAGCAATCCGTATAAAGGAATCTTCACCGGCAAAAGTCTTAGACAGATATTCTCTGCGCTGGGCTTGTCTGTAGCTATATTCGCAGCCTCGGCAGCAATAGCGGCGCTGTCGTCTGGCAGACTATCGGAAGGATTCGGGGCGGTCATGTCATGGAAATATTTCATGGCGATACTCATACTGTCGCTCACCACGCTCGGCATACTCGCTTCGTTCATACCCAAAGTCCGCTCATTGGAAAAGAGCTACGATGCAGGCATGTATCTCGTCTATATATTCAGCGTGGTCGTGGCGTCCATGGCCGACCTTTCCAACCTTAACTTACGCGGCGGGCTGTACATGTTGCTGTATATCGCATTCGTAATATTCGTATCGCTGGCGATACAGACCATTCTTGCGCGCATATTCCGCATCGACGGCGACACAATGGTCATCTCGTCCGTATCGCTCATCAACTCTCCGCCCATGGTGCCGATGATCGCTGCGGCCATGAAAAACAGAGATGTCATAATCACCGGCCTTAGCGTAGGCATCATAGGATACGCCATAGGCAACTATCTCGGATTCGCAATAGCGGAACTGCTCTCGATATTGTAAACAGACAACAACCTACACCAGAAAACTTCACATCCCCAATGCACCGAATATCGTATGCATATCTGTTGACAGCCGCCATTGCGGTGGCTACCGTATACCGTTCCGCCGCACAGGAACCGGCGTCTCAAACCGCCATGCATGACAATACGACCGCAACGATAGACAAAGGCAAGGTGAAAAGAGGTTGGAACTTCGGACCGCTGCCAGCCGTCGGTTACAACAGCGACCTCGGTTTCCAGTTCGGCGCCTTGTGCGACATATTCTATTACGGCAACGGCGACACGTTTCCCGAATATCTGCATAAATTCAATGTGGAGGCTTCGTGGTATACCAAAGGCTCCGGAGTGTTCCACCTGTTCTACGACTCCAAGCGCCTTATTCCCGGTACTCGATTCACGTTCGCCGCGACCTACATGCCCAACAAGATGATGAGCTTCTACGGCTTCAACGGTTACGCGTCACACTATTCGGCACGGACGGCCGCCGCGAATGCCTCCTATTACGCCATAGACCGTAACCTGCTGCGCATATTGGCCGACTTTCAGGGACGCATCACAGACCGTATAGGGTGGGCTGCGGGAGTTTCGTTCTGGGACTACAGGATAGGCGCCGTGCGGCTCGAAAAATATGAGGGACGGCCGTCGCTGTACCGTGAATACGTCGATCACGGCGTCATACGGCAGCAAGAGGCCAAGGGAGGAGCGCTGGCGGAGTTCAAACTCGGTATCGTCTACGATACCCGCAATCACGAGCCGGCACCCGACCACGGTATCTGGGCGGAACTTATCGCATACGGCTCACCCGACATATTCAACCGCACGGGCAATTCCTATCTGAAAATATCGGCGAGTTTCCGCCACTACATATCGCTCGTACGCAACAGGCTCGTACTGGCCTACCGCATAGCATATCAGGGTACGGTAGCCGGCCGACCGCCGTTCTATGTCCAACAGGCCATTACGACGCTCTACCTGCGGCAGGTCAATTCCGAAGGTCTCGGCAGCATCAACACACTCCGCGGACTGCTCTACAACCGTATAGTAGGAGACGGCTACGCATGGGCCAACGTGGAATTGCGGCTACGCCTGTTCGACTTCCGTCTTTTCGGGCAAGAGTGGTACTTCGGCATAAATCCGTTCTTCGATGCCGGATGCATCACCCAACCATACAGGCTCGCCGAAATGAAGGCTTCAGGATCGGCGGCCATATACAGCGGCGAAGCCGACGGTCTGCATATGAGTGCCGGCATCGGCGTGAAAGCGGTCATGAACCGTAATTTCATCGTATCCGTAGAATGGGGCAAACCGTTCGACAGGCGCGACGGTCCCAGCGGCATGAACATAGGACTGAACTACATTTTCTGATTCCGCCGATCCCAGCATCAAAAATTTCTCCGGATAAACGGCTACCCCGGCGGGCTACCGACCGTAATATATGACCGTTCGCCATACGGCAACTCTTCTGCTGCGACATACGAAATGTCATATACCCCACGCATATAAATCTCTCTGCGCTATATCGGGCACCCGTTACCGGCGGCACACGGGACAGCGTTCTGGTCAACGACCTAATCGAAAGACAGCCAACTCCCGTTATCCGCCATAATATTGCAGAAATACTTTATGCATCCATAATTACCGTTTACCGGTAATAACGTGGCCGCGGCGCCAACCGCATACAACGTGCAGCTCCCCGCATGCCGGGCGCATATCAACTTTCCGGAAAACAGGCTCGCAAAGGTACAATGAAGACAAAACAATGACGGCGGGACTGGTCAATTAAAATGACCAGTCCCGTCGAAACACATCTTGTCTACGATCATTCCGGACGGCGCAACGTACCCGAAAAAACCGTAGCCGAAATATCCTCCTACTATTCCGGAACGTATATTATCTCGCCGTTTTCGAGTTCATAGGCCACTCCGACCTTACGCCCTTTCTTACCCTGTCCTTCGCTCTGCTGTTCGGACGGTCTGTAACGCGTAATCTTCTCTCCCTCCTTGGTAATTATCTCCATATTCTCGGCGCCGGGATTCTTCACTATCGTATAATCCTCCTGCGAGAATATTTCGGTCATGTTGAATTTGGCCACGAGCGCAACCATTAGCGCTACGGCAAACACCATGGCAACGTCGAACAGATTCGACAGCATGGCTACCGGATCGTGGTCTTCTTCATTATTAAATCGTCTTCTTTTCATTCTTCTGTCTGCAATCTGTAAAGGTCTGTTCCAGACCTGTCGTTATCACTTCGTCCCGACCGATATATGTCCTCACGGATTGTCATGCGGCTTCCTTAATCTCCGTAACGTTCTGTCCCCTGCTGACATACAGGTCGGCGATATAGTCGAGCTGCGCGAGATCCGCATTGGTCCACCTCTGCCGTATCTGCAAAAGGGCGAAACCGACAGCGCCGGCGAACAGACCTATTACGGTAGTCGCGAAAGCCACCTGCATGTTGTAGGCCATCGAGGATATGTCGCCGGCGGACAGTCCGGCGAGCGCAGGCCCCATAGGTATAAGGGTACCCATAAGGCCGAGTATCGGACCGAACTTGATGAGCATCTTATAGCTTTCGAGCGTTTTGCCGGACGAAACCTCGTACATGGAGACGGCCCTCGCCACATAAGCTTCCGTATGTTCGCCATCTATGATAGTCCCTACCGTCTTTGCGAATTCGGTATCGTTACCGACGACGCCTTTCAGGGAATCAAGATTGTCGGCGGAGAGAGAATCGAGTACGCCGCGCAGTTTCTGTTGCTGTTTCTTGCGGGTAATGTAAACGTTACAGAATCCGCCCAGCAGGATAATGCTACGGATAAACAAATAAATGAGTCCGACGATAACCGGAACGAGCAATCCGTTCGATATCCAGAACATGAAATTAGAAATGTACTCCATAATAATTTATTTCGATATTTTGTTTTTACGTTTGAAAATCCGGATTATCTCCTTCCGGTAGAATCCGATCACGGCCAATGCCGCAACCAGCAATACGACTGCACCCAAAGCGCCGAAATCCACGCTCGACGAATAACTGTACATAAGCGCTTCCGGGTGAAAGACCGTGCAGCACACGATCAGCAGAAATATCAGCAGCTCCACAAGAGCCGTCAGTTCGAGACGCGTGGATGCCGACGGCATAGCTCGCCGCAGAAGCCACGTCCCGCCGAAAACGACCACGCCGACGACAACGGCGTAGACTATCGTTATTGTAAGAAAGTCGCGCCCCACGAACATGAAGAACAGGTTGATCTGCACGTAATACAGCGTGGGGAACATCAACAGCGACGGCACATAGGCCAACGCACGGCGAAACCGCCCCTTCACGTCGCCAGTCATCCGGTCGAGCACCGATATGCAGAAACCTATCGTCAGCAGCAGGTCTATCATTATTACGAGCGACAGGTCGGTCAGTATGTCACGGCCTTCGAGCCACGCCTCCAACACCCGTTTGTTCTGTTCGAGCGCCCACGGATGCATGATGCCCACGAAAGCCATACATACTATGCTGAAGACGGCCGCATACCGCCTGTCCGGCACCAGTCCCGTCATCAGCAACGTCTTGACAGTTATCAGCAACGTGAATATCAACAGAATATCACCCATTGCGCCTGCGTTTTACGAAAAATATCATGAGTCCGACGATACATATCACGCCGAATGCTATGAGCGCCGTCCGCCGTCCGAAAGTCTTGTCCTGCTCCGCGGCCGCCGTCTCGTCCTTTTCGAGGACTACTCCCTTACCGTCCGATACGACCGCTTCTCTCGCATGATCTATCTTGCGACTGTACGCCTTGGCCTGTTGTTCGGGAAGCTGCCGGGCTATGAAGTCGCGTAACTTGGCGTTATCGCATGTGAATCCGTTACAGCAGGCATCGTATTTCTCGACCATTTCGCTGTGGACTTCGGCCAAACGTTCGAGTTGTTCGGGCGATGCCTCCCAATACCCCTTGCGGGCGGTTTCGAGCATTATGGCAGTCATTTCCTGAAGCGCGGCAGGACTCTCTGCTTCGAAGAACCGCTGCGTTCCCAGACCGAGGTCGTCCTCCACATAAACATCGTATATGCGATCCCACATGCTGTCGTCTATGGCCGACGGTTTCATCACGTTCCAGCCGTAGGTATTGCGCACTATCTCCGTAAACGAAGATGCCGAAGATGCGCCGCCCTTCATCTGCTCCTTGATGTATGCCGGATTGAAGAGCGTAGTGCGGGATTCCACCCCTATGGCCGACTGGAGATCCTGTACCCGCACGTTGTAACGGTTGCGCAGGTCGTTGAAATAGTTGTCGGGATCCTTTCCCGTTACGTTACGCACGGCGAGCGTGACGCCGCCCATGAACTCGTACACATGGTCGAGGCTCAACGCGCCCCAAGTATTGCTCTGGCGCGGCTGCACCACCGCATCCGTATTCTGAAGCGCCGCCTCGAAGACACCTTCGCGGAAATCTCCCCAACTTTTCTGATCGCCGTATACCGCCCCCATATTATGCAGATATGTACGCGCAATCTCGCTCTCGTCCTCCCAACGGTCCCCGGCCTCAACCATGGCGGTAATGCCCGTACCGGCCATACCGTTGAGACCGCCGAATATACGTGTAGTGGCCAGTTCGCGGGCTTCCTTGGGAGTAAAGCCTTTTTCGAGCAGCACCTTCTCGGCGCTGTTCTTGCCTTCGGCAACATAGTTCTCGCCGCCATCCTGCGCCGACGCCGCCATGTCTATAGCCTTCTGGAGCAATGTCAAGCGCGATGCCGCGAGATCGCGGAACTGGCCGGAAGTCTGCACCACCACGTCTATGCGCGGTCGGCCGAGTTCCTCCACGGGAATCAGACGGACATCGAGCACGCGCCCGAACTGGTCGCGCACGGGCTCGGCGCCGAGCAGATAAAGTATCTGAGCTACGGTCGTACCCTCGGACTCGATGAAACTGCCCGACCAGAGCGTAAAGCTGACCTTGCGCGGCAGATTGCCGCCGTTGTTCTTCTGATAATCGGCTATGAGGCTTTTGGCGAGCATGACGCCCTTTTCCCATGCGGCCACCGAAGGCGTAGCCTCCGCATTGATCGAATACAGATTGCGTCCGGTAGGCACCGTATTCGGATTGGCAATGAAGTCGCCGCCGGGCGAAGGAGCTATATATCCTCCGTCGAGAGCATTCATCATGGCATCGAGTTCGGCGGTGGGACTGTCGCGAAGGGCCTCCCTATAACCGTTTACATTGCGCACCGCCGTCTCTATGGCGAGCACCGCATTCGCGAACTCTTTCTCCTCAGGACTCACGGAGGGCTGTTCATTCATCGCCGCCATCATGGCAGCCATGGCTTCCTGAGCATCTCCGTCTTCCTTCGACGGCATGTCCGCAGTCTTCTTCCCGTCAGCCTGTTCATTCTTTTCTATCCGTTCCTTAACGAAGTCCGGCATTTTTCCCGTCTTGGGTATCCACGAGGGGTGTCCGGAACCGATTTTCACCTTTTTGCCGCTCTCCTCGCTTTTTTTCGCCATATCCATCATCATGGACATCATGCGATTCGTTTTCGGCTCCATACGTTGCCGGATATCGCGCGCCTTGGCGAGATCGTCCGCCGACACGCCGAGCGAGCGGAGCTGTGCATCCGCGTCGGTACCCGGCTCGGAAAGTATCCTGCGCACAACGCGTTCGGCCGGTGTACGGTAATGTTCGCCGAAATATCGGTTGTTCTCTATCTGGTCTTTCGTCACACGTCCGCGCAGCCTGTCCAAAGATGCGAGACTGTAGGCTATGGGATCGGTAGACATCATGACCACGGACGAAGCGATGCGTTCTTCGTCGAACGGCTCGCCGAGAGTATACAATCCGCTCGTTATCTTTTCGGTGCACAGTTCCTCGGCGAAATTGTCTATCCGCACGATATCCTCGTCGGTATAAGGTATACCCGGCAACGTATCGAGTTGCAGATCGCGGTGCAACCCCATGTCGACAGCCATCCTCTTTATTTTCAGATTCTGCGTTTCGGAACGTTCCTCCGTTGCAAGATAGGCACGTATGGCATCCGAAAGTTCCTTTATCTCGCCCCTCAGATCGGTATCCATGAAAGGCGGATTCAGATGCGACACGAGTGTGGCATACGAACGCCTCTTGGCTATGATACCTTCGCCCACGTCGGCTATGGTATAAAGATAAATATGCGGAACGTCGCGCACGAGACGATCGGCCCAATCCGCCTGCGACAGAGCGACCTGTTTGCCGGGAATGAACTCCAGAGAGCCGTGCGTACCGAAATGTATCATGGCATCGGCGCCGAAACCGTTGCGCGCCCACAGGTACGAAGCGAGATAATGGTGCGGAGGTACGGGATTGGATCCGTGTACAGCCTCGAAGGAGTTTTCTCCGACGCCCTGAATAGGTTGCGGCAACAGAACTACGTTACCGAAATCCACTGCCGTCACGGCTATTCCCGGCTCGCCGTTCCGCTCCATGGCCAGATATTCGCCGGGAGGCGTTCCGTAGCGTTCTACGAGAGCATCGTATTCTTCCGGCAACAAAGTCTCGCGCAACCAGCCGTCATATTCCGACACGGATACGTAACGCGGATAACCGGACTCCAGATAACGCGATATGTTTCCTTCGGCATACGAATTGAAAACCGGACCGCGCTCCATTATCATCTTCTCGAACTCTTTCTCCGTAGCGGGAAGATTCCGCACGTCGTACCCTTCCTGTTTCATCTTTTCGAGCAGGTTGTACAACGACGGCACCACTTCGAGACCGGCTGCCGTCAGCGAGCCGCTGCCGGGTCCCTTGAAATAATATACGGCGACACGCTTCTCGCCATTCGGTTTGTCGCCCAGAGCTATATAATTGGAGACCGTAGAAGCGAACTGCTGCGCCCTACCGGGTATCTCGTCGAAAAGGTAAAGTCCGTCTTTGTCGATGAACTGCGCAGTCACTGCCATCGGCACTATACCTCCGTCGAGTTCCGGCATCACGACGCTCTGGCTCATGAATCCGCCTATCATTCCCTGTTTGTCGCGGCTCCAGTCCTCATACGTGGCATTGAGCGTTATCGGACAGAATATCGGAATGTCGCGTTCGCGGAGCCACTCCACGCCGCGTTCCCCCTGCCCCATGAGCAGCCGGCCGTGCGGCATGTATACAACGGCATCGGGCCCTATCTCCTGCAACAGCTCCAGACGTCTCATAATCGATGAGATAGGGTACACATTCAGTCCCTCCGCCTCCAATGCGTTTATGATAGCGTCGAGGTGTTCCTTATTGGTATCGAACGGTCCGGCAAAACCGGCTACGAGAGCCACTTTCGGCGCCCCTTTCTTATAGAAACCGTTCTCCATGTAATATTTCTCGAACTCGGCCACCGTCGGGAAACTGCGGTCTCCGTCGGTATGGAACAACACGTCGCCGGAGAGCTCCACAACCGGCTCCACCGCACCGGTAAAGAGCGTCTTGCGGTCGAGGTCCCGTCGGATATAATTGAACAGGCTGCGGTAATTGGCCGTACAGCCGTTGGAAAGATAATCGCCCACGATTCTGCCCTGAAGCGAATCGAGGGTCGATATGTCGTTCATCGGATCGGTAGCCGCCGTAGTATACACAGGCATTCCCTTATCTCCGAGATAACCGAGCAAGGCGCGATGTTGGTCGGTCATTCGGATTCCCATGCCGAATATCAGCACCGCATCGTAACGTTTCAGACGGTCGAAATCGTCTATCGTAAGCTGGTCTACGGATATATTCCTGTCGGCCGACCGTGCCATTTTGGCTACTTGGAAATTCTGGAAGTTGACCAATGCGATACGTGTAGGCGAAGCCCATCTGGTCCAAGCCCCCCAAAGGGCGAGGAGCAACACGACGCCTGCGGCGACGTACCACACCCATTTTTTCATTTTCATTGCCATTTCTGTTTTTTACGGCCTCGTCCGGCCGCAACGTATTAGTAAAAATTACTCGATGCCTTCCACGGCATGTATAGGAAACGGGCAGAAACGGACGTTCCGCCTCTGCCGCCCCATTCATCAATATTTTCTGAACAACTGTTCTATGGCCACCGACACCCCTACGGAAAACGTAGTCCCGGTAGTCATCGGCGAATTGTAATAATAGTAATCGGGTTTGTAATTGAAAATGTTGTCGACGGTCATTACCACGTCTATGGCGCGCATGACGGTCTGCGACAACGACAGTTTCCACATCATGTAACCCGGATAATGCACAGCCTCGAAATCCTGATAGGAACTCTCGCTCGTCAGCACGTTCGTATCCAGCGGAGAGAGCCAACGCCCCGACAACGACAGGTTGAAACCGTAGTTGCGCCATGTGCGGCCGTACTCGAGTCTCAAGGTAGCCGACATGGGACGGGTATCGGTAGTCCTCACTTCGCCGGGCGAGAAAAATTCGTGGGTGAACGCATACGAAAACTTGGCGCCGAACCCGCAGGGATATTTCACCGAAAGATTCACGTCCGCACCGGCCACGTCTATGGTAGGCATGTTCATATACTTCATTCCGTTCAGCTCCGTATTCCACAGGGTGGATATACGGTTGAACACCCGGTTGTAATAACCGTTGGCGGTAAAGTTCATACGGCTCTGCGCATACTCGTAAGACATGGAGAAATTGCGGCTGTTCTCGGCCTTCAGATCCGGATTGCCGTATATCATGAAAATGGAAGCCATGTCGAAATCCATATACATCTCCTTGAGGGTAGGCGCGCGGAAACCTTCGGCATAAGACATTCTCAGCGTAGCGTGTCTATCCGGCTTGTACATAAAAGACAGCTTCGGCGACACACGCGGATCGGTCTGCGAATAATAGTCGAAACGCAACCCCGACACCATGGTGAGCTGATCGGTGATAGCCCAGTCGAACTGCGCGAACGCATCGGCCGAATACATGGTGTGCGAACCGTTGTCGGCAAACTGATAAGTCATTATGTAGTCGTACAACGCATCGCCGCCCACGGTCAGGGTATGCTTGCCGTTGAATACGGTATTGTACAACAGCCTGACCGAATGCTGGATATTGCTGTAATCGCGTATATCCTTGTCGGTCACGGTGTAGTAATCGCTTTTGTCGTACTGGTCGAACGAATAGGAGGCCTCCAGCGTATTGGCATCGTCGATATCGTAGTTCATGCGCAATCCCCCGGAGAAGTCGCGGTAACGATCCTTGACGGTTTTCTGGTAGTCCCTCTCGCGAAAGAAATATCCTCCCCGCGCCGTAAGCGACATACGGTCGGAAACCTTGAAAGTCAGTTTCTCACGGACATTATAATTGTAATGCCCATACATTTTCGTGTAGTCGCCTTCACCGAGGTGAACGGAGTCTATCCTGTAATACTGGAAATCGGTCATGCTGTTGAAGCGTCCGGCATCGAATCCGACCGAAGCCCCGTGGCGTTGCTCGCCGTGCGCCCCCCAACGCGTATCGAGCCCCACCTGCCACGGCTCGGTGGCACGCTTGGTTATAATATTAACCACACCGCCCACGGCATTCGATCCGTAAAGCGACGACGCCGCGCCTTTGACAATCTCGATACGTTCCACATTGTCGAGATTCAAACGCGAATAGTCTACATTATCGAGCGTCTCTCCCGCCAACCGCTCCCCGTCGACGAGAAACAGTACCGACGTACCTCCGAATCCCTGCATGTTGAGCGAGACCTGCTGATTCATCGAATAGGAAAACTCTATGCCGGGCAGTTCGGCCTGCAACAATTCGCTTATATCGGTGACGTCCGCCTTGCGGATGTCCTCCGGCGATATGAGACGAGTAAGTATCGGACTCTCGGTCACAAGCTTGGGAGTACGTGTACCTGTCACCACCACAGCGCCTATATTGGTCAAATCCTCCTTAAGACAGAAATCCACAGGCGAGGATACCATACCTTTCACCGGACGGCTCGCGCTGCGATAACCGAGGAACGACGCCTCGATGACGTATTCGCCTTCGCCGGGCAAGGTCAGTTCGTATCGCCCGTTGCGGTCCGTCACCGCACCTATAGAGGTGGACTCAACGGCCACATTGGCGAAAGCGAGCGGCTCGCCCGAATCGGAATACACGGTGCCGGTCACCTTGTACGGACGGGCGTAAACCGCAACCGCCGACAACATCGCCAAAACCGTCAACAAAAACTTTCTCATCGCACATCAAAGAGGAAATACGTACTCGAATGAAATATATCCCTTGACCCCGGCATCGTTCATATAATTGCCGAAACGCACGGCAGCGACTTCGCCTGCGGCAGTTTTCAGCAGATACACCTTATCGGACGGAGTATATACAGGCGGCATCACACTTAAATCGAGGTCGAGCCATTTGGTGAACTCCGCATTGTAATAAGTCTCCGCATACTCTATGTTGCCGTCCATCATGCCCGACATATCTACTATTATCTTGTCGGTGCTCCACACGTCGGCCACCCATGAAACGTCATCGAATGTACCGGCCTTCCACGCCTCCACCGCATCGTCGAGAACGGTATATCCCGTTTCGAATACCGAGCCGCCATTGGTCTTGCAATCGTAACGGTGCATAGCGAAATCCCATTCGGCGGGAGCTTCGGCCTCCATGCCGAGCCTTTCAGACGTCCCGCCCCGAAGATCTATATAAACCCAATCCGTATAACTCGTAGCATCCACATTGCTGAAATACCCTTCGCCTGACGACGATCCTCCGTCGCCGGGATCGTCATAAACGTTGCATGCCGAAAGCCCTGCACAGAGGGCTCCCAGCGCTGCATTAACAATAATTGACCTTATACCTTTCATAAACAAACACAACTAAATATATCTTCCCGTATTTTATGTTTCCTGCGGATACAAATTCCGTCCGCATGAAACCGGATATAAATTCTTACATGCGGCAACTACTCTGCAACGGGTGCCTCACCGTCCCTGAACACTATCGTCAGACCACCCATGACAGCAGGACAGACGTAAGTAATCTCCACCTTCTTGTCTGAAGTTACAGTACCTTCGACGGTAAAGTCGTACTCCTTGGGATCGCCACCGCCCATAGACATGGAAACTTTGCCTTCTCCGCTTATCATAAAATCTTCACCGGAAGCGGCGACAGCGACATTTTCCGCATTGAATGTTCCCCATACAGACGAAATCATCGTAATCTTGGCCGTGCCGTCCTCGTTGG
>CANTVF010000016.1 GCA_947852905.1 uncultured Tidjanibacter sp. | reverse complement strand
GCTTGCAGTTCTCCGGAATGCTGAACACGGCGACGGATGTGAAGGGTGTACAGTTCGCAGGACTGGTAAACGTCGCACGCAAAGTGAACGGAATGCAGTTCGCGGGATTGATAAACGTCGCTACGGACAGCGACTACCCGATAGGAATCATAAACATCATCAGACACGGTCGCAACGGCATCGGGATAACTTACGACATGACCGGCAATATGATGCTGGCGTTCCGTACAGGCGGCAGGTACACCTACGGTATAATCGGCTTCGGCTACAATCCCATACATAATGTCACCGCCGCCGAATGCGGTTACGGCGCACATATTCCCGTATGCAAATGGTTTGAAATCAACAACGAAATAAAGGCGACTAGCATATACGGTACGAACGACATATCGGCATTCAACATCTTCAACATCGGGTACCTTTTGGCTCCCTCCTTTACCGTCGCAGACCACTACAACCTTTTCGCAGGCGTCAGCCTCAATTTTATGAGCTCTGGCGACTCTGCCGCCTCTAGCTTTTTCCCAAAACACAGTCTCTGGAAACGATACTCACCATGCAGAGGTCAGAGACAACTCTACATAGGATATCAGGTAGGTTTGCAATACATATTCTGAACAGGCGGACAATATTCCGGCACGGGCACAACCTCCCGGAAACGCATGATACGACCGCCCCGCACGGCGCTGTCGGAGACGAGTCATGCCGATTTCCGGAATTTTCCGTCATACGTACCAGCTGACTATCAGTCGTGACTGACAGCACATACCAACGCCAACCGACGGGGTTGTGTCAAAACTTAGCATTTTAACGCAATCCCTCTAAGCTGTGTGTGAACGTGAAAGATGTAAAGCTATGAGTATGAGGGCAACAGGAATTTACGAAAGGTAAATGACTTAGTCCGAATCACGATATAAACGAAGCAGATTGCCCGTATGACACACCGTCCGCTTCTATTTCATCCGAACAACGACATACGTCCGGAATGAACGCAACATGATTTTACGAAGCAAATATCTGCCAAGCTGGCTATCGAAATAATACCGCCACTTATCGGATTTCAACGTAGTAACATTACGTTGCCGTCTGTACCGCATCGCCGGCGGCCACATCCGCGACAACACGCATGCCAGCAATGGCTTACCCGGAATACAAAAATTCTCAGCGGTTCATCACGTCGTTCTGGTGCGCGATGCTTTCCATATGTACGGCATCGAGTACGGCACGGATAAATTCTGGACTGAGATTCAGCTCCGCGGCGCGGCCGACAACATTTTCGACAACCTCGCGCCAGCGTTTCCGCTGCAATATGGTCACGCCGTTCTCACGCTTGATACGCCCGATCTCCTCCGAAACACCCATACGACGAGCGAGCAGTTCGAACATCTGAGCATCTATCTGATCTATTTCGAGCCTCAGACGCTCTATTTCTCGTTCGAATTCGGAATGTTCCGGATTTTCGTCCCTCCATATCACCGAATCGAGCAACTCCACGAGCCCGTCCGGCGTAACCTGCTGGGCGGCATCGCTCAGAGCGGAATCCGGATCGCAATGACTCTCGACGAACAGCCCGTCATAGGAAAGATCGGCTGCCTTCTGCGCCACTTCCGCAAGACGCGACCGGCGACCGGCTATATGAGACGGATCGCACAACATACCCATTCCCGGAAAACGGCGCCTCATTTCGAGCGCCAGATGCCACATGGGCGGATTACGGAACCCGCCGCCGTTGAACTGCGTGAAACCGCGGTGTATCAACATGATCCGATCCTCGGCGATTCCGGCACCGGTCAATCTTTCGACTGCCCCTGCCCAAAGGCCTATATCCGTCATGGGAGCGTTCTTCACGAATACGGTCACACGACTGCCCCTCAACGCCTCGGCCACCTCCTGAACGCTGAACGGATTTCCGGTGGTACGTGCGCCTATCCACACCATATCGGCTCCGGCAGCGAGAGCCGCCTCTACATGACGGGCATTGGCTACCTCCACCCCGAACGGCAATCCGGTCTTCCGTTTGGCTTCGGCCAACCATTCCAGACCGACTTCGCCCACCCCCTGAAAACCGGTAGGATACGTGCGCGGTTTCCAAACGCCGCCACGGATCATGGCGACACGCCCTGTCTCCGCCAGACGACGGCAGGTCTCAAGGGTCTGCTCGCGCGTCTCCACGCTGCATGGCCCCGCGACGATCAACGGCTTTACGAACGAAAACGATTCCGACATGACA
The DNA here is from genome assembly GCA_947852905.1 of uncultured Tidjanibacter sp. GTDB lineage: Bacteria > Bacteroidota > Bacteroidia > Bacteroidales > Rikenellaceae > Tidjanibacter. Next base: position 14,295 of record CANTVF010000016.1, on the reverse strand, counting down.
AATTACAAAAAACCACAATGCCGACTTGCAGCGTGTAAAATTACGAATAATCCACGAAACATGTAGCCTGACAGAGAATATAGGCACGAGCCGCTGCCCGAATCAGCCGGTACGAAGTTATCCAGATTAGAATAGCGATATTCCGAAACCGAATGCAAATCTGACGTCACCGGATATATCGCGGATACGTTATCAAAACCGGGAGTTTAAATCAGTGTATAATTCATATGACACAGGGTCGGGAGGCAAACAAAAAAATTGGGGAATCTGTCGCAGAGTCCCCAATCTTTGTTCATCTCTAACTTTTCATTACACCCTATAATATTTCAGCAAACCTTGTCTATTCATCACTTCCTTCCGTAGAAGGAGGCAGCTGCTATAAAAAAGAGATGACCTAATAATATATTTCCCTATTGCAAATATATGCATATTTTCTAATAATCCAAATATTGCAACGCTTTTTTTGCATATTCCAATACTATCTCATTGAAGACAAGATGCATATTTACCTATGCGTCTTGCATATCGAAGTTACGTGCCCCCGCAAAGCGCCTGAAAATAAAACCAGTTTATCGACGGAGTTACCTGTATCCCTTTATACACATTCAACGGGACCGCCGTATTTTCATTGCTACGTAACGAAACCTTAACGGAAAAACCGCACCGGAATCGCAAAACGAGAAATCGCTTCGGCTGCGAACCGGCAAAAACGATGCGACAAAAAAACGCCGCCGAACTACTCCGGACAATATCTATTCCCGACAGACCCGAATGCCGACAACGGAACGACAAAATACCACTTCCTGCGAGACCGTTCAGAACAACGTTCCCTCTTTCTGAGCCGGGACCATGCCGAGATGCGAATAGGCCAGCGCGGTCACCTCCCGACCTCGCGGCGTCCTCTTGAGAAATCCCTCCTTGATCAGGAACGGCTCGTAAACCTCCTCTATAGTGCCGGCATCCTCGCTTACAGCCGTAGCTATAGTATTGATTCCCACAGGTCCACCCTCGAATTTATGTATAATCGTAGACAGTATCTTATTGTCCATCTGATCGAGCCCGCGAGAATCTATATCCAAAGCGCCCAAAGCCACCCGCGTTATATCCAGATCCACATACCCGTCACCTCTCACCATGGCGAAATCCCTGACACGTCGCAACAAAGAGTTCGCTATACGGGGGGTACCCCGGCTGCGCATGGCTATCTCGCCCGCGGCATCGTCGTCTATATCTATGCCGAGTATGGAAGCCGACCGCCGCACAATACCGGCCAGTACCGGAGTGTCGTAATACTCCAGATGACACTGTATGCCGAAACGCGCCCTCAGCGGAGAAGTCAGCAATCCGCTGCGCGTCGTGGCTCCGATAAGCGTGAACGGATTAAGTTCCAGCTGTATGGAACGCGCCGAAGGCCCTTTGTCGAGCACTATGTCTATCTTGTAATCCTCCATAGCCGAATAAAGGTACTCCTCGACTATCGGACTGAGACGGTGTATCTCGTCTATGAAAAGTACGTCGCCCGGATTCAGATTGGTCAACAATCCGGCCAGATCGCCCGGCTTGTCGAGCACCGGCCCGCTGGTAACGCGGAGCGTCGAACCCATTTCATTGGCGACGATATTGGCGAGCGTCGTCTTCCCCAGACCGGGAGGCCCGTGAAGCAACACATGATCGAGCGAATCGCCCCTCATGAGCGCCGCCTTTATGAATACCCGCAGATTGTCGGCCACCTTGTCCTGTCCGCGGAAACTGTCAAGTCCCTGCGGACGGATACGGTTTTCGAATTCCGCATCCGTCTCCACATTCCGCATGTCTCTCTCTTTCGCCATAGCGCAAAGTTACATTTTTTAACGCGAGTTTACGACAATACGACCATCGGCAACTCTCTTTCCGCATACGCCGCAGCTGCTGCGACCGATCCGCACTCCCGCTGCATCCGATTACAAACCGCCGTCACCGGGAGAACCGCTGCTTCCGTCAGCTTCGGCACGCCTCCGAGCAATTAAAGACGCCTCGAACTTTTCGCGCACCATATCCCCGAACGACCGCCCGGTAATCTTGCCTTTCAACCACGACAACAGACCGAGATAATAGAAAGTCGGTTGCTCGGAAGGATGGGTTTCATAAGGTGCGAGCCGCTTATACAATTTACGGAACTCCGCCTTACGCTCGTCCGGCGACATATCGGCCAATGCCCTGAAAAATGCGAAAAAGTTCTTTTTCATATCGCTCAGCTCCCCCACACGCTCTATAAATATCTCCGAGGAACGTATCTGCGATTCCATATCGCAATCCGTACCGGCCTCGTATGTGGCAACGAGTTTGAGCATTCTGGCATAACACTGCAAATCGCGACGCGCTTCCCTATCCCTGACGGCTATTATCTTGTCGAGGTGTTCCACGCACCTCGCATAGTCTCCGTCCCCGAAATAAAGCAACGCTATCTTATAATTGAAGTTTATCTTGTCGTACACACCGAGGCTGCGCCCGTAACGCTTTATGTATCCGTCCACCTTACGCGTAAGCCACAAGCCGTCCTTGAAGCGTCCCTCTATTATACACCTGTTCACCTGTGCCGAAAAAAGAACATATTGGGAAATACGGTCGGCATTGGTATTCAAGCAAACTATACTGCCCTGCACCTTCTCGAATTCCTCTATCGTGGCAGCCAACAGACCGTATTCGTGCATCATGAACAATCCCTCGAACAATTTCCCGTAACCGTCCAACAGACTGTCGTACATGACGGCTTTCATATAAGGCGTCTCGGAAAACATGTCTATCCATTCCCGGCAATAACGGTAAGCTGCCGCAAAGTCACGGCGCAGATAGTGATACCATCCCATTGCCTGGAAAAACGAACAGCGTTCCACGAAACCCATTTTCCTACCGGAACAGGCTTCGAGTCTCGGAAGGAAGCGTGCCTCGAAATCGGAGAGTTCTCCCTCAGAACGGATATACCCGTGTCGCACATACAAATCCTGCAACTCGACTGCGAGAGCCGACAATTCGTTGTCGACGGCTGCCCTATCGCCCACCGTTTCCATAATGCGACACGCATGCGCGACCCTTCCGTCCAGATTACCAGACAACTGACACAGATAAATACGTTTACCCAGATCCGCTATTTCAAGCATCGCAGTGTATCGTCCGGCTTTCTCGGCCATGCGCCACGCCTTGGAAAGCATCTTCTCAGCCTGTCCGTACATACCCCTGTCGAGCAACATGACAGAAAAGTCTATAGTCTCGCTCAGCTCCAGCAGCGGCGAATGCTGCGATTCCAGTAGACGCAGGCTCGCAAGTATCTGTCTGTACAAGTGTGCCTTCATGTTCGGAAGCTGTTCCTTGCGCAACCGCGGACACCTGCGCAATATCCTCTCCTCGTCGTACACCTCCGACGAATCCAAACAGTCGAACAGCCCTATGAACTTGGAATCCGCCGGATTGCCGTATCGTGCGGCATAAAGCTTGAAATTGCGTTTTTCCGCCTTGCTCATAGTCTTGATAAGCTCGAAAACGCCTTCGCGCCTGTCTATCTGTTCCATTCTACATGATTTATTTTGCCAAACGGCCCTATTCCGGATATGCGTAACGAACGTAAATATAATACCGGAGAAGCTAATTGCCGCCTGCCGCACCGATTATTTTTGCGGCATACGCTTTTATGGTCTTAATGTCTGTCCATACAATGCGGCGGAAGACCGCATGCTGGAAATACGGCTTTACGACCGCACGAAATAAAAAGCCGGGACGATCCTCAAGAGAACGTCCCGGTATGAAAATCGCCGACAATGTACCTCTACTCGGCGCCCTCAGCCGTCGCTTTACTTTTTCTCACGGGCGGTTTCGACCAGTGGTACCTGTCTGCCAAAAATGCGAAAAGATAGTACAAGCCCACGGCGACTATAGTGCCGAGTATCCACCCGAACAATATCTGGAACGGGAAATGCACCCCGATGTATATACGGGAATAGGATGTGAGCAGCGTATAGGCGAGCATCATGCCCGTAAACCACCCCTTGCGCACCATGAGCGAACTCATGAGAAATATGCAGAAACTCGTGGAAGCATGTCCCGACACTGTCCCGACATTGCCGCAATGGTACCAGTCGAACGAATGCAGATAGGGCAGAAGATCGGTTTTCGTCGGACGTAGATATTCGATGTTATGCTTGAAAAAGTTGCATACCTGATCGCATATACCTACGCCGAGACCTATGAACAGCAATGCGAACAACATGTATTTCCAACCGTACTGTCTGTACACCACCCAAAGTACCACGAGGTACAGCGGTATCCAGTTCGGAATCCCCGATGCGAACAGCATTATGGAGTCCAGCACGCTGCCTCCGTCGAAATTAAGGGCGAGCATTATGCTCCTGTCCAATTCATTCATATATCGTATAAGATTTTAATTTCCGCAAATATACGTATTTGTCCCGACGATACCGCAAAGCCCCGGCATCATGTTCCGTCTCCGGAATCGTCGCAACGCACGCTCTGTCAGCCTGACGGGGTTGTGTCAAAACGTTAAGTTTTAACGTCCACCCCATTTAAGGTGGATGAGAACGGGTAAAATGCAAAGCAGTGAGTGTATGGACGACAGGAGTTTACGGAAGGTAAATGACTTAGCCCGCATCACGATAGGAACGCAACAGATTGCCCGTTACGACACACCGGCTTTCGCTCGCCGTCAGAACTGGAAATATATGAACGGCTGTATCTCGGACGACTTTACCTGCATCACTACCCATATTATCGCCACTATTATCAGGGCATTCACTACGGGCGCGTTTTTCACCACCCGTTCGCAAGCCTTGTCCTGCATGCGCTGCGGTATGAAATGCAGGATATAACCTGCCGCCATCATGGCGAACACCTCCCAATAGCCGGCTATGACGTGAGGCACCAGAGCGATATCGAAATCGGTGAATATCTGCCGCAATACGTCCATACCCGCAGAGACGTCCGATGCTCGGAAAAATATCCATCCGAGACACACCAAATTGAATGTCAGCACTATTCCGGCTATCCTCCAGCCTCGTTTCATCTGGCCGCCGATAGGTTTCAGTTTCGGGAACAATCCCATGAAGAATTTATGCAGAGCCAACAACACCCCGTGAAAACCTCCCCACAGAACGAATCTCAATGCCGCACCGTGCCACAGGCCGCCCAACAACATGGTTATTATCAGATTAAGATACGTTCTGAGCCGACCGCGCCGGTTACCGCCGAGCGATATGTAAAGATAATCCTTCAGCCATGTGGAAAGCGAAATGTGCCACCTGCGCCAGAACTCGGTTATCGTCGCCGACTTGTACGGAGAATCGAAGTTCTTCGGGAAACGGAACCCGAGCAGCAACGCTATGCCTATAGCCATATCCGAATAACCGGAGAAGTCGCAATATATCTGAAGCGCATAACCGTATACCCCCATAAGATTCTCGAAACCTCCGTACAACACCGGATTGTCGAATATCCTGTCAACGAAATTGATGCTTATATAGTCCGAAATAACCGCCTTTTTGACAAGCCCCGTCATTATCAGGAACAGCCCCTTGCCGAACATTTCGCGGGTAACGGTCAGAGGATTCTGACGTATCTGGGGAATGAAGTCGCGTGCCCGCACTATAGGCCCGGCCACCAGTTGCGGGAAAAACGACAGATAGAAGAAATAGTCGAGCCAGCACCGCAACGGCTGCAGTTGCCGCCGGTAAATATCTATCGTGTAACTCATGGACTGGAACACGAAAAACGATATGCCTACCGGCAGGAATATTTTATGGAACTGCAACAGGTCGCCGCCGGAGAGATCGTTGACTATCTCGACGAACAGATTGGTATACTTGAAATAGGCGAGCATGCCGAGGTTTATCAACACGCTCAGGGCCATGAGCCAACGCCGTCCCGCACGACATTCCGTAACGGCCATTTTCCGCCCTATGAGAAAGTCGGACACCGATACGAATACCAAAAGAAGAAAATATATGCCGCTGGTCTTATAATAGAAATAGACGGAGAAGAGCGAGACATAAACCATTCTCAGCACCGGCCGACGGCGCATGAATCCGTAAAAGAACGTAAACGCCGCGAACAGGAACAGGAATATTCCGCTGCTGAATATCATGGGGTTCGCCGGATCGTATTTCAACAACCCCCACACCGTGTCCGCTATTCGGGAAAGTTCCGTCATCGTTCCGCAGTAGTTTTTCAGATCCGTCGCCCCTCATCCACCGTATTATCCTCGGCAACACGCACGGTAGCCGACGACACGGCCCTATCCGCAGTTACGGCTCCGGCGCTTTCGTCCGGCGCACCATTGCCGCCGACACCGGCTGCACCGCTTCCACTATACACATCGGAATGATCCCTGTTACGCACCGCAGCCGTTTCCGACGGCACATCGGAATCCGTCCTCGTTTCAACGGTATCGACATTCCGTCCGACGCCACTGCCAGACGGCGCTGTGATAACGTCTCCGGACAACGCATCACCCGGAAATCCGTCGGTCTGATGCCGGTCTGCCGTATTACCGGCATCAGACATAACTCCCTCCGACATCATGACGGACTCAAAATCCGTCGAACGTTCACCCTTGTCTACCGCAGACGACGCCGTATCGGCTCCCGACCACACCGCATCCGCCGAATCTGCACCTGCCGATGCCGCATTCGCGGTTTCGGATGACGAATATCGCTGTCCGTCGTCCATATCCTCGTCCCGAAGCGGCTGTCTGCCGTACATATCCTCGCCTCCGGATACGGAAGACTCTCCGGAACAAGTATCGCGCCTTATACCTATACGGAACGTTTCGCCGCCCACCTCTATTTCCGCCCCATTCCAGACGCTATCTTTCAGCACCTCACCTCCGGGCAGCTCGCAAGGCGGCGTCGTTCGGCGGAGTTCCGCCTCTCTCGCGGCTTCACGTGCAGCCTCACGCCGAGCATCTATCTCCTCTACGCTGGCCACGGCGGCATCAATAAAACGCACGAACTGTTCGGCTATATACTTGCCGCCCGGATAACCTATATGGGTATAATCCTTGGCCGCCCACTTGCGTTCCACGAACTTGGGCATGGAGTTGTCTCCGCCCATGGCCTCGTAGGTATTCCAGAAACCTACGCCGCAGGCTCTCGCCGCGGCCTCCTGCGAACGCAGCATGGCTTTCACGGCAGGCATGGTCACCGCATGACCGTTCTCCATAGTGCTGCGGTCGCCCACGCTCATCACCACTATCGCACTGCCGGGGAAACACTGCTTGATATAATTGATGATACGTTCCAGCTGACGGCCGTAATACGTATAGTTGGTAACGTCCGCCGACATGGCGTTCAGGCCGTATTGCAGGATTACCATATCGTAGGCCATATAGTCGTTCAGACGACTGTTTATATCGTAGGAAGTACCGAGCAACGCCAGTCCGCTATTGCTTCGCACGGAGAAATTGTGTACGCTCACCCCGACGCTGTCCTCCAGTACCACTCCGTAACCTATGAAACCGTCGGCCTGCGTCACGTCCACTTCCAACGACGATATATCGCCGCCGCATTCGACCGCAATACGTTGCAACGACTCTCCGGCCTGTGGAGCGTACCGCACCGTCGGTGCACCGTTCACCGAAACGTCGAGCAGCGTATTGTCACGGTTGACGAACAACAGCGAAGCCGTGCCGCATTCCGCTATGCGCTGCCGGAAATCCACGCCGCAATACTCGCTGTAAGCACCCTCCGAAGGCACGGACAACATACCGGATATGCAGAACCTGTCCCGATATTCCTCTGGAACGCTTTTCCGTTTGATGAGATTGTAATCGGTCCACCCTTCGTGATCGTGATCCACCGTTCCGCGATACTTGGACAACGGTGTAGAGAACGGCACGAATCCGACGCCCCGGCCGCCGTATGTTATCTGTAACTGTTCACGCATGTCGGCCGTTATGATATCGGCCTCTATGAACGAGTCGCCGAGCACCGCTATACGCACCGTACTGGTATCCGCCTCGTATGCGAGAGCATGGTAAAATGCGGCCATCATCTGACAGTCGGGACTGTAATCCACTATCTGCACCACCGAAGTATCCGACACCCGCGGCACAGAAAGCAGATCGTCACGTATCGCCAATGCCGGGTTGCTACGTCCAGCCCCAGAATCGGCGAGCGTATCTACTCCTCCGGCCGTAACGATGCCTTCTGACATGCCGCCGTCAGGCTCCCACCCCGACATTTCGGTTTCCTGTTCGACGACCGGAATATCGTCCTCGAACGTCACTACGTCCGAAAGTATGTTGGCCCGTTTGAATACCGTCCCTCCGACCCTGAAACTCGGTATGAACGAGATTCCGACGAGCATGGCTATCACGAGTAACGTAAACGTGAAACTCCGTCCGGTATAATCCTTCGGCAAAGACATTTTCTCGATTATGGCAAAACGCGAAACCGCAGCGTCATACGGAACATCTCCGCCATGATCGCCCAACCGGTATCACCGCAAAATTATGATGACGGCAAAGATACGAAAATAATAACCTCATGTCATAAATCCGGATGTCCAAATATCATTCACTCAATACAGGAACCGTATCTCCGACATACTTCGCACGACAACACACCGCAAGGCAGGCTGTACAGCATGCAAACGGTCGCAACCGGAATGTCCAACATCGGATTTTCCGACGCAATGATTCCCTCCGCACGGACATACGGCATTACAGCGCGTACAAAAGAAGTGCGGAACACAGGTACTGCAACAAAAGAGGTCGTGTCAAAACGCTCGTTTTTAACACAACCTCTTTAAGGTGTATGGGAACGGATAAAATGCAAAAACAGTAAATGGGCGACAGGTTGTTTACTGAGGTAAATGACTCCGCACGAATCACGATAAAAACCGCAGCTGACTACCCGTTATGACACACCGTCATATTTCCGCCCGCCCGACGAGATAGTCGAGACGCTCCGCCCGCGTAACAATCAGTCGCGCCGTGCGAAACCGAGATAATAAAGCAACGTGGCGATCGCGCTGAGTGCGGCCACCAAATAGGTGCGCGCAGCCCACTTGAGCGACGTCCCCGCCTGCTGGAGCTGTTCGCCGTGCAGCGTACCGCTCGTCTGCAACCACTGCATGGCACGATACGAAGCGTTGTACTCCACCGGCAAGGTTATGAGCGCGAACAGAGCCGAAAGAGCTATCATCGCTATACCGACCCAGAATATCGCAGGAATGGTATTTATCACGAATATTCCTATCAGAATAACTATGAACGACCATTGCGACGAAAAGCTGATGAGCGGCACCAATGCCGAACGCAATCTGAGGGGAGCGTATCCCACCGCATGCTGTATGGCATGTCCGGTTTCATGGGCAGCCACGGCCGCAGCGGCTATACTGTCCGACGCGAATACGCTTTCGCTCAAATTTATTGTCTTGTTCACCGGATTGTAGTTGTCCGTCAGATGACCGCGCGTGGAAATGACCTGCACGTCGGTGATGCCGTTTTCACGCAACATCTTCTCCGCTACGTCACGCCCCGTCAGTCCGCCTTCTGTACGTACACGCGAATATTTGGAAAACACAGCCTGCATGCGCGACTGCACGATCACGCCCACGAGGGCTATGACTATCATCAGAATCCACTCTATTCCCATATTTATCTAAAAATAAAACAAACAATATCGTCTCTGCTGCCGGAAATCGGCAATTCCTCCTCCCACACACATTCACGCATCAAACGTAATATGCGCTGAACTTAGTATATCCCTCTCCGCAACCGAGTCTCAAACCTTCCTTTACATCCGGCAAAACCCGCCGCAAACATACGCCGGACGCATGTCTGCACGATTCTACCGTTCCGAAATTTTACGGCCGCAATCGTGGTACCCCCCGAAACCATCCGAAAAGCTGTCGCACGACATACCAAAGACCGCAGCATCAGCGGGCATGCTTTCGGCAGGCCGCGCTCCCATGAAAAAACAGTTCCTACGCACGCGACATCCTTTCCGCGAACGGCACCGGGAACGGTACGAGACCTACTCGAACTCCTTTTTATTATAATAGGAATTTGCCTGCGATACGGGCGTCACGACTATCTCGTCGATATTGACATGCGCGGGCTGGGTAACCGCCCACAATATCGCTCCTGCTATGTCGTCGCCCGTCAAAGGACGTATCCCCTCGTACACTTTGGCAGCCTTGGCCTCGTCGCCGTGGAAACGTATCAACGAAAATTCGGTCTCCACCTTTCCAGGACGTATCTCTGTAACCTTGACACCGGTACCGAGCAGATCTATGCGCATGCCGCGGCTCAACGCATGCACGGCATGTTTTGTCGCACAATATACGTTGCCCGACTCGTAAGGCTCCGTACCGGCTATCGAGCCGAGATTCACTATATGGCCGCCGCCCTGACGCACCATGCGCTCGGACACTATACGCGCCATATATATGAACCCTTTTATATTGATGTCTATCACCTCGTCCCAGTTGCGTATGTCGCCCTCCTGAAACTTCACGAGGTCGGTCGCACGGCCGGCATTGTTCACGAGTATGTCTATATGGCGGAAATTCTCCGTAAGCGCATCGAGTGCGGCCACGCCGGAACGGTAATCGCGGACATCGAAACTCATTACATGCACATTTGTGCCATGCATCTCCTTGAGTTCCTTTTTCAGATCCCTGAGGCGGTCGGCACGACGGCCGGCGAGTATCAGATCGTAACCGCCCGTCTTGGCGAACAGTCTCGCCGTAGCGGCTCCTATACCGGACGTTGCGCCGGTTATGAAAACTACTTTGTTCATCGTAAACTGAATAATTGGATTCGTCTGGTAAAAATAGCAAGAAACCCGGTCATATACAATTTTCACAGGCCGTTTTAAGAATTGCACCTCTTTTAATGTAACTTTGTCGCATGCGGAACGGACACCATATCAGCCGCCGCAATATCGCATAACGCCATGCCACGCATAGACACAGAACTATTCATAGCGCGCAGAATCTCGTCCCGCCGACAGGGACGCAGCAACGTCATGGTGCGCATAGCCACGATGACAGTGGCCGTCGGCATGGCCGTAATGATAATAGCGCTGGCCGTAGTCACCGGATTCAAGAAGGAGATAACCGCAAAACTCGTAGGTTTCGGTGCCCACGTCCGCATAGTCAGCCTCTACAGCAACAACTCCCTCGAAACGGATCCGATACATGCCGATCCGCGCCTCGAAGAAGCCATATCGGAGTTGCCCGACTTCGGCTCCGTATCGCGTTACGCACTAAAGGGCGGAATGATAAAAACCCCGGACGCCATACAGGGTGTCGCCCTGAAAGGCATCGGTGCGGATTACGACACCTCGTTCCTTAACGCCCACCTGTTGCGAGGCACCGTTCCCGCCACTGGAGGCGAAAGCCGCGCCAAAGACCTGCTGATATCCGAAAATACGGCGCGGACTGTGGGTCTCGACGTAGGCGATCGCGTGGAGATGCTTTTCATCGACACCTCACGACCGGTACGCCGCGACCGTTTCAAGATCTGCGGAATCTATTCCACCGGCATGGAGGAACTGGACAACTCGATGACCTTTACCGACATACGCAACGTGCAGCGTCTGAACGGGTGGGATGAAGACACCATAAGCGGCTACGAGGTACTCACCACCGACTTCGACCGCATAGAGGAGTTCTCGCAGGCCGTATACCAGACGGTATTCGATTTGGCCGACGACATGGAAGACATACTGAAAGTGGAAGACGTCATAGGACTGAATCCAAACACTTTCGACTGGCTCCGGGCACACGACGTGAATGCAGCGGTCATAATCGTGATAATGCTGCTCGTCGCATTTCTGAACATGGTTTCCGCCATGCTTATCATCCTGCTCGAAAAAACATCCACCATAGGCATACTGAAAGCTCTCGGAATGCGCAACGGACGGGTACAGAAAGTATTCCTGCTGCGATCATTCAAGATAGTGGCCGTAGGAATGTTGTGGGGCAACGTCATAGGGATAGGGCTGGCACTGTTGCAGAAATACACGGGTGCGCTCCGCCTCGACAGCGCCGGCTACATGCTGTCCGAAGTGCCTATCAACCTCGACTGGACTTGGTGGATAGCCCTCAATGCTGGCGTACCGCTGGTCATGCTGTTGCTGATGACCGTACCGGCACACGCCGTATCATCCATAAAACCAGAAAAGACAATCCGTTACCAATAAACTACAGATGAGCAGACCGAAAAAGGAAGACGTCCGCGACATGTTCGACAACATCGCGCCCACCTACGACCGGCTTAATCACCTTCTGTCGTTCGACATAGACCGCCTGTGGCGACGCCGGACGGTACGCCGTGCCGCAGAAAAATCGCCGGAGAGAATCCTCGACCTCGCGACGGGCACTGCCGATCTAGCCATAGCGATGGCACGCAAAATGCCGACAGCACGCATCACGGGAGTAGACCTTTCTTCGGAAATGCTCGCCATAGGCCGTGCAAAGGTACATGCAGCGGGTCTGTCCGAGCGCATAGACCTGCATGAAGGCGACGCGGAGAAACTGCCTTTCGCAGACAGCTGCTTCGATGTCGTCACCATAGGATTCGGCATACGCAACTTCAGCGACATAGGCGCCGGACTGCGCGAAGCCTGCCGTGTGCTGCGTCCCGGCGGCCGTCTTATCGTACTGGAGTTCTCCACCCCACGCGGCAAAATATTCGGCCCCGTCTACAGATCCTATTTTCACAAAATACTGCCACTGATAGGCAGACTCGTATCCAAGGATTCGTCGGCATATTCATATCTTCCCGACTCGGTAGACCATTTTCCGGATTATTTGTTATTTTTGCGAATGATGCGCGAGGCCGGATTCGGAACCTGTACCCCGACACGCCTCATGCGCGGCATAGCCTATATTTACGAAGGGACGAAATAGAATCATGAGACGACTCGGACATACGCTACTGTTATTGTTGATGACGGCACTGGCCGCTTCAGGCTGCATACGTCAGGACGATATAAGTTTTCACGGCGTCCGCGACGTAGATGTCCGCGTACAGTCGTCGCCGAGAATCAGAGCTGTGCTGGACATCGAGAACGTTTCCCGGCACAACATCACCGTATCTGACGCCGTATGCATGATAACCGATGCCGACGGTAACGCCATAGGCAAGGCCATGATAGAGGAGACACTTACGTTGCCGAAACGAAGCCGTATAGATCTCAGCGTTCCCGTAAGGATAACGATAGAAAACCCGCTGAAAGGATTTGCCATACTCGCCGATCCGGACGGAAACGCCGATTATCTGCGCGTATCGGCCTCAGCCACTCTTAAAGCAGGTTGCCTGAAAAAGAAAATACGAATAGAGGATATTCCGCTTGCCGCCCTCGTCGATTATTTTTCGAAAACGGACAATTTCGGCGTAACTACACCGCCGACACGAATATGACGCCATGTTACGTTCTCTGACCAAATATATGCTGTTACTGGCTGCCGTAGCGTTATGCCAACAAGCCGCAGGACAAAGCATCGCCGCATTCAAACATGCCGTCTCCCGACCCGACAGCGCCATGCACGGCTCGTTGCACATCTCCGAAAACGGCTCCGCGGCAAATGCTGTACGTACTTACGACGCACTCGTCAAACCGGACAAGGTACGCGGCTACCGTATCCGTATATTTTTCGATAACGGACAGAACGCCCGTACCGAAGCTATGGAGACGCGCGACCGGTTCCGGCAGGAATTTCCGGGTATCCCGACATATCTCGCCTACGAAAATCCGTCGTACATAGTAACCGTCGGCAACTGCCTTTCGCTCGACGAAGCTCTGATACTGTGGAACAGGGTACGACACAGTTTCAGTACGGCATTCCTGTGGCGCGGAGATATTCCCATGGACGAGGTTCTGAGGAAGGAAAAACTACCGGAGCAAAGTCGACCAACAGACAGTCTGCGGACAGTTCCGCCACAAATCGGTACTATTATGTAGAAAAACCCGCTTTTATTATTAATAATCTAATTCAAAAAGACCATGAAAAAATTAATGCTCATGTGCGTTGCCTTGGCTGCAACGTGTCTTATGGTATCTTGCGGCAACAGAAATATGAAAAAAGCCGCAACCGATACTCAGGCGGTATCTACGGAAGTGGTTACTACCGCAACCTGCCCGAACTGCCCGTGTGGCGAAGAGTGCAAGGCCGCTGCCTGCAAGGAGTGCGCAAATGCAGAGTGCTGCAAAGAAGCCTGCCCGAACTGCCCCTGCGGTGAGGAGTGCAAGGCCGCTGCCTGCAAGGAGTGCGCAAATGCAGAGTGCTGCAAAGAAG
>CANTVF010000015.1 GCA_947852905.1 uncultured Tidjanibacter sp. | reverse complement strand
TTCTAACACCTCTAAACAAGAACTAGTCCCGTCCAAAAGCGGTCGCAAAGATAGACGCTCAATCCGCTTTCACAAAATTTTTTCGCAATTTTTTTCCAACAAAATTCACCTGTATAAATCAAAGCTCTGTGTTCAAACACTTTGCAAATGCACTTTTCACCATATTGAAAATGCTTCCACAACAATCGACAACCAACATGCACACTATACCTTATATATAATAGTATTATATCAGAACAAGAATTTGCGTCAATATAATAGGTTCTTTACTCACAACCCTATAAGTCGACAAAATCATATCGATATGACGGTGACATATAAATACAAGCACCCATCTCGATATTATAAGACATAAAGCCGTATAAATCTATTGGGGCAAAGTTTTCACACAGTACAACCAACTTATCTTCGTCCTTTTCGAAACAATAAATTTGTATACTAACCGAACGATGGATACTATATGCCTGAACAATCTCGCACGAATCACAAGACGTAAAATAGACGAATCGGTTACCTTAATACTACTCTCCTGTGTGGGTTTCGTCAATAATACCACATATACAATCGTTGTGTATAAAACAAGGCCGTACATTTTCCACTGAGGCGGGGCATCACACTCGTCAAATGCATGTTAATAGTTTCCAAACCAAAGTCCGCCCTATCACAATCAACAACGATAACGCTCCGGATAACCGGAACGCAAACTACACGGTCGCCATATAAAATATAGAAAACACGGGCAGTTCTACGGTGCCCGTGTCATAAACGGTGCCGGTGCCATAAGAGGTAAGAATATACCACACTGGACTGCTGCGCCAGTAAAACAAATAACGCACAATATTCCACCTATGACCGCAACAGACAACCACCAGCGAAATACATTATAGAAAAATATGATACGGAATTACCGCCCTGCATAGTGCAGTGATTATACCGCTGAATATTACACCAACGGGCAAAACATCTCGAAAATGCTACGCTGTAGCATTGAATATACTAACTGCATACTCAACATTAGCAGAGCAAGTGTGTAACATAAAAAATCAAGGGGTTACGCTTATGTGCGTAACCCCTTGATTTTCTTGTGGATCCAGTAGGGCTTGAACCTACGACCCCCTGATTATGAGTCAGGTGCTACTAACCAACTGAGCTATGGATCCGTCTCTAACCTTCGGAGAATCATAAACCCCTTCCGGAATTCGAGCGTACAAAAGTACATATTTGACGCTTATTTGCAAAAAAATCCCGGCAAATTATTTCATTAATTATTTTACCCCCTAATTTTCAAGCACATACAATGCGACATTCAAATGCGATAGATACACTTTAAGCCGGAAGGCATTATATTTGTATGACATTTTGTAAAGAGGGGCGAAACATTAATCACATTTAAAACATAAAAATCATGAAGAAAATTATCGCTTTAGTCGCTTGTGCAGTATTGTTTGCCGGAACCGCGTTCTCGCAAAATTACAAAAACGCAGTCGGTATCCGTATCGGCGGTTACAATGCCGGCCTTACCTACAAACACGCGCTCAATCAAGGTAACGCCATAGAAGCCATGCTATGGTACAACTGGAATTCCGGTTTTTCGGTTTCCGGATTGTATGAATGGTCTACACAAGTCATCAACCCCGATTTCAATCTCTATTACGGCGCTGGTCTGCATATAGGTATGTACACCAACGCATTCGCTTTGGGTATAGACGGCATCGTAGGCCTCGAATACAAAATCCCGTCGGCTCCTATCGCGTTTTCGATAGACTATAAGCCGTCTATCAACTTCGTTCCGGGCATAGACGCTTACGGATTCTTCGATTTCGCCCTCGGAATAAAATATACGTTCTGACGCGAAACGATCAATCAGACAACGACAGAGGCGTGCATCGAATGCACGCCTCTGTCGTTTATTATAACCGTCCAAGCCACATGAACGAATACGGCACGCATACGCTAGAATATAATGCACCGCCACTCCGTTTCGGCACGATTTTTTCAAAAGCTCCCGCACCACCGCAGGTATTTATAAATTTATTAAATATATTATTTAAAATAATTAAGAATTAGCTTGCATTCCTAAAAAGTATTTTTAACTTTGCAGTAGTTAAGGAAATTTAAAATAAAAAGCCTTTCCCGAAAGGTAAGAATCTTGAAAATTATCCGCCGGTGTTACTAAAAGACTTTTTCAACCAGACAGGCGACGACAACCTGAAAGGCATATCGCACAAGAATATTCTCATCAAGAAGAATATCATCGCGTATATGGCGCTCAACGGCGAAAGTACGTTGGCCGACCTTGCAGGTCAGTTGCATGTCAGCGTACCCACGATCACCAAACTGGTCGGCGAACTGGTCGACGAAAACATAGTCGTGGACAACGGCAAGATAGAAACCGCCGGCGGCAGACGTCCCAACATTTTCGGACTGGCCAATACGGCCATATATTTCGCGGGGGTCGATATCGGACGCGACAACATACGTTACGTCATCACGGATCTCAAGAACAACGTCATAACCAGCCGCACGGATACAGATTTCGTCTTGTCGGACAACGCCGCATCGCTCGAAGAGATTTGCCGACGCACGGACGAGTTCATCGGCAACAGTCCGATAGACCGCAGCAAGATACTCGGCATGGGCGCATGCATAGCCGGTCGCGTCAATCCCAATACGGGACGCAGCTACATGTACTTTACATGGAACGAACGCTCATTGCGCGAACTGCTCGAAGAGGCCACCGGGCTGCATGTACTGCTCGAAAACGACACCCGTGCGAGATGTTATGCCGAATACTTTTCCGGAGCCTATAAAGTGGAGAAAAACATGCTCTATCTGCATTTGGGGCGAGGTGTGGCGATAGGCATCATAGCCGACGGAAAGCTGTTCTACGGCAAATCGGGATTCGCGGGCGAATTCGGTCACACGCCGTTTTTCAACAACGAGATAATCTGCGAATGCGGCAAGAAAGGATGTCTCGAAACGGAGGTGTCAGGCATAGCCATAGAGAAAAAGATAATCCGTGAAATCAACAGCGGCGTCAACACGATACTTCGCGAGAAGTACGACCGCGGCGAAACAATACGCATAGACGACATCATCGAGGCCGCCATGAACGACGACAATCTTTCGATAGAACTCATCGAGGAGGCCGGCGAGAAGATCGGCAAAAGCATCGCATTCCTGATCAACATATTCAATCCGGAAGTGGTCGTCATAGGCGGCAACATGGCCTATGCGGGCGACTATCTCATGCTGCCTCTCAAATCGGCCACCAACAAATACTCTCTCAACCTCGTATACAAAGACACTCGCTTCAGACTCTCCGAAATGGGAGGTGATGCGGGCGCTCTCGGCGCGGCCATGCTGATAAGAAACCAGATAATAGGTCTTTAAAGATGAACAACATACTCGAATCGGACATAATGCGCCTGCGTGCGCTGGAACCGGAAGACATCGACATCCTGTACAAGTGGGAGAACGATACGCGCCTGTGGAAGATGAGCAACACCGTAGCGCCTTTCTCCAAGTTCATCTTGCGCCGTTTCATCGAAGATCAGAAATACGACATTTACGAAACCAAGCAGTTTCGCATGATCATCGAATCGAAGAGGGACGGCAAGGCTGTCGGCGCCATAGATCTGTTCGACATAGATCCCACCAACCGCCGCGCAGCGGTAGGCATACTGGTATACGAAGATCGCGATCAGGGACAGGGATACGCATCGGGTGCTCTGACCGCCATAATAAAATACTCGTTTCAGGTACTCGGACTAAACCAGATATATTGTAACATACTGTCCAACAATCTGCGTAGCCTCAACCTGTTCAAGAGCAAAGGTTTCACCGTCGTCGGTCTGAAAGTCGAATGGGTACGTTCCACCAACGGCTGGTTGGACGAATACATGCTGCAGCTCATAAACCCGATAAAAGGTTGATTCGCCGCAATCTGTACCGACCGTAATATACGGAAGGTTCATATAAAATTGACTTTGTAACCAGGACATCGACACACATTTACATGATTATAACATAATTGTATACCGTACATATTGCATTCCTCTACACGACATTCGGCAATCACATGATAAAACGATATAATCATGATGCATATGACAAAATCATTGCCTCCTTTAGTCGGTGAAAATCCCTTGATTTTAGTTTTGGGCTCGCTTCCAGGCGATAAATCGATTATACAAGGAGAGTACTACGCTAATTCGGGCAATCGTTTTTGGCCGATCATCACGAAACTTACAAACCAGTCGACCGTACCGCAAACATACGAAGAGAAACAACGGCTATTATTCTCACACGGAATTGCTCTATGGGACGTTGCGTATAAAGCCAGTCGAAAAGGAAGTTCGGACTCAGAGATACGCGATGAGATTCCGAACGATTTGAGTCAATTCCTGAACAAACATCCCAGCATACGGGTCATTGCATTCAACGGTCGAAAAGCCCAAAAAATGTATGTCAAACATTTTGCAGGTCAATTTCGCAATATAAAAACCATTTATTTAAAAAGCACCAGTCCGAACAACCGGCAATTCAATGACGATGAAATGCTTTTAAACTGGAGACAAATATTCGATTGCAATGAAATTTGAGTATAAAACAATGTCATTTCATAATCTGACAAACAACGAAATAGATAAAAGTGTCGTCAAAGAAATGAACAGCCTCGGTTTGCAAGGCTGGGAACTTGTCTCCGTAGCTCCTGCCAGATGCCAACGGCAGTTCGACGACCCGGAATATCTGCTAACAGCCTTTTTCAAGAGAGAGATTAATAAATAGCATCGTCTCAACAGTATGACGTTGAATACGATAACAGCGATAATACAAATAGGCGGAGCTTTCGTTCCGCCTATTTACGAACAAAATAATATACGGAAATCGCCGTACCGTTCGTTACCGTATAACTGGCAATGCGGTAACGGGAACCATCGCCACCGTTACCGCATCGTTCATATGTGTCCTTAAAACCGTTATTTGCCGACCTTTGGATTGTCGGTCATATTACCTAATACATTCAAATCTATCGTACCGGTATATGTCCCGGCTATGCTCCAGCCGTAATCGTCCGTAAGATTTATCTCGAACGTATAATTATCGCCGTCGCGCGACACCTCTACTGTACCTCCCGAAATAGGTGCCGTATTAACTGTCACATTATTGCCGTCGAACTCGATATAGTAAGAATTGGGGAATTTGTTGAACGGTGACGTAGACAGCACGCCAGCATAAACCACTCCTGCGACTCTGTTGGCTGCATTGGTAGGAGCCTCGCCGACGGTATAGGTCCCCTCATCTATATAGTAGACATTTTCTTCGTTGAACTCCACTCTGTCGGTCGAAATAATCAACTTCAGGACGCTTCCTTTTCCGTTGAAATTGGAGCCGCCCAAACTTTCCAGTTCGGTATTATCGTACAGATGAATGGTCCATGCGTTCGTTTTGGTGGCCTCGGTTTCGTTCTCCCATACCTGCCAGGGATTGATTTCCGCAATACCGGCATTCAATACCCCGTCGAGCGCAACATCGCCGGTAAGCGTAGAGTTGTACTCTTTGGCAGCCTCCTGCGTCACTTTCACGCGGACTTCCGGTTTCTCCTCCCAATCCGTAGTGAATACCACCCATGCCGAACGTACCTCCTGCACGGTATTGTCCGCCACAGCTACATTCACATAAGTGGTAGACGGATAAAGAGTAATCCATGTCGGCTCGTTGCCTTCTTCGTCTACGGCTTTGGCTTCCCACGTCACATTCCAAGCATCCACCGCTATAGATTTCAGATTATTCACATTGTGGAATGCGAAAGTCAATTCCGTTTCATCGACATCGAACTTAACCAGTCCGCCCTGCACTACCCTTATGGTCTCTGACTCCACATCGCTGTCGCTGGGAGTTACCGTAATCATACCTTCGCGGCTATCCTCCGATTCGTTGTCCGACACCGCAACGGTCAGTTTGCCTTCTTCGGGAGTAACGGTAATCCAGTCAGCATCGCCTTTATCCGCCGTCCACGTCATATCGCCGGAAACTGTCACAGTAACTTCCTGAGCTGATGCTCCGACTCCGTCGAATTCGAGGTACACCGGATCGACTTTCAGTGAGTACACTACCGGATTGTCGTTGGCCTTCTGCACCACGGTGACAGAACGGTCGCGCAAATCATCGTTATTCAAAGCCTTTACGGCCACTATCGCGGTGCGTGACTCGCCTTTCACGTTGTCGGCAACCGAAAACGCCAGTTCGTCGCCATCACGACTCACGGTAAGCCAGTCCGACACGTTAGCCGGCACCTCGTGTTCCCATTCCACACCGACGGCGGTAACCGTCACCGTCTGCGGCGCCGCCCCTTCAGCATCGAAACCGAGTTCCGTCGGAGCCACTGTAATAGAAGGCTCGGAGCCTTCCTGCGGATTCTCGCACGATACGGCTATCATGGCAACCGCCGCAAAAACTGCAAATATTTTTTTCATACTAATCGCTTCAATTTTAGGTGTAATAAATTCTTCAAAACGCATATTAGTCCGCCGCATGCCGGAAAAATTCCGATCACCTTAACGCAGGCAAACGAAAGTCTACATGCAAACGTTCATGCGGCGTACCGCTTATTCAGCCTGATTATTCGGCACCATATACCAGTCGGTCGTCCTCGTACCTGCCGCAGAGGTCATCATCATCCGACCGAACATAGTACCACTTGGCGTCACATAACGTATGTAACCGCCTGGAATGGTTATGCCGTAATTATCCTTTATCCAATCTTCGAGTTTTCCGAGCACCATTCCGCTATCTATATCGACCACTGCACCGGCGTTCGCACCCGTTATACCTATAGTCGAGAATCCGATGCCGTCGTCGGTCGCCGTCATGCCGCCGCCCTCGCCGTAGTCCTTGATGACAGTCGTCGTCTTGGTTTCCGTATTGAAAAAAGCGGGATACCTTTCCCTCTGGACAGAGCCGCCCTCCACGAATTCCCTACAGTACATTCCGGCGATATATTTGCCGTTAGGGCTGCAATTCAATCTCTGGGCACTGCAAATCAACCCGGTAACGATAGCTCGTTCATACGACTCTCCGCTCGGTCTCTCAATGGTCACCCTCTCCACGGTACGGATGTCGCTGCCTACCCAATCGACCTTCCCGTCCTTCCAGTAGAGCATACCGCAGTCGGTATCGTCCCACGTACTGCCGTAGATAACCGATCCGTCATGACTGCAACCGCGAGCCATGATACCATTCTTGAAATCTTCATCGCGATAGTTATTTTCCGGCCACGGCAACTGTTCCGGCGTACCGTTTTTCCATACAAGAGGATAATACATACCCGTGGTACCGATCTTATCCCTGCCGTAACCTATCCATATATTCCCGTCGGAGGATACTGCCTCCACATTGGGAGTTCCTTCCCAGCCGGCCACATTTTCCGGTTTCCAGTAATTGCCTGCGAGGTCGAACGCCATTACGCCGCCTTCGGAAACATCTGACACGAAGAAAAGTCCCTGATCGGTGATACATATAGGAGCCTCTATGCCGAAGAGCGACTTGGGAACTTCCGCCACGATTCTCATCTCGTCCGTATCCAGATCCGTTATAGTCACCTTCCGCAGCGGAGTGCCGTCCTTCATATATTCGAACAGCAAGCCACCCAGATACCTTCCGTTAGGCGAAATAACGGCACCGAGATCGAAATCGTACGGCCAACGGAAACGCCACTCCATGGCATCGTTACCGAGCTGATACACGTTCACCGCCTCCAATGCGTCTCCGCATGTGAATGTAAGTTCGCCGTGGCGCTCGCCCTCCTGATCGTTATCGGTCACATTGATTACCACGCCTTCGGCGGTCTCCTCCACGATCTCTATCCACGAAGCGGAAACTTCGACGTTCCATTCTCCGGACGCCTTAACCTTGACGGTCTGCGGCTCGTTGCCACTACACAGGAAAGAATAAGTCGTCTCGTCCAACCGCACGTATTGTTCGACGATTTCATCGGTAGTACAACCCGACAACATCAGACAGACCGCCAACAACGATCCGCCTGCCTTTGCAAAAAATTTCATGCCCATTTCATTTAAATGGTTTTAAACATTAAACTATACAAGCATAGCGATCGATCTTCCATGCACATACAAATATATAAATTATTTTCGCCAATTATCAAATTATTAACTCAATATTATATTTACCCCCCCCCCTGCAAATTTTTGAATATTTTCACACAAAATCGCACTCACACATGCAGGACAGCCCGATTTATCAAC
Organism: uncultured Tidjanibacter sp.; assembly: GCA_947852905.1. Lineage (GTDB taxonomy): Bacteria > Bacteroidota > Bacteroidia > Bacteroidales > Rikenellaceae > Tidjanibacter. Next base: position 8,797 of record CANTVF010000015.1, on the reverse strand, counting down.
ACTGTTTTTTTAATAATTTTTTTTACACGAAATGACGATCCGGCCTTTTTTAAGCCCGATAACATGCTGCAAAGACATCCCGCCACCGGCAAAAGCCGCTTACGCCACACCCCACAGCCGCTTTGCCGCCAACGACACACGTTCCGACAGCTTCGAAACGCATTATTTATCTGAAAACAATTACGCTTGTGGAATAATTATTGCACAAGAAAATAATATATAGGCTGCCCGACCGCAGCACAGGTTTGCGGCAAAAACGGGTCGCAGCCCGATTGTACGACCACGAAAAATACTGATTATGAAAAAACTATTTACCATTGCAATCGTCCTGACATGCATCTCGCTCACGGCACTGGCTCAGGAACAAAAAGAGATGCCTCACCCCGAAACTATCGACGAAGTGCGTACCCAGTCAGGTGTGGACCCCACGCGAATAACTTCGCGTTTCGGATTCTCGACGACGTTTTTCGACCGCCCGGCAGACAATGCGTTGATACGTAACCGTCTTAGCGCCACATTCGGTGTCGACAACTGGAGTTTCCAGCTAAAGGCCGAAAGCATGTCGGCCAACACCATTCCCGGCGAAGGTTTCCGCACCGGATTCGGCGATCTTAAATTCGCCGTACTCAATTCATTCTACACGAAAGGACGCCATGCGCTCGCAGGCTCGTTAGACGTCGTATTGCCTACGGCCTCGCGTTCCATAGCCCAAGCCGCCGGAATGGGCAGCCATATGCTGATGACCGCGGCCGTAACCTACGCTTTCACCGTGACGCCGAGTTTCTTCGTTGCAGCAGAACCTCAGTATACGTTCACGCTCGCCAAATCGAAAGGTTTACCGGATGCCAACATATTTACAGTAAGGCTGTTCATGGCCTATTTCTTCAAATCGGGATTTTTCATGGTACTCGAGCCGCGCCCCATATACGACATTACCAACAAACAGTTCAGCATGTATCTGTCGCCCATAGTGGGTAAAACGCTCGGCGGAGGCTTCAACCTCATAGCCATGGCCGAAATACCGCTGAACAAATCGACGATGCAAAAAGCGGGAGCCACTTATATCATAGGATTCAACAGAGTGTTTTGACGCGCTCGACATACGGTATGCCCTGTGCATACTCCGAACGATAACACCCGTCGGGGTTGTGTCAAAACGCCAAGTTTTGACGCAACCCCTTTCTGGTTCGTAAGAACGAGTAAATGCAAAGCAGCGATTGCAATGACGACAGCGGCTTACGGCAAGTAACCGACTTTGTCCGAATCACGATAGCGACGCAGCAGATTGCCCGTTATGACATACCGTCATTTCTTAGTGCATTACATGCAGACCATGTCCGGCTTACCCATGAAATCGTACACAAGACACCGGAAATATAAACGGTGCCACCAACCGCCTCACCACACCGTACTATAACGAATAGCGGAAATCATCCGAAACGGGAAAATAAACAAAAGGCAGCCTTACGGCTCACAGCAAAAGGTCTGTCGGAGACGGCAGACTGTCTAAACGCGAATAATCCACACCGTTCCACGTAACGAAGAAATAGTGCTTCAGGCCGTTGGTAATCATTATATAACGCGCGCCCACCACACTGTTGTAACGCATGGCCTGATCCAACACTGAAGCATCGACGGTCACGCTCGCCGCCTTGCATTCCACAAGCATGACAGGGGTACCGGACGGCGTCACCACCACTATGTCGGCACGCTGCACGCTCCCGCCGAGGCTCACGGGAAATTCCTGCACGATTCCCGTAGGTTGTACCTCCATGCGGTCCATGAGCCACCCCACGACATGACGCCTCACCCACTCCTCCGGAGTAAGTTTCAACCAACACCCCCTCAGAGCGTCCCACACATATTCCCCGCCGTCACGACGTCTGCCGCGCAACCTCACGGGAGGCAAATTAAGCGCAGGATAACTATCCATATCTCGTGAAAAAAACGTACTTTTAGCCCCGGCAAACGGCTTGCCTGACATGCAAAGATACGAATAAGCCGAGAGCAAAAGTAAGCCAACTTACATTTTGCCGAGCGGGAGCATCTTTGGCTTCGCCCAAGATACGAAAAACATGCCGACAAACCAGCATTTACGCACATCCGCTGCCGCACGATTTCCGGCAGACGCCGCGGAATGCCGCACCGCGTCACTGAAGAATAGTATGAAAAAACTGATTATAATTACGACCATAATTCTGGCATCAGTATTGGCCCGCACTACGCCGGCTATCAGCCAGACGCCCGAAGAATACCGCGCCATGTCCATGAATCCGTCGGCAATACGCGCAGGAAACGCACTGCCCGCCCGCAGCCGGCTGATTCCGGCACCATCGCGGGAAGAAGCCCTGTCTGCCGAAGGCCGGTCACAATATGTCATACCCGTAACGCAATGGACGCGCGACACGTTAGACGGCGGCATGCGTTACTCGGCACGCTTCAAGAAACACTACACATGGAACGAACTGAGCGTGATACTGCGGATTGAAGGAGCCGCATCGTCGTTCTGCGTATTGGCCAACGGGCAACCGGCAGGCTATGTACAGGCCGGAGGCGGCCGCTCGGAATTCGAAATCACCGACATGACGCGCGCCGACTACAACACACTGGAAATTATCCTATTCTCCTCACCTGCGGCAGCCGAAATAGAAAATGCCATGTCGCACGATCCCGCCGAAGGATTCCGCGAAGCGTACATAATACTGCAACCGACGGTACGAATAGACGACATATACGCCTCGACAGGTATAGAGGATAAAGAGGGCTTCGCCGACATCGACGTAATAATGCAAAGCACGCTCCTCAACCCCAAAGAATACGTCGTCCACTATGAACTCATATCGCCGACAGGCGAAACGGTGTCGGCAGGCCAGAAAGCCATAAACACAGGAATGTTAAGCCGCGACACGGTACGTTTCACGGCACGTATCCCCGACCCTCTGCCATGGAACCACGAGACGCCGTCGCTGTACACCCTGTTGGTCAGAAGTCAGAACGAAGGCCGTTTCCGCGAAAACATTGCCGTCCGGATAGGATTCCGCGCAACAGGACTTGCAAACGGACATCTCACTATAGACGGCACCGAAGTACCGCTGTATGGGATACGTTACAATGCCAATGAAAACCGCGGCCTCACGGCCTCGAAGCTCTCACGACTGAAAGCGTCCGGATACAACTGCATAGTAGCCGACGGACGCACCCAACCTGACTACCTCTACGCATTGTGCGACTCGATAGGGCTGTACGTCTGCGACGTGACAGACATCGACACCTCCGAGCATCCCGACGACTTGCGCGTAGGCGGCAATCCGAGCAACGATCCGACATGGCTCGCCGGCTATACCGACCGCATACTTTCCATGTACCGTTCGTCGCACCTTCACCCGTCCGTCGTAATGTACTCTCCGGCACATGCCGCAGCCAACGGTTTCTGCATTCAGGAGGGTTACATGGCACTCCGCCATGCCGATCCTTCCCGACCCGTATTCTATCCGGAGGCACACGGCCAGTGGAACAACGACCTCGATCCGGCGGAAGTGTTCCGAACTCCGGCACCTGAATCAGCAGAAGATGCAGTTACGGTATCGGTAGCTATATGCGACGGACAGGCGGTCGCTACCATACGCAACAACCGCGATCTTACCGCCGCCGAAGGCACCTACCGGCTGACGCTCCGGTCCGGGCGCCGTAAAATATCGGTCACAGCCGGAGAACTCGACCTGAAGGGCGGCTGCTCGACAACCATAACGCTCGACGGTTATTCGCCGACAATGCGCAAACCCAACGTGCAGGTGGAAATACACCGCCGTCGCCGCGACACCGCCCGAACGCCCGACGCGCGTATCACGGTAGCCGACATGTACGATACGAAAACGGAAACGATACGGCTATAGAACTCGCTTCGTTGCGAAAATGCGTCACGCCTGCCGTGACCGACAACAGACCGGAACAGGAAATACGACCGGATAATAATGTCGCCGCATACTATCAGGAATCGTAAGAAAGATTGTTGACGCCCAGAACGATGTCGTCGAGCTTTTCTACGGCAGCCTGCTGACAATCCTCTATGGCGTCCACCGACTGCACGAGCTGACCGCCGAGTTCGGCTACCGTCTCGCCGTTACGCACAGCAACACTTCTGAGACGCACCACCTCATTCACGAGACGTTCGTTGCGTTCGGCCAGTTTCTCCATGCCGGCTTTCAGTCCGGCCAACTCCTCCTGCAAGGCGACCAGCCGCTCGGCGATACGGTCTGTCTCGGTCTTCGGCCCGTACTCCATATAACCGTTATAAGGGCGCACGTAAAGATAAACGGTATCTTCAGCGTCCATTCCCCGTTCCGGGTACATGACGTTATCGACATAATACATGCCTCCGTCCTCATCGTCCCGACGTCGCGGACGTATCCACACGACACTGCCGGGTGCCGGGACATGCGCCAACTCGACCGTAGGTCCCGATTCCCAACCGTCGGTATAGAAAAGTAGCGTGAACTTCATGGTTTCATCGGATTAAACTGAACATCGAGACCGCTGCGGTCACTCACAAATATACGCAATTTCCAGCGGTCGTCAACCGATACTCCCGCACATAACGACCGTCAAACGGAATACCTCCGAAAAAAACTTTACAACGGCAGCCTTATGTCACCGCAACGTCTTACCTATACGCCTCCTCCCCCAGACACAAGAAACTGTAGAAACAAAACGCGGCTCGACTCCGTTGCAACGAAATGTTTTCGTTACTTTTGTACGATGCAGAAATCGTTTTCCGCATCACGGAAAAAACTCACGACCATGACCAAAACGGAAATAAGGCGCGAAATGAAGGCGCTCAACAAAGCTATGCAGCCCGGAGAACGCCGCTGCGCCGCCGACAACATCATCGCACAGACCGAACGCCTCGAAGCGTTCAAAACCGCTCACACCGTAGCATTGTTCTGTTCTCTACCCGACGAGCCACCCACGGAAGAGATGATCGCACGTTGGTGCCGCACGAAAAACATCGTGCTGCCGCGTGTCGAAGGCGACACCATGCAATTCTATCCCTACGATCCCGCCGGCATGAACAAAGGCGCGTTCGGCATCACGGAGCCCACCGGCGAGTCCCCGACAGAACCGGCGCAGATAGATCTGATAATAGTACCCGGCGTGGCATTCACCGCCTCCGGAGAACGTCTCGGCCGAGGCAAAGGATATTACGACAAATACCTGTCGTCGCCCGGTTTCAATGCGACCAAAGTCGGTATATGCTACGCCCACCAGCTCAGACCAGAACTGCCGTGCGAGCCGCACGACATGAAAATGGACTGCGTGATAGCCGGTTGAAAACGCTTCGCCCATATTACAAAGACGCACCATTCCGCGACACGACACACAATATGAGAAACTCATTAACATATATCGCCATTCCGATAATCTGCATATGCTTATCGTGCAGTTGCGCGTCATGGAAACGAACATTAGCTTCGAGCGGAGGGGCGGATCAAGCTATAGAGAACGCCATTACGGACTTCATGCATACGTCTAAAAAATTATTGAAAGACGACGAAGTATTTATAGTTAACGTAGATACTCTTAAAAACGACATTATTAATGTCAGAATATTAGGCATGAATTACTTCCCCTATTCAATCCCTACAAACACTGTTCTCTTAGGAAAACATTATAAAATGTTTCCGACTAAATATGTCATAAAAAACGGTAAGCTATTTTACTGGTACGATCCGAATATCGTAATAACACAAGAAGTAATAGACGTAATGCTCGCATACGATCAAATATATTACATGAGATGGGAAATGGATATTCCGAGCGTATTCGTAAACGATGCACAAAAATCTGCACAATATTTCTTTGATAAATATAATCTTACATGTTATAAAAAGATAGAGTGTAGTTGGATTGCTGATATTCCGAAACTTAAGTGCAAACAAAAGCCAAAAGAGAAACGGCAAAAGTTCAACTTTCCTAAACTGTTACCATATTAAGTTGCCCCCAACATAAACACAATACTTTATTCACTGAGCGGAGACAAATTTGTCTCCGCTTTTTTATTAAATTTGTGAATAGTGCGGCGACAGGCACCCGGCAAAGGCATGTAACCTATATTGCAACCTCAATTAAGTGCTTACAATAATCCAGCTTTCAAAATAGCCCCCAAACAAGCATCGAAAGGTATGCTGGAAATCAGAATATAGTATTCAAATATCAGGGCAAAATATATATGCCGAGATATTATTAAAGAACAATTAAAAAGCCAAAAACAATGAAAGCCAAAAAACTAAAATTTGTAGCAATGTTAGCAATGACAACATTGTGTATGGCATTTACCTCTCCTCCTGACATGACAGGAATATATGAAAATCATACAAGTGGATACCCAAGTGCATTAATATTGTACTCTGATTCTACATTCGCAGAACCCATATTATTCAGTCAGTTAATGGGAAATGTATTGCAGGGTACATGGAAACATGTCGGAGACTCTCTGATACTCAACGAACCATATCGACCTGTAATGGACGATGAAGAATTTGAAAAGTCCTTATCAGAGTACTCAGACAGTACCGCAAACTGGCTAAGAGACATTAGGGCACAAGAAGAAGAGGAGGCAAAGAAAGTATATCCAAAAATAACCAAATACAAGATTATAGACGAAACCCATTTACAGGACGAATACGATTTGATATACACAAAAGTAGATTCATTGAGATTATCGAAATTTTGCGAAAATGATCCACAGATCCAAGAAGCCCTGCAAAAGAGATACGACGAACAAACCCCAACAACAAAATAAACTAACTTGATCATTTTCCCCGCCGGTAACCGGCGGGGATTTTTATTATCAGTACACTTATCGTTGAAATTATTTCTTAAATTTGTTATTGGGTATGGCGTCGCAGGACAGAAAGTTCCATTACATATGGCTCGCCGACGGAACGAAAGTGCTGGACTCCGAAACAGGAATTAATTACAAGGCATACCTCGGTTCTTTGATATACGAATACGGAACGTCCCAAAGCAAATTCAAAACGGAATTTGAAAACGGTACGATTTCCTTCGACGAGATGACTGGACAGCACGAAGTGTTGCGATATTTCAAAGACCACCTCGGAAGCGTCAGGGTAATCATGCAGAACGGACGTCCGGCGGCTTTCAACGAATACGAGCCTTTCGGACGTTTCGAGCAGGAATACAGCTACAATAAGTTCCAAAACGTAACACTCCCCGCTGCGAAGAACAAGTTCATGTTCAACGGAAAGGAAGAGTTCTATAACAATGCGAAACCTATCCTGAACTTCGGCGCGAGAATGTACGACCCGACTATTGCTAGATGGAACTCGGTAGACCCAATGGCGATACAATACCACAAAGTTTCGCCATACGCATACTGTATAAACTCACCTATAATGTACATCGACCCGGACGGAAGAACAATATACATTATAGACATATTACCTGACGGAACAGAAGAAAAAATACAATACTATCCTTGCATGGTTTATTCTGGTAATAATGAGAATATAAGATTGCTAGTAACTGCAATGAATATATTGTATACTCAAAGTACCCCTGGTATGAGACATATAATACAGACAATGGTATCGTCTGCCGTAAACTACAACATATATGTCGGGGGCAGTATGCCGCAAAAAGATGCCAGAGCTAGTGGCAGCTTTTATAAAACATCAAAAACCAACGTCAATATAATACTACAGGAATTCAATTCTGTAGATTCAGACTGTATAGAAATGCTTGCTCACGAATTGTTTCATTGTATGCAAAACGAATATGGACAAAAATTAAGAACGATACTTTCCGAGGTCGAAGCATATGTTTTCGGAAATGTTCAAGGTTATTTATGGGATCAGCAACATGATTTCAGGGACGGCTTCGGCATGACACACAATACGGGAGATACTAATGAAGCAGGACGTAAATACGAAACTGCAATGGAATATTTAACACAATATGAGTTTTCATATGATATGCTCAATCAAGCCGTAACAAACTTCAAAGAAGGTGCAATGGTAAACGCTAATGGACTATACGATACATTCGACGTCCCATCATCACCTATTACACATTCCATATTACCGCAATACTATGATCCAATATACATGAACGACAACCAATAAACCAAAAGTATTATGAAAAAACTACTTATCCTCATCGTCTTATTAACCGGCATAATCGCCACTTGTAAGGCTCAGGAGCGAAAAACGCCTTTAATGATAACGCCAAATAGAGAAAACATAGCATTTTTCACGGATTTAGTAACCAAACCAATTACTGTCGTACTTCATTTTAAGATATACTTTACTAGCTGGTATCATCCGGGGGATTCCATTGTAAACATAAAAAGCACCGAACTACAGTCTATTGCATATCGCAAGTATCAAGACAAAGGCTCATTCAGCAAATACAAACTGATCACACCCGAGGAGCAAGACTCTTTCTCACCATTGGAACAATATATGTGGTCGATATGTAACGGTTTTATAAAAGAATGGATGAAAGACCAACCGTATATAGAAGTTCTGTCTAAAACTCCAGAATCAAGGTCTGCATATATGATCACTACTGTAGTAACGCTATTACCAATATCTGAATATAAAGGGACACGACAAAGCGATAATAACCGACCTTAAATCACCCCCAACATAAACATAATACTTGACTCACAGAGCGGAGACTGATTTGCCTCCGCTTTTTTTATTAAATTTGTGAATAGTGCGACGACAGCTACGCAGCAAAAGACTGTCACATATCTCGCGGACGGAACGAAAGCGAT
>CANTVF010000014.1 GCA_947852905.1 uncultured Tidjanibacter sp. | reverse complement strand
GCAGTCGGCCTTTTGGTCGGTTGTTTCTCATCTTGCTTCTACATCAAACCACAACTACGAAGCTGAAAAACTTTATAAAGTTGCGTTGTTTCTCATCTTGCTTCTACATCAAACCACAACTATGCCATGCTTTTAAAATACATTCTTTCGTTGTTTCTCATCTTGCTTCTACATCAAACCACAACTTACCGCTGATCGCCTACGCATTTTTTGTAGTTGTTTCTCATCTTGCTTCTACATCAAACCACAACTCAGTAACGAGTACATCGCCGTCTATCGCGTTGTTTCTCATCTTGCTTCTACATCAAACCACAACGTCAGGAACATTAACTGTTGATTATCCATGCGTTACATGAATCTTACAATGCGGAAAACGTTATGTCCAAATCTGGCGAAGTCGGTTTGATGACATATTATTATCATGTCGAAGACGTATGAACCATTTTTGCGAAGATATCAAAAAATCGATTATCGCAAAAATATAAGTCTGCCGGAATGTCTGTTTTAACTATAGGTAATTGGCTTGTATTACTATTGGAACTGCCGAAATGAAAGGGATAAACTTGTTATCGTAGTCAATCATCGTAACTATTCTTTTGTGTGTATCGTTTTTTATGTACAGAAGATGGTTGCCAGCAGGTCGGCATACGGCAGCGGTATCCCTCTACAGATATGATTGTACGAAATTTCGCACAAGACAGAATAGGGAGCGTGGTATGTGCTTTTGATTGTTTGTACCGTTGTATGGATCGGTTGGTGCGTAAATTGTAATGCGGTGTGTATTCCCTTTGAAAATGAACGATATTTTAATTCGATGCCGTATTGGTCAATCATGGAAAATGATTTATATTTGTATCCTATTGATAAATCAGTCGTGATACGGCCGCGTCTGAATGGACTTTGTGTTTGACCGCGAGTGAGGTCGTAACCTGTCCGTATATTCGGAAGCGGTCGCGCGTTGTGTATAATAGTCTGTAACATACGTTGAATTAAGGATATTAACCCATATACATTAACCGTTTATTATGTTAAGGAAAATCTTGGGCTTGTGTGCCGTCGCCGTCGTGATGTTGTCGTGCGGCTCATCCAAAAACATTGCCTATCTGCAAGATGCCGTAGACGACGAAGTCATGGCGATGAATACCTACACCAATATTATCAAACCGGGCGACATGTTGTCCATAGTGGTTTCCTCTTCCAAGTCGGAATTGGCCGCCCCTTTCAACCTTTACAGCGTGAAGACGCAGATGTCCGCACTTACGCAGCAGTCTGCCCAGAGGCAGGAGCTCGAGGGTTATACCGTGGATATCAACGGATGTATAGATTTTCCTACGCTCGGCAGGTTGGAGGTAGCTGGCATGACGCGTAACGAACTCGCCGAGATGCTGAAAGAGAGGCTCATGGCGTATATGCCCGATCCTATTGTTACGATAAACTTCCTCAATTTCAATATTACGGTATTGGGCGAGGTGGACCGTCCCGGTACGTTCAAGATCACCAGCGACCGCGTGTCCATATTCGAGGCTCTCAGTATGGCCGGAGATTTGACTGAATTCGGTGACAGGCAGAACGTTATTGTAATCAGGGAAAACAACGGAGAAAGACAGATAGGTCGTCTCGATCTGCGTTCCAAAAAGATATTCGATTCGCCGTACTTCTATCTGCAGCAGAACGATGTGGTATGTGTGGATCCTATCAAAGCAAAGGCGAGCGAGACTTCGCCGTTCAAGCTGAATTTGCCGGCGATAGCTTCCTTAACGTCGCTTGCAAGTTCCATAGCGATGCTCGTATTCTATATCTTCAGTGTGAAATAAGGTTTTTACCATTCAAATATTTTTGTATCTATGACCGAACAGAACAATGAGATTATCGAGGAGAAAACCGAAAAGACGTTGACTCTCAGGGATATCTTCGATGTAGTCGTTTACAATTGGTACTGGTTTGTCCTCTCGGCGATAGTATTCGTAGGCATAGGAGTGCTGTATACGCTTTCGCAGCCTAACATGTACCGTTCGTCGACCATGATATTCGTGGACGAGCAATACAACCGTTCGATGAACAGCGACCTTACCGGCTTCATGCCCAACAAGATGATGTATCGTTCGAACGACGGTGTGGAAAACGAACTGCTTATAATCGGTTCGCGTTCCCTTATGGAAAGGGTGGTAAAGGACCTCGATGCCAATATACTTTACAGGGTCAAGTCGCGTTTCCGCGAAGAGCAGGTGTACAAGGAGAAATCTCCAATACTGTTGACTGCCGATACCATTGTCGTACCTTATACCATGCGCGTCAGGGTGACCGGCGACAGCGAGTATACGGCGGAATTGGTTTACCGCGATCCCGATACCAAGGAGAAGGTCGAAAGGACTATAACGGGACGTTTCGGAGAAACCATATTCGAGAAACCCGGTGTTTTCAGGTTGACTAAGGGGACTACGTTCGACCTTGAGGAAGCTGCCGAAAGCAAGGATTATGTGAAAATATCCGTTACTTCTGTACGTCGTGCAGCGGAGAGTTATCTGCGAGAACTCAGTGTGGCGCAAGCCCAGAAGTATTCGAGCATAGTGAACGTCTCGATGACCGATCAGGTGCCGGAGAAAGCTGCCGACATAGCCAACAAACTCATAGAGGTTTACAACATCGACGCTATCGAAGGCAAGCGCGAGACGGCGCGTGCCACCATGAAATTCATCGACGAGCGTCTGGCTACCGTGGGTGTCGAGTTGGAGGATGTGGATATGGCCATAGAGAAGTTCAAGAGTCAGAATTCTGCCGTAGATATTCCCTCCGAGGCAGGACTCGCGCTTAAGACTACGACCGAATATGAGGACAAGTTGCTCGAAACGGCCATTCAGATAGACATGTTGACAGCCATAGGCGAGATACTCGATACGCCCGGCGAGATCGGTCTGTTGCCTGTAAATATAGGTATCAACGATCCTTCGCTTGCGACGGCTATCGGCAAGTACAACGAGCTGGTACTCGAAAGAATGCGTCTCGGCATAGATTCTTCTGACGACAATCCCATAATTCGGGAGATGAATACTCAGATATTCTCCATGAGGGAGTCGCTGAAACACTCCGTGGACAATGTCTACAGCTCGTTGCGCATACAACAGCAGTCGCTCGAAAAGCAGCTCGCCCAACTGTCTAACAAGGTCAGCAACATACCTTATCTGGAACGCGAGACTGTTTCCATAGAGCGTAATCAGGAGATCAAGGCCGCACTTTACGCATACCTGCTCAACAAACGCGAAGAAACCGCATTGACAATGGTAGCTACGGCTCCTATAGCCAAAGTCATAGACCCGGCTCTGGTGGAGATAAAACACGTATCTCCGCACCGTACCATGATAGTGTTCATGTTTTTTATCGTGGGCCTTTTGTTCCCTGTTCTCGTTATCTATCTGCTCGAACAGCTCCGCATCAGGATAGGAAAGATCAGCGAGGTGGAAAATATTCTTACCGTGCCGATAATCGGTGCTATACCGTCCAAGACCTCGGAAATGACCGATGATAAGATCGTATCGCCGAATAGTAGGGATGTGGTTACGGAGGCGTTCCGTATGGTACGTACGAATTTGGATTTCACGATGCCGCAAGGGGGCAAAGTTATTATGGTTACCTCGTCTATGCCGGGTGAGGGTAAGAGTTTCGTCTCCATAAACCTTTCTTTGACGCTTGGCATAGCCGGCAAACGCGTTCTGTTGGTGGACCTTGATTTGCGTAAGGCTTCCCTGTCGGAGAAGATAAGCGGTCGGAGTCAGTCGAAAGGGCTTGTCAATTACCTGGTGCGCAAGGAGGAGTCGCTCGACAAGCTGATAAGCCACGATGCCATGTACAATGTAGATGTATTGTATGTCGGCGTAATTCCTCCCAATCCGGCCGAGTTGCTGATGAGCGAGAGGATCAACGAAACGTTTGCGGAACTGCGAGAGATGTACGACTATATTGTTGTCGATACGGCGCCTATCGGTCTGGTGACGGATACTATGCTCGTAAACCGTATCGCCGATATGACGGTATTCTCTGTCCGTCTCGGTCGTTCGCTTAAGCGAAACCTGCCTGCGATCAATATTCTAAGCAATCGCAAGACGTTGCATAACCTCAATGTGATAATTACCGATATCGGTGCCGGCAAGTCATATACGCGAGACAATTCGAGCTATGGCTATGGCTACGGATATGGTTATGGATACGGCTACGGTTACGGTCATGAAGACGACGGGGCGACCGGTTGGCGCAAATTCGTGAAGTCGCTGAAGAAAAAATTCAGCAAGAAAAAGCACGGACATAAAACACATAAATAGACGTAACGAATACTTCGGGATTTTATTATAAAAAATAAGGTCGAATCTTTGAGAATACGTTTTTTTGTCTATATTTGCATTAGAAGAAATGCAAAACCCAAATTATTAATTTTATAAGCTATGCAAACATTAGTAGACAAAATCAACGAACAGATCGGGATCTTTCAGGAGAATGCAAACCTGCAGTTAACGAAGAACAACAAGGCTGCCGGTACCCGTGCGCGTAAAGCAGCTTTGGAGATCTCAAAACTTATGAAAGAGTTTAGGAAAGCCTCTGTAGAAGCTTCTAAATAAGTAAGGTGAGTTTTTTCTAAAGGGCCGTTATCCCGGTGAGTGGGTAACGGCCTTTTTGTGCGTATGCGTTTGTCGCATCGTTATTGCCGGTCGGGGCTACAGTGTTGCAATAGCGCTTTATTCGGAGGTGTAGTATTGCTCACCGGAAATCAATATCCGCCGGAGAAGTGGCGGCATGAGAAATATGGCCGTCGCAGGGATATTGAGGCTTGTGGAGCGGCTGTTTTGCCTACGATGTGTATGTTGTGTTTTCTGGATGTAGCGTTGTAGACGGGATGACGGTTAATCTTGTCTGTGCCGGTGTGTAGGGCGTTGGTATGGTTTATGTGGCGAACGGTTTTCCCGTGTCGTTTTCGCGAAATGTACATATTTCGGCGTAGCAAAATACGTGGCATGCCAGCGTTTATAATAGCGGGCAAATGCAGCTTTCCGGTACGTGGCGTCTGATCGGGTGCCGTCGTATACGCGGGGTATAGGAATCTTCTACGAGAAGTGACTGGAGGCATATTCATTCGGAAACATCCAGCCTGTCGGAAATGCAAATTTGTACGGCATGTGGCAAGATGAAAATATCCGAGTCTGGGGTTTTGAGAATGGTCGTGAATAGAATGGCAGAGGTTGTCGAACGGGTAGATATGTGAAATGGCGGGATCTGTGGTCCCGCCATTTTGCGTGTGCAAGCCCACTATGCGGGCTTCGGTGATATTTGAAATGGTTACTTTTTATTTTTACGTTTTCAAATTCGTATCGTATAACAGCCATTCACCGGCATTGTCGGACCGGGCTGAGAGGCATTCGGCCGGAAATATTTCCGTGCGTTTGTATTCTCGTATCGGGTCGGTGAGGCTGTGTCCCATAAGTATGCGTCTACATTTTACGATGTACGTTTTTCCTGCTTGGCGGTAGCGGTAACTGTTGTAGCTGTCGCTTTGTTTCGCCGTGCCATGACGCTGCTTATTATGAGCGGTATGGCCACGAAAATTACGGTACCTCCTGCCACCATTGCCGTATAGGTTGCAGGACTGCCTACGGGTAACTGCGAGGGCGGGAAGAATGCCACTATGAACGAGAAGAGTACCGCGAGGAAGCCTATGCCGGCCACCAGCCACATGCCTGTTTTACCTCCCGGCACTTTATAGGACCGTGGTAGGTCGGGACGCGTGATGCGCAGTTTTATTCCGGCGGCATACATCAGCATGTACATTATCATATACAGTCCGACTGTCAGTGCGCTCAACAGGAAGAAGGCCACGTTCACGTTGTCCATGAAGATGTAGAATCCGGAAAGTACCGTTACTATGGCGCCTTGAATGTAGAGCAGATTGGTTTGTACACCGTTTTTATTGGTTTTGGTCATGGATGCGGGGAGTTCGCCGTCGCGTGCCGTCCATAGAAGTCCCCGGCTCGGTCCTGTGATCCAAGACATGACGCTCGCTATGGCGCCGAAGGCCACGAGTAGCGAGACTACGTTAGTGAGCCACCCGATATGGTAGTGGGTGAAAACGTACTTAAAGGTCTCCATAAGTCCCGATTGCAGGCTTATGTCGTTATACGGGGTAATGATAGCCACTGCCAGTGCGCCGAGAGTGAACAGAAGTACCGATATTACGGCCGCGAGAAACATGGCGCGCGGATACTGTTTCTGCGGAGCTTGCAGTTCCCCTGCGTGTACGGCCTGTACTTCGACTCCGGCGAACAGCAGGAGTATGCCTGCCAGAAAGGCTATGTCGCTCAATCCGGTAAGGTGGGGGAACATACGCGGGTGCGCGTGTCCGGCCTGAACGGTTACGATTTCGCTTACCGATGAGGGTATATCCTTGAACGCTACCGGGTTACCCTCGGCTATCCAAACTACGGCCAGTATCACGAGTATGATGCCCGGAAGTACGGTGCCGATAAGGAAGCCGCGGCTCGTTATTTTGGTAACTATCGAGTTGCCTTTCAAAGTGAAGAATGTGGCGATCCAGTATATCGCTATAGAGGTGATGCCTATGAACTTGCCGTTGGAGGCTAATTCCGGTTTGCCTATCGTATACGCTATGGCCGCTCCTGCGAATCCGAGGACTATGGGGTACCATGCCACATTCTGTATCCATTGCAGAAATATGGCCGTGAAGCCGGCTTTCTTGCCGAACGCCTCTTTTACCCATGTGTAGACGCCTCCTCCTTTGTCGGCGAATGCGGCGCCGAGTTCGGCGCTTACTAAAGATGCCGGTATCAGGAACAGTACCGTAGCGAAGAGTATATAGAAGAACATGGTCAGTTCTTCCTGTGCCATCATGGGCAGGCCGCGCAGGCTTATGACCGCCGCAGCGGTCATAAGCGCGAGTTGCCATGTCGTCATCTTTCCGGGTGCGGCGGACTTTCGTGGTGCACCCGGCTTCGTCGTATCGTTTTTTGCCATAATATTATGCTATTAGTGGTGGTAGCCTCCTGCCAGGTTTTCGGTAAGGCCCTCGCGGACGGGATTGTGTTTGAAGTATTCGATAGACCTGTTCAGGTCGTCGATCAGCAGTTGTGCCATGTCGTGGCTGAAGCCGTGGCGTATGAGTACGCGTTGGATTACCATATCCTCGCAGTTGGCCGGAAGCGTATACGAAGCTATCTGCCAGCCGCGCGAACGCATCCTGTCTGAAAGGTCGAACAGGTTGAATCCCGGATCGATACCTTTCTTGATAGTCCATGCGGCTCCGGGTATGCCGTCCGATCCGTCGTACAGGATATCGAAGAGACCTGTTTTGGCCACTTCTCTGGCAATGTATATGCCGTGGTCGCGGCATTCGGAGTGTATGCGCGCGTAACCGTTGCGGCCGTTGCGCAGGAAATTGTAGTATTGTGCCACGATCTGTCCGCCGGGACGCGAGAAGTTGAGTGCGAAAGTCGGCATCTGTCCTCCAAGATAGTTTACGTTGAAGACGAGTTCTTCGGGCAGATCGCTTTCTTCGCGCCATACCACCCAGCCTACGCCCAGAGGCGAAAGACCGAATTTGTGTCCGGAGGCATTTATAGATTTTACCCTCGGAAGTCTGAAATCCCATACGAGGTCTTGCTGTATGAACGGGGCGAGAAAGGCTCCGCTGGCGCCGTCCACGTGTATAGGGATGTCGAGTCCGGTCTTTTCCTGGTATTCGTCCAGCGCGTCGCTTACGGCCTTGACATTTTCATACTGCAGGGTGAATGTGACGCCGAGCGTGGGGACTACGCCTATGGTATTTTCGTCTATGCGTTTTATGACCTCTTCGGGCGTCATGAGCAGACGGCCGTGTTCCATGGGAATCTCCCGGAGTTCGACGTCGAAATAACGGGCGAACTTGTGCCAGCATATCTGTACGGGACCGGTGATGAGGTTGGGTTTATCGGCAGGTTTGCCGGCCTTCTCGCGCTGTTTGCGCCAACGCCATTTCATGGCGAGACCGCCGAGCATCGCCGCTTCGCTCGATCCGGTAGTCGAACATCCTATTGTGGTCTTGCTGTCAGGCGAATGCCACAGATCGGCGAGTATGTGTACACAGCGGTTTTCTATCTCCGCTGTTTGCGGGTATTCGTCCTTGTCGATCATGTTCTTGTCTATACAGGCGTCCATGATACGACGTATGTACGGATCGGCGTAAGTCTGGCAGAATGTCGAAAGATTCTGTTTCGCGTTGCCATCCAGAAGTAGTTCGTCGAGGATGAGGTCGGTGATGATCTCCGGAGAGTGCGGATTTTCCGGAATTTCGAATTTCGGTATGTTGCGGTCGGCCGCGTACTGAGCATATGCGTCGTAGACGCTTTCCGAATTGCGCTGTGTTGTTTTGTGTAAAGCCATAGTGATCCTTTCTTTTTATTGTTCGTTAAGTTGATTTATCAGTATTTTCCGGTCGGGATCGGAAATGTATTCGTTACGGGGAGGTCGCCTTCCGTGCGTGCCTGTCGCAAGTGTAACGGTGCAAAACGGGTGCCAAAGATAACGCCCGGCCGGATGCGTACCGGTCGGGCGTTGTTATGTGAGGGAGAGGTTACGCCGCCTATTCCCAGAATGCATGGAAGTGGTGTACGGGGCCGTGTCCGTGGCCTATCTCGTATTCGGCGCCGGCCTCTATGGCTTTGCGTATGTATTCTTTGCCTGCTATTACGGCATCGTCGAGTTCATAGCCGCGGGCGAGGTGGGCGGCTACGGCAGACGATAGCGTGCAGCCGGTACCGTGAGTGTTGACGGTATTCATACGCGGCGATGCGAGGAGCGTGCTGCGTCCGGTCTCTGCATTATGGAATACGTCCACCAGTTTGTCGTCGTGCAGGTGTCCGGCCTTCAGCAGTACCGACGTGCGGTAACGGGCGCTGAGTTCTGCGGCCAGTTCCGGCAACTCCTCCTGACGGCTTATTTCCCTGCCGAGAAGTATTTCGGCTTCCGGTATGTTCGGTGTTATGACGCGCGCCATCGGTATGAGTTCCTGTTTTAGGGTGTCTATGGCCTCTTCGAGAAGCAGACGGTCGCCCGATGTGGCCACCATGACCGGATCGAGGACAATGTTGCGTATGTCGTATCGTTGCAGCGTGTCGCGAACGGCGAGAATCAGTTCGGAGGAGTGGAGCATACCGATTTTGATCGCATCGGCGCCTATGTCGTCGAGTACAGATTTGATCTGTCCTGTGACGAAATCGACCGGTATAGGGTGTACGCCGGTTACTCCTACAGTATTTTCGTCCACTACGGCTACCACGGCCGATGCGCCGTAACAGCCGCATGCCGCGAATGTCTTGAGGTCGGCCTGAAGCCCGGCGCCGCCGCTGGGATCGCTCCCGGCTATGGTGAGCGCCCTGTGGTAATGTTTCTTGCAGTCCATTTGTTCCGGAATTAAACTATATTTTCCATTTTTCGAGGTTCCATGCGCTGTCCCAGAACAGCCATTCCATTTTGGTGCATCGCACGAAAATGTCGGTCATGCGGCGACGCGTATCTTCGGTGGCTTTTTCGGCCAGCGAATCGCATATCTCGCATGCACGGCGGGTCCAGCGTGCGAACTCCTCGTCGGCATACTGTTCGATCCACGCCCTGTATGGATTGGTCGCAGGGTCGTACAGCGAATGTATGTGGGTACCTACCATATGGTATATCCAGAAACACGGCAACACCGATGCGGCTATTATTTCGACCGGCTCGGTGGCCTGTGCGTCCAGCACCGAAGTGTAGAGAAGGCATGACGGCGTCATGGCGCTGTCGTCCGGGATCGGTTCTCCGGCGAGAAATCCCGCATGCAACGTCTCTTCCATGTGTACCCCCTGCGAAGCGAACATTATGAAGTCGTCCATCTGGCTTTTGTCTTCGAGCCGTATGGCTACGTTGAGCAGCCGTTTTGCGTAGTGGCGAAGATAGAGCGCGTCCTGCCGGACGTAGAACTGGAATCGTTTGCGGTCAAGACGTCCGGTAACGAGTCCTTCCACGAAAGGGTGGCGGAGTATCTCCTTATATATGTGTTCGGCGGCTTCCCAAGCCTGCGAACTCCATTTTCCGTCGGTCATGGCGCGGTATCTATTTTTTGAATGCGGTGACGGCAACGTAGTCTCCCGAATCGTAACCTTCGCGTGGTTGTTCCTCGGCGTTGTCGGAATAGAGCGGATGACGTGTGAGCGTCTGGGCGAACGACATGTCCGTGAATCCGGCGCGTTCGAGCATCTCTACCTTTTCGGCCGTGGTGCGCCAGTTGGCCACCTTGACGAACTCTATAGGATATGGGTCGCGCGGGTGGCACCCTTCGAGCAGCGGGTGATCCCACGTACCGAGAGCCATGGCGAGGTTGTAGAGCGTACCGTAACCGCTCTCTTTGGGTACGTCTATGAGTACCACGCGTCCGCCGTGCCGGAGTGCGGCATATGCCTTGTGGAGTACCGTTTGCAGGTCGCCTATGTAACTCGGCGTTCCGTTGAACAGCAGAGTGTCGTATTCACCGTTTCCGAAGTCGGCTTCTTCGGCCGTGGCTATCGTCACATTCATGCCGCGTTTTCGGGCTATTTCCGCCATACCGGTGGAAGGCTCGATGCCGTCGGAGACGGTGATGCCGTATTCCTTTGCCATTATAGACTCGAACAGTCCGCTGCCGCAGCCTACCGAGAGAATACGTCCGGCGTCGCGCAGACAACTGGCTACGAGATTTACCTCCGAGTAGAGTACGTTGCGGTTGTCGAGGAACCACGCATCGTACAGAGATGCGTATTCGTCAAATCCTTTTCCCATTATTTACGTTATTCGTTATTACTTTTTTTAGTTGCTTACTGTCGGCCATACTGTCTGGATGTGTGACTGTCGGCGGTTTTGCCGCATCAGAGTTCGAATGTGCGGCACTGCATTGTCGCGACGTCTATCGTGAACAGACGCCCTTCGAGCGTGGTGCCGAATCCTACGAGCCATTTGACGGTCTCGGCAGCCTGCACAGCACCTATGATGCCCGGAACGGGGCCGAGCACCCCGCCTGACGAGCGCGGCGCGGCCGAGAGCGATTCCCTGTCTGGATAAAGATCGGCGTATCGTGTCCGGCAGCGGGGCGTGAACAGCGACGCCTGTCCAGAAAACGCGCCTATAGAGCCGTAAACCCACGGTTTTCCGGCCGTCAGGCACAGATCGTCCACAGTGTAGCGTGTTGCGAAGTTGTCGCTGCATTCCACTACTATGTCGTACCGGGCTATCATTTCAGCACCGTTTTCCGGAGTGAGTTCTTCGTCGTATGTCTCTATTACGGTATCGCCCGAAAGCGCGTGGAGCCTTTCGGCTGCGGCTTCCGTTTTCGGTCTGTCTATGTCGGCTTCGCGGTAGAGTACCTGTCGTTGCAGGTTGGATTCGCTTACGCGGTCGGCATCCGCCAGTCCGATGCGGCCTATGCCCGCTGCCGTAAGATAGAGTGCTGCCGGGGAGCCGAGACCGCCTGCGCCGACAATGAGTACGGACGATCCGGACAACCGGCGTTGTCCTTCCGCACCTATCTCCGGCAGGGCGATCTGTCTTGCATAACGTTCTTCGGGGCGCATGGTCGTGTCAGTCGAATATCTTGTCCCAGTCTTTCCAGACCACCTCGTATCCCAGAGCGCGTATATCGTCGGCCACTTCGTGCGGGGTACGCGGATCGGTCACGTCGAATTGTGCCAGCGAACTGGGGTAGGTGTAGTAGCCTCCCGGATCGGTTTTAGAGCCGGCACTCATGGACGTTGCTCCGAGCGTGGCTATATGGTTGCGGAACCACGGCGTCTCGCGCGTGGAGAACGACAGGTCTACGTCGTGGTCGAAAATACGGTAGGCGAACGTCAACTGGGCGAGTTCCTTGTCTGACATTATCACGTTCGGGGTGAAATGGCCTTCCGACGGACACATGCGCGGGAAGTTGACGCTGTAGCGTGTTTTCCAGTAGCGTTTGCGCAGATATTGCAGGTGGCGTGCCATCATGGTGACGTCCGTGCGCCAGTCTTCGAGGCCGATAAGGATGCCCATGCCTATCTTGTGTACTCCGGCCTGTCCCATGCGGTCGAAGCCGTTCACGCGCCACTCGAAGTTGGCTTTCATGCCCTTGGGGTGGTATACGTTGTAGCGTTCGCGGTTATAGGTCTCCTGAAAACATACCACGCCGTTGAGACCGGAGTGCGTAAGCCGGGCGTAATCTTCCGTTTTGAGCGGCATGACCTCTATCGTAAGGTTGTTGAAATAGGGGCGCGCCAGCCTGAGGGCGTTCTCGATATAGTCCACACCTGCGTCGCGCGGATTCTCGCCTGTAACTATCAGGAGATTTTCGAACGGCGCCAGTTCGCGGATAGCCTTGCATTCGTTGACGATCTCCTCGTCGCGGAGTATGATGCGTGCTATAGGGTTGTTATGGTTGAAACCGCAGTACACGCAGTGGTTGATACATGAATTGGTTATGTACAACGGGACGTACATGGATATGGTCTTGCCGAATCTCTCCTGCGTATAGCGGCGGCTCAGTTGTGCCATGGGTTCAAGATAGGCTGCGGCCGCGGGCGAGACCAGCGCCATGAAGTCGTCTATGGAGAGGTGTTCGCGTCCGAGCGCAGCCTCGACGTCCGCCGGACGTTTGGACATGATCTGCTCGGTGGTCTCCTTCCATGAATATTTCGCTAATTCTTCCGAAAACATGTTCTTTGCGTTTTAGTCGAGAAAAGATGTCAGCGGACTGCTTGCCTGAGCGCTTATCGACTGTGTGCCGAGACCGGCTTCGTAGGCTTCGCGTCCTGCCTCGACGGCTTTTGCGAAAGCCGTGGCCATGCGTTCCGGATCGCCCGCTACGGCTATGGCCGTGTTGACGAGAACGGCATCGGCGCCCATTTCCATGGCTTCGGCGGCATGAGACGGCGCGCCGAGTCCGGCATCCACCACTACGGGGACGTTGCTCTGTTCGATGATTATGCGCAGCAGGTCGCGGGTGACGAGCCCTTTGTTGGATCCTATAGGGGCTGCGAGCGGCATCACGGTAGCAGCGCCCGCCTCTTCGAGCCTTTTGCAGAGTACCGGGTCGGCCTGTATGTAGGGGAGTACGACGAATCCCATTTTTGCGAGTTCCTCGGTAGCGCGCAGAGTCTCCACCGGGTCGGGGAACAGGTAGCGCGGATCGGGGTGTATCTCCAGTTTTATGAAGTCCGTACCGAACGCTTCGCGGGAGAGCTGTGCTGCGAGTACGGCCTCTTTGGCGTCGCGTACTCCCGACGTATTGGGCAACAGTTGTATGCCCGGAGCCGTGATGTGACGCAACATGTCGTCTTCACGGTTGCCCATGTCTATGCGTTTCATGGCGACGGTGACCATTTGCGTGCCCGATGCAGCTATGGCGCGTGCCATGATTTCGTTGGACGGGAACTTGCCCGTACCTACAAAGAGGCGCGAAGTGAATGTGCGGCCTCCGATTACAAGTTCATTCATTTTTTATATCGGTTGATTATTTCCATCATTTTTCCGGTTTCGGCCGTGGGGTCGGGGGCATTTAGCAGCGCTCCCGATACGGCTATTCCGCTGATACCCGTTTCCATGAGCGCTGGTATGTCCTCCGCCGTGATGCCGCCGATGGCTACTACGGGCAGGTCGATGCCCTCTTTGCGGCAGCGGGACATTATGGCGGAATACCCTTCGGCGCCGAGTATGGGACTAAGGCGTTTTTTCGTCTCGGTAAAGCGGAACGGGCCGAGACCTATGTAGTCGGCGCCGAGCAATGCGGCACGGTCTATGTCTTCGAACGTATTGGCCGTGGAGCCTATTATTGCTTTGCGTCCCAGCGCATAACGCGCCTCGTCCGGCGGAGTGTCGTTTTTGCCGAGATGTACGCCGTCGGCACCCGTGGCCCCGACCAGTTCGACGCGATCGTCGAGAATGAACGTCGCTCCGTACATGTCGCACAAGCGGCGTATGGCACGTCCTGCTGCGATTATATCCTTGTCGTCGGCTTCTTTCATGCGGAGCTGTATCCAGCGGCATCCTCCGCGCAATACCGCTTCGGCTCCTGCGACTTCGTCGTAACGGTCGTTGCGGTGTGTGATGAATTGAAGCATTGGTTTCTATTATGGTTTAAATTGTGTTTTCTTTCATGTGGCAGCCTTCGGCGGTGCCGTACCTCGAACTTCCTATGACAGGTTTCCGCAATACCGCATTATCTCTTCCATGCGCGAGACGACATCTTTCTGTTCGCGGGTTTGCCATACGTATCCGAGGAACGCCGCCCCGACGAAGCCTGCGTCGGCGAGATAGGGCAGATGCTCCGGACGTATGCCTCCGAGTGCGACTGTACGTTCCGCAATCACGTCGCGCGCTTTGCCGAGTTCTTCGGCGGAGAAAGCCGACGCATATCCCTTTTTGGATATGCTGTCGAATATGGGACTCAGGAACATGTAGTCGTATCCGTCGCAATCGCGCAATTCGCCTATCGAGTGGCAGGAACGGCTGATCTTGCCGCTGAAGCCTTCGGGCGGTACGGGATTGCGTCCGTTGAGGTGTATGCCACCTATGCCGTAGCGTTCGGCGAGTGCGTGGTGGTCGTGCAGCGAAATACGCGCCCGCAGCGACGGAGGTATACGTTCTATCAGCGCGGAAGTCTGTTCGGCCGTAGCATGCGGCTTGCGTAAGTGCACACGGTCGGCTCCGGTCGACAGTACCGTCGCGATGAGCTTTTCCTCTCCGTCGTATATCTCTTCGGGGGTTATGACTATGATTTTCATGGCGTCACCCTCCGCATACGGCGCGTATGACCGTTAGGTATGTTTCGTCCTGCAAAACGTATTCGCTCCATTGCGCGCGCGGTATCACGCGGTCGCCTATGGCTACGGCGGTCCCTTGTGCCGGAATGCCTTCATGTGCGAGTGCGTCGGCTACGGTAGCGCCGTCGGGCATGGCGACGGGGGCGTGATTCAGATAAATTGTCATGGCTTTTCCGTATTTGCAAGAGCGGCGTCGCCCCTTTATATGGAGCAAAACAGGTCATCGACGCTTACGGACTATGAACAAGTTCCTACGGCAGTATTACCCGCATCAGGTTCATAGGGTATGATCTCAGCCCTGCGCCAGCGGCAGGACACCCCTCTTGTGTTCTTTGTCGACAAAGGTACGAAAAAAAATTATGCTTGAGCCGGATATACTGTAAAATTGCCGGTAATAAATCATCGGATGTTTCGGACGCTTCGATTTTGTGACTGCGATATTTCTTCATCCTATGAATACAGAAATAGCTGAATGGGTTAAATCGCGGTATCTCTGTTATTTAGACTGATGAGATGGTCGCCTTGTCGCGTTTTATCTTTCCTGTCGTCTTTGGATACGAGGACTAAGACGATTATGGATATTAATAGCTCTGTTGTTATTCCTCCGAATATATATTGTTTCGCGATATCTCTTGTGTATTGTAGGACTTCTTCCGGATTGTGATTACCGGGAGTGACGGAGAAACCGTATTTATATACTCGCCCAATTAGGATATTGGATTGATAATCCTATGATATTGATTGATAATGGTTTGATAATGTCAAGTTTTTTCGGTTCTGTACATTTCATGTCGTCGTATAATCGATGTAATGTAACGATTGTTTTGGATTCGCAACTTAGAGTCTGTTGAAGTTATGCGAAGAAATTGTAATTAGAATGAATGCAGGTATTAACTTACTTTTTGAAGTTTCGACTTCCGATATTAAAGATTTTATAAGTTATTTCATTGTCGGAATCCTGCATTTTCGTTTCATCTGCGAGATATTTTACAAACCTTTGCCGTATGGCTGTAGCCATACCCGATAACAAATTTAAGAAACCGTGGTGTAAATAAAAATACCCGGAGGTTTATCCTCCGGGTATTTTTTATTTGTTTTTTTGCATTAATGGATGTTCATAAAATATTTTAGGCAATATCAATGTGTCGATTCTTGTGTATATTTCATTGTATTTATTGATTAATGTGTTTTGGTCAATTATTTTGTATTTTGTCTTTAAAGGGTTTTTTCGTTCCATTTCTATTACGGCATACATCAATGAATCTATACGTTCAGATATTATTATAGTATCTGATTTTGTAAGATATTCTTTTGCATATCGTTCTGGTTGGAAACTGTCAGTCATAATTAATGTGTCACCAATAATAGTCCATGTGCCTTTATATACTTCAGGAACTCCGACTATTTCGATTAATTGTGGTCGAATGAATGTAGAATCTGCATAGAGTATAAATGCAGCCCAGTGATTTCCACGATATTCGTATGTTCCGGTTATATCCGTTGTGTTAGGAGGTGTAACGAGTGCCATACATAATATCGTTATCAGCGATAGCGACACAATTAATAATTTGAATTTTTTCATTGTTTCTTTGTGATATAGGGATTTTCATTTGATGAATATAGTAAATTTAAAAATAATTTCAACGATAAGTGTACTGATAATAAAAATCCCCGCCGGTTACCGGCGGGGAAAATGATCAAGTTAGTTTATTTTGTTGTTGGGGTTTGTTCGTCGTATCTCTTTTGCAGGGCTTCTTGGATCTGTGGATCATTTTCGCAAAATTTCGATAATCTCAATGAATCTACTTTTGTGTATATCAAATCGTATTCGTCCTGTAAATGGGTTTCGTCTATAATCTTGTATTTGGTTATTTTTGGATATACTTTCTTTGCCTCCTCTTCTTCTTGTGCCCTAATGTCTCTTAGCCAGTTTGCGGTACTGTCTGAGTACTCTGATAAGGACTTTTCAAATTCTTCATCGTCCATTACAGGTCGATATGGTTCGTTGAGTATCAGAGAGTCTCCGACATGTTTCCATGTACCCTGCAATACATTTCCCATTAACTGACTGAATAATATGGGTTCTGCGAATGTAGAATCAGAGTACAATATTAATGCACTTGGGTATCCACTTGTATGATTTTCATATATTCCTGTCATGTCAGGAGGAGGGGTAAATGCCATGCACAATGTTGTCATTGCTAACATTGCTACAAATTTTAGTTTCTTGGTTTTCATTGTTTTTGTCTTTCTAATTGTTCTTTAATCTGTTTTGGCATATATATATCACCATTATATTTGAATACTATATTTTGATTCCCTGCATACCTTTCGATGCTTGTTTGGGGGCTGTTTTGAAAGCTGGATTATTGTAAGCACTTAATTGAGGGTGCAATATAGGTTACATGCCTTTGCCGGGTGCTTGTCGTCACACTATTCACAAATTTAATAAAAAAGCGGAGACAAATCAGTCTCCGCTCAGTGAATAAATTATTATGTTTATGTTGGGGGCGATATATAATTGATTATTATTACAGTTTTTCTAGTAATTTTCATGTACAGGAATACCTATTACCTGTATTACGTAATCCTTGTCTCCGAAATAATATTTCGGGTTGAATTTCATCATTGTTTTCAAATCCGGATCGGGTATGTCATGGAATCTATTCGGATCAGCCGCCTTTAAAATAGTACATTTTTGTATGTAGTCTTGAAATAACGCATACTCGAAGTAGTTGTACACAGGTAACTTTTCCCACCAACAATCCGCGAAAACGGTATCCTGTGGTGAAATATTAGCATTTAGTCTCCCGTCAGGTCCTGTACTTAGTAGTATGAATGATTCTCGTTTACCGGAATTTCTGTCGTATAGCGGTATGTATGATATAAGTTGCCCTTCGCGATCGAAAGGATCCGTAGACCACCAGAGGCTGTATTGTAATGCCTCTTCGTGCGACAGTCCGAATTCATTACGAAAGTCGTTCAGAGCCTCTTCCGTAGATATAGGATATTCGCCATATTTGTCGAAAAAGTCGGTGTACAATACTGCAAAATTTCCAGTATACCTTACATGATCATTGATGTATGTCACGGCTTTATGGTAATTGTTGGCTAATATAGCTATATATGTGGCAATAATTACTATAATTACTCCCAAGCTGGCGATTATTACTAATTTTTTCATTGTTGTGGCGGATATAAGATTGATTCTAAAATGTCAATAGCTATGGCATCATCTCTATTCCTTAGATTCATACTTATTCCCATTGCTCCATGGTTTTTGTATGGACGATCATAATTATAAAGTCGATAACGCCTTATGGTGAGGTCATTTACTGTTGGGGAAAAAGGATACCTCGCCAATATAATTTCATTCCAGATGGCTATGTCCATATGTCTTATAGTGATTGGTTTGCCATTTATTACTACAGTGACATTTCTGAAAACAACACCATTCCCCATTGATGGAAAATTATCAAAATATTTACGTACATCAACGTAATCCCAATTTTGGGTATTGATGAGCATATCTATTATTGCTTGTGCTTGTTCTTGAGGTGTTTTATAATTACTCCAATTATAATGAGGGTAATCCTGGTTTTCAGGTTCTTTGTCGTTTCTACTTCCTCCTATACCTAGATGTGCAATTTTATATATAGCCCTGTTTACTGTTACTTTTCTTGGTAATGATAGTATTGATACTGGTCTCGAAACGCTTGGTCGGATTCGATCTGCTGTTACAATAATAGGCTTAATTTCTGTGAGTATTTCAATCTCATCTTCTTGAGGATTCATGCCTGATGGGTCTGTGTAATTTATCGGGTTGTTGAAACAATAATTGTATTGACTATGATTTTGGAACAAAAACGCCAACGGGTCTATTGAGTTCCACCTTGCAATAGTCGGGTCGTACATTCTCGCGCCGAAGTTCAGGATAGGTTTCGCATTGTTATAGAACTCTTCCTTTCCGTTGAACATGAACTTGTTCTTCGCAGCGGGGAGTGTTACGTTTTGGAACTTATTGTAGCTGTATTCCTGCTCGAAACGTCCGAAAGGCTCGTATTCGTTGAAAGCCGCCGGACGTCCGTTCTGCATGATTACCCTGACGCTTCCGAGGTGGTCTTTGAAATATCGCAACACTTCGTGCTGTCCAGTCATCTCGTCGAAGGAAATCGTACCGTTTTCAAAATTCGTTTTGAATTTGCTTTTTGAAATTCCGTATTCGTATATCAAAGAACCGAGTTTAGCCGAGTATTTCGCGGCGCCGTTTTCTATGGTCGTGTCGATCGCTTTCGTTCCGTCCGCGAGATATGTGACAGTCTTTTGCTGCGTAGCTGTCGCCACACTATTCACAAATTTAATAAAAAAAGCGGAGACAAATCAGTCTCCGCTCAGTGAAAAGTATTGTGGTTATGTTGGGGGCAACTTAATATGGTAACAGTTTCGGGAAGTTTGATTTTTGCGGTTTCTCTTTTGGCTTTTGTTTGCACTTAAGTTCCGGAGTAGGAGACATTATGTGACTTTCTATCTTTTTATAACATGTTAAGTCATATCTATAAAAGAAATATTTTGCAGCATCTTGAAAATCATTAGATAGCATGTCCGGAAAATCATATTCCCATCTCATGTAATATATTTGATCGTATGCGAGCATTATATCCATAATCTCTTGTGTTATTACATAATTAGGATCATACCAATAAAACAGTTTCCCATTTTTGATTGTATATTTAGTAGGAAATGACCAATCATGTTTTCCTATGATATCCTTTTCGGGATCTAATAGTTGCGGTAAATAATTCATGCCTAATATTCTGACATTAATAATGTCATTGTCAAGAGTATCTATCTCTATGTTAAATACTTCGTCGTCTTTTAATAATTTTTTAGACGTATGCATGAAGTCCGTAATGGCGTTCTCTATAGCTTGATCCGCCCCTCCGCTCGAAGCTAATGTTCGTTTCCATGACGAGCAACCGTAAGACAAGTAAATGCAAGTACATGTGATGATGATTAATAGTTTAGTCATAGCGATGTTTTGTTAATAGTCTATTGGATCAAAACCTTTGTCGGTATCCTTCGTAAGCCGCTTTCGCCATTTCGTGTCTGCGGAGACCATATTTACCGCCAGCCACTCGGAGGTCTCTACTTCGAGGTCTTTATACTCGAATTCGTAAGGATTGTCATAACGGTATTTGAGAGTTTAGACGATGAGTCGGTTTAAAAAAGTTAATATGGAAATATAAACATTGAGAATAGCCATATTGATAAACTTTCTATTATTAGTAAGAAAATTATGAAGCCTTTGGCTATCTTGTGTTTTTCGTTTTTATATTTTTGTTTGAATTTAAGATATTTTTTTTCATTGAACTTAGTTTTCCATATTATGATTTCAGAAAAGATATATACTACTAATAGTACAGATATTCTTATAATGATGATCGTATATTCTCGTGTGTGTATAAAGAATGGCATTAAAATAAAGTTAATAATTGCGCAAGTATTTAATGCCATTATTTGGTTGGTCATTTCACTGGCGCTTCCTAAATTACGGTGTATATTCGGGTGTCCGTAGTTTGATTGAAAATGATTTAATCCGGATACAATTTTGTATTGGCAATAACAAAGTAATTCGAAGATTTGTTCTTTCATTATTGTGTAAAATACGAAAGCTCTCAGTGGATTGAGATTGGTTTATAGGTAGATAGCTTAGTTGTGTATAGGATATATTGGGATATCTGTATGGCTATTGTCAGTTGGATTGAGTTAATATACTCCATAAATAGGAGAGGTTGTGTGAGAATATGGCTGAGGCAAGTATAAATATTATGATGCTGAGCATTGCGTGAAAATATATAGCAATGCTTTTCAGTGTCTTGTGTTTCTCATTTTTGTATTTCTTATCTAATTCTTTATGTTTTTCTTCATTGAAGTCGAGGATACTGTTGAATATATATGCTGCGATGCCTGTTGTAATTATGATTATTAATGCAATAATTTCTAAGATGAGATTGTTGTCTACATTTAAGAAGAGTGGAGTCAGTAGTAATAATATTATTGTTGCCGGATTAAACATTAAAATTATCGCTACGCACATTGAGGCATTATGAATATTTCTCGTCATTGCGTACTTGTTGTTCGGATTAAGTTGTATAGGTTTTATATCAGAGATATATATAATAATATGTAATAGGTGAACTGCGCTATTTTTGACGATTTAATTTTAGTTTTAATCCTTTGTGACTGTGACATTTCGTCTGTGAATATTAAAAAGACAAGACAAATTGAGTCCCGATATTTTTTGTTATTTGGATTTAGCTGGGTTTTCGTCTGATTATATTTTTTTCTGTCGTCCTTTGATACGAAGTTTAAGATAATGATGGATATAAACTTTTTTGTTATTCCACAAATATATATTATTTCGCGATACTCTATGTGTATTGTTGTATATGATTTTTGAAAATTATTGATCTGTACTTGTCCAATTATGATATTGGATTAATAATCCTATAATATTGATTGATAATAAATAATGATCTTAGAATCAAGTTTTTAGGTTTTGTACATTTCATGTCAACATATAATTATATGTAGTGTAACGATTGTTTTAGATTCGCAACTGAGAGTCTGTTGAAGTTATGCTAAGCAATTGTAATTAAAAGTAGTAGTGGGTGAATACAAGCATCGAGAATATCCATATTGAGAAACTTTCTATTATTAGCAAAAATATTATAAAACCTTTGGTTTTCTTGTGTTTTTCATTTTTGTATTTTTCTTTGAATTTAAGATATTTTTTTTCATTGAACTTGGTTTTCCATATTATGATTTCAGAAAAAATATATACTACTAATAGTACAGAAAACATTATTATGCTGATCGTGCTTTCTGGTGTGTGTATAAAAAATGGAGTTAAAATAAAGTTAATAATTGCGCAAGTATTTAATGCCATTATTTGGTTGGTCATTTCACTGGCGCTTCCTAAATTACGGTGTATATTCGGGTGTCCGTAGTTTGATTGAAAATGATTTAATCCGGATACAATTTTGTATTGACAATAACAAAGTAATTCGAAGATTTGTTCTTTTATCATTGTATTATAATAATGTTAAAACAGGCATTAAAAAACTTTTAATGCCTGTTAGTTAGTGATTATTATTCTGTTTTAAATAATAAAAATATATTAGTCATAGAACCAATCCAGACTTTTATTCATGATATATGAACCCGCAATGGCAATAAGAATACCCGGCAATCCGGTAACTGCAAGTCCTATCCCAATCGTACCAATAGTAACCAAACTGGATACTATCTGTTTTTGATTTTTATTGCTGATACCTACAAGTAATTGTGCGCCTGCCGGAATAAGACTAATCCATCCCAATTTGTTGCTTAATTTTGATAGATTGGTTCCAATATTCTTAAAACGGTATGTTTTAATTCTGGCCTTACTACCGCCGCCCCAACCGCTTTTGTAAAACTTCGGACTAAATTTATTTCCATTTGCAATTCCATTTGTAAGTCGTATTGATGCTTTTTGTGTTTCCAAAACAGAGCCTACTATGGCAGCGGAATCTCCGACAGTACTTGCTGCCCCATAACCTAATCCGCCTATATTATAAATAGCTTTTGTCCATTGGAAATCACGAGGATCTTTACTGTTGTCTACAACTAAATCTAATGGACGTTCTCGGATTATAGGCGTAGCAACTACTTCTATAGGATCGATAAAACATATCCATCCGGCCCAATATCCTCCGGGCACGCGTCCCCACAAACCTGACGAAGATTCTTCCGGATTCAATCCGTATGGATCTATCATGGAGGTTGGATTATTCAAACAAAAATTGTACGGACTGTCCTCTTCATACCATTCTGCCAACGGCTCTACCGAGTTCCACCTTGCAATAGTCGGGTCGTACATTCTCGCGCCGAAGTTTAGGATAGGTTTCGCATTGTTATAGAACTCTTCCTTTCCGTTGAATAGGAACTTGTTTTTCGCTTCGGGGAGTGTCACGTTTTGGAACTTATTATAGCTGTATTCCTGCTCGAAACGTCCGAAAGGCTCGTATTCGTTGAAAGCCGCCG
>CANTVF010000013.1 GCA_947852905.1 uncultured Tidjanibacter sp. | reverse complement strand
CCGGTTACGGTAGCTCCGCTCGAAGTGTCGGATGCGCCGACACTCATTGCCGAATTAGCCTCAGACGCATTTTCAGAACAAACTGCGGAAGTCGCACCCGTAGACGCATCACTACCCCCGGTTACGGTAGCTCCGCTCGAAGCGTCGGATGCGCCGACAACCGTCGTAGCTCCGGATGCCGTATCCGTCGTTCCTGAATCAGCGTCATGCGACGACTTTGCCGACGCCGTAGCTCCGCTGGATGAATCCCAAGTCGACATATCGCCGCCGCTCACTTTAAGAAAAGCTCCGTAAGCCCTATTGACAGCCTGCACGTAAGCTCTCGAAGATATTGTCGACGCGGTTATGGCATCTATATCGCCTCCGTCCTTTTTCACTGACATTTTAAGTTCCGCAGGATTCCGTCCGATAAAACTCGTCTTCACAGGATTCACCTCGTCGGCTATCTTCGCGCCCAATCCGGGCGTCTCCGCCTGTTCGAGCACGGATATGCCTACTATATTTCCTTGCGGATCGAAACCGGCCATAAGCCTTATCAGTCCGCTGAAACCAGAATTGGTAAAACTCTCCACCGCATATCCCACGATCTCGCCGCCGCGACGCGCCGTGTATACACGCACCGTATCGCCGTCCATAGCAACAGCCTGCATCTCCTCAACCGGCGCATTGTCGAACTCCGGCAATACCTTAGCCAAAGCCGCCACTTTTTTCTGCGCCTTGGCCGCGGCTATCGGCTGCTCGGTCACACTATACACCAGCCCTACCGCCGCCGATGTGACGGCTGTGATGCAAAGCAATACGACGACCATATTAAGCAAAGAACTCTTCATAGACTATCAGGCTTTAGCTTTCTTTACCTTGACCGCTCCGAAACGACGCGGCTTCACATACTTGTCTATCAGGGGCACGAAAGCGTTCATTATCAAAATCGCGAAAGACATGCCCTCCGGATACGATCCCCATATCCTTATGAGTACGGTAATCACACCGATACCCATACCGTATATCAACATACCGCGGCCTGTCATCGGCGAAGTGACGTAGTCCGTCGCCATGAATATCGCTCCGAGAAGCACGCCGCCCGTCAATACATGGAAAACCGGACTCATATATTGCTGCGGATCCACCGCCCACAGTATGCCAGTAAACAGAATTACGGTTCCGAGTACGTAAACAGGGATACGCCACGTTATAACCCTGCGGTACAACAACCACGCAAAACCCAGCAACAACGCCACAGCCGACACCTCACCGAACGAGCCGCTCTTGAAACCTATGACGAGATCATCGTACGAAAACATAGCCATCGCTTCCGGCACGGTCATTCCGCTGGCAAGGGCGCCTTTCATGGCCGACAGAGGTGTCGCCCCCGTAGCAGCGTCAGCGACGACGGGGAAAGTGGTCATCGCAACCGGAAACGACAACAACAGGAATACACGTCCCACGAGTGCGGGATTGAAAGGATTTTTGCCCAATCCGCCGAACGTCATCTTTCCGACGCCTATCGCAACGAGCGCACCGATAACGACTATCCACAACGGTATCGACGACGGCAAATTGAATGCGAGCAACATACCGGTAACTATGGCCGACCAGTTGTTGACAGTCAGCGGCCCGCGCAGCAGGAAACGCTGAATCAGATATTCGAACAATACGCAACTGCCTACCGATACGACGGTAACCAACAGGGCGTCTATTCCGAATACCCATATCGAAACAGCCAAAGCCGGCAAAAGAGCTATCGCCACGTCGAGCATCAGACGCGAGGTACTCTGCGCCCCGTAAATATGCGGCGACGGCGAAACTATCAATTTACGATCCTCCATATATGTCTTCCCGTATCTTGCACCGGCCTCGACCGGCATCTGTTATCATTTCAAAACAGTCTTTCGCGACCACGTATCCGCTGAAACCCGCCACGCTTCTATAGCACAACTCCCCACGAATAAAGGTTGTCCCTCCTACGCATGGTCCCGCAAAAACGTCTACGCCACGACAGCGACATTATACCTGCCGCCCGGCTATTTACGCGAGCGCCTTAGTTTCAGCACTTCGCTCTTTCCTATACGGATAAAATCGAGCAACGGTATCGACGACGGGCATTGCCACGAACACGACCCGCACTCTATGCAATCCGTTATGTTATGGATTTCGGCCTCGTCCCACACGGCCCTGCGCGACAGGCGGCTGATCAGATAAGGCTCCAACCCCATAGGGCAGACGCTCACGCACTTGGCGCATCTTATACAGGGCTGTTCCACTCTGCGCAACGACTCCTGCTGCGGCATAACGAGTACGGCCGACAAACCTTTTATCACGGGCGTGTCCAAATTGGACATTGCCTTTCCCATCATGGGGCCTCCGGCTATCACCTTACCGGTATCGTCCGGCAAGCCTCCGCAATATTCCAACAGTTCCGAGACGCTCGTACCGATACGAACCGAAACGTTGGCCTGTCTCGGCAGCGAATGCCCGGTTACAGTCACAACCCTTTCGATCAACGGTTTATTCTTCTGTACCGCTTCGTACACCGCCAGCGCGGTACCTACGTTCTGGACTATGACCCCCACGTCTACGGGCAGGCCCCCGCTCGGCACCTGACGCGACGTAAGAGCCGCTATCAGATGTTTCTCGCTACCCTGCGGATACCTTACCCTGAGCGGAGTCACCTCGATTCCTGCGGCCACACCTCCGGCCAACGCCGCAAGACGTTCGACGGCTTCGGGCTTATTGGCCTCTATACCTATTATTATACGTTGCACACCGATAGCCTTGGCAATGATCCATGCCCCTATAAGCATCTCCTCGCCGCGCTCGATCATAACCCGATAGTCGTCGGTAAGATAAGGCTCGCACTCCACGCCGTTTATAATCAACGTATCGACCTTGCGGCCGTCCGGAACGGTCATCTTAACATGCGTCGGAAAAGTGGCGCCTCCCATTCCTACGACACCGGCATCGGCAACCTTGGAGATTATCTCCCGCGGAGAGAGGTCGCACGTATGCACAACCTCCGGAGAGTTATCTATTCCGACAGCCCACTCGTCCACCTCCTCCGCCTGTATCGTAATGCCGCGCTTACGGTTACCGGAGCCGTCGAGATAGGTATCCACCGCTGTCACGATTCCAGTCACCGAAGAGTGTACGTTACTCGACACGAATCCGTTCCCACGACCGATGAGCTGTCCCGTAAGCACCCGGTCACCTTTCGTGACCACAGGCTCGGCAGGTGCGCCGATATGTTGCGAAAGAGGTATGGTCACACTGGCCGGCACAGGCATCGTCTCGATACGGCACTCGCGGCTTATCTTATTCTCCGGCGGATGTATACCGCCTATCGGAAACGTCTTCAACATATCTCTGGAATATGGTATTCTCTATCTGTAAAAACCTGTCTGACGGACAGGCCTGCATTCAGCTCTGCGCATCGTCTGCCGCAGCTGCTTTTTCTGTCTGGACCGGCTTCAACTGCGGGAAATTCACGGCCCATATGGCACCGGTAGGACACTCCGGCACACACTTACGGCAGAGTTTGCATTTATTGAAATCTATATAAGCCAGATTATTCTGCAATGTAATAGCATCGAACGGGCAAGCCTTAACGCATTTGCCGCAACCTATGCAGGCTACGGAACAACTTTTACGCGCAACGGCACCTTTATCCCTGTTCATGCAAGACACATACACACGCAATCCGCGAGGTCCTTTCTTGCGCAATTCGAACAGCGACTTAGGACATGTCCGCACACATGCTCCGCAAGCGGTACACTTTTCCTGATCCACTACGGGTAATCCCGTCTGAGGATCCATATGCAAAGCATCGAAAGCGCAGACCGCGACACAATCCCCTTTACCGAGACAGCCGAACGGACATGCCGTCTCCCCGGCATACAACGAAGCCTCCACGGCACACGACCGGGCGCCGTCGTACACATTGCCGCGCGGACGGTTGGCACACGTACCGTTACATCTCAACACGGCGACCATCGGCTCCCTTTCAGGAGCGGACTTGCCGAGATACTCGCCAACACGCTTCATTACGGCCTCGCCGCCCACAGGACAGAACAACGACGAAATATCGTCCGACTTGACGAGTTCCGTGGCAAACTGACGACAGCCCGCATAACCGCAACCGCCACAGTTAGCACCGGGCAACATCTTTTCCACGTCGTCAATACGCGGATCTTCATACACTCTGAATTTACGTGCCACAACGTATAGAATCATGGCGCACAATACTCCCAGCACACTGAGAGTCAATATAGTGTAACCTAAAGTCCCCATTCTGTATCCGTTTAACGCAGGTCCGACAAACAGTCATGCACTACAAATTGACACTAAATTAGCAAAAATTCCGCAATAATGATCGTTTACGTTTCGGACAGCATATTTTTTCATAAAAAAATCCCGTTACGCAATCTCGGTAACAGGGATGACAAAAAATATATGGTCTGATAAATTCGCCTCGTAAGTAACATCGGAGTCAATTATCCGTCATATCAATCTATATCCGGAAATGCCGGTCGTATCTTGAACACTATCTCTTTCTCTATGCGATGACGGAAAAAGTACAAAACCAGATAATACAACGCCAGCGATCCCAAAGCGGAAAGTCCGGCCACCGTTTCGGAAAACTTCAGTCCGAACATTACGAACAACACCGCCAGCATCAAAAAGAAAGGATATATGTAAGCGAAAGTCGCCGCACGTATGCCCATACGTTTCTCTATGGAGACCATCACTTCGTCGCCTACGGCATAATGACCGGCCGTAGCCGTCAGCAGCGACACTATCTTGTCCTCGCTGTCGCCCATACCGCACGCCTTGGCAGCCTTACACGACGCACAAGCCCCCTCGACAGTCATCCGTATGTCTATACGGTCGCCCTCTACGAAGACCACTTCTCCCTTATGTTCTATAGGCATCTCCACGTCCGTTCCGATTTATTCCCCCGCGGGCGCCTCAATAACGGCACCGGCTGGTCAGCGGCATTTTCCTGTTAACGCCGAAAGTACTCGTCGCCACACGCAATATCGGGCAGAACTGGAAGCGTTTCGGCTCGTTCTTACGGATCATCCCCGCAATTTTCAACACCACATCCGGATCGTAACCGGCATTTATAATCTCCTCCAGTGTCTGACGCTCCTCGATCATCCGATAGATTATAGAATCGGTCTCGTCGTAAGGCGGCAGGTAATCCGTATCCTTCTGTTCCGGACGCAACTCTGCCGACGGCGCCTTACGTATTATGTTTTCCGGAATTATCTCCCTGTCTCGGTTGATCCAATGGGCTATATCGAACACTTCGCTCTTATAAACGTCACCCAAAACGCTTAACATTCCGACACTGTCGCCGTAAAGCGTATACCACCCCAGAGCGAGTTCGCTCTTGTTCGTGGTATTCAGCAGGACATGCCCGAATTTATTGGACAAGGCCATGAGCAATACGCTTCTTATACGCGCCTGTATATTCTCCTCCGTAACGCCGAAATCGGTATCGTCGCCGAATACCGGAGACAACACATCGAGTATCTGGGTATAAACATCTGTTATAGAGACTATATCATGTCTAAGGCCGAGATTGCGCACCATTTCGAGCGCATCGTCAACGGAATGATCGCTCGAAAACTGCGACGGCATCAGCAGAACATGCACATTCTCCGGACCGAGCACCTCGGCCGCAACAGCGGCAACGACAGCCGAATCTATACCGCCAGAAAGTCCGAGACAAGCGCTGCGATAACCGTTCTTAAAGAAAAAGTCCGACAAGCCGAGTTTTATCGCCCGATACACATTGGCCGTCTTGTTCTGGTAAGGAATCTCCACGGGCCGGGCATTATCCAGATCTACCACTGCGTAATCCTCTTCGAAACTGGCCAGCAACGCGAGCGGCTCGCCTTTGGAATTGAATACGGCGGACGACCCGTCGTATATTATATCCGTACTGCCGCCCACAAGATTCACAGTCAGATAATCGGCACCCAACTGGAACGCGAACTGCGACAACTTGTCGTAACGTTTCTCTATCCTCTGGCGAGCATATTTGCTGGAGTGTATATTCACGACGAGGTCTACCACGCTCGAATATTCATCGCAGCAAAGCGCATCTTCCCCCACCACGACGGCGATACGTTTCCCGTTTATGACGACTATCTCGCTTCCGCTGCCGGACGAAATGAAACCCACATCCTCGCGCTGATAGATATTTTTTCGCGTTACATACCTGATTATCTTTCTATTATGTATGACAGCCGCAGCACTGAAAGTCTTACAGTCATTCATTATCGGCAATCCCACGATCACCGTTATATCGTCGCAGAAAGAAGCTATCTCGATCAATGCGTCCTCACTCGCCTCCAGAAAAGTCACCCTGTCGAGCAACCCGTAGGCAGGAGCCCCGCTGACAGCCTCTTCGGCAAAAACGGCCATATCGGCGCCATCGGCCTTCGCCCTGTTTATGGCATTTATGATCTTAACCTTATTCGACTCAAAATCACCGATAGTGTAATTCAACTGGGCTAAAGCTACTTTCATACTGATGTTAACTTAAAACTCCGCTCCGGCAACGGGACTGTTCTTTCTCAAACACCCCGTCTCCGGCTATATTGCAACAACGCCACACGACGTATACGATTCATAAGACACGTTCATTCTCCGCCTCCGGCAACGCCCCGCTATATACGACCGGTTTACAAAGAGCGCAACACTCCGCACCGCCCGCAATCGCTTGGCCGAGAATACCGCTATCCGACTCCGACAACGACCTGTATGCCGTTGTACATCTTGCCTAGACAGATTTCAAACCGTCGCAAGACAACGATATTCCGCCGCTTCTCATGGACGACACCGATCGCCCAAACTTCTTGCAAATATACAATTTTTAGGTTAGTTCGTAACCGAATCGCCCTATTTTTCCGCGTCTGAGGCATCTGCCTTACAATAGTTCCCCGAATACACTAAAAAACTGAATCTTACCCAACAAACTTCCGTTGCAGACAAACTGTCTTTGGCAAAGACCGAAACAATATTTCATCCGAGGTAACGTCCACACGACTTTTCCCGGCGTAACTTCCATACGGTCATACAGCCCGCATAACACATATGTATACAAATAGTTATCCCAGCACGACCTCCATATCGGACGAATCTAAACGACATATTATCATCAAAAGCGCACCATTTTTCCGACTCATAATTTGGAGATAAGATTTTTATATCTATCTTTGCACTCGCAAAAGATAACCGAATGGTGCCATAGCTCAGATGGTAGAGCAAAGGACTGAAAATCCTTGTGTCCCCGGTTCGATTCCTGGTGGCACCACGCAAGATCAAGCAGTTGACATAGAGTCAACTGCTTTTTTTATCCGATACCCACAGATGCCTGCAATACGGTACCTATACATTAAGTATTACCAAATCATTCCGTCCGTACGAATTTGTCTATATTCGGCAAAAAGCCCGCTACGATACCCAGCAAAGGCAGTAACGTACTGATCTGGAAGATAAATTCTATACTCGTCCGGTCGGCCAGCCAACCGAAGAATGCCGAGCCGAGACCACCCAGTCCGAACATCAATCCGAAGAATACTCCGGCGATCATGCCGACCTTGTCCGGCATCAGATCGGTAGCATAGACGAGGATTGCAGAGAAAGCCGACGAAATAACAAGGCCTATTATTACGGACAACACGATTGTCATCGCCAGTCCCGTATAGGGCAACAGCAACGTAAACGGAGCCGCTCCGAGTATCGAACCCCATATCACATATTTGCGTCCGATACGGTCGCCCAGCGGACCGCCGAAAAGCGTTCCGGCAGCCGAAGCAGCCAGAAATGCGAAAAGACAGTATTGCGACTCCTGCACCGACACCCCGAACTTATCCATAAGGAAAAATGTAAAGTAATTGGTCATCGAAGCGATGTAGAAGTATTTGGAAAAGACCAGCACTCCGAGAATAAAGAGCGCCATGCGTATCTTGCTTTTCGGGAGAGGCGGCGCTGCGGCAACTATGGATGAAACGGGGCGGCGCGCCATAATATGCAATCTGCGTTTATACCAGTTACCGATACGGACGAGCACGAAAATAGCGAGCAGGGCGGTAAGGGCAAACCAACCGATAGAGCCTTGCCCGAACGGAATGATGACAAGCGCGGCGAGCAACGGTCCCATAGCGCTTCCGGCATTGCCGCCCACCTGAAATATGGACTGCGCCAACCCTTTGCGGCCACCCGAAGCGAGTTGCGCCACACGCGAAGACTCAGGATGAAAAACCGAAGAGCCGCATCCTATCAGACCGACAGCCACCAGAATGTAGC
Organism: uncultured Tidjanibacter sp.; assembly: GCA_947852905.1. GTDB lineage: Bacteria > Bacteroidota > Bacteroidia > Bacteroidales > Rikenellaceae > Tidjanibacter. The sequence goes on along the minus strand of CANTVF010000013.1, from coordinate 21,260 downwards.
CGAAAGCGGGCGCCACCGCAAGTACCAGCAATCCGACGAGCGTGAAACACATTCCCGCCGCCAGCGAGTAGGGTCTCGGATGCATATCTGCATAAAGTCCCGCCACGGGTTGCAGAAGCGACGATGTCAACTGGAAAACCAATGTAATGACGCCTATTTGCGCGAACGAAAAATCGAATTTCTCCTTCAGCAACGGATAGACTGCCGGAATGACCGATTGCATCATGTCGTTGAGCAGATGGGCGAAACTAATGGCGAACAAAACCGAATAAACGGTCTTCTGACCAGAAAACGACTTCGCGGAACTGTTTGCTTTCTTCATATCGACTCTGCAATGTATTCGCTTCTAACAACTTTAAAAACAACCATAACCGGCAACGCTTCGGGTACAACCAATAGGTCTCCCGGCTTTTGTCTGCAAACCCGAACGCCGTAAAACTACAAAACACCTCGGACAACCGGCATATACGATTCCGCAAAAATACGCAATACGTCAATAAAACCCGCATCCGGAAACGCCGCAGGCCATTTTCAGAGATTACGGAACGATATATCGGGTTGCAAAACACTCACGAAACCGCTCGATATCGTCACGACACACCTCGACTGTTTACCTGATATTAACCGAGAACACATGCCAGAATCAGATTTTCAAATAGCAAATATCTAAGCAATCATACCGTTTATCACCACAAACAAAATATACAGTTGTTTTCATCGACAAATTCAACTGTTCATTCACTATAGCACAATAAAAATATTATAAATAAACTTACATTTGCATGTAGATACATTATCACAACCTACTGCCCAATAATAACCATATATCGAACACTATAAAACATTACAAATCATGAAACGACTACTACTCATCGTAACAGGCATGCTGCTGTGCTTCGCCTGTACGGACCCGAATGCAGGGCAACGGCCGCCGCAACCCGAATCCGTGATTGCAGTATCCCCTGAAGAACTCGTTTTTACGGCCGCCGAAAGAACAGGACAAAGGATAATAGTAGCGAGCAATACCGAATGGAAGATGACGTTAGATGCCGACTGGCTGACGGTCTCGCCGTCAGAAGGCAATGCAGCGGAAAGCAATATCAGTGTAAAAGTATCCGAGAATCAAAATCCGGAAGACAGGAACGCCATACTGACCATAACTGCCGGCGACCGGACTAAGACCGTCATGGTAACGCAGAAAGGGAAAGATGCCATAATAGCATCCAAAGACAAATTCGAAATACCTAAACAGGGAGGAGAGTTCTCGGTAGAGCTGAAATACAATACAGACTATCAGGTCAGAATATACGATTCATGGATCACGGAAGTAGCCACACGTTCGCTCGACAGCAGGACGAGGACTTTTAACGTATCCAAAAACACATCGGCAAGCCAGAGAACCGGACAGATAAAGTTAGTCGGAGAAAATACCTCAGAAACTATCACGGTATATCAGGCCGAAGGGGACGCGCTTATATTGCAGAAACGCGACATAAGGGTGGGTTTCAAAGGTGAAACAGTAACGGTGGATCTCCGTACCAATGTCGCATACGACGTCATGATTCCGGCCGACGCACAAAAATGGATCACCGAAATCGACGATCAGCGCGAGGATAGGATCACTCTCGAAATAGCGGCCAATCCTTCCGAAACGGAGGAACGGAGCGCCACGATAACAGTCAAAGACCGTAACGGCAGTCTCAGCGACAAATTCACCATAACACAAGAAATCAACGGATTAAGCGAAGGCGACATAGAACTGAAAAGCGAAGCCGATATCGAGGCGCTGTATGAAGCCGGCACAAAAACTATCGTCGGCAATCTCACCATATCCGGCTCCGAGATAACATCTCTTGCAAAACTCGAAAACCTTATCATTAAAGTTTCCGGCAATCTGATGCTCGACCTGCCGGAATGTGTCTCCCTGACCGGACTCGGCAATCTGGCGGAAATAGGCGGCGACCTCATAGTCAAGGCCGATAAGATAGAGTCTTTCAACGGACTGAACAGCCTGCGTACTATCGGCGGCGACTTCGAAATATACGAATCGGCAACGGCCTTGAAATCGTTCGAAGGGCTGGAAAACCTCACAAGCATAGCAGGCAATTTCAGAATGGCATGTGCGAAAGAGCTTAACTATCCTTCATATAACTTTAAGCACGATTATACGCCGTTCGAATCATTCGACTCATTCAAGGGACTCGAAAGCCTGCAAACGATCGGCGGCGACTTCCTGATAGAAGAAACCATAGAGCATGTGAAATCTTTCGAAGGTCTCGAAGGTCTCGAAAGCATCGGCGGCAGTTTTAAAATCACCACACTGTCGTCTGCTATAGACACAGGAAAAGACAGGGTATTCGCTCTGGAATCATTCGCCGGACTGAACAGCCTCAAAACCATAGGCGGAGGATTCGAACTGAATGGCAATACGCTATCGACACCCATATTCGGATCATTGAAATCTTTCGAAGGTCTCGAAAATCTCGAAAGTATTGCCGGAGATTTCATAATAGGACACACTTGCGTTCAAATAGAATCATTCCAAGGACTGAACAGCCTCAGAACCATAGGCGGTGAAGTGTATTTATCCGACTATTTCAACTCGCTCGTATCTTTCGAAGGATTGGAAAATCTCGAAACCATAGGAAAAAGTTTCATACTGGACATCCCGTTCCACGGCTCCATGAACTCCCTGAAGACTTTCAAAGGCCTCGACGGACTGAAATCCATCGGAGGAGACTTCATAATGCAATACCTGCCCCGCTCCTCCAAATATCCGTCATTCAGCTCACTGGTTTCATTCGAAGGACTGGAGAATCTGGAAACCATTGCAGGCGACTTCCGGATAGATGCATACAGGTCGTTCAATGCGCTGCAATCGTTCAACGGACTTAATACACTGAAAGAGATAGGAGGAAATTTTGAAATCAGGTCATTCGCCGTAGATACGGAAAACGATATCAGCGGAAGCATAAATTCCTTTGAATCGCTGACGTCGTTCGCAGGTCTGGAGAGTCTGGAAAAAATAGGCGGCGATTTCATAATAATGTCGAACAACGGACTCGGCACTTCGCTCGGTAAGCTCGAATCATTCGACGGACTCGATAATCTGAAATCCATAGGCGGCAATTTCTCGATCGAAGTATTAATGGCGACAACCGGATCCGACACGACCGAACTCGAGTCTCTGAAATCATTCAAAGGTCTGGAAAATCTCGAAACCATTGCAGGCGACTTCGGTATTTACGGCTATGAAAACTCAGGAAGTACGGCATTGGAATCGTTGACCGGACTCGAAAATCTGAAAACGATAGGCAAAGGTAACGGCAATCTCGGAATCGAATACTGCAAATACCTTACAGACATATCGGCATTCGACGGGTTGGAGTCTGTCTTGCACGACATAAACATTCGCAACTGCGACCGGTTATCGGACTTCAGTCCGCTGCGTCAGGCCGTAGAGAAAATGACGGGCGAATGGACAGTGTCCGAGTGCGGCTACAATCCGACAAAGGAACAGATGCTCGACGGACAATGTTCGCCGCAGGAATAACCAGATACGGAAATACATATAATTATAGGCTCGGCATATTTAAATATGTCGAGCCTATAATTTTCCAACACCCGCAAATATTACTTCTACCGGAACATGCGACACGAAAGTATTTAAAGAATCGTATAACTGAATGACACGCCTATTTTGGTAGGGCCGAAATAATTTCGCTCGAAGCTGCCGAGAAAATCCCCGCACCGTTTCCATACGTAACTGTCGTAATCCATATTGACATATCCAATCCCTACAGTCGCCTCTATATGCCAGCGTTCGCCTATATTCCACATATAACCGTAAGACAACCCGACCCCGAAAAGCTCTCCTTCATAGCGACGATCACCCATGCCGAGAAACCTTATACCGCCGACATTGAATACGGAATATACGAAGTTAGCGCCCACGAAATGCCCCGAAAACCGCTTGTCCGGCCAGAAACGTACTTCGGGTTGCACCGACCAGAACTTTAATTTTCTATTGTCTCCGAATGTCCACGGATTGTAGGCACCGGTAACCTCGAAAGTCGTCCGACGTTCCAATCCGACCTCCAGACCGGCATTAAACGACGCTGTAGCCCAATAAAGCGCATTGGTCTTTACCGTAAGCCAAGGCAACGCCCGTTCGACACAGTCCATTTTCTGTGCATAACCCTCGGCGCTTTGCCCCACGGCAAAACACAAAGCGCAAATAATCCCGTATACAAAAGTTCTTTTCATCGTCTGAAATTTATGGAACGCAACGTTCCTATATCCGCCGGACGCCGATGCACGAATACGCACCTCAGTTCTGGCATACCTGCTCCACTATCCACGCCCACATATTAGCCGTCAACCGGTCGAAATCCGACGTAACAGTCCCGTTATTGTTGGCCTGCGAACTCAGGCTGCCCGATTGGTTGAGGTTGGCGTCCCCATGATAAATAATACGGCTGCTCTTGTTAATGCCTATTATAAGCGTCTTTTCCTGCCCTGCGACATTGCTGACGAGCAAAGGCGTAACGGTCGACGGATAATCGGCAGAATAGCCGGCATAGTTATCGGCACGCGAAACGGTAGCCGTCTCGGATACCTGTCCGAACGGCGAGGTGAAGAAACGTTTGTTGGCATCGGTCTGTGCGGCACGCTTGAAAGCTCCGCCTATATTGTTGGATGCATAATATTTCCATGTACCGTCCGACGTCAGATAGGCTCTCAACTTGGCATTGGTCGTTTCCGTATCGGTCCCGACTATCAACACGCGACGGGAGTCGGCACGCAACCACGCGAGTACCGTCTGCGCCATGTCGTCCGATATGGGTGTATTGTAAGTCAGGTAAATGACATCCTGTGCATTTATTATCTGCTTCACACTGTTGGATATATCCTTGTCGGTCGTCTGCATCTCGGAAGTGGATACCTCCGAAAAAGCGAAACCGCCTATCACTACCGTACCCGTAGGCGAAAAGTTCTTCGTATTGGCGAGAATCCGGCGCAATGCCATTCCGCTCGTTCCGGAAGGCGTACTCGTTCCCAGTGAACCTATCTCGTGTACAGAAAGTACCCGGATCACCCTGTTCTTATAACGGCTCGGATTCTCTTGCGTCACGGTAATATCCAACATCCACTGTCCGCCGGTAACGCGCAGTTTAGAGGTGACATTCTGTTCCGTACGATTGTCTTTGACGGTAGTAAACGACAGATAAGACACCGTATCCGAAGCTCCGGAGTCACGACCTATGGATACCGTAAAATTACCGTTTCCGGTAAGCGACGCCCCAACGCCAGATACTGCCGGCCCTGTAGGATTTCCGGAAGCGTCCAACCACTGTATGGTATACGGAACGGTAGCCTGTACATTTATCCTCGCCGTCTTACCGGCCGTATACCCCATCGTCGCACTGCGCGACGACACGCCAAGATAATTGTCGCCCTCGAAATACATTTCGGTAGTGAAATCCTCCCATGCCTCCACCTGTGCCACTATGCTCGTAGCCCTGTTGCGTGCCGCGGAATCCAGATCGTCCCACCCTGTACCCGTCACCTTTTTTATGCGGAAAAGATATTTATGATTTCTCAATATCTGCCCGAACGGGTGACCGTCGAGTCCGGGATCGAAATCTATCCTGTAATAGGAAAGTTGCGACGATCCGTCGTAATATCCTCCGACCACTATACATGTGGCCTCGGACAACTGGTCCGAAGGATCCGTCACCCCGTCCGCTTCCGGCACATATATCCCCGTAACGGAAACAGGATCGGATCCGCTCACCGATGCCTTTATCGGAACATCCGATTTCGTCGCTCCGGCGAATACCGACGGACTCGTCACCGACGGACTGACCGGATCCGTTATCAGGTCCGGCGCGATCTGTATCTTATCGTTGGGACGATAAACATAGACGCTGCCGATGCGAAAAGACCGTGAATCTGCATCCAGATCTTTCTGCACGTCCACACGGGCAACCGAACGCAACATACGTATATCGAATCTGTTTTCCGTATCTGCCTGCAATCCGGACGGAACGGTTATTTCGCCGTACATGGGCAGATCGCCGGCAAGTCCCGCGAACGACATTCCCATACCGGCTTTCACCGCATTCTCGTCGCTACCGGGCGACGGAGCATAAGAATCGAATGCGTCGCCGTAATTTCCCGCAATCATCAGTTTGACGGCTTCGGTAGTCCCGATCAATTTTGCCTCGAACGAAGTGGTGCTCGACGTAGACCTTAACCGCTCACCTTCGGCCATATACCTGTATACATACCGCCCGTCGGTACCCTTTTCAAATACGAGTACCTTGACGGCTGAAATCAGATTCTCGCCTTCGTCCGCCCGCGTAGCTTCGGCATAACTTTCGGGTAACGCCGGTTGTGGTAAACTGATAGTCAGACGCACCAGAGCCTCTCCGTCCGGAATAGTCCCGCCATGTCCGTCCGCATACGGATCGGCACACGACACGAAGAATATGCAGAGCGACAACAATACGGTCAACAAACGTACATGGCGCACCGTAAATTCGCGGCCTACCCTTTCGGACATATTCGTATTTTGGCTTATGTTCATATAATTTTTTATTTCTTGCTCTACCAACTTTCCCATTGGTAAATCTCATTCCACGGAGTTATTTCCGTACGTACGGAAAGCCCCGCATTTTCACTTATGTCTATCAGAAGATTGACCGTTTGCCCCATAGGCAGAGAAATAGGCGTCCCGTCATCGTCGACGACAGCCGACACGACCAACCGGTCTGCGGCACGACTTACAGACTTTTCGTACACACATACGGTCACCTTATTATCCTCCGACGACGCATTCGGATCGGTATGTATCACATTAAAAGCCTCGGTTGTGGAAAAATCGCCATAGACATCGAACATGCCGGCACTCCTTACGGTCGCCTCTCCCGTCATCGGATTGCCGTTGAAATCATATCCGTCATCCGGAGTCCGCACCGTAAAATAATACCGTTCTCCCGGAAACGCTGCATCCAGCCCCCTCACAGTAATGTGCATACGGGCATTCTTCCGCATTACAGTCACTACTTCCGGCACAGTACCGACCGACGAAGCGAGTTGCAGCCTACCGAAAAACATATTGTCGGGTATTCCGTGATACTCGCCGTCGTTCACTATCAGCGAAACGGCTCTGTCTTCCAATCCGACACCCTCATCCGGAACATGGAACTGCTGTCCGGTGCCGGTATTGGTCCATACGGACAACCAGCAATCGTCGAGGTCGCGACCCAATATACGCACCGGAACGTGTCGCATTATATCGTCGTTCGTAATGGCTACATGCCCGGCATAATCTCCCTCTCGTGTAAACAGATAGAGTTCTGCGCCACCAGCCTCGCCACTCTCGGTGATATCACGGCCGCCGACCGAATCCATGACCTTTACGACTACCGAACGAGTTTCAAGCGTCGGAGGACAATCGGACCTGTCTTCACGTATACAACCGACCATTAGCGACGCCGTCAGGATGCCGCCCAGCATTGCCGTTAAATATTTGGAATTTTTCACGACCGGAAATTTTCCGGAAACACCTTTCCGGACGGACGGAGTGCCTTCAAACGAACAGCTGCTCCGACCGACCGGAAAGGCCTTCCGATTTACCTACCACTCAACGTTCTGAACCAGCTCCGTCGCCCATTCCTGCGGCTCTACCGTAACTGTAAGCGATGCCGGATCGGCAGGGATTTCCGGATTATTGCTGCCGCTGCCCAGACGCTTGAGAGTGACGTTGACAACGTAGACGCTATTACGTTTGACGAAAGTACCGTCAGCAGTCGCACCGTCGCTGCCGACCTTGTCGTTGATACGGAACGGAAAGTAAACCGTCTCACCGTCATAAGTGCCGGCCAGCGTCAATACCGTAGTATTGTCGTCATCATTGTCGCTCGGCAATACATAAAAGTAGCGGTCGGCGAAATCTGAGGTGGTTATCGTCTCCGAAAGATAACTTTTCACTACACTGCGATCGCCAGCCATGCCTCCGTAAAACACATCGGGAGTATAATCCGCAGAAGGTACACCCATTTTTGCCGAACCACGTGCTTTCATGACCATAACTTTGGTGAGGGCGAACTTACCGGCATCGTGACCGGCATCAGGCGTTATCGTCACAGTACCCAGCTTGACTTTAGCAACCAGTCTGCTGATCGGAACGGTAGCCTCCGCTACGGCATTGGCCGTCAGAGTGACATCAACCGCCCCGCTCATGAACAGACCGTTCGACGTCGTCGACTGCGTATCCAGATCTATAACATTGGCCGCATCGGCAAACCAGCTGTAATTGATATTTTCAGGAATCGTCACAGTTGTCGGTACATTGGCAAGCACAACCACCTTTTTAGCCCCAGCAACCAGTCCGGTTATGGTTTCCGTCAAGGTACCGGGGGAAAACTCATGTTTCTTGTCCAGAATACCGTTGGCATTAAAGACGAAAACCGTAACGTTATTGAGCTTATTCTCCGCCTCTTTCAACGCATCCGCTCCGTCCGGCGCCACTACGGCCTTGCTGTCGGCAGTCTGTCCTCCGAGCGTTACGGTAAGCGAGGCACTATCTTCAGGTACATATCCGATCTGATCTCCATTGGAACACGATGTCGTAAGTAATGCCCACCCAAGAAGACACGCGCACATAGACAATACACTTTTTCGTGCGATAGAATTGTTTGTTTTCATAATTCAGTATTTTTTATTTCTACAATATCGAGAACCGACAATTAACATAATGCACACACGATTCCCGATTATTATCATTTGCAAAAAGCGGACATTACCGGATACTATTACAAATATTATTTACTTATGAAAATACTATAATCATAGCCCCGGACTATCCGGATGCGACAAAGTCTTAGACAGCAACATTTACCGACTGCTTTTAGAATCCTGACGGCACAAAAATCATTGTCGTTATAAACATCATCAAAACACGGATAACCAAATTTCCACAATCAAACAATTACCGTATAGACAAACGGCAGCATACCGCTCCAAAGACGAACAATAAGTTTAGACTTCATATACCGCCTCATAAAATAGGATCCATGCACCAACATCGGGAGCAGTCCCCACGCCGCAACATCCAAACAGAATACCTCAGAAAGGCAATATCCGTTTACCATTCACTTCTGTATTGGCGAATGAAAATAAACATGGAATGCATAATGACCGAGAAATAGACCTGAAATATTACACTATGACAGTGCGTACATTCAGCATAGACAAACGACAAAACCGGCTACTGTTTTTCTCAACAACTTAATAACCGTGAGACGCAGCAAAACAAACCCGACAGTCTGTCTGACCATTTGGTCTAAACAGACTGTCGGGCATTACCACTGAAAATCAATCACGCGCACAGAAAAGTGCACTCTTTTCATCGGCTACTCGGCGAAACATCCTCCACACAACGGATAAAACATGCCGATGATTGATTGGCTGGATCACTCTTAGAAACCAACGCCTCAATACTGCCGAAAATATTGAAATCGAAAGTAAAGTAATTCACATCCCAAGCCGTACAACATGTCGATGGAATATCACCATTGGAAGACCGCACAATATCTTTGCACCAATATACCGCTCCGGGCCGCATATAAATATCATAAAACAAAGGACGATACTGCAGCTGATCCTTCTCCTTATATACTTTGGTACGATTGGCATATCTTAAAGTACCCGCATATTCCGTTTCCGACGCGAATACATAGTCGGTTTTACGACGCCCGTATCCACTGGCCCCTATTGGAAAAAAAAGATTATTCCCATTCATTTTATTGTATACGAAACATCCGCGCATACCACATCTCGGATCGCCTCCGCGCACATACCCGTAAGCCATGTCGATATCGTCCTGCGTTTCCGTCGCCCCGTCACCATAAAGTATCCCGTAAGCGAACTCACGATCCGCCGCATCTCTCAATTTCTGATACTCTTCGGCAGTGGCTACGCGTACACGTACATTACTATCCTCCAACGTGATTTCAGGAAAACTGGCATTTACTTTAGGCGTTTGATCCTCGCCTTTATACGCCTTGATGTTGCTCCATGATTTCCGTCCTCCTCCGGCAAGGTCAAAAAGATTCTGCCCCGGATTTTCACCGAATCCGAATCCCGGTCTATCGTTATTGGTAGCCAGAATCGCATCGTCCCAATTTCCGAACTTGAACATCGATCCCTCCTCCAAAGGCGAATCGGTCTCACTCGTACCGTTGTACATATTGAATGTATGCCATTTTACATTCTCATCGTTCAACATCATGGGAGCATATCCCTGTCTGACCAGAATACGGTGATGACACGTATAATCATTGTATTTAACGAGGATAATGCCGCAACGGATTTCGTCCTCCGATGCACATATACCGTCCGGCTGGAACTTAAAATCTACGGCCGTGTTGGTAGCCCCGTAAACTTTGCCGTCGAGTACACCGTTGATTTTTATCCAATCCGCTCCCTCTTCGACCTCCACACTCCACGGTCCGTCGGACTCGACCACTTCGAAAGAATTGGACGATTCATATGGCAAGGTCTTCAAAACGACGTGAAACTCCTCATCGTTGTTCCACCTGCGCCATATCCCTTTAGGATTAACCACACGCCGCACCTGATGAATGACTATATCTTTTGTCATCGGCTCGCCGTCGAACTTCGCCGAAATCCTCACGATGGCTTTCCGACGATAAGCCACATAAGGATTATTTCCGGTAAATCCGGTTCTCGGCACCAGCTGTTTCGCTCTCGTATAGAAAGGAACCATTACCACGATTCCACCATCAACTTTCTTTACCGTATAATTTCCATCCGGATCCGCATGGTCTCCTTCTCCGGTATTGTAGCTTCTCTTGCCTTTCTTCGGGTGAGCATTCCAATATGTCAGGTTATACTGACTGTTGTACGCCTCATTCAAACCGACAACCTTATCGGTCGTTTTCGCAAGCGAAAGGAAACCGTTGCACGCGCCGCTAGGACGTACTGTTCCAGTATAATAATCGAAATCATCGCGCGGTTCATCCGGTCCCCAGCCATTCTCTATGATCTCAACCTGCAGATCTGTAATATTCGTTCCCGTAAGCTTCAACGGAAGCTGCATGTCGTTGTTGTACAGATAGGAAATGTAATACGGATTGGGAGCGTATATACCTTTCGGCTCGTCGTAATCTATATGCCAATCTATATTATTGGCGAAACGATTGAATTTCAGTGTCAGTTTATAATGATGATTCCGTTCGGCATTGAAATCATCCGTTACATTCTTACCCAACATGAACCGATAAACAATCGTACCTTCACCGGGAAGATCGCGATGATTCGATTTATAATAGGCCTCCACCTCTATATAAGTTCCGTAAGGACGACCGTCCTTGTACACGTATGTGTCGTCGCCTGGTTTTCCCGGAGCATCCAACACCCCGTCTCCGTCAGCATCCTGTTGCTTATGCTTTTCGTCCTTTGCGGCCACTCCCTGCATGTTTTCGAAAAAATAAAGGGCCGGCGTATCCTCAAGATGGTAATCGGCCAGTCTCATACTCTCTTCATCAGGAGACGGCTGAAGACTGACTCCGTAGTATGGCTTTCCCTTACTCAACCGAGGCCATTGCAGATAGTCCGCAGACTGGGAGTAAACGATGGATTCGCCTGACAGAAGAAGTTTTTCCCCGTTTTCTCCGCTCTCCGCTTTCACGGTATTCTCTTTCCCAAGCAGGCAATAGGCAGGTATATCCTTGATCCGCACCGACTTCAGATAAATAAAAACATTCTCCTCCAAATTGCTTCCGTCGTATGCCACCGTCACTTTGGAAGCCGCTCGACGTATCCATGCCTGCAAACTCACTTTGGGGCTGTTCACCGTAGCCAGTTCCCCGGCCTGATCCGCCCCTTTGACAGTAAAATAACCGAACATCTGATTATTGGCCGACACATCGTCAACATTCCATCCGAGAGAAATGCCCTTCAATCCATCGACCGTGCCAATCTCGCCGTCGTATGCCGAAAGATCGCCCATATTGGCAACCGCATAAATATAGTAACGGCCATATGGTATTTTCAGCCGGAACTTGGCAGAAGGCGTCGCAGACTCAGAAGAAGGCAAATCCCGCTTCGTACCGTCTATCATCTCGGGATGAGTCTCCTGTGTACGGTCACCTTCACTCAATTCATAACCGTTCTCGCCTCCTTCAGAAAGCGGATATTTCTCCAGCAGTATCCCCTCCTCGTCATAGAGCAACACACAAAGGCTCTCTATACTTTTAATGGCATCTCCTGCGGCACGGGTACTTCCGTTCATGGCAGGAAGAAAAGGTCGGAACGACACCGTGGCACTAACCACGCTTTCCCCGTCCCCTATCTTTCCGGGCTGATCATACAAATAGTCCCTCGTACAGGAAACTACGCACAAAGACAACACACAAAAAAAGGCATATAACAAAATAAAACGTTTCATACCTTCCATTCTATCAATAGTTCTCGATATTCAGATCCTTAATACCCCGCACTGTTTACGTTCATACCATAGCAACCTCAAAACGTCCGCCGCCGATATGAAAAACCAACCAAGACTAAACCGTTTTCCTATATTCCGAATTCCGGCTCGAGAATCACTTCCCAATAAGGCTCTACATCCACCTGCAACTCGAGTTCCGGATTCTCCCCGGTAAAAGTGACATCCACCTTAACATACGTATTGCGGAAAAGAGAGGCCAGATACGGCAACTGAACGGGGGAATAATCGACCGGATACCAGTTCTCCGCCTTATCCTCAAGAACATTATCCCGCTGACTGGTAGCGAAAGATATAGTGTACTGCTGCAATTCTAAAGAAGCATCCGCCTCATCTTGAATAACATAACGACTCTCCGGAATATAAAGCGGTACCGCAGCTTCAACTTTCTTATTGTCCGGAGCAACGGTTATACCTTTACTCCACGTATATCTCCACGGATCATGCAGTTCCTGCGAAAGAGGAATCTCGTAACCGATCAGCCACTGATACAGATCCGTATTCTTTTTCCCGGTTTCATCCACCATCCAGTCGATCCAATCTTTTTCCGTAGCCTCTACCCCAACAGCACCCAACTGTACGACGGAGCCGCGATCCGTATCTACCACCCAATAACGGTCATCGGAATTTCTGAGCACATGAGGCATCAAATACATCCGAGTAGCGGCTATTCTGTCTATCCTTACACGTTCTACCCTTATCGATTTAGCCGCATCTTCGGAAACAGCTCCCGTACGGTTCGTAAAACTGAAAGAAAATTTGGTGGCCGCCCGTACCAAATAGAGCGTATAGGAAATTTCGTATTCGTTATTGTCCAAGGCCTCAGATTCCGGTACTTCTACCTCATACACCGACGACATCGGTATTCCGGCCACGGGATCATAACTGTATTCTCCCTTTCCTGTCCCCAGACAAAACACATATCCGTCCACAGCCGACCTACCGTCGGCCCCCGGTACGAACGCCGCATTACTGAAATCCAAAGGTCTGCCGTCAATTCCTATCAGTCCATGGCAGTTAGCAAGCAGGTAGATCCTTTTCCGACATCCGGCCCGCACCCGGAAAGTATATGCATCAGAAAGCGGTATGCCTACGGTACCGGTACCGATAGTACGGCTAACCTCCACCGCCCACCGACCGGTAGCCTCACCAGCAGCCCCCTCCTCTTCGGAAAGGATCACCACATGCAACTGCCTCACCACGCTGTCATCCGAAGCCGGAGTACCTTCCGCACAAACTTCTGCACCGGCTCCGGCCACCCCTGTTCGGAAAGTCAACAATACGCTACCGTCACCCGTCTCACACGGTACGACCGGAGACTTGCCACAGGACACGAAACCCAGCAAGCCGAAAATCAGAAAGGCTCCGACGATATGTACATGTATCGGTTTCATCAGCAAAATCTTCCGTTAGATCCGTATAGTTACCATTCCGCATTGTTAATTCTTACCACCCAATTGTTGACCACGATTTTTGTATCAAGCCAAGATTGGTCTGCGCGAAGAAAGAAGAACAGCACATAATCGCTCTCCCGATCCAGATATTCCTGATCATCGGTCATATTATACGGCGGCAGAGCATAACGCTCGCTACGCAAAAGCGTCAGATAAGTAAGCAATGGAAAATCAACTACAGTTCCGCCGTCGGACCGACGTTCGATACGAAGACGAGGATCATTCTTGGTCATCAACCGCGAAGTGCTCAACTCGGCATAAGCAACACTGACTGTATTTTCCACTACATTGTTGCCCACAATGGAGACTCCCGTCTGTGCCTGCCCTGTAACCCACGGGGTATATGTTAAAGGAGCCACGCCCTCGGTAATCAGATCGTTGCGATAGTCAAACAGCGAATTGTTATCAGTAATCCGGAAAGTAAAATCATCGACGTCAATAGGCTCTCCGTCCTCCTGCTGCAATACTATGCGGATATTGTTCGTGTTCTTCATCATGGCTACGGTGCCGTCCCGATAGAGATCGGCCGTAGCGAGGGTCAGCTCCCCCCAGAACATGTCGTGCAACCGACGTTCCTGCGGGACGGCTGCATTCAGGCGCTCTCGGTCCAATTCGACCCGCAATTCCGTATCCTTGCTTCCGGCATTCGGCTCGTCAACTATCGAAAAGGTCTTTCCGCCGCACGCCACACCTCCGTAAGCCACGAAATGATAATTTCCCTCCTCGAGCTCAAGCCTCATACGGTAATCCTCATCACGCAATTGTTCGCCCTGAACGGTCTCCGTACCCACGTAATTTCCCTGCTCGTCATATATGTATAGCGTCAAACAATCGACACTCCGATGGAACGAGTCGGCATATTCCATGTTATAATCGTAGACGAAACGCAGCGACACGCCATGCGGACAAGGTTCGATGTCATCATAAATACGCTCGCACGAAGAGATAACAAGACCCATAGGTACGACGAACAACGTCATACCTATAAATCTCGCAATCATATTTCGCTTTCTGCTCTGCATGTCAGCCTTAGAAATCAATATTATTTTCGCGAACTACCCACGGCAATACCTCCACAGACATTGACAAATAAAGGTCGCCCTTTTCATCCGGTTCTTCAGGATCCACTGGATCGGGATCGTTTTCCGTAATACGCGGATGACCGAGACGGTCTATCTTTGTCACAGCCAGTTTATATACGTTGTTACGTACCACGGCGAACTCCATCGGTGCCATTACACCGTCATTGTCGTTGTCATTATGACGGTTCCAATAAAAGTAATAACAATAATAGCCGGCACCGTAAACTTCGTCCACGCTCGACTGGTACATCGTAAATTTAGCTGTAGTAGCCGCCTTTTTGAACTCAGACAACACCTCGTTGTTTTCTATATCGCCGTTATGCCATGCGTCCCATTTGAAATCGGCGCTATTCACGTCATCGCTGTAAACCGGACTGTCGCCTGCAACAGGGACATTACTCGGAGAGCCGAATACCGATTTGTAAAATTCACTGTCTACACCCGCTTGCAATGCAGCAATACGCACCTCGACCCAAGTGACATACAGGTTATTGGAATAAGCATAAAGAATAGCGTCATCGGCATCACCTGTTGCCCCATTCAAAGCTGCGGCCAGCGAACCCTCAGCACCGTCAGCTGCGATCATCTTTCCTTTAAATACGATACCTGTCGTGACCCCGTTCTTCTGTGCGATGCCGGGAATCGTATTTTCCGTTACATAACGCCATATCTTATAATCGCCATGAGTCTGACCGGCATTCCAGTCATTGTCGTTATCATCGTCACCCTGCAATACCTTCTTAATATCAGAGGTATACCACTGATTACGCGCCGTAACATCAATTGCCCACTCACCCTGAGAATTTACATGTCCAAGACAGAAGTTAAAATATTTATCGTAAGTATTCGTACTGATTATCACATCCGACTGTTTATCGGCAGCATCGGTATCAACGACATAATTTTCGGATGTTTCGGTTCCGCAAATCACCGCATTATCATTCAACCCGTCGTCCGACACTCTACGCAGATAATAGAACTCCTTGCTCATATTTACCAATGCCATTTTCTGCAACTGAACCTGCATGACAGTCGCACCGCCCTCGTCGCCGCTCTTGATCACGTCATACGTGTTGTCGTTGCCGCTTCCGTCCTTAAAGTCGAAACGAGCCACTACACGTTCTACCGGAATATCGCCACGATTGTCTATCTCCTTATCGCTATTTGCATTATTGACTCCCGACAGGTTGAATGCCTTGTCAACGGAAGTATAGCTATTCCAGTCGTCGAAAGTGGCCGGTATGGTTTTCAACGATCTTGTCGCACTCGCGGTAGCCATCAGAAAACCCTGCTGATGATCGGCACCACCCCAAATAGCTCCGTTTTCCACGGTTCCGTCTGCGGTTTCCGACATCCGGCAAACGGCATTATACCAGTTATTCTTGCTGGTCTCATCGGTCGCGGCATTTGCCACAACTGTTTTAAGGGCTGCCGTCGGATTACAGAAAGTGTATACATGAACAGATCTTTCAGCTTCAGATAGAGTCCTGCCGTTATAAAAATCGGACAATGTAGATTTGTCGATCTTCTGAGTAGTACTGACCTTACCGCTCTTAATCTCCTGACAGTCGTGCTGTTCACCGTAGGCAATAAACTTATTGTTCCGGTCGGCCAGCACGAGCAGTATGTCCGTAACCTTGTTCTCATGGTCTTTACCTATTTCCTGACCGCTGTCGCTCGTACCGTATGTATCATCTACTCCGCTGTCCGTACCGCTACAGGCACTCGCACCGCCCCCGACCGGAAGCTGAACGGCAACGTTCATATATACCATGGCATCCGAGTCATCTCGCCCCAGTCCATTATCTCCATTATTCAAATCATCACGGCTGCATCCTGCAAGCACTATCATCACGAGCACCCCCGCGATCCAACACTTCTTTTTCATAATAAGTTGATTTTATAATATTATTATTCAATTTCATCTATCTGTAAAAGCATATCAGCAGCTTCGGCGATTCCGCCTGCAAAGGCCTGCTCGAACAATTCACGCGCCGTAAGATAATCCTCCGTCAAGGCGGCATATACACCCCGCGCATACACGGCCTGCACCGAATTACCGGCTTTGGCAAGATATCGCCGCGCTCCATCCAAATCACGCAGCCGCATAGCTGTATTGGCGGCATTCAAATTGGCAGCCTCATCGTCGGGAAACATCCGCACTGCGATAGCAAACGTCTCGTTATATTCATCACTTCCCGTTTCCATCTCCTGAGCAGCCAGATACATCTCGTTCAGACTGAGTTTCTGAGGTTGTGTTTTCAATAACCGCCTGATCTCGTCTACATCGGTATAGCTTCTGACCTCATATTTAACGACATAATCCGAATGACGAAGTCCCGGATATACATTCCGCAACAGGTAGGCATATTCGTCAGGGTAGTTCTTTTTGATTCGCCACTCCTTGGCATCCGGCTCAAGATCGCTGCGGATAATATCCAGAATTTTCTCCCGGTTACTAATCGTCGATCCTTCTACCCAACGCTCCAGACCAGCCCAATCCTCCGGCTCATAAGAGGTTGTGATAATCGAGTCCGGAAAATCATACTGCAACTGTACATATTCCTTCAACGTCTGGGTACGCCCCCGAGCCAGCCTCTCATTATTCACATACGGACTCTCAGGAGAAGCATATCCCTTAATACTCAATGATATAATACGAGTATCGGAGTCATTCTTTATGGCATCTATGGTAGCGATTATCTTACCTAACTCTTCCGGGTTACGACGATAATCCTCATATATCTCCGTCCGGCTCACAGGAAAATCTATATATGCGGAGCCCTCGCAGACATTGATTTTCGGCTTGGCTTCAGGACGGATATAGACGAATACTGGTACAAACACTCGAGGTTCCAAGTCGAGTACCAGTAAAAGCTCGTTATCTCCGGCAATAGGCTCGTTGCAACACCCTCTCACCTCATTGAAAGCATAAAGTTTCGCCTTCCCCATCCATTTTTCATACGGAATCACTGTACGATATTCAACGACAGCAACTTCTCCATTACGATAGAGCGCCGTAACGGACGGTTCGATTCCGTTACGAAGACGATGATAATAACGATTCCGTCCGGCAATCATCACCGAAGGGAGGCTCAGTATTTCACTTTCGCCGGTCAGCGACGGGAAAAGTATCACCTCCCGATTGCTACCGATCTTCAATGCATCGACGTCTATATCCATTGAAATGAAAAGCTTGTCTTCGGAACGGGAAACAGCGAGCTCCCGCACCGCCACCTGTCCGTCCATCAGGCTCTGGCCATTCGCACAAGTCAAGCCACCCAAGAACGACAATACGCCACACAGCGTTTTAGCTATTCTATTCATCGCACCCATTAATTAAAAGAGATATACCAGATTAATCGCCGCTTTGGTCGGCCCGAAATAATGATGGGAGCGATCTCTCTCAAGCCGAGTACCGCAATCCGCACATGGGAAAACGTCATACCGTGTGTACGCCCAGCCAACACCCAATTCAGCTTCAAGATTCCAATGCTTGCCGAGTATCCACGCGTATCCATAGGCAACGCCCGCCCCCACAGCCCAGCCTTGGAAACGAAGGTCGGACAATCGGGAAAAATCGGTTCCAAGAAATGAAATATCGTTTTTAAGCCCTCCTACATTATATTGTCCACTAAACACATGCATACCAATAAAATGCCCTGCAAAACGATCACAAAACCAATAACGAACCTCCGGCTGCACGAGCCAGTGTTTCCACTTCCGCTGATGCGACAAGGTCCATCCATTATAATCGGCAGACAAATCAAGCGTCCATCGCGACGCCAACCCTATCTCGATACCTGCATTCACGTTCAAAAAAGCATCGTAAAGAAGATTTGTCTTTATAGCCACTTTTTGAGCATGCAAGGATGAATGAAACGCTCCGCAGAAGATGATAGTCAAAAGCAAAATCGTCCGTTTCATCTTATAATATTTCCTTTAGTTACACACCGCAACATTCACATCTGTTTTTACATATAGTTTTTCAAAATACCGTCTCATCCGCATATATTTCTCTACACACAACAACTGTTTTATATTTTTCTTTCTTCATAAGAGAAAATTCTAACAAAAAAAACGAATGATAACCGACATTAAATCAGATGAAATTAGATATGGGCGTTCTTGTATCAATCAACAATTACTGCAATAATTTTTAAAGACTATTGAATTCTGTCGAATAATTTTTATATTTTTTTCTTGATTTTATGCTATCATTTCCCAAGCATTCCATACTTTTGTAAGTGGAATTATTTTCTCTTATGAAGAAAGAGAGCGGATCCACATCAGTTTCTCCTATCGTGCACACATTTCGTTACAACAAACCCAATATAAGTTTATTAGCCTTGTCCACCTGAGACTTATCCAACGAAGCGAGATAAATCCGGGTTGTACTCTCCGAATCGTGTCCCATCGCTTCGCTGATTACCGAAATAGAAACATTCTTACTCTGGGCAACACTTGCCCATGTATGCCGTGCCACATATGTAGTCAGCGCGACAGGTAACTCCAGCCGTTGTCCGATCACCTTCAATTTACGGTTAAGCAAATGCAACGCATTTTTGTACTGGCTACGTGGATCTTTTTCGTTGTTCCGGATAATAGGCAGCAAATACGGACTTTCGGCCGTATCGTACTTGTCAACGATATCCTGCATGGGCTGCTCCCATCGGACAAACAATTGCTGATTGGTTTTATGCCGACGATAAACAAGAATGCCGTTACGAAGGTCACTCTTTTTCAAATAAGCCATATCAACGAACGACATCCCTCGGGTGTAGAACGAAAACATAAAAAGATCACGGGCATAATCCAGTTCCGGTGTATGTCCGAGATCCATATCACGTATTTGTCGGATAACCTTTAGCGACACTGATCTTTTAACGGTCTTGCCTATTCCGGTATAGACATGTTTGAAAGGATTGCGCGGATTTGTCAGCCCTTTTTCCACAGCCCGGTTATATATAGCACGTAAATTCCGCATATAGAACGAACTGCTGTTAGGACATACACCGCACATCTTCAGATAAGTTTCATATCCGACCATCAGATCGGATTGAATAAGATCTAACGACACATCCACTTCGTCACCTATAAAACGGTCGAAACTGTTCACGGCAGAAGTATACGAGTCAGCAGTCCGTTCCTTACCTATATTTCTCAATTGCTTTATCAATGTTCGGGCAAAAGCCAGAAATCCACGTTCCTCATCTTCCGAACGAAACAATTCCACCACTTGGTCCGCCGTAAAATCTTCCTGTCTGCGTTCGAGTTCTGCGATGATATTTTTAATTCTACCAAAATCCTCTAAGACCCTACGCTCGATAACGACCAACCTGTCGTAACGTATACTGCCACGCTCCGGCAAACAAATACGTGATGAAGTGCCGTCCCATTCCTCCGACAAGATCCTGTACCCGGTATTGATACGCCTCACACTTCTCTTATGAATTACCTGATAATACAATGCGCCTTCTTTCTCTTCGACTAAGGAAGCGCGGAATTTAATCTTTACTGTTGTCATATTATTACCATTAGCATAACAAATAAACGTATATACAATACGATTTTTCATCGGTATCATATAAAAAAAAGCCCGCTTATCATGACAATAACAGAAAACAGCTCCCAAAATCGCTTCTATTCCATATTTAAATTTCATCTCCACCCACCTGCCAACAGCATCAAAGACAAGAAATTAAAACAAAGACAGAATACCGAAAAAGTTTCGCATAACGACTAAATGTATGAATGATATTAACGGTGGAAATTTTTTATTAAAAAGCTAATGACAATCCGGCAGCCAACGACACAAAAGATTCATACAGCCGCTTGCACAAACCTACTCAAGCAAAAGATTAAATACACCTTTTATAATTAAATACACCACCTACTCAAAGTACATAATCCCAAAAGACAACAATAATTTATAAGTACCATTCATAGCCTTATACAGGTAACAGGCCAAAACAATATTGTCCCTCTACACCAGCCTATTCCATTTGCATAAGTGAGGGTTATGATAATCTATAATCTGAACATCAAGGAATAAAGCTGAAAAAAGAAATCTGCAAAAGACGGTGGTGGTAAAGGAAATTCGAGACAGTATGTCAAGCAGAGTTTGTATTGGGAATAAAAAGAATCCGCGACCTTAGCAACAAAATAAGAAGTCAGTCCTGGCAA
>CANTVF010000012.1 GCA_947852905.1 uncultured Tidjanibacter sp. | reverse complement strand
CCGGCACATAAATCTTTCCCTTGGCATCCTTTCTTTCTATATGGCATGACATTCCACTGTCATTGCCGCTGCCACGCTGCAGGTGGCAGACTGCGTATTGTGTATTACTCATATCTATTCGTTATTTTATCGTTATTCTTGTTGTAAAATCCCGTCAGACAGCCGGAGGCATACCGGGGACCTGAGGAGTTCCCCGGCTTATGGGCTTTTTTACTGCCGGACGCGAAGCGGAGACGGTGAAAATGCCCTAATAAGCTACGGGATTTTACAACCCCATTTTCACGGGACAGCGAGCTGTCCATTGATTCTCCTTCATTCGATCTTCCCTGCATCCACCAGTTCAAGTCCGAAGGTGTCGATGAAGGTCTGCAACGCAGGATTGCGTTGTATCATCCTCGCGAGAATCATCTGTGGCGTGTCCTCCATCAGCAGGAAGTCGGCGATGTCCAGTCCCAAACTACGCTGTTCATCGGTCGCCATCTTTTCCAGCAGGTCGGAACAAGTGACACGCCTGCAGACGGCCTCCAGCATCGGCAGCCGTTGCCGCCATTCGTCGGTTGCCTTGAGATCGGGGAAAAGGATCACTTCTCGTTCTTTCAATACCTGCATGGCCTCGCTGTTGAAACAGCCGTGCATTCCCCCGGTGGCAAGCCATACAAAATCAGGGATGAACAGGGCGGCAACCAGTGCCGTCTTCTCGCTTTCGACAATGGCTACAGGCTTGGCTGACATGGCAGCGGAAGTGTCCGAAAGCAGATGCTCACCGAACAGGCACTGCTTCATGTGGAAATCCGGCACTTTTCTTACGGAATGGACCCAGTTGACTTGATTGAAAGGCTCTTTAATCCGGTGCCCGGTTACGGCATCGTAGCCCATAATCTTGCCTGCACGCACGTTACCCCTGACATCTATCTGCCAGAACACGGTCGAACCGTTCCACATCCTTGACGTGCCGACTTTGTAAACATGGAACAACCGGCCGGCTTCATCCTTTCCCGCCACTTTGGTGAAGTATCGGTACAAAGGATTGATGTCGTACCCGCGCATGGATTGCTCCACCCAATCATAGGGAAGACAAGAAATCTCCGGTTCTTGTTCTGTTGGCGGTTGTTTGGCTGCATACTTTACTGCCGTAAATACATTGCCGTTCATTTTATGGCCAGCCGATGTTTCCCTTGCTGACGGATTGTCCCGGAAGTATTCTTTCGGGGAATAGTGATAGCCACAACTGTTGACGTGGTCGCATTTGCCCACGTATCCCGGGAAAGATATCTCTCCCGCCTCGTCGATATAACGGGTAAAGCAAGACTTCCTTCCGCACCCCGGACAAACGGTCTTGCTGCCCGGTTTGTATTTTTGAAGATGGAATCTATATTCGTTCATAATATTGCCGATTACGTGTTTCTGCAAATGAATACCACCATTTGCAGTTTGCAGTTCTTGCAGTCCTGCAGGAATTTCCCCTTTTCAGTCCTCGAAACTGCAAAACTGCAAAGACTGCAGGCTGCAACAAGGGATCAGACGTTGCAGTTTCGTGGGGATGATTCATCATTGTTTTCATTGGATTTGGCAGATTTATCATACATGATTTTCTCGTAATGTCCGGCTTTTGATTTCCGTAGAAGCCTGCTGCGGCATAACTCCTTCAGGTAGTTCATGACAGTCCGCTCGCTGACGCACTGCCGTTCCCTTCCAACGGTTATTGCTGTTTTTGTATCAAAGGTATCAGGCAACATAGACAGCAGCACCTTGGGAGGTTCTTCACAAGTGTCATTCGCCACGAAAGAACGGATACGCGTGTATGATTCCTCAAAATAGTCATTAAGCCTTATGGCAGCTTTCACCGATGATACATCTATAAACTGCAGGTGACTTTCACCGGACGCGTGGCGCAAAACCTGAATTATCAATGCAAGACGGGCTACATGAGCCGGATGTTTCATTTCCCGGCTGTCCACCTCGGCATCATCCTCTATTTGGTTGATACGCTCCACCTTCCTGTTCCACCAAGAGAAGAAGTATTCCCTGGCCTCCCTGTCCATAGACAGCACGTGGGGTATTTTTTCTTCCGCTTCGGTGTCATAGTCCAACGCAAGGACCTTGTTCAATATATTCTCCCAACGGACTGCAGCCAGGGATGTCCTTTCCCCATCTTCATCCCGGCTTTTCCAGGAGGAAAGCTTGGGGGATTTGGGCATCACGAACAGGATACGGTCAAGCAGCCCGTTTTCCTCGAAGCCTTTTTTCAGAAGCTCGTGTACACGCTTGGTCTGCGTGGTCCCGATGATGTTTATACATGGATGCTCGATGTGTACAGGAACAGGAGAGTTTACCCTGGTAACATCCAAAGCCCCGCCACTCCATGCGGTCAGAAGCTGTTCTATGAGCTGCCCGTTCGTGTAACGGTTGGCGGAATTGAACATGCCCATGATCTCGTCCACCAGAATGACCACGCTTCTCGGGTTGTTGTGGTGGGTCAGCAAAAGCGATTCGGGAGTGAAATCCGAGACGACAATACGTTTCAGGACAGGTTTTTTCCCGTTTTCTCCAGCGGCTTTCCATGCCTCCATTTCTGCCTCGTACACCTTGAAAAGGGCATAGTCACGTTTCCGGATCGGGCGATATGCGGCCTCCAGCGGTGGGGTCTTGCCCAGTCCGGGCCTGCCTACCAGAATGATGTACAACGCTCCGCTGCTCTGCCAGTCTCCTTTGATGCGGATACGGTATGCGCCTCCCAGGGCCGCGGATACAGCCGACAACATGGCCGTCGCGATAAACTCGATCTTGTAGTTCTCGTATGTGGACATATCGAGTATGACAGACTGCACGGCCTGGGGCAGGACCTCCAGCGGGAATCCCGTTCTTTCAATATCCTCCGCCTCCATGCGGATTCTGTTACACAGTTCAAGCCTGCCGATTGCCATATCACACATTTTTTCTCTTGCAATAGGATGTTACACTCTCGGACTTGTTGCCTGTCTGTACCCGGCGTACATCGGACTTGGCATACATGTTCTTGTTACCGACCTTGACCGGTACGAGATAGCCTCGTTTCGCCCACAGGTTGAGCGTGCCCTCGCACACGTTCAGTAACTCACGGACCTGTTTTGTATTGAGATAAGTCTCCTCCGCTTCACGCAGTATCGCGGCTCTCTGTTCTTCCTGTTGCGCCATGATGGTACGCTGCACGATGGATTCAGCGAACATTTTAAGGTCAGCGGGAGTGACTTCCAGTTTCACGTTCGCTCCTTGCTCGACCAGACTCTCTATGGTA
The DNA here is from genome assembly GCA_947852905.1 of uncultured Tidjanibacter sp. GTDB lineage: Bacteria > Bacteroidota > Bacteroidia > Bacteroidales > Rikenellaceae > Tidjanibacter. The sequence continues at coordinate 26,453 of CANTVF010000012.1, read as the reverse complement.
ATCATAAATATCAATTTTGAAGTTTGTGATGACCATCTTCAAAAGTTCCCTGGTGCCCCGCTTCCGATGGCTTATAAAAGAGAAGCACCGCCAACCCTCGGGAAAGGATTGACGGTGCAAATGTATGTGTAAATTGAAAGTGGTTGATATATAATGATTTGTCTTAAATTGTCATAACAATATAAGTCCGTGTGACAACGTGAAAAGGTTATAATTAGCCTTATTTCTCTGCAATGGTCATCGTGCCTGTACCTGGGATATTACTGATAGCCTGTGCCAATTTCTGGAACAGTTCCCGGTTCTCGTCACTTTCTATAAGGGGTGCCATCTGGTCTTTGCCGTCCTTGATAACGTGTTTTGCCGTTCTCAGGAACCCGACCGACTGCCGTATGGCGCTCTCGCTTTTCAATGACGGCAAATCCGGGAACTGCAATGTCAGCCCCATGCTGTACTCCTTGGCTGTATGCATACCGGCAACTAGATCGAGCTCCTTCAATACATAGAACGGTAATGCCTGATGAATGGCACTTGTATTGACGGAAATAAAGTCGCGGATATGTTGTAATACAACTTCCTTGTTCTCGTGGTCAAGATAATTGGCAAGTGGCCGTTCCTGGATTTTTTTCTTTCCGGCCACGCGTTGTACAACAGGTTCCCTGACGCAGTCTTCGGTCCTGGTTGTAACCGTATCCCTGCTTTCTTCATCTGTTTCCATGTCAGCGGTAATGGCCTGCAAGGCCCATTCACCGACATTGCCTTTTTCAATGGCGCTGTTCATTGCAAAATACCTGTCCCAGTCTGCCCGGGTTCGGAAACCGTTCCTGATGGATACGTTTATTATCTGCTTGACGACAAGCGAACAGCCCAGTCTGTCAGCATTGTCAGCTTTCGGATTCTTCATCTGTTTCTCTATCATGGAAACCATCGCCTCGAAGCTCTTTCCATAATACAGCCAGCTCAACACGAGCGGTGCCGAAAGGGTGACACCCGGCTTGGAAGATTTGCCGCTAAAAAAGGACTTTATCCTGCCCCACAATGTGACCAGTGGAATGTTGTCGGGCAGAGGATTGTTTTTCTCCCTCTGTTTCCTATACAGCTCCACGATCTGCCCAGGTACCGCGTTTTCCGCGAACTGCATGCCTATATTTGCAAGGCCATCCGTGCTGTCATCGTTCCAGGACAATTCCCATTCCCGCCTGATACTGGGGAGTTGCCTGAATATGGCTTTGCAGATGGCAAGATACTGCCTCTCGTCACCGTTTGTCATCAGGCGCGAGAAGCGGTTGTATTCTTCACGGTGCGTGTTCTTCCACTGGAGAATATCCTCCTTGAATTGTTCGTATGTCAACTTCTGCTCGTCCATATTCATATTGCATTATCGGTGGATATAAAAGGATAGGTGGAAAAAAGGAACGGTCAATCCAGAAGGTTTACCAGCTCCTTCTTCATTTCATCGTCTATCTTGCGGTACCGGGCAAAGGCACGGCTACCTTCAGAGTGCCCGGACATGGAGGCAATCAGGTTCGGATCCTTGACCTGCTTGTACAGGTTCCCGATGAAGGTCTTCCTCGCCGTGTGGGTGGTGGCCACCTCGTACAATGGTCTTGCCACATCCTCGCGCGTCTTCGGGTCGAGCACCCTGACCATGCGGTCGATTCCCACGTATTTGAGAATCTCCTTTATTTTCTTGTTGTAGCCGAAATGAGAGAATCTCGGGAGCAGCGCTTCTTCCAGATCCTTGTACCTTTCCAGTATATCCAAGGCCTTTTGGTTAAGCGGGACCCGTACCGTGCCCGCGTGCTCCAGCTTGGTTTTCTGGGGGATGTACTCCACGCAACCGTCCACAATATTCGCCTTGGTCAGCCTGTTCAAATCACTGACACGGCAACCGATCAGGCACTGGAACATGAAGATGTCACGATAGACCGGATAGCTGGCACCCATGCCGCTTAAGTCGGCATAATATACCTTGTCACGTTCTTCAAGTGTCAGGTAGAACGGGTCTCCGTACATGGGCTGCGCGATCTGGTATTGGTCGAAAGGATTATTTCGTGTAAGGCCACGCTTGATGCACCATTTGATGACGGTGCGTACGCGGTACAGGCTTCCCGACATGCTGTTCTCGGAACGTACCTGCTCGACATTGCGGCGGACCTCGTTCTGGTAAAACACGGGATACATGTCAACATACTTGTGCTCTTCCTGCAGCCAGAATTTGAAATCCCTTATGTCATCTGCCGTGATGGAGTCAATGCAAAGATGGAAACCCCTCTGGTGCATGACCTCATGGCGGAAACGCTCGTAACGGAGTACCTTGTTGAGATTGTCAAGATGATGTTTCCGGCTCTCGAACGCGAGTGGGGTCTCGTCAACATATTTTTGTATCTGGTATGACAACAGGTATTCCTCTGCCTTGTTGCCGCCCCTTGCATTGATGTTGGGGTGATGGTATTCTTCTATCAGTCCCTTGAGCCAATTCCCGTCAACTCCACGGCTGTATTCCCTGGTGATCAGGTGAGTAATTTGCTGGATATCCCTGTCGAAAGCGTTCTTCTTCTCTTCCGAGACAAGAGCCACACGTGGTTTGTAGCCTTGCCTCTCCGGACACCAATGGTTCGGGTTGATGGACAACTCGCTCGCGGCCTTTATGTCCACACCACCGATATCCCGGACACGGAAATAGACCCGGGCAAGATCCGTCACGTTGTTTTTCGCCGATGTTTTTCTGATAAATGCTGTTACTTTCATGTATATATCCTCCTCAGTTTATCATTTCCACAAGTTTTCGTTTCATGTCATCATCTATTGTCCGGTAACGCCGGAAGGCCCTGCTGCCTTCCACGTGGCCTGACATGGAGGCTATCAGGTTGGGGTCCGGGACCTGCCGGTACAGGTTGCCTACAAAAGTCTTGCGTGCCGTGTGGCTGCTGGCCACCTCGTACAAGGGTTTCTGCACGGTATTGTAGTCGTGCGTGTCAAGAATGGTTACCATGCGGTCAATGCCACAATGTTTCAGCAGTTCCCGTATACCCAGATTGTAAGTGTTAATGGGCTTGAAGGGAAGCAGCTTGCCGGTATTCCCGCTATAGCGTTCCAGTATTCTGACCGCCTTTTCATGCAATGGGACCCTGACGGTTTTCGCCTGGCACTTCTTTGTCTTTTGAGGCATATACTCCAGAAAACCGTCCTTGATGTTCTCCTTGGTCATCCTGTAGAGATCACCGACACGGCAACCGACATAACAGTGGAATACGAAAATATCCCGGATGACAGCCAGTTTCGGGCAGTCGCTCAAGTCCGCGTCGTACAGGACATTCCTCTCTTCCGATGTGAGATAGAACGGGTCGCCGTAGGTCGGCTCCTTGCAGCCATAAACAGCATAGACTTCGTTGTCGGAATACTTCATTCTCTTGCACCAGTGCAGGAACGTGCAGAAAAGGTTCATGGTATTGATGACGGTCGTGTTGGATAGAGGCTTGGGCTTGTGGTTGATGAGCATACGGGGAGTATAAAAGTCAGGATACTCCTGGCGGAGCAGGTACTCGTTGGCGACGTACTCCCTGAAGTCGTTCATCTGCCCCAGGGTGACAGTTTCAACGAAGAGCGTGAAGTCAGTATCGCCCAATAATTCACGTCGGTACTCGTGATACCTGGTCATCGTTCGCTCGAAGCGGACAATGTGCTCCTTGGTTCTTTCCGCGCCGTCATATTTTTCCAGGTACTCGTGGATGCGGTGGAGCAGGTTCGGGTGATCACGCTCGAAAGCCCGCGCTGGATGCAGGACATCCTCGATGACCTGTTTCATCCACTTGCCGTCAGCCTTCTCCGAGAAGGTCTTTTCCGCTCTCTCGATGATGGCGGCGATCTGTTCGGGCACCCGCTTCTGTTCAATGGCCGTCACGGCAGTCGTTCGCCTGTAACATAAGGTATCGGCATCCCAATACTTGTCATGGACCACGATGGGTGAAACCACTTTGATATCCACGTTCTTCTCCCGTACCCGGAAGCAGATGTTTGAAGTGGTCGCGGAACATTTTTTCAGATAGACGGAAATTTTCATTTGCTATACCTTTTTGATTACATGACAAAGGTAAATAAATTCCCGAATATGTTCCCATATATCCCGAGGAAACTTGCAACGAATTAAGACAAATTAAAAAGTCATTCCCAAATCTGATACCACATAAAGTATTGAATATTAGAGATTATATTTGCACTTGTTTAGCTCTTTTTTTCATTTTCGTCTTTATTCGACTTCTCGAATATTATATATTGCAGTTCCACGCTTTTTGAAAATACAATATACGGAAAATCCTTCTTCATGATATTCACTGCTGTCGGGCTATGTTGTTTTTACAGTTTATTTTTCATGCGTTGCAGGTCGATGACTGTCGCAGTTCCTCGTGGCTACGCTATCTCATGAGGGAACAATATGGACAAACGTATTTTGTACAAGTCGCATTTATCCCGTATACGTATGAGGTTATCGCGGATTTGTGTCATGTAGGTAATGGCAAGCAATTATTGCAGCATATGAATGGGGTGAACGATACCGCGTCGTTTGCAAGCCGCATGAGTGTGGATTTATCGTCAATAGCGGAATAATAAGAACTTTTCATCGATATATCGTATCCTGTGAAAGCGGAGGCGAAGCGTATGTTTTCAGACGGCTTCGATATTGATCGATATGTCGTTTGGAATTACGTTACAATGTAAGTAATTAGAGTGCCGTGGCTGTTTGAAGTTTTGTCATACATTGCCATTATGACCTGTCGCAAGTGTCTTGAAGTCATGCGTTATGTCGAAATTTCATGACCGGATGGCAAATTTTCACCCGGATGTCGTGCGATGACCGTTTTTTGCACGTTGGCATTGGGTTTGCTTATTCATTAAGCGAAGCCGGTCGGAAGACCGGGGACAATTTAAAAAGGTCGTCGCGCGGATGTGCGGCGGCGGGAATTGAAAAATTTACAACTTAAAATAAGGAGGATAAAATTATGATGCCAGTTAGAAGAACACAGGGTTGGTTACCGAGTATTTTCGATGATTTTTTCGGTAACGAATGGGTAGACAAAGCTACGTCGACAGCTCCCGCAGTTAACATTATCGAGACCGATACCGATTATAAGGTTGAGGTAGCGGCTCCGGGACTTACCCGCGAGGATTTCCAGATCGGCGTTAACGAGGATAATGAACTCGTTATTTCGATGGAGAAGAAAGCCGAAAAAAGCGAAAAACCCGAAAACGGCGAAAAGAAACATACCTATCTGCGTAGGGAATTTTCGTACAGCAGTTTCCGTCAGAGCATGATACTGCCCGACAATGTTAAGGCGGACGAGATTCAGGCCAAAATGGAAAACGGCGTGCTGACAGTGGATATTCCCAAAAAGACCGAAGAGGACAAACGCAAAGGCGTTCGCCAGATAGATATACGTTAATCGTATCGTAAAGGATTTTAGTTGTGCGTATAGCGCATACCGAGGACGGCCTTAACCGGCCGGAGTGCGGAGAGATTCCGTAGTTGCGGGAATGCGCGGAGTGTTTCCTTTCGGTCTGCGGCCGACGGGAAGCGTAACAGCGGGATCGTATATGGAAATATACGGTCCCGTTTTTTTTGTGTCTTGTCCGCAGAGCTTTTCAGGCCTGTGTCGTGCGTTTGTTTTCGGGAAGGTGCGCCGTCGGAACGTGTGCCGCTTGTTTTCGGGAGAGATGTCGGGAGGCGTAATGTCGCGGATCAGAAGACTTCGCCCAAGATGCGCAGTGACTGCACCTTGTGTACGGCGTCGAGGTGGTAGCCGAAATAATGGAGCAGCGAGGCGAGGAAGTCGTTGCGCTGGCCTCTGGATATGGCTATTTCGCCCAGACGGTCGGTTTCGCATTCCATGAGTGCGCCGAGCAATGCGGCGTTGGGGCGGTTCAACACGAGCGCGTGTTCCGGCATTCGGCCTGTGAACGAGCCTTCGGCTATGTCGAAAATGTCGCCTTCGGTATAGCTGTTGGCCGGGTAGAAGCCGAGGAAGGCGCTCAGCTGTACCATGAACCACAGGTGAAAATTGGCTATCCCGCTGTCCATGTGGTCGAGCGCTATGACGGAGTCGTGTACGAAATCGAAAAGCTGCGTGTCCTGTTCCGTTTCGCGGACGAGTTTGTAGAGTACTTCGGCCATGAACAGCGATATTGTACTTTTGCGTACGTCGAACGGAACGCTTTGTAACGGTTGTTCGAGTCTGATGTCCTTCATACGGTCCATTTGCGAACGCGTGGAAGGCAATCCCTCGAATTCGAGCAGGAACATGGGTTGCAGCAGGGCTGATTTGTTGCCTTTCCCCTTTGCGCTTTTTACTCCCTGCACCATATATGTCTGGCGGCCTATTGCGTCGGTCAGAATGTATGCTACGAGCGACGAGTCGCCGTATTTTATGGTGTGGAGTACTATACCGTGTGCTTTGTAACTGTTCATCGTAAACCCGTTCGGGTGTCTTTTTCCGGCATGCAAATATACGAAAAGTGTCTGTCAATAAGTGTTAAAAACAGTAATGTGTTTAAAATCAATTTGGTTTGATAATTTGTGGAGCAAATAAAACTGTTCGCGAGAATGTTTTTTACTGTTTATTTTTGTCATGCGAAAAAATAGCGTTATCTTCGCATAAATATGCTACATAAAGATTGAAGAGAAAAATGAGTTCGAAATCGGAAAGGCTCGATGTTATCAGGAATCTGATCAATTCGGAGCAAATATCCTCTCAGGAAGAGTTGTTGACATGGCTTAAACGCGTAGGAATCGAAGCTACTCAGAGTACGTTGTCGCGAGACATCAAGGAGCTGAAAGTCGTCAAGGTTCCCGATCCGGTTAAGGGGTATCAGTATCTTTTGCCGGAAAGGTTGCATGGCAACAGCAGCGAAGGTAAGGTTTCCGCATCGGTTGCCGATAATCTTCGGTACATAGATTTTTCGGGAAACATGATGGTCGTCAGGACGAAGGCCGCTTACGGTAGGGCGTTCGGCATGATGATAGACAATGTGAATTATGACGAGGTATTGGGAACCGTAGCCGGTGACGACACTATTTTCGTGCTTTTCGATGAAGGTGTGAATCCTTTGGAGTTTCTGCACAAACTCGACACCATTCACCCGAATATCAAACGGCTTTACGATCCTAACCGCCGCAAACATGCGGCGAAACTGCCGGTTTTGTAAAGAGTTTTCTGTATCCGGGTTGATTGTGGACGGTTATCCTTCTGTATGATTTTGCAGATAGGAACGTCGGAATGTATTGCGGCGGGCGGCTTGCTTTTTTACGGCAGGCCGTCCGCCGTTGCGTCCGGGACTGACTTTCCGGCGATTTTTCCCGTGTATGTAACCGTGTTTCGGGATGTCTGCCGCTGAGTAAGGATGTGCGGACATTTTTCCGATGTTATTGAAGTATATATGTCTTATGTGCGCATATTGTTGTTTGCCTGTATGTTGTGATTTGAGTCGCGGATATTTTTCTGATAACTTGACTGTTTTGCACATTATTTGTTTATGGTTTATGTACGGTCGTTCCGTACGTTCGTCCTTGTAATGCGGCATAGCCGGTAGGGACGCAAGGGAGAGGAACTTATTTTACTGATAAAAATAGATACTGTTATGAAAAGAATTGCATTGATTTTGGCGGGAGTGGCGATGATCGGTTCCGTCGCTGTAGCCCAACCGGGTCCGCAGGCGCGCGAAGTGCGCAGATACAATCAAGAGGTGCGTAAGCACAATGAGGAGGTACGCAAATACCATGATGAGGTAAAACGCGAGGCGCGACGCGCCGAGAGGGACATGAATCGCGCCGAACGCGAAATGGACCGCGAAATGAAAAGAATCGACCGCCACCACGGTCCGCACGATGTCAGGGTGGTGTCGTTCGATGCCGTGAAGGCCGGAGGAATAGAGCAGCTTAATTTCCGGCTCAATTACGACAAACTGTTGCTCGATCCGGACGAAATGCTGGTCGTTATTCCTACAGTGGAAAAGGGTAATCGGAATATCTCTTTCAGTGCGGTAGTGTTTGCCGGTGAGAAAGCCATGAAGAAAGTTAATCGCAACTACGAGGAATTCGTTGCCTCGATAGGCATGCGGGTTCCTTACGAAACGGTGGTTATGACGCGCGATTATATGCGTCAGCAGCGTCGTGCCATGCGTAACGGCGAAGGTTGGAGCATGATGTCGGAAGCCAATGTGGATTATTCCGAAAACTTTCCGTATCAGACATGGATGGACGGAGCTACCATAAGGCTGCACCATTTCTTGGTACGCGGCAATCGTACCGTATACGATTATGTTACCGATTTGGGTGTCATATCCAATCCCATGCCTCCGCAGGTCATGTTCGTGGTTCCCGAAGTAGAGGTGGTGAAAGCGCGCAGCGAAAGCATGACTTCCCGTCTGGTATTCCGTGTAAACAAGACTACCATAGATGCCGGATTGGATGACAATGCCGTCGAGCTGCAGAAGATTTACAGCTTTACGGACAAGCTGGCCGGGAATAAGGATATAAAGATTACGGCCGTTCATATGACCGGTTACGCTTCGCCCGAAGGTCCCTACCAGCACAATGCCGATCTGGCGCGTGGTCGTGTCGAGGCTTTGCAGGATATGCTTCTGAAGAAGTATCCCGGTGTGAACAAGGATTTGTACCATGTGACGAGTGTGGCTGAGGACTGGAAGAGTGTACGTAATTGGGTAGCCGCTTCGGATATCAAGTATCGTCAAGAGGTGCTCGATATAATCGATTCCGTCGATCCCGACAAGAGGGATGCCAAGATACGTGCTTTGGACAACGGCGCCACTTACAAAATGTTGCTTCGTGAGGTTTATCCCGATTTGCGTCGTGTGGAATACAAGATAGATTTTACGGTGATGCCGTTCACGGTCGAAAAGGGCAAACAGGTTATGAAGGAGAATCCGCAGTACCTGAGTCTGAACGAGTTTTACCAGATAGCCATGACTTATCCTAACGACTCGCCGGAGTATGCGGAGGTTTTCGCGACAGCGGTACGTTTCTTCCCCGAAGATCCGGTCGCCAACAATAATATGGCTGCCGTGGCGCTCATGAAGAACGATTTGAAGTCTGCTGAGGCCTATCTCGAGAAAGTGGCTGGTTTCCCGAAAGCCAAGAACAATATGGGCGTTCTGAAAGCGCTTCAGGGAGATTTCAGATCTGCACGGAAGTTCTTCGAAGAGGCTGTGAAAGCGGGTAGCCGTGAGGCGCAGTACAATCTCGAAAATCTTGAATCGCTGCGTTCGCGCAAATAAATAAGGTCGGTGCGATGCTAAGGGTGCGGTAATTGGATGCCGTATCGCGAGGCGCACCGAAAAGGAGAGATATACGATTATGAAAGAATTGTTTGTGTGATGCGTCCGTGAGGACGTAGTCCCCGAGCCGCGGTCGGCAGCCGGATCCTGTTAAAGAGGGTCTTGGGCAGCCGGTCGGGGTTCGGGGATTTTTATGGCCGTATGTCTCCGCGGTCTGCATGGGCGTTGTTACGGTAGTATCGTAGTGACTTTGCTTATTGTTTCATTGTACGTGTATGTTGGCAGCGGGTATGATGCCTCCGGCACGCACAGCCGCTTGTGTACGCAAATGATGCGTGTGGCGGCTTCTTGTCGGTTTGTCGTTTCCGGATTTCGACTGTAGGTATAATTGCTGGTATAGCTGCAGGCTTTGTGCTACAGGAAATTTGCTTATATTTGTTTGTCCGTGTCAGCCGTTGTTTGTCCATGGTGGGCGGCATGTCATGTGGTTGTCGCACGGCGTGCTAACTCGGTTAGCCGGGGTGGATTATGATGAATATTGGAAGGAATGGATTTGTCAGGCGTTTCGTATGAATGCTAACAGGAAATTGTACAAGATAAGGCTCGTGCTGAGCCTCTCGAACGTAAATGCCGATTTCATGCAGCTTATACTGTGTATGCTCGTCAGCCACAGTATTATAGGCAATCCGTTGTACGGTGCGGCGCTTTTCCTGTTTTCCAGCATATGGACTATATATTTCGAGAGCAACGTGCGCCGGTTGTCCGGTGACAGGCGCTTCGGCGGGGTGATGTGGCTGCTGCTTGTCGCGTCGGTATTCGCCGGATTGGCCTTGGTATTCCTGTATCCTGTCATGGCGCATATGCTGAAGGCCAACTTCGTCTCTTTCTTCGTATTGCTCGTGGCGGCCAGAAACGTGCTTTCGTGGAAGGTGAACGGCTCGTTGAGCCGTCCGGGACTCAGAAGCCGTCTTTACAAGGGTCTGTTTCAGGTGTTGTTTTTTCTGCCGTGTCTCGCTTTCGTTCCCGTTCTTACAGACAGGACGGTGATGTGGGTGGTACTCGCCGGATTCGCCCTTACCGGTTTTCTGCTCTCTTTCCAGAGCAGTACCATGGCGTCGCTCAACAAATATATAGGCAATTCGAGAAAGGACAAGCTGCGCGATATAGCATCCTACAAGGTGTTCTCCAATATGGCTCTTTACGCGCAGATCGCTTTGAGCCTTGGAGTGTTGATGTACATATGTTACATAAGTTTCAGCACCCCTTCGTTCGATGTGTACCGTTATCTGCTCATGGCGGTGTGGATAGTCGTGATACTGTTGCTTTCGGGTTTGTCCAACCGTCTGATCGAGCGCAACGGAAAAGGGGTGACGCTCGGTATGTTCATAGCAGGAGTGGCGTTCTGGGTGGTCGGCTCGGTGATGATGTTCCGTGTGAGGGGAATACTGGACATGGCTTTGTGGACAGCATGCTGGGGTGTCGGACTCGCCTGTATCACTTCCGCGCTTAACCGTTATAACGTGGATTTCAAGATGGTGGCACGCATAGCCGATCGGAAGGTGAGCGACCGAGATCTGTACTTCAGGGCATTGATAACGCAGAGTCTGGCCGTGATAATTTCCAATGCCGTCATGTTGCTGATAGTTACGATATGGGTGTTCGTCATACCCGATACGCACGAGCCGCGTATTCCCGGCATTTTCCGTCAGGTGTCGGTGCAGTTGCCCGTGGTATTCATGATAGTGAGCGTGCTGTTCGCTCTCAGGCAGCCGCTCGACGAACGAAGCCGCCAGAAACTCGTCAACTATTCGCACGGGACGAGCCGCAACAAATCTACGAAACAGAATCTGCGCAGCAGTTTCGTGGAGAAGAAACGAGTCCGCTTCGGCGTCAGGATACTCGCCTTTTTCGTCAAGCCGTTCCTGCATCTGAAGGTCTCTGGAAAGGAGAATATGGATATGGAGAATTTTCCGTCGGTATTCGTGTGCAATCACGGTATAATATACGGTCCCGTGGCCGCAGTGATATATCTTCCGACCTATTTTCGGCCGTGGATAGACCGCAAGATGGTGGACAGGGACATGGCGGCGAGGGAGATGTATTCGCGGTTCATCTACCGCATACCGTTGTTGTCGAAAAGTGCCGGAATGCGTTTCGCGAGATTTCTTGCCCGGCCTGTTACGTGGGCTCTCAATTCGTTCGATCCGATACCGGTCGAAAAGAATAATCTGCGCAATGTGATGTCGACTCTCGATGTTACTGTGGAGGTGTTGCGTGAAGGCGACAACGTGCTTATTTTTCCGGAGCGTCCGCGGCGCGTGACGCGGGGGAACAAGGAGACCGTGGAGCATCTGACCGATTCGGTCGGCAAGCTGTTCACCGGTTTCGCGAGTATAGGCAAGCTGTATTACGATGCTACGGGCAAGTGTCTGCGCTTTTATCCGATCTATGCGAGCCGGCAGGGACATACTTTCCGGATCGGCAAGCCCGTGGTTTACGATCCGTCCGTGGATCCGAGGGAGGAAAAACAGCGGATAGCCAACCAGCTGCACGACAAGATGCTGGAACTCGGCAAATAAAGCGTATTCTGTTTCGGAGTGGCCGTATCGGGAAATGTAGACGGTACATCGGAGAATTCGTGCCGGCCTTGGATATTTCACCGGGATTTATTATATTGTGGACAAACGGATTGCCTGTACGCTGCGTTATCGGCGGCAGGCGGAAAAATGCGCGGTTATGAAGAGGTGGTTCGCGACGTTTGCGCTGTTTTTGTCCGCAGCAGGCGTCGCCGTGGGGCAGAGCCCCGCAATGGCGGATTTCATGGATCGACTGGGTGTCATATCGCAACGGCTGACGCTCGCCGACAATGCCGAGGATTATGCCGTCGTGGAGGGGCTTTATATGGAAATGGCTTGCCTGTATACCATGCAGACGCCGCAGGTACGCGACGAGGTGCGTCCCATGATGAAGGACGTATGGTATAATATCGCATGTATGCGCGCCTTGCAGGGAAATGCGGAGGGCGCTGCGGACGCTTTCGCCAATGCCGTTTCGTTCGGGTGGCGGGATTACGATTTTACCGTGGCCGACCCTGACCTCGAATCCGTTATAGACGATGCGCGTTTTAGGGCGTTGCTCGACGGAATGCGTTAACCTGCCGGAGAGGTTTCGTATCGTTAGGGCTTACGCTGTAGGGGGAATGTGTGCCGCGGCTGCGGAGTGTCGTTGCCGGGAGTGCAAAGTTGTTTCATGGCCGGTGAAAATGGCGGAACGATTCGGTTTTCTCGATAATTATTGCTATTTTTGCGGGCAACAAAATCCCGATACCATGTCATTTATCGAAGAAAGAGTACTTACGGAAGGATTGACGTTCGACGATGTCCTTCTGGTGCCTGCCTATTCGGAGGTGTTGCCGCGCGAGGTGGATATAACCACTCGTTTCTCGCGAAATATCAAACTGAACATACCTATAGTTTCGGCCGCAATGGATACCGTTACCGAAGCTCCGCTTGCGATAGCTCTCGCACGTGAGGGTGGTATCGGAGTTATCCACAAGAACATGTCGGCTGAACAGCAGGCCGCTCAGGTGCGTAAGGTCAAACGTGCCGAGAACGGCATGATATACGATCCGGTGACGATTTCCAAGGAGAATACCGTAGGCGATGCGTTGCGTCTCATGAAGGAGCATCGTATCGGCGGTATACCCGTTGTCGCCGCAGACAGGACGCTGATAGGAATAGTTACCAATCGCGACCTGCGTTTCCAGAAAGATCTTTCCCGCAGGATCGAAGAGGTCATGACGAAGGAAGGGTTGGTTACCACCCACAGTTCCGATCTGAAACGCGCTGCCGAGATATTGTGCAGCCATAAGATCGAGAAACTGCCCGTTGTGGATATGAACGGCAGGCTGGAGGGGCTGATAACCTACCGCGACATAACCAAGATGAAAGATCATCCCAATGCGAGCAAGGATGCGAAAGGTCGTCTGCGTGTGGCTGCTGGCGTCGGCGTTACGAACGACGTACTCGACAGGGTGGCTGCCCTGTATGCAGAGGATGTCGATGCCGTGGTACTCGATACGGCGCACGGTCATCATATAAACGTCGCCAATACGCTTCGTCTTATCAAATCGAAATATCCGGCGCTCGATGTGGTTGCCGGAAATATAGCCACCGGTGCAGCGGCGAGAGCGCTTGTCGATGCCGGTGCCGACGGCGTTAAAGTCGGTATAGGACCGGGATCCATATGTACCACACGTGTAGTGGCTGGTGTGGGCGTGCCTCAGTTGACGGCTATCTACGGCGTGGCCAAGGAGCTTGCCGGCAGCGGGGTTCCCGTAATAGCCGACGGAGGGTTACGTTATTCCGGCGATATCGTGAAAGCTCTGGCGGCCGGCGGTGACTGCGTAATGGTGGGCTCGATGCTCGCCGGTGTGGAAGAGTCGCCCGGCGAAACTATCATATACAACGGCCGTAAATTCAAGTCTTACCGCGGCATGGGATCGGTCGAGGCCATGAACAACGGCTCGAAAGACCGCTATTTCCAAGGCGAGGAGGTCGATACGAAGAAATTCGTTCCCGAAGGCATAGAGGCGCGTGTACCGTATAAGGGTTATCTTAGCGAGACCGTCTATCAGCTTATCGGCGGATTGAAAGCCGGAATGGGATATTGCGGAGCCGCAAATATCGCGGCGTTGCAGAAAGCCGATTTCGTCAAGATAACTTCTGCGGGCGTGATAGAGAATCACCCGCATGACGTGACTATCACCCGCGAGGCGCCCAACTATTCGCGTGGCGAATAGTCTGTCGGGGACGGCGGAGGGCTGTGGTGGTATCGAACTGTCTTTCGTCGGAGGAGCGTCCGGACGCGGAAATGGAATTGTTGTTGACCGACGAGGTGTTGGTACCGGTTGAGCCGGGGCAAAACCTCGTCGGTTAAACAATTAGATGGTGTGCGAGGCGGCTGAGGCTTGTCGTTCTGCGGCGCGGGTCGGGAATATCCGGGGTTTCGGTCGTCTGTCAGTTGGTCCGATAAAGTTTACAAATATTATAACATAGATGCAGGAAAAAATATTGATACTCGATTTCGGATCGCAGTATACGCAACTTATCGCACGACGGGTGCGTGAATTGAACGTCTATTGCGAGATACACCCTTTCAATAAGATTCCGTCGTTGGACGGGAGCGTCAAGGGTGTCATCCTCTCCGGAAGTCCTTATTCGGTCAGGGACAAGGAGGCTCCGCAGCCAGATCTTACCGGAATAAAGGGCAAGTTGCCTTTGCTGGGCGTTTGTTACGGTGCGCAGTGGTTGGCGCAGAATTACGGCGGACAGGTGGAGCCGGCGGCGAGCCGTGAATACGGCCGTGCCATGCTCGAAGTAGGCGACAAGGAGGACGAGCTTCTCGGCGGATTGCCTTCGCCGACGCAGGTCTGGATGTCGCACGGCGATACCATTACGGCGTTGCCCGAAAATTATCGTGTCACGGCGAGTACCGACGACGTGCGTAATGCGGCCTTCCGTATAGAAGGCGAACGGACGTGGGGTATACAGTTCCACCCGGAGGTGTACCACTCTACGGACGGTCTTCAGCTTCTGAGAAATTTCGTGGTGGGCATTTGCGGTTGCCGTCAGGACTGGAATCCGGAATCTTTCGTGGAGAGTACAGTGAACGATCTTAAGGCGAAGCTCGGCGACGACAAGGTGGTGCTGGGATTGTCCGGCGGTGTGGATTCGTCCGTGGCTGCCGTATTGCTGCACAAGGCCATAGGGAAGAATCTCTATTGTATTTTCGTGGATACCGGGTTGTTGCGCAAGAACGAGTTCGTCGACGTACTGGAATCCTATAAGAATATGGGACTTAACGTCAAGGGCGTGCAGGCAGGCGACAAGTTCCTTTCGGATCTGAAAGGCGTTACCGATCCGGAGGCGAAACGCAAGATCATCGGCCGCGATTTCATCGAGGTTTTCAATGCCGAAGCGAAAGCTATCGAGGACGTGAAATGGCTGGCACAGGGTACTATCTATCCGGATGTCATCGAGTCCGTGTCGGTGAACGGTCCTTCGGCCACCATAAAGTCTCACCACAATGTTGGCGGTCTTCCGGAAGAGATGCATCTGCAGATAGTGGAGCCGCTGCGTCTTCTGTTCAAAGACGAGGTACGCCGTGTAGGTCGCACGTTGGGAATAGATCCGTTGATTCTGGAGCGTCATCCGTTCCCCGGTCCCGGACTTGGAATCAGGATACTCGGCGAAGTTACCGCCGAACGTGTGGCTGTATTACAGGAAGCCGACAAGATATATATGGACGGCCTGAAAGAGTGGGGCCTGTACGACAAGGTATGGCAGGCGGGAACGATACTTTTGCCCGTCAAGAGTGTCGGCGTCATGGGCGACGAACGTACCTACGAGAGTTGCGTGGCTCTGCGTGCCGTGACTTCTACGGACGGTATGACCGCCGACTGGGTACATCTGCCTTACGAGTTCCTGGCTCGTGTGTCGAACGATATTATAAACAAGGTACGCGGGATAAACCGCGTAGTGTACGATATTTCGTCGAAACCGCCCGCAACGATAGAGTGGGAGTAGCATCCGCTCCGGGCAACCGGATGATATTCAAACGGCGGAACGGGTTAACCCGTTCCGCCGTTTATGTTTCGGCTGTGTTTCGGCATTTGTCCGAAGTAATGAACGGAGAATCGGTATCGCGATATAGACTCGAAAGAATTGCTTTTTGTCGAATTGGAACGTCCCTGTAAAAGGACGCTCTTTTTATGCGGTTGCGTCGGTTTGTAAAGGGGAAATCTGTTTTTTGTCAGACAGACGGTACTATGGCGTCCGGTGCGGTTATATGGCTTGTCGAAAGTGGAGAGGCGGCGATATTGTATCGGCGATATGCGATAGAATGTATTGGCAGTTTGATAAATCGTAAAAAAACGTTACTTTTGTTCCCTACGATGCGGCATGTATGATGTTGTGTGCGTATCAGTATAAGGTTCCGTAGCTCAGTTGGATAGAGCAACAGCCTTCTAAGCTGTGGGTCTTGGGTTCGAATCCCAACGGAATCACTTTAGGCGAATCGGGGCGTCCCCTTGCAGGGGGCGCCCTTTTTATGCGATTTCGTTGGAATGCAGGCGGTGGAGCGGAAACGGTCTTTGGATCATTTGTGTCGTTGCTTATGGGGAAATTTTCGATTCGTATGAAATAAATCGTTTTTCGGAGACGGAGTTGGGATATATTTCGTATATTTGTAAATATCAGTGTTGTGAAGCGTATCGCTGTAAACAATGAGAGGGCGTTCCCGGAGAGTTATGTGATAGGGAGCCGCAACTTGTGGATACGCGAAGAATTTTTTAACCATAGAGCGATGAAGACTGCCATTTCTATCAGACCGGTTTCTACCATGTCTTATTGCGGAGGCTCTGCCCGCAACCGTTTCTCTATGGATATGCGTATGCGCCATAGGCGCTAATCTTATTTTTCCCAAAATCATACATTGTGTCGTAGTTCCGTAAGACGGAACCGCGTGCAAGCCGCGTCGTGCCTTTTGTCGGCATGATGCCTGTTTCTGCGGATCGATTTTCCGGAGAGGGATACGGTTTCCTTTCCGCTTGCCGTAGGCATGCCTTGTAAACGGCGTGTCCGGCAGTCGCTCCGCAAAGCGAACCGTTTTTTGTAAATGTGCCGCAGGCGAGCTCTTGCGGCGTTAAAATCAATTACCATGTCGAAAACATATGAACAGATAAACGAGAAGATAAGACGCGGTGAAGCTGTGGTGCTTACCGCGGAAGAGGTTTCGCGTATGGCGCTGACCATGTCGCCCGAAGAGATAGCCGACAGAGTTGATGTCGTGACTACGGCTACGTTCGGTGCCATGTGTTCGTCGGGCGCTTTCGTCAATTTCGGCCATGCCGACCCTCCTATACGCATGGAACGCATAGAACTGAACGGCGTGAGTGTCAGCGGCGGTCTGGCCGCGGTAGATACCTATATAGGGGCTACGGACTGCGACTCGGCCAATCCGGAGTACGGCGGCGGACATATCATAGAAGACCTTGTAGCCGGTAAAGACATATTGCTCGAAGCGTGGGGGAAGGGGACGGATTGTTATCCGCGGCGCCACATACGCACGTATGTAAACATCGATACCCTGAACGAGGCGTATCTGTACAATCCGCGAAATGCCTATCAGAACTATAACGTGGCGGTCAATTCGTCGGAACGTACCATTCATACGTATATGGGCAAACTGTATCCGCGGTCGGGGAATGCGAGTTATTCTACGGCCGGGGAATTGTCGCCGCTTATCAACGATCCGGAGTGTCGTACCATAGGTCTCGGCACGCATATTTTTCTCGGCGGCGGCGATGGGTACGTCATGTGGAACGGAACGCAGTTCGATACTTCCAAAGAGGTGAATGCTTATGGGATACCGGTCGGAAACGCCCGTACCATAGCAGTGGCCGGAGAGTTGCGCGGCATGAGTACCGATTTTCTGCGCGGGGTTTATTACGAAAAATACGGTTGCAGTCTTTATGTAGGCATAGGCGTACCGATTCCGATATTGGATGCGGATCTGGCGCGTCGGGTGTCGATACGCAACGATCAGATCGAAACCAACGTCGTGGATTATGGCGACGGCAACAAGGTGATCGGTCGGACGAACTATGCGGAGTTACGCAGCGGGAGCATAACGGTAGGCGGTAGACGTATACGTACTGTGCCGGTGTCGAGTCTTGCCAAAGCCCGCGAAATAGCTGCTATACTCAAAAGCCGGATAGAGACGGGCGGTTTTCTGCTTAGCGAACCCGTGCGGGCTATGCCCGCTTTCGGCGCCGTGAAGAGACTCGAAGAGAGGTCTGTGCCGTTCGGCGGCCGGACGGAGGTGCTGTTCGGAGCGCATCGGGAAAAGGATTTGTCGGATTTTTAAATTGCAATCGGAATGAAAAGAAAATATATGTTGTCGTTCCCGGAGAGTACGGGCGACAAGCCTGTCGTTTGCGAGCTTGTGCGCCGTTACGACATTTGTGTCAATATCATACAGGCGAGCATTTCACCTGCCATGGCGGGGACGATGCTGGCCGAACTGGATGCTTGCGCAGAGGAGCTTACGCAGGCGGTGGAGTTCCTTGCCGGTCGCGGCGTAGGCGTCGAATTGCTTACCGATAAGATAGCCTTGCGGGAGGACGGATGTCTGCAATGCGGTAATTGCGTTCTGGCATGTTTTTCCGGGGCGCTGACAATAGGTGCGCCGGACTGGAAACTTGCCTTCGACAGGGACAGGTGCGTATTGTGCAGGGCATGCATCACGGCATGCCCGCGGGGATTGTTCGGTATCTCGGCGGAGTGAGTCATGGAAGAATACATAACGAGAAGTTACCGCGGCAGGTTCGACGGCGGCAGGTGGAGATTCATGAGCGTCCGTTACAAGGAGACCGATTTGTACATAGGCGTGGACAGGATGTCGTACGATCCGGGTATGGAGCGTTTCGCGTTGCGTGAGGTAGTGGCGTTGAGGGAAAAGATGGAACGCTATCTGGCGAGAGACCTGCCGTATGTCGAGAGTATAGTACCGTATGTGCCTGCTTCGGACGCGCCTGAAATCCTGCACCGCATGGCCGAGGCCGCCGGACGTGCCGGAGTAGGGCCTATGGCCGCTGTCGCGGGTGCCGTGGCGGAGCATGTGGGACGGTGTATCCTAAGGCGTTTCGGCAGTCGGGAGATAATAGTGGAAAACGGAGGGGACATATATGCCCATATTCGTAGCGGTGTGGATGTATCGGTATTCGCCGGAAAGTCGCCGCTTTCGGGTAACGTGGGTATCGGTATCCCGTGTGCCGGCGACTACGGCATATGTACTTCGGCAGGTACCGTGGGCCCTTCGCTTAGTTTCGGGACGGCCGATGCCGTGATGACGGTATGCGGAAATGCGGCGCTGGCCGATGCGTATGCGACGGCTTTCGCCAACAGGATACGTTCCGTGGCCGACGTAGGGAGTGTAATCGGCGAAATGAGACTGTCGGAGGATATTCTCGGTGCCGTATGCGTGAAAGACGACATGTTGGGAATATGCGGTCGTTACAGGTTGAAAATATGGAACGGCATGTGCGGGCGGCCAAGACCGACCGGAAGTGCTGTGAGAGATTGTGATATTTTATGAGTAACTTAGCGGGATTCGGGCGGCACACTCCGATTGTCGCCGTCCGTATTCCGCACTGAATAAACGAAAATGAAAGTTATAGATATACTGACGCATTCGCAAGACAGGACTTTGCTGTCGTTTGAATTGCTGCCGCCGTTGAAAGGCGGCGATATAGGACGTCTTTACGGCGCCATAGAGCCTCTAATGGACTTTGCTCCGTCGTTCATAAATCTGACCTGCCACCGTGACGAGGAGATAGTGCGCGAAAGGCCTGACGGGACGCTCGAACGCATAACCGTCACCAAACGTCCCGGTACCGTGGCGCTCGCTTCGGCCATAATGAAGCGTTACGACGTGGAGGTAGTTCCGCATCTGGTGTGCGGCGGTCTCGATCCTCACGCTATAGAGAACATACTGATAGACCTCAATTTTCTCGATATAGACAATATCATGGCCTTGCGCGGCGATCAGCCTGTAGGGACGCGCTTCTACTCTTCCGCCAGCGGCGAACATGCCTACTGTTCCGATCTGGTGCATCAGATAAACAACATGAATCGCGGTATTTATCTGGACGGCTTGCAGCAGGAAGCTATTCCGACCGATTTCTGCATAGGGGTGGCGGGTTATCCGGAGAAGCATTTCGAGTCGCCCAATATGGCGCAGGACGTGCGGAATCTGAAACGTAAGGTGGATGCAGGAGCCGATTATATAGTGACGCAGATGTTTTTCGACAATGCGCGGTTTTTCGATTTCGTGGACAGGTGCCGCCGGGAGGGGATAACGGTGCCGATAATTCCGGGGATCAAGCCGGTGGCGTCGCGCAGGCATCTGGAGATGTTGCCGCGCACGTTCCACATCTGCATGCCGGAGGAGCTTACCGAACAGCTCGAACGGTGTCGCAGCGATGCAGAAGCCCGGCAGGTCGGCATATGGTGGGCTGTAAGGCAGAGTCGGGAACTGAAGGCTGCCGGAGTACCGGCCATACACTATTATACGATGAGCCGTTCGGAGAACATATGCGAAATATTGCGGCAGGTGTTCTGACGGTTTTGTGAATGGCCGATAATATATGTTACAGATAAGTTGCTGAATGCGTCCGGTTAACCTGATAGAGTGGCTTGCCGCCGGCAGACATTGCGGATTTGTCGAATATCTGTTTCATTGCGGTCGGTCGCATGGATAAAAACGTATCTTTGTACCCGTAAAATACGGAACATATGAAACCTACGTTATTTATACTGGCTGCCGGTATGGGCTCCCGTTACGGCGGTCTGAAACAACTCGACGGTGTCGGTCCGTGCGGGGAGACCATAATGGACTATTCGGTTTTCGATGCCGTGCGGGCGGGATTCGGCAAGGTCGTGTTCGTCATCGCGCGACATTTCGAACAGGATTTCAGAGAAAAGGTTTTGTCGAAATACGAGGGGCATGTACCTGTAGAGGTGGTGTTCCAGTCGGTGGATGCCCTTCCCGAAGGGTTTACACCTCCTGCCGACAGGGTCAAACCGTGGGGTACAGGGCATGCGGTGCTTATGGGCAGGAGCGTTATTGACGAGCCTTTCGCCGTTATCAATGCCGACGATTTCTACGGACGCGGCGGATTCGAGGCTCTTGCTTGTTTTCTCTCTTCGGCCGACGGTCGCGGACAGTACTGCATGGTAGGCTACCGTGTGGGCAATACTCTTTCCGAAAGCGGTTCCGTCTCGCGGGGCGTATGCTGTACCGACGAGGACGGTTATCTGACGAGCGTTACGGAACGCACGGATATACGGCGTCAGGAAGGTCGGGGAATCATTTTCCGTGACGAGAACGACGAATATCATACGCTCGACGAGAATACGCCCGTTTCGATGAACATGTGGGGTTTCACTCCCGATTATTTCGAATTGGCGGGCGCCATGTTCCGCGACTTTCTCGCAAGCCGCGGCGGAGAATTGAAAAGCGAATTTTATATTCCTACGGTGGTCAACGAAGCTATCCAGAGCGGTGCGGCACGGGTTAAGGTGCTCGATACGTCTGCGAGCTGGTTCGGCGTGACGTATGCTGCCGACCGTGACGGCGTAGTCGCCAAGATACGTGCATTGGTGGATGCGGGCGAATATCCTGAGCGGTTGTGGCAATAGGCGCGGCGAGATGCCCGGCTTTTTATAAAGATTTGCATTTGAAACCCCTTGAGTCTTTAGTTTAACGGTCGCTTATTCCGTAGTACCTTGTTCGGATCGTCTGTTTATGTCGTACTCGACTTTCGGCCTGTGCAGTGCTTTAGGATATTAGGTTATTAAGCTATATCGTCGCTGTGTAGCTGTATTGTGGCGGAGCGACATCGTGTATGTCTGTGTCGTTCAAGTGTATTCAACATGCTTTAGTATTATAGGTTTTTACGTAAAATAGAGCGAGGGTGCGTTTTGAAAAACGCACCCTCGCTCGTTAATATGTATATAGTTTAGGGGTTTACATCATACCCATGCCGCCCATTCCGGGAGCGCCTGCGGGCATCGGGGGTACCGGCTCTTTCTTTTCTGCCAGTACGCACTCCGTGGTGAGGAACATGGAAGCTATCGACGCAGCGTTTTCGAGGGCTACGCGGGCAACCTTCGTAGGATCGAGGATACCGGCTTCGAGCATGTCCTCGTAACGGTCGTTGCGGGCATTGTAACCGTACGAGCCTTTGCCTTCGCGTACCTTGTTGACTACTACCGAGCCTTCGCCGCCGGCATTGGCCACGATCTGGCGCAATGGCTCTTCGATAGCGCGTTTGATGATTGCGATACCGGTCGTTTCGTCGTCGTTCTCGCCTTTGAGTTTGTCGAGAGCTGCCGTAGCACGGATATAGGCTACGCCGCCGCCGGGGATTATGCCCTCTTCTACGGCTGCACGTGTAGCGGCCAGAGCATCTTCCACACGGTCTTTCTTCTCTTTCATTTCCACTTCGGTCGCAGCGCCTACGTAAAGTACGGCTACGCCGCCGGCCAGTTTGGCCAGCCTTTCCTGAAGTTTCTCCTTGTCGTAGTCCGAGGTGGAGGTTTCGATCTGTTTGCGGATCTGGGCTACACGAGCCTTGATAGCCTCCTTGTCGCCGTTACCGTCTACGATAGTGGTGTTCTCTTTGTTGATGGTAACCTTGTCGGCAGTACCGAGCATTTCGAGTTTTACGTCTTCGAGCCTGTAACCCTTGTCTGCCGTAACATAGGTACCGCCCGTGAGGGTAGCGATGTCTTCGAGCATCTCTTTGCGGCGATCGCCGAAACCGGGAGCCTTGACAGCGGCTATCTTGAGCGTACCGCGGAGTTTGTTTACAACCAGCGACGACAATGCCTCGCCGTCCACGTCTTCTGCGATGATTACGAGCGAACGTCCGTTCTGTGCCACGGGTTCGAGTACGCCCATGATCTCCTTCATGGTGGAGATTTTCTTGTCGGTGATGAGGATGAGGGGCTTGTCGAGAACGGCTTCCATTTTCTCCGTATCGGTTACGAAGTAGGCGGAAATATAGCCTCTGTCGAACTGCATACCCTCTACCACCTCCACATGGGTGTCGGTACCTTTGGCCTCTTCGACGGTTATGACGCCCTCCTTGTTAACCTTGCTTACCGCTTCGGCGATAAGGGTACCTATGGTAGAGTCGTTGTTTGCGGAGATTGTAGCTACTTGCTCGATCTTCTTGATGTTGTCGCCTACGGTCTGGCTCTGTTTGCGCAGATCTTCGACGACGGTGCTGACGGCCTTGTCGATACCCCTTTTGAGATCCATGGGGTTGGCGCCTGCGGTTACGTTCTTGATACCTACGCCGATTATGGACTGGGCGAGTACGGTTGCTGTCGTGGTACCGTCGCCGGCGTCGTCATTGGTTTTCGAGGCTACTTCCTTGACTATCTGTGCGCCCATGTTGGCGAACGAGTCCTCCAGCTCCACCTCTTTGGCTACCGTTACGCCGTCTTTGGTGATGTGCGGCGCACCGAATTTGCGGTCTATGATTACATTCCTTCCTTTCGGACCGAGGGTTACCTTCACTGCGTCGGCCAATGCGTCCACGCCTTCCTTGAGAAGCTCGCGTGCTTCGACGTTATATTTAATCTCTTTTGCCATTGTCGTAAGTCTTTAAAAAATCTGTGGATTTGATTAGATTATTGCGAAGATGTCGCTCTGACGCATGATGAGGTACGTTTCGCCTTCTACGGTAACTTCCGTTCCTGCATATTTGCCGTAGAGTACCTCGTCGCCAACTTTTACTTCCATCTTTACTTCGGAAGTGCCGGGACCCACTGCGACTACTTTGCCTGCCAGCGGTTTTTCTTTTGCCGTGTCGGGAATGATAAGGCCTGCGGCCGTTTTCTCCTCAGCCGGATTCGGCTGAATCAAAACTCTGTCTGATAACGGTTTGACATTCATAATACCTGAATTTTTATGTTTGTTGTTGATTCGCTTTGTTTGTGCGGTCTTGCGACCGACGTGGGTAGGTATCGCACATTATGTGCCAAAGGCCGAAACAGACCAAACTGTCATATTCGGGTGTCATTATGGCAAGGAGTCGCGACCGTTCCGTGACAAAATAGCACACCCGGCGTGTCATTGTTACGGTATGCGGAATGACACGCCGGGTGTGAAGTTTATCTTGTGCGAGATCAGCGTTTCTGCTTTTTGGCGCTTTTGGCCGGTCTGTCCCAACGGTTGCCGTCCTTTTCGAAGAAAGACCAGTCGAATCCGGAGTTCGGTTCCTCTGCCGGAATGTATTCGGGGCGGATGTTTTGCGGGTCTGATTTCCGTCTGCCGGAAACGTGCTTGTCAGGAAACGTTTCTTTCTGTCTGTTCTTTTTTGTCTGCCGGCGACCGGTATCGTCGTATTCGGATTTCCTGTTGTCGTCCTTGGTTGGTTGTCCTGCCGCTGTGTCGCGTCGCGACCGGTCGGCGATGTCGGTCTTCGATGTCTTTCGTTTCGATGATTGTTTTTCGTCGTCGTCGTCATCTTGTTCCGTGCGCGGCGTTCTGCGGCTTTTTTTACCGCCGGCGTCGGACTGGGCTATTTCGGCCAACGGTCTGGAGCCTCGCCGAAGCGCATTGAGCTTGTGTACGGCCTGTTCCG
This sequence comes from uncultured Tidjanibacter sp., assembly GCA_947852905.1. Lineage (GTDB taxonomy): Bacteria > Bacteroidota > Bacteroidia > Bacteroidales > Rikenellaceae > Tidjanibacter. Next base: position 1,948 of record CANTVF010000012.1, on the reverse strand, counting down.
CATCGGAGAACGGAATGCTGACGAAAGAGTAGCTTTCGCCGAGCTTTATGTCGTTGATGTGTTTGTCGGGAAGGTCGCACTCGCGTTTGATCAGCGCGACGAGTTTGCGCACGTCGTAACCGTCCTTGCGGCCTATGGCTATGAACAGTCGCGCCGTTCCTTTGCGGTCTACCGAGAACGAACGTATCTCCGGATAGTTGGATTCGTCCAGCTCGCTGCGGAATGCCAGCCGCAGAAGGGCGCTCAATGCCACTTCCGGTGCGTATTCGGCAAGCAGTTCTGCGGCCATGTCGCCGTAGTCGGCGTAGTTGTCCGATTCGATAATCTCCTGCAATTCGTCTTTTATACGTCGCCGTTTGGTGGCAACTATGTCCTGCGGTGTGGGGAGCGCCTGTTTGCGTATGTCGGCCTTGATGTCGCGTTTCAGGAATCCGAAACGCCGCATCTCGGCAGGCGATATGAACGTTATGGCCGTTCCCTGATTTCCGGCACGTCCCGTGCGGCCTATGCGGTGTACGTAACTTTCCGAGTCCTGCGGGAGCGAATAGTTGATGACGTGCGACAAGTTGTTGATGTCTATGCCGCGGGCAGCGACGTCCGTCGCCACGAGTATATTGGCCTGCCTGTTCTTGAATTTGCGGAGTATCTTTTCACGCTGTGCCTGCGAGACGTCTCCGTGCAACCCCTCGGCAGCATAGCCGCGCTCCAACAGACGGTTGACGAGTTCGTCGGTACCGGTCTTGGTGCGGCTGAACACTATTCCGTAAAATTCGGGCGTTATGTCTATTATCCTCGTGAGGGCGTCGAACTTGTCGCTCTCGCGCACCTCGAAATATATCTGGTCGGTAAGATCCGCCGTCAGTTGCGCGGATTCGGCCTTGACCATTTCCACGTCGTGCATGTAGGTCTTGGACAGGTTTACGATGCGTTGCGGCATGGTGGCCGAGAACAGAAGTACGCGTCTGCGATCGGGAGTGTGCGACATGATCTCCTCCACGTCTTCTATGAAGCCCATGTTGAGCATTTCGTCCGCTTCGTCGAGTACCAGATAACGTATGGACGACAGATCGAGTGTCTGACGGCGTATGTGGTCGAGTACACGTCCGGGGGTACCCACGACTATGTCTACGCCTTTGCCCAGTCGTCGGAGTTGTTCGCTCATGGAGGCTCCGCCGTAAATGGCGGCTATGGACAGTCGCGTGGTGGCGTTGAACGAGACGAGTTCTTCGGTCACCTGTAGCGCGAGTTCGCGTGTCGGTACGAGGATTATTGCCTGTACCGATTTGCTACGTTCCAGATTCTGGAGTATAGGAAGGCCGTAGGCGGCTGTTTTGCCGGTACCTGTCTGGGACTGGGCGATAATGTCGTTCGTGTTGTCGAGTAAAAGCGGGATTGTGAGCTTTTGAATCGGTGTAGGGCGCTCGAACCCTTTAGCCTCGACTGCCGCGAGCATATCCGCACGCAGGCCGAGAGAGCCGAAATCTTCGGTATTGATCATTTCATATGTTTTGAGGGGCGCAAGATAGCGAAATTAAATCCATTTACCTAATCGCCGTCTTGCGTCGGGGCGGGCGACTGCGGGTTTTGTCTGTCGCAGAGAAGATTCCGGTTTTCCGGCGGTGTATGTTGCCGTGGTGTTAGGATAAATAAGCAATGCGGTGTGTCGTACCGGGCAATCTGCTGTGTTGCAGTTGTAATTCGGGCTAAGTCATTTACTTTCCGTTGCCTTCACGCTCATTATCTTGCATTTTATCTATTCTTATATACCTTAAATGGGTTATGTCAAAACATAAGTTTTGACATAACCCATTTGTCGTGCACCGATAAGGGGCGCAGTAAGGTGTCCTATGTTATTTTGCGGGCTGCGCGTCGGTTGCGTTATTGCAAGCTGGCTTGCAGCACTCTGCATTTGCGCACTCTTTGCAGGCAGCGGCCTTGCACTCCTCAC
>CANTVF010000011.1 GCA_947852905.1 uncultured Tidjanibacter sp. | reverse complement strand
GGGAAACGTGGCGCCTGTTTGTGGCGAATGTGCGGTTCTGGGCGGAGTACAATATGTGCCGTTATATCGCTTTAGCGACGCCCGAGACGACGCGATGTCTATTGCGGAGTATCTCCGGAACTTGTCTGCATGTCGTTTCCGAAGCATTTGCTGTAGCGGGTTATGATATATCTTTTCCGGGAAAGCGGGTTGTGTTTAGGTCGGACGGGCGGAACGTGGGGCAGGGCTGTCGTAGACATTGCCGTGTTTCTTATGGAGTGTCGTACGAAACATGGTGGATTGTGTGCCGCTTTTGAGATGTGACGTGCATTGTCGGGTATGTCGGATATATACGGGTCGGACGGGTCGCGAAATAGCACCTTGTATCGTGGTCGGAAGGTCGCAGAAGGTTTTATTTGTCTGTATGTTTTGCGGATAGCCGGAAAAGCGTTAATTTCGGAACGTACAAAACCCGTATTGGGTATTGAATGCCGCACAGGTTAATGCCGTGTACGGTTTGTGCGGCGGAATAGTGACGATTATGGCGAAATTCGGTAGGGAACTGGTCGTTAGGACCTTGAGCGGGACGGTGTTGTTTCTGGTGGTGGTGGCTGCCGTACTTTTTTCGGAATACGGTTTCGTGGCACTCATGTTCACTATCTGTATAGGAAGCATGTGGGAGTTTTACCGTCTTGCGGCCGGTAAGGGCATTCCGGTAAAACGGCAGTATCCCGTTGCCATAGGCGGCATAAGCGTGGTCCTAAGTTTTCTCGTTGCGCGTGGAACGCTCGACGTGAGGTATCTGTCGCTGGTCGTTCCATTGATTTTCCTGATTTTCGTGGCGGAGATGTACCATAAGCATCCGGAGCCTTTTCAGGGTGTTGCGGTATCTGTATGCGGAATAATTTACGCCGCTTTGCCGATGTCGCTTGTCAGTTTCGTGGCGTTCTATGGCGGAGAGTACGATCCGTGGATCATGTTGTGTTACATATTCACCGTTTGGGTGAACGACGTTTTCGCTTATCTGACAGGAGTGTTGCTCGGCCGTCACAGAATGTTCGAGCGCATATCTCCAAAGAAGTCGTGGGAGGGTTTCTGCGGGGGGCTGTCGTTCGCCGTGGCGTTCGGCATATTGTGCGGGCATCTGCGTGGTGAATGCCTGTTGTGGTGGGGCGGACTGGCTCTCGTGATAGTGTGCAGCGGCGTATTGGGCGATCTTGTGGAGTCTATGTTCAAACGTTCTGCTGGGGTGAAGGATTCCGGCTCTATAATACCGGGACACGGCGGTTTCATGGACAGGTTCGATGCGCTGATATTCTCCGTCCCGTTTGTTTTCGCATATTTTATTATCTTTGCCGTTTAGGCGGCTTCGGCTACGCGGAAGATACCGAGTGTGCGGTGCCGAACGTCCTATGCCGAACGAATTTTTCGTAGCGATGAAATTAGCCAGAGAGGGATATTCCATAATAATATGTACTTTGGTCGCAGTGGTGGCGCTGACGGCCGTCGTGTTCTTTGCAGGTGCGCCCTTGTGGTTGTTCTGGATGGTGACAGTATTGCTTTGGGGGCTTTTCGCCGGAACGGTTTTCTTTTTCCGTGAGCCTACCGGAAGGGCTCGTTACGAGGATCCTGATACGGTGTTTTCGAGCGCTGACGGCAAGGTGGTCGTTATCGAGGAGGTATACGAAGGCGAATATCTCAAGCGCCGTTGCATACAGATTTCCGTATTCATGTCCATTACGAACGTACATGTAAACTGGTATCCGGTCGGCGGGCGTGTAGTTTACCGTAATTATCATCCCGGTCGTTTTTTCGTGGCATGGCATCCGAAGTCGTCCGAGGAGAACGAGCGTACCACTACGGTCGTGGATACCGGCCATGAGGAGATAATGTTTCGCCAGATAGCCGGTCTCGTGGCGCGGCGCATAGTGAATTATGCCGAGGTGGGGCACGAAGTGCGGCAGAACGACAAATACGGATTCATTAAGTTCGGATCGAGAATAGATATATTCATTCCGTTGGGAAGCGAAGTGCTGGTGGCGCTGGGAGACAAGGTGTGCGGCAGCATGACGCCTCTGGCAAGGCTTAAAAGATGAGAGTGCGGTGAACAGAGTTCCGAAATACCTTATCGGTGTATTGGCTACGATCGTCGGGCTGGTCTTGGCGTGGTATTTCCGCAGTATCGTCGGCTATATAATAATATCGGCCGTCCTCGCTATCGTCGGGCGTCCGCTCGTCCGGTTGATGAAAAGGGTGAGTGTCAAGGGGCGTACCGTTCCCGACTGGCTCGCCTCTCTCGTTACCCTGCTGGTCATATGGGGTGTAGGCGTGGCGTTCTTCGCCATATTCATTCCGCTCATATTCGACAAGTTGACGGCGCTCGCTCAGGTCGATTTCTCGCACATTATGCCCTCTTTCAAGGAGCCTATCGCCCGGTTTCAGGCATTCATGGACGAATATTTCTCGATAAATGTGTCGGCCATTTCCATTTCGGATACGATAAACGATTATATCGACAGATTTTTCAATCCAGACAAGCTGAATAATTTTCTCGGCTCCATAGTGTCGGGTGTGGCCAATGCCGTCATAGCTCTGTTCTCGATAACGTTCATTACGTTCTTCTTTCTTAAGGACGACGACATGTTCCTGCGCATATTGCTGGCTGTGACGCCGACGAAATACGAGGAGAATATAAAGCGCGCCATGGGGTCCGTGACGTCGCTGCTGACACGTTACTTCCTCGGCATACTGTGCGAATCGACGATCATGATGCTGCTCGTGTCCATATCGTTGATATTTTGCGGATTCGTGCCGCATAATGCCTTTTTCATAGGGTTGATAGTGGGTGTTTTGAACGTGATACCGTATGTGGGGCCGTGGCTCGGTTTCGGTATCAGCCTTCTGGTGAGCATGGCATTCGTCGGACCGGGCATGTCGATTACTTTCGTGGCCATATCGCTCGCCGCAACGATTCTTGCAGCCCAGTTGATAGACAATTTTATCCTTCAGCCGCTGTTGTACTCCAACAGTGTCAACGCTCACCCGCTGGAGATATTCATCGTGATTCTCATGGCAGGACAGTTCGCCGGCGTCGTGGGTATGCTGCTCGCCATACCTACATATACCGTATTGAGGGTTATAGGCAAGGAGTTTTTCACCAATTTCAAATTGGTGCGGAAGCTGACCGAGAAGATATGACGCGCGGTGGCGCCCGTGCCGGAGTACGTTCCGGGTGTGAGCCGGTGTGGAACGGGACAGGCGGCTTGGATGCGACTGTATGTGGCGGCACACGTAAAATAAGTCGATCGAGTAATAATCTCACGAATTATTTTTAAATTTGCAACTTAATCCCCGCAGAATTTCTGCGGGATTTATCTGTTTAATAATTAAAGGTTTGCCGGATCGGTTTCCGGCTTATAACGGAGGATTCAGATGCGTAAACTTCGCAACATCGCAATTATCGCACACGTAGACCACGGAAAGACTACTCTGGTGGATAAGATGATACTTCAGGGGCACCTGCTCCGTAACAATTCGTCGGGTGGGGAGCTTATTCTCGACAACAACGATCTTGAACGCGAGAGGGGCATCACGATTCTTTCCAAGAACGTCTCCGTCATATATAAGGATTACAAGATCAATATAATAGATACGCCCGGACACTCCGATTTCGGAGGCGAGGTCGAAAGGGTGCTGAATATGGCCGACGGTGTTTTGCTGTTGGTCGATGCGTTCGAGGGAACGATGCCTCAGACGCGTTTCGTGTTGCAGAAGGCACTCGCCCTCGGCAAGAAACCCATAGTGGTCATAAACAAGGTGGACAAGCCCAACTGCCGTCCGGAATTCGTTAACGAGCAGGTCTTCGATCTGATGATATCGCTCAACGCCAACGACGACCAGCTCGATTACCGTACCATATACGGCAGTGCCAAACAGGGCTGGATGTCGCATAAACTCAATGAGCGAACGGATTCGATCACGCCGTTGCTGGATGCTATAATAGACGATATTCCGGAGCCTGCCGTCGTGGAAGGCACTCCGCAGATGCTGATAACGTCGTTGGAATACTCTCCCTATGTGGGACGTATTGCCGTCGGCAAGGTGACGCGCGGAACGCTGAGAGCCGGTATGAATGTGACGCTCGCCAAGCGTGACGGAGTGACGATGGTGAAGACCAAGATCAAGGACCTGATGACTTTCGAGGGGCTGGGGAAGGCTAAGGCCGAAGAGGTGCCGTGCGGAGAGATCTGCGCCATAGTAGGTGTGGAGGGATTCGAGATCGGCGATACCATATGCGACTATGAAAATCCAGAGCCGCTCGATCCGATAGCCATAGACGAGCCTACGATGAGCATGCTCTTTACGATCAATGATTCGCCTTTCTTCGGTAGGGACGGCAAATATGTGACTTCGCGTCATATAAAGGAACGTCTCGACCGCGAGCTGGAGAAAAATCTCGCCCTGCGTGTGCAACCCGGAGCTACGGCGGACAGCTTCGTCGTATACGGTCGCGGCGTGCTTCACCTGTCGGTGTTGATAGAGACCATGCGTCGTGAGGGATACGAGCTTCAGGTGGGGCAGCCCAAGGTCATAATCAAGGAGATCGACGGCAAAAAGTGCGAGCCTGTCGAGGAACTGACCATAGACGTGCCGGACGAATATGCCGGTAAAGCCATAGAGATGACGACGAAGCGCAAAGGGGCGCTTGTCAACATGAATTCCGACCGGGGGCGGACGAAACTCGAGTTCGACATACCTTCGCGCGGTATCATAGGATTGCGAAGCAACCTGTTGACCGCAACGGCAGGCGAAGCCGTCATGGCTCACAGGTTGAAAGGGTTCGAGCCTTACAAGGGCGAGATAGAGATGAGGACCAACGGCTCGTTGATTGCCATGGAGACCGGTCAGGCATATGCTTATGCGATCAATAAACTTCAGGACAGGGGGCGGTTTTTCGTATCGCCCGGCGACGAGATATATTGCGGACAGGTGGTCGGCGAAAGTACGCGCGAGGGCGATATAACGATCAATCTGACGAAATCCAAGAAGTTGACCAATATGCGTGCGAGTGGATCCGACGAGAAGATGAACATAGCTCCGGCGGTAATATTCTCGCTCGAAGAGGCGCTCGAATATATCAAGGAGGACGAGTATGTGGAGGTGACGCCTAAAGCCATGCGTCTGCGTAAGATACTGCTCGACGAAACGGAACGTAAGCGTGCCGCAAAATAAAGGAGTTGGCGTCCTGTCGTGGGTGTGACGGATTGTCAGGTTACGATTATTTTTGGCGGTGTGTCATAACGGGCAAATCCGCTGCGTTTTTATCGTGATTCGGACCAAGGCATTTATCTTGAAACTTCTGTCGCTCTCATATTCACGGACTTGCAGGTTACCCGTTCTCACATACTTTAAAGTGGTCGCGTCAAAACGCCAAGTTTTAACGCAACCACTTTTTTTGTGCAATGGGTATGTATCGGTTGCCGGCTGTTAGGCACACGGTATTGTATTACGATCCGGAGAGGTGTTATGTGCCGGGTGGGTGTGTTGCTGTCGTTGATGCGGATGAACGTGTCCTGCTTTATTGAGGCAGTGCTGATAGCATCCGCATATTGTGTGGCGTTTATGGTTTGCGGCCTGTGTTATTCAAGGACAGCCTGTGCGTGATGTGTTGGAATGAGTGGAGAAACATATATCGCAGATTGCGCATTGCGGCATGCCGCAATGCGCAATCTGTATGAAGCCTTTTATCTTATTCCTGCTTTGTTGAGCGCTGCCGAGTAGGCGCGGGCGTTGTTCGTGTGTTCCGACAGCGTGCGTGCGAAAACGTGATAACCGGAGAAATCGGGCTTGGCGCAGAAATAAAGATAGTCGTGTTCCTTGTAATCGAGTACGGCGTCTATCGCCGCTATCGATGGCATCCGTATAGGGCCGGGGGGTAGTCCGGCATGTTTGTAGGTGTTGTACGGCGAATCTATGTCGAGATGTTTGTACAGTATACGTCGCAGCGAGAAGTCCCCTGTAGCGAATTTTACCGTCGGATCGGCCTGCAACGGCATGCCACGTTTAAGACGGTTGATATATACGCCTGCTATGACTGGCATCTCGCCGGTGCGTATGGTCTCTTCGTCTATAATCGAGGCGAGCGTAGATACCTCTTTTGTTGTGAGACCGGTACGTTGCAGGCGTGCGAGCCTGTCGGCATTCCAGAAACGTTCGTATTCGGAGTGCATGCGTTCGACGAACTTTTCCGGCGTTACGGTCCAGTAAAATTCGTAGGTGTCGGGAATGAACATGCCTATGAATTCGGCGCGGGTGAATCCGTATGCCGCGGCTACCGAATCATTTGACAGTAGCGAAGCGAATGCTGCGGAGTCGGCCATTAGTTGCCTGCCGAGCGTTCCGGCCAGTTGCGGCATCGTGCGTATGTTGTTGAACGTTACCCGTAAGGGGCGTTGGTTGCCTGCGCGAAGCATTCCCGCGATTTCTTTCGCATTCATTCCTGTGCGTAGCTCGTAACGTCCCGGCCGTACCTTTTCGTCGACTTTCATCATGCGGGCGACTTTCGCGAAACGCGCAGGATTGGTTATCTTGCCACCCGAAGAGAGCGAATCGACGAGCGTTCCGAAATCGGTGCCTTCAGGTACGTATAGGATGCTGTTGCGGTCGGTGATGCTGCATAGCAGCGTGCTTGCGGTTATGGTGCCTGCGATGACGAGTATGGCTGCGGCGGCCGTGACGGTCAGCGTTATGGAGAGACGTTTGTTGCGTCGTGATGTGTTGTCGGGCATTGTTTTTAGTTGCGGATTAGTATTTGTTGCAAAACTATAAAATTTTTATGTATCTTTGTGCCGGGTAAGTCTTATACGACCAGCTCCTGCTGAATCCCCCAGGCGTGGAAGCGAGCAAGGGTAGGCGGTTGTAGCGGTGCGATATAAGTAGCTTACCCTTTTTTCGTATTCTGTCGGCATATGATGCGGAGTTATATGTCATAATATCAGTCGTTTGAGTGGTGCAGTAACCTGTGTTTCGCAGTTGCACGGAACGTTTCTTTTCAGGTTTCCTTTTCGAGTGGTTTTAGTTGTCCTAATCGGTTATTCCGGGGCGGATCGTCCGGTATTCCGTAAATCTCGTATTGGCTTTTGGTGCGATGTCTGTTGCCGTTCGGTCTCGGCGTCCATATCCGCCTTGCTGCGGCTAGTAGTGACGAGATAGACACCTCCGAATATAAGTATCACGGCAGCTGCTTTTACCGCGCTGAAGGAATCCATGCCGAGGCTTATGGCCACGATGCTTGCTACCACAGGTTGTACATAGTTGTACATGCCGGCTACCGTCGGGCGTAATCTTTTCTGGCCGGCCACTACGAGCATGTAGCTGAAGAACGTTGCTCCGACCACTATGAATGCAATGGCGCCAGCCGTATTCCATCCGATACCGTTCCAGTCGGTCGCGGCTATGCTTTTGTACGAGAAAGGCAGCGTGCAGACGAACGCGTAGGTGAACATCCATTTCATGATCGTCACGACGGAGTATTTCGTAACGAAATTTTTGAACAGCACTATGTACATGGCGTAACTCAGTTGTGCCATGAGGACGAGCAGATCGCCCCATATGTATGTGTTGCCCGTCGTTGAGGCGGTGTCGGGGTGTGAGCCGCCTATGATAAGCAGCAGGGCACCTCCGGCTCCGGCGGCTATTCCGAGAACTTTTTTACCAGTGATCGGTTCCTTGAGGAAAACGGCGGCCAACACCATAGCCCACAGAGGCATGCTCGTGGTTATTATGGAGGCGTCGGCCGGCGACGTCAATCTGACGCCGAAAATGAAACTTCCCTGATTGAATACTATGGCGAGCAGTGACGCTATGAAGAGTTTGGCCATGTCTTTAGGGCATACCCGTTCCTGTTTGCGGAAGAGCGATGCTATCCAGAAAAGCACCATGGCTCCGAATATGCGCAGGTCGGTCAGTACCAGCGGTGTGACTATGCCGCCGGCCATTACGAGCTTGGCTGCGGGAGACATCAGTCCCCACATGACGTTCGCCCCCAGCATGGAGACGTGTCCTTTCCAACCGGTCTTATCCATATGTCGTTTCGGATTTGTCCGCAAAGATAAATCCCGTAACGTTACCTTGTCATTCCCGGACGGAGTTATATAGCACTCGAATTATTCGTTTGGATAGTCCTGTGTTGCATAGCTGCGGCGTGTTTTCGGGAAACAAGGGTATTCGGATATGGTCGTGGCGGAGGTTGCATCGTAAATGATACCGTCCGATGGGAGGACGGTGTCATGAAATATTCCTGTCGGCAGATAATATGGGGGAGGAGTGTATATGTGTGAATACGTCACTGTAGTATGAATGCGTCCATTTTCGTGTGCGGGATGCATTCGCCGTGTCCGGAGTTTTCGGTGCCGCGATTTACGTATTCCGGCCATTGCCTTGCGGCATTTTACATTTCCGTATGTTGGAAACTTTTGGAGAAGTGGGGCGACAACGGCAGACTGTGCCGTGTCAAGTTTATGTGAGTGTCGGCTGTAGATCATGCTATTGGCACTTGGGCGTATGCACTGTGCATGATTGCGGTATCTTGTCGTTGTCTGGCAGCTTCGATTTATCGGAATGGGCAGTGTGGTGGAGAGTTTTCTTCGGTTGCGTAGTCAGGTGGCCGATCGTATGTAATCAGGCGTCTGCCGCCGTATATCCGGTATCCTCAGATAGGGGAGGGGTGTTGGCTGCTGCTACGGCCAGCCGGTCGCACCGTTCGTTTTCGGTATTGCCGTCGTGACCTTTTACCCAGACGAATTTGACGTTGTGGCGGCGGTATGCTTTCAGAAAACGTTGCCAGAGGTCGGGGTTTTTCTTGTCCTTGAAACCTTTTTTTTCCCAGCCGAAAACCCATCTTTTCTCGACGGCGTCCACTACGTATTTTGAGTCGGAGTATACGGTCACGTCGCAGCCGTCGTATTTGAGCGCTTCTAGCCCTTTTATGACGGCGAGAAGTTCCATTCTGTTGTTGGTAGTGAGACGGAATCCCTCGCTGAGTTCCTTTCTGAAAGGCGGCGACAGGAGGACTACTCCATATCCTCCGCGTCCGGGGTTTCCCTGTGCCGCTCCGTCGGTATATATGGTTATCGTGGTGTTCACTAGGTTTAAACTCTTTTCATTGGTGTCGGTTCCCTATGGCAGACCGGCGTTGGGTGGGAGCGGCTCTGTTTACCTTTGCATTTGGCGGGACTCGGAAACAGTGCCGTATACGTTTCGGTCGAAATTGCTCAGTGCCGTTCTGACCGCGACTTGCCGGTACTGTATGATGTCGCTTAGTACGGTGTCGAGCGCTTACGGTGTATGCTTATAATACGATCGGACGTATGCCGTTGTGCCCACGCTATATTGTCGGTCATAGTTTATGATCTGCCGGCACAGGCGTTTGTCCCGGTTCCTGCCATATATCCCGTTGCATCAGGGCAGTCTGCGGTGATGCGTGTCATCTGCTGACAAAGTTACGGACGGGCAATATGTGAACTGTCCGTCCGTCAATCAGTTGGTCGCTAATATTAAGCGCCTCGCCCGCATAACGGAAACTTATTTGCCGTAAGCGGGTAAGGTCGCATCTATGCGGCATATCGTATTCGATGTCATGCAGTTTATCGGCGTGGATACGACTTATTTGTTGTGTTGTTCCTTAGCCTCGATACTTAGCGTTGCGTGGGGAACGATTTTAAGCCTTTCCTTCGGGATCAGTTTGCCCGTTTCACGACAGATGCCGTAAGTCTTGTTCTCTATACGCACCAGTGCGGCTTCGAGATGTTGGATAAACTTGAGCTGTCTTTGGGCTAGACGTCCCGACTCCTCTTTCGACAGAGTGGCCGCACCCTCTTCCAACACCTTGAACGTAGGAGAGGTGTCTTCCGTATCGTTGCTCATAGTGTGCGTTATCGAAGCACGCAGCAACTCGTAATCCTTTTTGGCCTTTTCCAGCTTGTCCAATATGATAGCCTTGAATTCGGCGAGTTCTTCGTCCGAGTATCTGGTTTTTTCGATATCTTCTGCCATATCAGTCGATGTAAATTGGTTTAACTAAACTATTATTTATTAAAGATAAATAAATTTATCTGTAAATACAAATTCTCTCGTCCATAGCTATGCTGCCGTTTTCGTTCGACTCATCGCGTCCGACGGGAACGGTCGCTGCAACGACCTGTGGAAGTGGAACTATATTCTGGTGACGGCTATCTTTATGCCGTGTTCGTCGATATCCGCGTCGTGTACGAAGTCGCCCGAAGGATCGTCGGAAAGCGTTACGCTCACGGCAAGGGTCTGCGACGATATGTAATCGTTGAAGTCCGTCACCGCACCTTCGGTCATACTGTCACGCGATATCTCCACACGTATCTTGTCCGTTACCTCGAAACCGCTGTCCTTGCGTATGTTCTGGATACGGTTGATGAGTTCGCGTGCTATGCCTTCTTTTTGGAGCGCTTCCGTCACCGTGACGTCGAGCGCTACCGTCAGTTTACCCTCTGTAGCTACCAGCCAGCCCGGCATATCTTCCGAAGTGATTTCGAAGTCCTCTCTCGTAACCGGAAGTCGCTGACCGTCTATTTCGAGTACGCTGCTTTCGGCGGCTTCTATTTCCGCTATACGTTCCTGCGAAAAAGATGCCACCAGTGCGGCGATCTGCTTCATTTGTTTTCCGTAACGCGGACCGAGTGTCTTGAAATTGGGCTTGATACGTTTGGTTATCAGTCCGGTGGTGTCGGTTATGAGTTCCACCTCCTTGACGTTGACCTCGTTCATGATCAATCCCTTGACCTTCTCGATATGTGCACCCGTGCGTTCGTCCAATACGGGTATTATTATCTTGGTGAGCGGTTGGCGTACCTTTATATTGACTTTGCGGCGCAGAGCTAGTACCATGGAGGATACCCTCTGGGCTACCGACATCATGTCTTCGAGTTCCTTGTCTATGAGAGTTTCATCGGCTACGGGGAACTTGCCGAGATGTACCGAGCCGGCGTGGCGTCCGCTTACGGCATTGAGATCGCCGAACACCCTGTCTGCCATGAACGGCGCATACGGCGCCATGAGTTGCGCGACGGTTTCCAGACATGTGTACAGTGTCTGGTATGCGGCGAGCTTGTCGTCGCTCATGCCTCCGCCCCAGAAACGTTTGCGGTTAAGACGGACGTACCAGTTGGAGAGGTTCTCTCCCACGAAGTCCTGTATCATGCGGGCTGCCGGTGTCGGGTCGTAATCCTCTAAGGAGGCGGTGACATCCTTGACGAGCGTGTTGAGCAACGATATGATCCAGCGGTCTATTTCCGGACGTTGAGCTACCGGAATTTCCGGCTCCTGTCCCGTAAAGCCGTCCACATTGGCGTAGAGGGCGAAGAAACTGTAAGTGTTGTAGAGCGTGCCGAAGAATTTGCGCCGCACTTCGTCCACGCCTTCCGGATCAAACTTTAGGTTGTCCCACGGCTGCGAGTTGGAGATCATGTACCAGCGCACGGCGTCGGCTCCGTATTTTTCGATTACATCGAACGGGTTGACGGCATTGCCGAGGCGCTTGCTCATCTTGTTGCCGTTCTTGTCGAGAACCAGACCGTTGGATATGATGTTCTTGAACGCTACCGAGTCGAACAGCATTGTTCCCAATGCGTGGAGCGTGAAAAACCAGCCTCTGGTCTGATCCACTCCTTCGGCTATGAAGTCGGCCGGGAAACGTTTCGCGAACTCCTCGCTGTTGACCTCAAACGGATAGTGCGCCTGAGCGTAGGGCATGGCGCCGCTGTCGAACCATACGTCGATGAGGTCGCTTTCGCGTTTCATGGGCTCGCCTTTTGACGATACGAGTATTATGTCGTCCACGTAAGGACGGTGAAGGTCGAATATGTTGTAGTTTTCATCGGAGAAGTCGTCCGTGCGGAATGCGGCCAACGGGTTGGTCTTCATGAAACCGGCGGCTACGGCCTTGTCGGCTTCGTCGCGCAGTTCCGCCACCGAGCCGATGCATTTCAGTTCGGAATAGTCTTCCGTAGCCCATACAGGAAGCGGAGTACCCCAGAAACGCGAACGGGACAGGTTCCAGTCTACGAGTCCTTCGAGCCATTTGCCGAAACGTCCCGCGCCTGTCGAGGCGGGTTTCCAGTTTATGGTTTCGTTGAGTTCTATGAGCCTATCCTTGAGCGCCGTGGTACGTATGAACCACGAATCGAGCGGATAGTAAAGCACGGGTTTGTCCGTTCTCCAGCAGTGCGGGTAGGAGTGCGTGTGCTTCTCTATCTTGAACGCCTTGTTTTCGCCCTTGAGCATGACCGATATGTCTACGTCGAGTGTAGGATCGTCCGGAGCGCAATTCTCGTCATAGGCATTCTTGACATAGCGTCCCGCCCACTGGGAATAAGCGTCGGCATCGACGTATTCCGATACGAAAGCCGGATCCATGTCTTCGATGCGGAAAAATTTGCCTGTGCGGTCCACCATGGGTTGGTTTTTGCCTGCCTTGTCCACTATGTACATGGGGGCTATGCCTGCCTGTTTGCCGACACGGTCGTCGTCCGCACCGAACGTGGGCGCTATGTGTACTATGCCGGTACCGTCCACCGTGGTCACGTAGTCGCCTATGATGACGCGGAAAGCGTCGCCCATGGGACGTATCCAGTCGATGAGCTGTTTGTATCGTATGTCTTTCAGGTCTTTGCCTTTGTATGCGGTGTCGCATACGGTATAGGTGCCTTCCATCTTGGGCGTGAAGTACGATCCGAACAGATCGCGTGCGAGAATCACCGTCTGCGGCTGCTGGGTGTAGGGATTCGTGCATTTCACCTTCAGATATTCGATGTTTTCTCCCACTGCGAGCGCGGTGTTGGACGGCAGCGTCCACGGCGTCGTCGTCCATGCGAGGAAATAGAGCGTTCCCTGTACGTCGTCGAACAGAAATTCGCTTTTCTCGTCACGAATGATTTCGAACTGCGCCGTGCATGTGGTATCCTTCACGTCGCGGTAACATCCCGGCTGGTTGAGCTCGTGGTTGCTGAGTCCCGTACCGGCTGCCGGCGAATAGGGCTGTATCGTATAGCCTTTGTACAACAGACCCTTGTCGAACAGTTGCTTGAGCAGCCACCATAGAGTCTCTATATATTTGTTGTCATAGGTTATGTACGGATGTTTCATGTCTACCCAATAACCCATTTTGCGGGTCAGGTCTTCCCAGACACCCGTAAATTCCATGACGGCTTCGCGGCATGTGCGGTTATACTCTTCGATGGAGATCTTGCGGCCGATATCCTCTTTCGTGATTCCGAGCTTTTTTTCCACGCCGAGTTCCACGGGCAGACCGTGGGTATCCCAGCCTGCCTTGCGGCGCACCTGAAATCCCTGTTGGGTCTTGTAGCGGCAGATGACGTCTTTTATGGTACGCGAAAGGACGTGGTGTATGCCAGGCATACCGTTGGCGGAGGGAGGGCCCTCGAAGAAAACGAATGCAGGATTTCCGTCGCGTTCGGAAATGCTGCGCAGGAAGGTGTTGTCCTTATCCCACATGTCGAGAACTTGCTGGCCTGTGCGCGACAGGTCCAGTCCCTTGTACTCATTGAATTTTCTGCTGCTCATATGGATCGTCGTATATTTGTTTTGTCTCGTTCGGCCGCCTGCGGCCGTCCGTGGCGGCATGGCGGGTTCGTGAAATATTAAACTGCAAATTTATACATTTTTGTGCGTCGTTGCAACTATGCTTTTCATATTGGCGGCGTGCGGCGTTTACGAGGCGTTACGGGAATGACGACCGGTCGTATGGCTCGGAGTGAGGGTGCGGTACGGCGAGAGAAAAAAACGCACCGCTTGCACGAAGCGGCGCGTCAACAAACACAAAACCTAATACATATAATCGTAACGCTGAGAGGAAACTTATCGTCAAAAGCACAAATACGGACATTTCGGGCGGGTACTCGTTTCGTCAGCGTCACGTCTTCAGTCTGTTGCGGCTGAAGGGTCGCCCGATGTGTCCGGCGGGGTTTGCAGTATTAATAGGGTGTTTCTGTATGAGTCCGGAGTATTCTCCGTAATTCTCGTATGTTCGGTAAACAATATTCCTTACATCGGCACCTGTCAGGCGCTTGCGTGTTTTTCCAGCGTATGCCGCTTTATCGGGCGTACTCCTGAGGGCATGGCGGCGACGCATATTTCGTCTCCGGGGGTGATTTTGCCGTCGGCTATCATCTCCGCCAGCGGCTTTTCTATGCATTCGTGCATCAGTCTTTTGAGCTTGTGCACTCCGTAGCCCGGTTTCATACCGGTGTCGGACAATATTCTGCATGCGTTTTCCGACAGCCGCAGCGTGTATCCCAGAGTTTCGGCCTTGTTGCCGAGGCGGGCGAATTCCATCTCTACGATTCTGCGTATATCTTTGGCCGATAGGGGCATGAAAGGTACGATTTCGTCGATGGCCGTCGCAAGTTCTTCAGGCAGGTATTCGCCGGCATCCGGAATGGCATAGGTCTCGTCTTTGCCCGCAGAGCCGTTGTAGCCTATCGGTCGATGCAGTTTGTGTACGGCTCCCGTGTCGAGCGTCATTATTATGATGCTTTCGGACAGGCAGTTTGCGTCGTCGTTGTCGGCGGCCGCATCGTCGTAGAGCGTGCGTCCGAGAGCTGCGAGTGCTTCCGGGTGGGCGCGGTGCAGACCGTCGAGCAGAATCACCGAATTGGGATGGGCTGCGGCGGTTTCGGTCAGAATGCCTCCGCAGGCGCCATCGCGAGATGTCGTGCCGGCGAGCCTGCTCGCCGAGGCCTTGTCGCGGAACTCTTCCATGTCTATGCGCACTATGGCATCGGGGCGGGCGAAGAGCAGTCGTGCCAGTTCGGTAGCGAGTTTACGTTTACCCGTTCCGGCAGGTCCGGCGAAGAGCAACACGGCCTTTGGGCGTCCCGGATCGTAAAGTCCGCATCCGGTGCGTTGTATGGCACGCGATACTGTCCGTATGGCTTCGTGCTGGCCTGCGACCGTTTCCTGTAGCATGCGGCGGATGTTCTCTTGCGTATCGCACAGCTTTATATCCCGTTCGGGAATGCCTGTCATGGAACTTACCGTTGCCCGAACTTCTTCGGCGGTTACGGTACACGGACCGGTTGTCGTGTCGGCGGTTGCAGACTGTTTGTCGTTTGCGGTGTTGCATGATGCCTTATTTTCCGCATCCGGTCGCCTGTATTGTTCCTTTTCGGCAACGGCCGTTGCCGTATGTCGAATATGGTTGGAGGCCGTACATTCCATGTATGTCTTGGAGCCGGCTTCGTCCATGACGTCTATAGCCTTGTCCGGGAAGTTGCGTCCCGGAAAGTATACGTCCGTCAGCTTTACGCATGCTTCTATAGCCGCATCGGTGTAGCGTACAGAGTGGTGGCGTTCGTAACGTTCCTTTATGTTGTTCAATATGTCTATGGTCTGATTCGGGGTGGCCGGAGAAACGTCTATTCTTCTGAACCGGCGTTCCAAAGCCGAATCGGTGCGTATATAACGGCGGTATTCGTCGAGCGTCGTGGCGCCGATACACATTATGGAGCTTCCGGTCAGAGCCGGTTTCAGTATTGCGGCTGCGTCCAGTCCGTTGTGCGTAGCTCCGGCTCCCATTATGATATGGATCTCGTCTATGAACAGTATGGCATCGGTGGCCGTTTCGAGTTCATTCAGAAATCCGCGCATGCGTTCCTCGAATTGCCCGCGGTATATCGTTCCGGCTACGAGCGAGGCTACGTCGAGCGATAGAATGCGTTTCCCGCGCAGGAACGGAGGTACGTTGCCTTCCGCGATGCGCTGTGCCAGCCCTTCTACTATCGCGCTTTTGCCCACGCCGGCTTCGCCTACGAGCAGCGGGTGATTCTTTTTGCGTCGGCCGAGCGTCTGTATGACGGCTTCTGTCTCCTCTTCGCGTCCTATGACGGGGTCGGATTTGCCGGCCATTGCTTCGGCCGTGAGGTCGGTGCAGTATAACGACAGAAACGAACGCGTATCTTCGTCGCCGCTTCGTCCGGGTATGTCCGGCGTACCGGTTCCTGCCGTGACCGATTCGGTTGCGGGAGTGCGGCGATTGGCTTCCTGCGGCTTGTTACGGAAAAAACGGATGTTGCGCAGTGCGTTCATTTCCACGTAGTAGTCTTCGTCGGAAGGCAGTTCGGAAACCATTTCCGACACTTCGTCGTAGTCTATGCCGTATATTCCGAGCAGTTTGCATGCGACGCTCCCCTCTGCACGTATCATGTAGAGTAACATATGACCGGAGTTGATCGTCATGTCTTCCGGATCGGGCGTATAGTCGGTGGTCTGTACGCATATTTTTTCGAGCGATTCGAGCAGCGTGTCGTAATAGTCTTCCGACGGTTTACCTCCGTCGGCGATACATCTTCTCATGTCGGCGATCAGTGCGCCGAGGTCGTCGCCCGTAAGTTTTTCGAGTATGTACGATGCATGGCAATTACCGTTCTCAAGCAGGAAAAGAAACGCTCTGTCCGCGGGATTTCCGCAGTCTGCCTGCTGTGAGGCGAAGATGCCACGTATAATAGCATTTTCGAGTGCTTTAGACTGTTTGATGTTCATAATCGGTTTCGTTAATTGTCACGATATTTAACGAAATAGTCCGATAATATATTTTATAGACGCACTTCCGTTGCGGAATATTACAATGTTGTATGAATATACTATCTTGTAAATCTTATATATATGCGAAATGAAAAAATACGGGAAAATCACTGTGTAGAATAATCACAGGCTTCTCTTGGCATGCGTTACGGTCGTGTTGACGTATGCGTCGCGTTCGTCGGTGTGGATTTTAGGAATGATGTACCGCTCCGTGTCGTGATCTGGACTGGTGTGCGGAGGATACTATGGTTTTGGGGTAACGGGTGAGGAGGGTGGAGCCGTCAGATTCGCTCCTGTTTGGGCCATTCGCCTACTTCGAGATTGCGTATGTCGGCACCGTCTATTTCGAGCCTTATGGCCGTGCGCATGGTGTGCATGCCGTACTTGCCTGCCGCACCGGGATTTATGTGCAACAGCTCGTGGCGTTTGTCGTACATGACTTTCAGGATATGGGAGTGTCCCGTGATGACTATGTCGGGTTTCAGAGAGAGTATGCGTTGCGTCGTCTGAGGTGTGTAGCGTCCCGGATAGCCGCCTATGTGGGTCATCAGTACGGAGACGTTTTCGCATCTGAAGAAAGAGTATTCTTCGAGTGCGGCTCGTGTGGCGGCATCGTCTATATTGCCGTATACGGCGCGGAGCGGTTTGAACCGTGATATCCTGTCCATGAGCGCGGCTGATCCTATGTCTCCCGCATGCCATATCTCGTCGGTAGCGGCCAGAAACCGTTCGAGCGTACCGTCGAATACGCCGTGAGTATCGGATATGATGCCTATCTTTTTCATAATGAGTATATTGTCTCCGTGTATGCTATTGCCGTGCCGTATTGCTGACCGGAATCCGGCGCATGTCCGTTTGCGGGCAGGCGGAGCGGATATTTAGCTGCGCGAAAGAATACAAAACGCGACTGACTCGCGGCTATGCAGCCGCAAATGTTATTGGACACATTCCATTAATATGGGAAGTGTCATGCGGCTTATTTGCCGTATTTGTCTTTCCACTGTTGTTCTATACGCGCGGCTATTTTCTGTTCCTGCTGGTTGGACATGTTGGGAACGTAGAAACGTCTGCCTTCCAGACCGGCAGGCATGAATTCCTGTTCCACGAATCCGCCCTCGTAGTCGTGGGCATACTTATATCCCTTGCCGTAATCGAGCTCCTTCATCAGCTTCGTGGGGGCGTTGCGTATGTGCAGGGGTACCGGGCGGTTGTTGGTATCCTTCGATACGAATCCCATAGCTGCGTCTATTGCCATGTATGCCGAATTGCTCTTTGGACTTGTCGCCAGATATATGGTGGCTTCGGCCAGCGGAATGCGTGCTTCGGGCATGCCTATCTTGTGTACCGTGTCGAAACATGCGTTGGCCAGCAGCAGGCCGTTGGGATTTGCCAGCCCTATATCCTCCGAGGCGAGTATGACCAGTCGGCGGGCTATGAACTTGGGGTCTTCGCCTGCGGCCAGCATACGTGCGAGATAGTATATCGCGGCATTCGGATCGCTTCCGCGTACGCTCTTGATGAACGCCGAAATTATGTCGTAGTGCATTTCGCCGTTCTTGTCGTAGGTGGCTATATTTTGCTGTAAGGCTTCCGTGACGGTCTTGTCGTCTATTATGAGGTCGCCTTCGGTAGCTCCCGCCACAATGTCGAGTATGTTGAGCAGCTTGCGTGCGTCGCCTCCTGAGAAACCGAACAGTGCGGCGGTCTCGCGTACTTGGGGGGTGCGTTCGCGCAGTATGGCGTCGGCTGTTATGGCGCGTTGCAGCAGTTCGTTCAGCTGCCTGTCGTCCATGGCACGCAATACGTATACCTGACAGCGCGACAGCAGAGGCGATATGACTTCGAACGACGGGTTCTCCGTCGTCGCACCCACGAGCGTTATGTCTCCCTGTTCCACGGCGCCGAGCAGCGAGTCCTGCTGTGCCTTGTTGAAACGGTGGATTTCGTCGATGAACAGCATC
The DNA here is from genome assembly GCA_947852905.1 of uncultured Tidjanibacter sp. Lineage (GTDB taxonomy): Bacteria > Bacteroidota > Bacteroidia > Bacteroidales > Rikenellaceae > Tidjanibacter. Next base: position 18,634 of record CANTVF010000011.1, on the reverse strand, counting down.
GGCGGCGGAGTGTTGAAGAATTTTTGTTTCCGCGCCGTTTCTATGACTTCGCGGACATCCTTGACTCCTGAGTTTATAGCCGACAGGGTGAACATGCGCCTGTCCAGAGCCGTCGCTACGAGCTTCGCGAGCGTGGTCTTGCCTACTCCGGGAGGCCCCCAGAGTATGAAGGAGGGGACGTTGCCCGTCTCGATGAATTTGCGGAATACCCCGCCTTCGCCGACGAGGTGTTCCTGACCGATATATTCGTCGAGCGTCCGCGGACGCAGGCGTTCTGCCAACGGTATGTTACTGCTTGAGGTCATATGCAGATACAAAAATAACGATTTTTTGCGTCGGACGTTCCGGACACAATAACGGTACCGGTGTGGACGTTTGTAAAGTGTTGACGTAAAACCTTCGGGGGCCGCGATTTGTATAGTGTGGCCGCCGTATTGAATCCGATTCGAATGCCTATGATATGAAATTGTACGTTTTGGTTATCCGCCGCATCGCGAGAAGGGCATTGCCTACAGTGCGGCCGGGGAATTGGAAAGTATCGTAAATTTAAAATATCGTAAAAGCATTATGGAAAGAAAGTGGATTTATGCGGGCATCGTCGCTGCCGCATTGTTGGTCGGCAGCGGAACGACCTATTTCATTACCAAAACGAATTACATGAAAGGGGCCGGCGAGAGCCGAGTCGTCGAGCGTGTTGTGGAGACGGATAAGGCTCCCGCCGCCCATTTCACTTCATACACTCCCCGCGAGTATCCTGATCTGACATATGCGGCCGAAAATGCCGTGCCCGCTGTGGTCAATATAGAGGTGACACAGCAGGTGGCCGTCCGCTCGGTGGATCCTTTTCTGGAGTTTTTCGGAATACCGCAGGGATATTCCGGCGGTTCCCGCTCGCGCGAGATCAGGGCGGGCGGCTCAGGAGTTATAATATCGCCGGACGGTTACATAGTTACCAATCACCATGTCATAAACAACGCTACCGAGTTGAAGGTGAAACTTTACGACGGACGTGTGTTCCCGGCCGAGATAGTGGGTACCGACCCGACCACCGAAGTGGCGTTGATAAAGATAGACGGCGAGGGGTTGCCTTCGCTGGCATTCGGCGACTCCGATGCGTTGAGGCTCGGAGAATGGGTACTTGCTATAGGCAGTCCGTTCGATCTGCAGTCTACCATTACCGCAGGTATAGTCAGCGCCAAGTCGCGTAATCTGGGCGCTATCCCGAATCAGTACAGGGTGGAGTCGTTCATACAGACCGATGCCGCGGTCAATCCCGGCAACAGCGGCGGAGCGCTCGTCAATACGGCTGGCGAATTGGTCGGCATCAATACTCTTATAAAGAGCCAGACTGGTACCTATATGGGATATTCGTTCGCCATACCTAGTTCCATTGTACGCAAGGTCGTAGTCGATCTGAAGGAGTACGGTGTCGTGCAGAGGGCTTTGCTCGGCATAGCATACAGGGACATAGACGAAGAATTCGTGGAACGTTTCGGTGAAGAGTACGGAATCGACGGCGTCGGCGGCGTTTATGTGGCGGAAGTGACCGAAGGCGGAGCCGCGGAGGCTGCCGGAGTGCGCAAAGGCGACGTCATTACAGAGGTGGACGGGACGACGCTCGGCAACAATGTCAATCTCGGTGAGATCATGTCGCGTTACCGTCCGAACGATAAAATAAATATTTCCGTAAAAAGAAACGGAAAAACGAAACAAATGGAGGTAGTCCTGCGTAATAAGGCAGGTAAAGCGGAACTGCTGAGCCGTGATTATGTCGATGCGGCCGAAGAGCTGGGCGGCAGGTTTGCCGAGATCAGCGACAAGGCGGCCAAAGAGTTGCGTATCGACGGCGGTGTTAGGGTAACGGGTATAGACGAAGACGGTGTTCTGGCCCGTGCACGTGTGAGGAACGGATTTATCATCACTCATGTGAATGAAAGACCGGTCAGGTCGGTTGACGATCTGAACAGGATAGCCGGTCCGGTAAGGAGTATAGACGGCGTGTACCCCAACGGTCGCGGAGTAAGCTATACGCTGATCGAATAACGGTTCTTACCGGTTAGGCGCAACGAAGTCGTAACAGCCCGGCAGCCGCATATCGAACGGAGCAGTGCGGAAGCCGGGCTGGTTTTTCCGGCGATTTTCCGTAGTATGACAGTCGCACGGCGCCGTTGCGCGGGACTATGACAAATATTTACTAAAAACGATATAATGAGGCAACTAAAGATTACAAAGTCGATCACTAACCGTGAAAGCGCATCTCTCGACAAGTATTTGCAGGAGATAGGCAAGGAGGATCTTATTACGGTGGAGGAAGAGGTGGAACTCGCCCAGCGTATAAAGAAAGGTGATCAGGAGGCACTGGAGAAACTCACCAAGGCTAACCTGCGTTTCGTGGTGTCGGTGGCCAAACAGTACCAGAATCAGGGATTGAGCCTTCCCGACCTTATCAACGAAGGCAATCTGGGACTTATAAAGGCGGCCGAGAAATTCGACGAGACCAGAGGTTTCAAGTTCATATCCTATGCCGTATGGTGGATACGTCAGTCCATTCTGCAGGCTTTGGCGGAACAGTCGCGTATCGTGCGTCTGCCGCTCAATCAGGTGGGGTCGTTGAACAAGATCAACAAGGCTTTCGCCCGTTTCGAGCAGGAACACGAGCGTACCCCGTCGCCGGAGGAGTTGGCCAGTGCGCTCGATCTTCCGAAAGAAAAGGTTTCGGATACGTTGCGTGTATCGGGGCGTCACGTTTCTGTGGACGCGCCTTTCTCCGACGGTGAGGACAACAACCTGCTCGACGTGCTTGTCAATGCCGACTCACCCAATGCCGACCGCGGTCTTATGAACGAGTCTCTTTCGACGGAGGTGGAGCGTGCGTTGGCTACCCTGACCGACCGCGAACGCGATATCATACGCTATTTCTTCGGCATAGGTTGTCCGGAGATGACGCTTGAGGAGATAGGCGAGGAGTTCGGTCTGACACGTGAAAGAGTGCGTCAGATCAAGGAAAAGGCTATCCGTCGTCTGCGTCACAGTTCGCGTAACAAGTTCCTGAAATCATATTTGGGATAGATGCGGAAACGTTCGTGCGGTATGTCGCTGCGACGGTATCCGTAACGCATATTTGGGGTAATGGCAGCAATGTCGTTGCCCCGTTTTTTATTTTGGAGCGCTCGATAGAAACGTCGCGGACTTTTGTTCGGTTTGCCTTTTGCGTTGCCGTGTCGTCTATCCTGTTACGCTATTGGTTTGACCGGGTTTACATTCGCGGATCTTGCTTTCGGTGACGAAACGTTGTCTGTCGTGGGTTGCGTGTGCTGTATGTCGCTGCGACGATATCCGTAACGTATATTTGGGGCAATGACAGCAATGTCGTTGCCCCGTTTTTTATTTTGGAGCGCTCGATAGAAACGTCGCGGACTTTTGTTCGGTTTTATCTTTTGAGTTGCCGTGTCGTTTGTCCCGTACGTATTTGTTTGACCGTGTTTGCATTCGCGTATCTTGCTCCGGTGACGAAACGTTGTCTGTCGTGTGTTGCGTGTGCTGTATGTCGCTGCGACGATATCCGTAAACGCATATTTGGGGCAATTACAGCAATGTCGTTGCCCCGTTTTTATTTTGGAGCGCTCGATAGAAACGTCGCGGACTTTTGTTCGGTTTTGCCTTTTGCGTTGCCGTGTCGTTTATCCCGTTACGCTATTTGTTTGACCGGGTTTACATTCGCGGATCTTGCTTTCGGTGACGAAACGTTATCTGTTGCGGGTTGCGTGTACGGTATTTCGCTGCGACGGTATCCGTCATACATTTGCAGGAGCGACTATCGTATTCGTTGTCCCGTTTTTTTGTTCCGGAGCGTCCCGTCCGGGAAGGTGTATGCCGTTTGTCCGGTTGTGCGTTCTTGTATTGCCGATGTGTATTCCGTATAATGTGGTAGCGTAATATTTCGCTCGGCTCCGAACCGTTATCCTGTCGTGTGGCGAGGTGTGTGGAGATTGGCGGATCGACTGGCAATGCGTTGTGTGGACGACATTGTTTACGACAGAGAAGTCGTGTGGAAAAGGTTTTCGTCAATAGCATGATCCATGCTTCGTGTTGTTTTAGGACGATCGCAAGGAAAGGGTGGGCAGGCCGGAAGTCCTGCATTTCCGGGCATGTCGTTATCCCGGATAATGGATGTTCGTCTTGTGTACGTTCGAGCCGAGTCGGGCGGTAAGCGGACGATATTCTTAATATCGTTTCGCGCCCGCCGGAATGACAGTTGTTTGCAGGAGTTTTTTGGCGCCTGTACATCCGCCGTATGATGACAAGCTTCTGCAATCCGCATCCAGTCGGAGCGGACAACTTGCCTGTGCCGGACGGAAGGTTATTTCTTGAATACGAAATATACGGCGAGGACGATGCACACGAACGCGGCGAGATGATTCCAGCGGAGTGTTTCGGTTTTGAATACGAGAAGGGCGAATACCGTGAATACCACCAACGATATGACTTCCTGTATTATTTTCAGCTGGATGAGCGAGAACGGGCCTCCGTTATCCGCGAAACCTATGCGGTTGGCGGGCACTTGGAAACAATATTCGAAGAATGCGATGCCCCAGCTTATCAGTATGGTCAGAATCAGCGGACGCGGATTGGCTCCCTGTATGGAGTTGAATTTCAGATGGCCGTACCACGCTACGGTCATGAATGCATTGGAGCAGACGAGCAGCAATATTGTGGACAGTGCTTTCATGTTTGCGTTTTTATTTAGTTTCTGTATGTAATCCTGAAGTATGCGTCCCCGGGTGCGGTGGTGTTGCAGGGTTATTCGTCCGCAATAGGCGGTTATGGCAAGTCGTGTCGTGTTCGCCGATTGTCACGATTGTCGGCCGGTATATTGTACTGACCGGCAATTAGGCCTTGTCTCCGGTAAGTTCTTTGCGAGCCGTGTCGGAGAGTATCGCGGCATCGCATTTCAGGGTTCCGTTTTTGGACATCGAGTCTATGTCGGCCTGTACTTTCGTCGCGTCGAGGCCTGTAGCGGCGACGGCGTCATTGAAAAATCTATCCTGCGTATATCCCTGCGGCGGTTTGAAGGCCGCATTGCCTTTGAGTTTTGTCGCTATGATGTCTCGGATGACGCCTATCTTGTAGGCTATGAAATGGTCGGCAGCCTGTTCGGCTTCCGGTATCATTGCCCATTCGTGCGTCTTGCCGTATTGTACGGCATCGTGCAGATAGGCCAGAAAATGAGTGCGTTGGAATCTGAATGCCTCTACGGTAGGCCGTGCGGTGATACTTTCCGGGTGGTTGCGGTATTTGTATACGGGACGTTCCACAGCGGTGATGCGTGTCGTGGAGAACAGGTAGCATACGAAATCGTAGAAATCTTCGTAAGCGGGTTGCGAGGCGAACCTGTACTCTGCATCGAGGGTGTTGTCGAACTCTTCGACGCTATTCAGGTAACGTTTCATCAGATCGTAACGATAACATTTCGTCCAGCCGAGCGTATCGGTATAGGTCAGTTCCGGATAGTCGGAAAACCTTATAGCACGCGGTTTGTTCGCTATTGCCGGTACTATGACCCTGTTATGGTAGTATCCGCGGTTGTTGGACAGCACGAAGTTCATGTCGTTGATGTTGGCGAACGCGCAGAGGCACATGTCGGCATCGGCCGCATTCATGCGCAGCACTATTTCCGAAACGGCGTCGGGGCGTGCGAGCCGGTCGTCGTCATCGAGCAACACGGCTATGTCCCCTTCCGCGGCCGTGTCCATGAAATGCCTTCGTATTTCTATCGATGCCGCCGCCGCGCCGAGATGTCGTTCTGCCCGTTTGTATATTATCGAGAGGGTGTGTCGGCTGTCATTCGACGATCCGAGTATTTCGTCGAGTCCTGCGTTGCGTTCGCCTTCGGCGGGAACGTCTTCGAGTATTATGACGCTGCATTTCGGGTAGCGCTGCATGGCTATCGAGTCGAGCGCCTCCCTGATGTGGCCGAGGTTTCGTCCCGTAGTGCGCATCAATACGTATACGTGCGGTATGTTGCGTCCGAGAGATTTGTATATAAGGCTGTTGTATGTCTTGATGCCATTGGGATCGTTGGTGTCGTTGGCGTTACGTTGCGTGTCTATGGCCTCGGCGGTAATGTTGACCGTTTTGATGTATTCTAAGGCGAACATTCGTGCGAGCATGCGGGTGACGATCAGCGATACGGCGAATACGACTGTCAACTTATAGTCGCCGATTGCATCGTGGACTGACAGTGAAAGGCACAGGAGTATCAGCGAAAGGAAACTTAGTCCCATGAACAGCTGGTTCATGTAGAGCGATTCGTGTCCGTTGCGGTTGTCGTCCTGTTGAACGAATTCGCTCAGGCGTGCGAGCGTTGCGTCCGGCTCGTTGGAGAGGTATATCCAGTATGGGATGTCGCTGCGGTAACGTTTGCCGTACCGTAGACCGTAACATACTTGATATACCGAGCCGTATATGAGTATGTGCAGTATCCGTGTAGCCGATTTGCGCAACCGTTTGCGATTCTTTTCGTTCGTTCCGCTGCGGGATGCCGTTGTCTCCGGTCGCAGACCGGGGACGGATTGTAGTCTGCCTGAGCGTCTCGTTACGATTCTGCGGCAGTATTCGGCTGTACGTCTGTGTATCTCGCGAGCCTTTCCCATGCGTATCGTGTCGGCTGTGCATCTGCGGATATGCTCCAGCAGTTTGATAGCTAATCCTTCGAACCATATTCTGACGGATTGGAGCAACAGACCGGTGAAAAACGATACGGCGAGGAATACCACGAGATATATTACGGCATGGGCCTCGGAGAATCCCTCGTGCGCATCTTCGACGATTTCAGAGAACCGTATTTCCTTGCCTATCGTGTCGCCGAAGAAACCCGATACGGCGAATGCGCATACGATAGCTCCCAATAATATGTATCGAAGTATGTCCGAGAATTTTATTTTGGTTTCCATGGCGGAGACTTTTCTCTTGATTTTTGTCTGTGAACGATAGCTGTTGTCGCTTGCGTGCGGCAGTGGTCTCGTATTTTTGTCGTTGGTCTTGCGCGTAATAGTGTTGTCGGGTACTTCTTGCGTGGTGACGTCCCTTTTACGCCCGGTGCGATAACGGCGGAGCGCTTTTCTGGCTTCGTATGTGCCGGTTACGGTGCCGGCCTCCCGCATATTCGGTGAAAAAGTGCGGGAGGCGAGGCTTGCCGTATATCAGTAACGGTATATGTCCGACTTGAACGGACCTTCCGGATTGACGCCTATGTAGGCGGCCTGCTCCGGCGTCAGGTGCGTCAGATGCACACCCAGTTGTTCGAGGTGAAGACGCGCCACCTCTTCGTCGAGGTATTTGGGCAGGCACCTCACACCAGCGACGGGCGTGTTACGTTCGGCCCACAGAGCCATTTGTGCGAGCGCCTGATTGGTGAACGAGTTGCTCATCACGAACGAGGGGTGTCCCGTAGCGCAGCCGAGGTTGACGAGACGTCCTTCGGCGAGCACGAATATGGAGTGGCCGTCTGGGAAGGTGTATTTGTCCACCTGCGGTTTGATGACGGTTTTAGCGACTCCCTCTTCGGCATCGAGTCTCGCCATCTGTATTTCGTTGTCGAAATGTCCTATGTTGCACACTATGGCCTGATCGCGCATGCCTTTCATGTGTTCGAGGGTTATGATGTCCCGGTTGCCGGTGCAGGTGACGTATATGTTGCCTTCCGGCAGAGCGTCCTCTACGGTCTTGACCTCGTAACCTTCCATTGCCGCCTGAAGTGCGCATATGGGATCTATCTCGGTCACGATCACTCGTGCTCCGTAAGAGCGCATGCTCGCCGCGCATCCTTTGCCCACGTCGCCGTATCCGCACACGACGACAATCTTACCGGCTATCATGACGTCGGTGGCGCGTTTGATTCCGTCGGCCAGCGATTCCCGGCAGCCGTAAAGATTGTCGAACTTGCTTTTGGTCACGGAGTCGTTTACGTTGATGGCCGGTACCATGAGTTCGCCGCGTTCCTGCATCTGGTACAGACGGTGTACTCCGGTCGTTGTCTCTTCCGAAACGCCTTTCCATTCTGCTGCGGTGCGATGCCATTTTCCGGGATCTTCGGCCAGACAGCGGCGCAGCGTCTCGATTATGGCCGCCTCTTCGTGCGACGCAGGGGTACGGTCCAGTACGGTGGGATCGTTTTCGGCTGCGACTCCTTGGTGTATCAGAAGTGTGGCGTCGCCACCGTCGTCTACTATGAGGTTGGGCCCTTTGCCTCCGGGAAAGCTCATTGCCATGGCCGTACACCACCAGTATTCTTCGAGCGATTCGCCTTTCCACGCGAATACGGGTACTCCGCGCGCGGCTATGGCCGCCGCCGCATGATCCTGTGTGGAGAATATGTTGCAGCTGCACCAGCGGACGTCGGCTCCGAGTTCCACGAGCGTTTCGATGAGGACGGCCGTTTGTATGGTCATGTGCAGCGATCCCATTACACGTGCGCCGGCCAGCGGTTTGTGCGGGGCGTATTTGCGTCTCACGGCCATAAGTCCCGGCATCTCCTTTTCGGCGATCTCGATCTCTTTCCGTCCCCAGTCTTCCAAAGACATGTCGGCTACTTTGTAAGGAATTGTAGTATCTATAAACATGTTTTTAAATTATTTTAATTAATTTCGTGTTATTATATGTATAATTTATTAATGGCGCTTGCTGCCGGAGTGCTTTATAACGGCTGTCATTGTTTTTCGGATAGCCTTTCTGCATTTTTCAAGGTCTTTTTCGTCTACCGGATTCTGTTTTGTTCCACCGCGCTGTATGGCGGCGGTTATGTCGAAACCGCTCCACTTCAGTATCTCTTTCAGCGACCGGACGGTGCCTGCGGTCTGCCCGAAAAGCCTGTTGAAAGGATATGGAGTCGTGCCTGTAGTTATCAGTATGGCTTTCTTGCCCTTGAGCAACGGATGCGGCAGACCTCTGCGGCTTTCGCCCATCATGCCGTATACTATTCTGTCGAACAGTATCTTGAGTGTTCCCGGCATGTTACCCCAATAACATGGCGCCCCGACCACGAGCACATCGCATTTGCGTATGGCTTTCAGCGTTGCTTGCGCGTCGTCTTCCGGCAGAATGCATCGGTGTCCGGTACGGCAGGCCATGCAGCCCTTGCAGGGCGTTATTCTCATGTCGTCGATGCGGACCGTATGTGTGTCTGCGCCTGCGGTGGAGGCTGCATCCGCGATTGCATCCAACATGCGCGACAGATTGCCGTTTTTGCGGGGACTCCCGTTTATGATTAATATATCCACGTTTAATGCGCAATATTTTTAATATTGCGTCTTTATTTGTTAAATAAATTTAAAATATTCTGTTTGTCCAACTGTAACTGTTCGTTCAGTGCATCCAGACCGGTGAATCGGCGTTCGCCGCGTATGTATTGCAACAGGAAAATCGTTATTGTACGGCCGTAAAGGTCACCGTCGAATCCGAACAGATGAGCTTCGGCGAAACGTTTGCCGTTGTCGGTGACGGTGGGGCGTGTGCCTATGTTCACCATAGCCGGCCATATTTTACCTTCGGTGCGTACTTCTGCGGCATAGACGCCGTCCCGCACCGGAATGTCGTCGTCGAGGGCTATGTTTGCGGTAGGGAATCGCAATGTCCGGCCTATTCTGTTGCCTTGTATGACGGTGCCGGATATCTTGTGTATCATGTGTCGTCGGGTTATCAGGCGCAAAGTTAGGAAACTTTGCCGTAAGTGGTGCGGCTGTTTGCGTTCATGACTGTCTATCGTGTTGTGCGTCTGGGGCGGAGGTTTGTGAAATCCGGATAATATGCATATCTTTATGAGAGAATTTTGCGACCGGAGGTCATATGCGTTCGATGTGTCGGTCGCAGGTGTTTTTCTTAGGGTATGAAAATGTTGAAATCGGTGCTGCTCGTGGCGACTGTTTTGTGTTGCGGAGCGGCGTTCGGACAGAGGGCGGACAGGCGTCTGATTCAGTTGATAAACGGTCGGGATTATTTCGGACTTGAGAGGGAGTACTCTCAACTGAGCGGCCGTACCCGTCAGCATGAAACCGAATTTATGGCCAAGACTCTGCTCGGATGTTACTTCAACCGTCCGGAAGAGGTTGTGCCGGCCGCTACCGTGTTGCTCGAAAAGTATAGCGAAAAAATCGGCGATAACAGTGCGGCGGCGGTGTTGTGGAATGCGGCGTATACCCTTTTTTGTGAAGGCGAGTATTCGCAGGCCGCACAACTGCTCAGGAAGTATGCATACAAATATCCTGCTGCCGATAATGTGGACCACCTCCGTTCGTTGAGCCGGGCGGCCAATGCGTTGGCCGATGTGCCTGTGCCGGTATTGGAGCGTCCGGCGCATGATTTGCGCGTACCGTTTCGGTCGGACAGTTTGGGTACGGGGACTGTTATGAAAATACCCGTGGAAATCGGCGGAAGTCTGGGCGAATGGTTGTTCGACTCCGGTGTCGTGTGGAATTTTGCGACGGAGAACTTTGCCCGCGAACACGGTATACGGATAGTGGATTCCCCTGTGCCGCTGTATAAGTTGTCGCGTTCTGACATCGCCTTTAGGATGGGTGTCGCCGATACTGTTTCTGTCGGAGGTATGGTGTATCGCAACGCCTTGTTCGTGATAATCGACACGGACGGTTTTGCCGGATGCGGAGCCGTTCTGGGGTTGCGTTTCCTGAATGCCGCGGGTGAGTTCGTCGTGGACAATGTGAACGGGGAGATAATATTCCCGGCCGAGAGAACGCAGTTGCCGTCTGCCGGACGTAATCTGGTAATGCTGGACGGTATACCTTTCGTTTCGGTATCGGTCGCCGTAGAAAACAGTCCGGAAATGAATGTGCTGATGCGACTGAATTCCGGATGTCCTGTGAGTTTTTTCCTTGAGAGGTGTTACGGTCTGTTCGGGCGTTATATGGATACGAACGCCTTGATTTCGGGTAAGTATCGTCTGGACGGAATGGTATTTCCGTATGACGATTGCGCCCTGTTGCCACTCATGCAGTTGCGGGTTGGCGGAGAGATTTTCTGCACCGACGATGCGCTTCTGTGCAATACTTCGCGTGACGGAGTGTACGTTCATGAATACGGCACGTTGGGGTGTGAATTTCTGGCGGGATTCGATACGGTCACGGTAAATCTGCGGGATTGTTTCGTGTCGTGTGCCGGAGGTGCGGACTGTGAAGTGACGTCGGCGGAAAACTGACGGCGGAACGCGGTTTTTTTAGTAACTTGCAACGGTTTTTAGTCGCGATAAATTATTCATCTATGCAGGAGATCAACCATAAGAAAGGCAAGATATATTACTCGATGGGCGAGGTGGCCGAGATGTTCGACGTCAATCCTTCGTTGCTCCGTTTTTGGGAACAGGAGTTCGATATACTCAAACCCCACCGCAACAAAAAGGGTAATAGGTTGTTTACCCCGCAGGATGTGGACAACATAAAGTTGATATACCACCTTCTCAAGGAGCGCAACATGAAGATAGATGTAGCGCGCAAGTATCTGAAGGAAAACAGGGAAGAAGTGGATCGCGATGCCCGTATCACCGAGCACCTTATGAATATCAAGGCCATATTGCTGGAGATAAAGCAGGACCTCAAGTACGACGGGCAGGTGGTGGACGACGATGTCGCTGACGATATGGCGGAAGATGCCGTTGCGCAAGGCGGCGGTGCGTCGCCTGTTGCGCAGACGGTTGCGCAGCGGGAGACGGAAAGCGAGACGCCTGAGAGCGACGGGTGTTCCGAAGATGTACAGCGCGCCGGAGAGGATATCGACCAAGGAGCTGAATTGGAGCGCAAACCTCCGTTTGAAGAACAGATGTTGTTCGAGGTTGCCGTACCGCTGGAGTTGTTGCAGGGCGATCGAGATGTGGAGGACGAGGGTTTCGAGTCGGCGAAGACGGCTTTTCTGGCCGGAGACGACGGCGGGGAGCATGTCGAACCGGTTCAAGACGAAAAACCGAAGATGCAGATAGTGGAACAGACGCTGTTCTGACGCAGGCGGCGGTGTTACAGGCTTTTTGTACCGTTTGCAGGAAGGGTGCGTGGAAGATCTGCGGCGGTGGAATAGTTGAATATTGAATAAGGCAAAACATGAAAGTGCGGGATATAATAGCTCCTTTGGAGGAAGCGGCTCCGTTGTATTTGCAGGAGGAGTATGATAATTCCGGTCTGGCGGTCGGCGATCCGGAGGCGGAGGTGTCGTCGGCTCTGTTGTGCGTGGATGTTACGGAGGCCGTGTTGGATGAGGCCGTAAGGCTCGGTGCGGGGCTGGTCGTGTCGCACCACCCGATAATATTTAATCCTCTCAGACATCTGACCGCAACGACTTATATAGAGCGTGTCGTGGCCGAAGCCGTAAAGCGCGGGATCTCGTTGTATGCTTGCCATACCAATCTCGACAGCGCTCCCGGCGGTATGAGCTACAGGTTGGGCGGATTGTTGGGGTTGCGAGACATGAGGTTGCTCGGCGACGTTTCGCTGAAAATGTCCGGCGCCGGTTTCGGCGTAGTCGGTGAACTGGAATGCGAAATGCCGATGATCGATTATCTTCGTTTGGTGAAGGAGAGGCTTTCGGTGAGGTGCATAAGGTACAGCGAATTGACGCAACCGTCGGTCAGACGGGTAGCATTGTGTACCGGAGCCGGAGCTTCGATGATGAACGACGCGCGACGGGCAGGTGCGCAACTTTATGTTTCGGCCGATTTCAAGTACAATAATTTTCTCGATGCCGACAGAGGGCTTGTTATAGCCGATGTGGGGCATTTCGAAAGCGAATATTGTGCGATAGATCTGATGTATGAAATAATTAGAAAAAAAATAGCTACTTTTGCACTTCATAAAAGTGTGTGTGCGGTTAATCCGGTAAATTATTTAGTATAAGCATAGAACATTTAAAATGGCAACAAGCAGAAGAACGGCAGAGTCGGTGGATTACTCCATACAGGAGAAGATAACGGCTCTTTACGAACTCCAGAAGATCGATTCGCAGATAGATGAGATAAACAAGATCAAAGGAGTGCTTCCTACCGAGGTGCAGGATCTCGAAGACGAAGTTGCGGGGCTCCAGACGAGGATAGACAATATCAAGGCCGGAATCGACGAACTGAACCAGCAGGTCAAGCAGACCAAAGAGGAGACGGAGCAGGACAGAATGTTGATCGCCAAATATAACGAGCAGCAGAAGAATGTCCGCAATAACCGTGAGTTCGATGCCATAAGCAAGGAGATCGAATATCAGGAGTTGCAGATACAGCTCAATGACAAGCATATCAAGGAGTACAACGCCGATATAAAAGCCAAGAAGAAACAGGTCGAAGAAGCGGAGATGGCAATGGCCGAAAGAAAGATGGATCTTGAGGCCAAACGTGCCGAACTTGACAGCATAGATCAGGAGACGGCTGCCGATATGGCACGTCTAAAAGAAGATGAGGCGCGTGCCATGACGAAGATAGACGAGCGTCTGTTGGCTGCCTATACCCGTATCCGTTCCAATGTCCGTAACGGCCTTGCTGTGGTTACGGTGCGTAGGGATGCGTGCGGCGGTTGTTACAACCGTATCCCTCCGCAGCGTCAGTTCGAGATACGCCAGAGTAAGAAGATCATAGTTTGCGAATATTGCGGACGTATCCTCGTTTCGGACGAACTTTCCGAGGAATAGACTACGCATGTATTATGTAAAAATCCGGCAACCGCATATGTGCGGTTGCCGGATTTGTTGTTGTTCGGACTGTCGCCGGGACTTTCCGTGGGTGTCATGTACGGAAGATGTGTGTCATGCTATTTTTCATAGGAAAGCCGAATGTCGGTCGATACCGTGCCGGATTCGTCCGTGTCGAGGATCGTAATTCCGGATATGTATTCTCCGTCCGTTTCATAGTTTATGGTACGGGTATATCGGTCATCTATTACTATTTCGGAAGGAAGATTGCGGAACCGGTTTCCGCCTATATTCAGATTGTCCAGATAAAAGTTTGCGGGACTCCAATCCCATAGCAGCAGTGCGTAAAGGTCATAATTCGTATTGTTAGGGCGTTCGGGGTCCAGCGTGAATCTGAATGTCATCGTGTACTCTGGATATGTTTCATAATATTCGACGGGATTGCCGTCGGCGACTGTCCATCGGCCTGACGCCTCGTCTTGTGTGTAATCCGATGAAGCGTATTTCCAACCGCTTTTGTATCCGTTGTCATCGTATTCGAAGTAGCATTCGAAATAGTCGCTTTCTAATTTTACGGCACGACCTTCCGAAAGTTCGAAGATCTGAAACTCTTCAAAATAGGAGTTCATTATAATGGTATTGTCTCCGTAGATATACGTAGTGGTATTTTCGTCTTCGTAGTCGGGATCGTCGTCGTACAGGGATTTTATCCTGAGCGATTTCAATCTGTCTTGTTCGTCGTAAGAATATGTAAACGTGTAATTCTCGCCTGAATCTGTCGTAAATTCGGCCTCGATTAGTTTTTGCGGTAACAGTCCGGTGGTTTCGGCGAAATGGAGGGTGCCGAGTTCATATGCATTGCCGTCTTGTTTCAGTATTACGGTTTGCCGACCGCTGACTACCGGTGCCGTGAAAGTCAGCGACGAAGATGTAATGTCCGTGACGATCGCTGGAGTATCGGTGCCGTCGCTTTGTGAACGCAGCCATATTTCGCTGCTGGCATCGAAACCTTTGCCTGTAAGCGTTACGGATGAACCGGGGCGTATCGGGTTTGTCGGACTCGACGCAGGAAGCGTTACGACTATGGGCGTAACGTTGTCTGTACCGCCGCAACCAGAAAATAGTGCGGCGGCGAGAATGATGAAGAGAATCTTTTTCATCAGGCTAAAATTTTGGTATATCCCGGCCCCTGAGATATCGTTTTGCGACAGGAAAGTGTGGGGCAGTTCGCTATCTTCGACTCGAAATACGGCTTGCGGCCGGTTTGCAATCGTCGATTTGCTTTGAAAAGAGGAAAAAACGAAACACTTTCATCGGTTATCTGTAGCTGCGCAGCTATGTAAAGGTAGAAATGTTTCTGCGACAATTGGAAAGATAGCGCCGAAAAGTGTGCCGTCGGGGTGTAGAAAAACAACTGTTGCCGCCGTGAATTTTCCGTAGCGCCGTTTGTTTCGGATTTGGGGACGGTATATGAGTATCTGGATAGATTCGGATATGGCTCAGGGAATCTGATATTGTGAAAACGTATAGATTATGGAAGATGCATTAACGCATTTTCCCTGACCTGATATGTTTTAGCGGCTCTTGGCCGCAAAACTCCGATTCGGCAATATCGGTTGCCGGCACCGGCAGCGTTATCGTGTGTCCGGGTGGGGCGGCGGTTGATACAAAAAAATAAGCCGGCATGTAATCGTTTTGCAAACCGGTGCGCCGTGTGTGAGGGCTTTGTGCTACAGTTCCCGTTTGCGGTACAGCTGGTCGCGCAGTTGGGGGGTGAAACCGGCTTCGCGTATGGCGCGTTGTATCCCTTCGGCGTCGAACGAATTGCGTGCGCCTGCCGACGACACCACGTTTTCTTCTATCATTATGGAGCCGAAGTCGTTGGCGCCGCAGTGCAGGGCTATCTGCGCCGTGGCCTTGCCTACGGTGAGCCATGAGGCCTGTATGTTGCGTATGTTGTTGAGAATTATGCGGCTTATGGCTATAGTGCGCAGATATTCCACGGGCGAGAATCGCGAACGTATCCCCTCGCTTTCCAATACTGTGCCGTCGCTGCAGAATATCCACGGTATGAACGCTATGAAACCGTAATGCCCTTCGGGGCGTTCGGCCTGAAGATCGCGTATCAGTACGAGGTGTTCTATGCGTTGGCGTACCGTTTCCACATGACCGTACATCATGGTGGCCGACGTCGGCAGATTCATGCGGTGCGCCTGGCGCATGACTTCGCACCATTGGGCTACGGTGGGTTTGCCGGGAGATATGCGCCGTCGCACTTCGTCGCACAATATTTCGGCTCCTGCACCGGGCAAGGAATCCAGTCCTGCGGCGTGCAGCCGTTCGAGAGCCTCGCGCGGGGCGATGCCGCTTATGCGTGCTATGTGGTATACTTCGGGTGCGCCGAGGGCGTGCAGTTTGATCTGCGGAAACATGCGCTTCAGATCCCGGAACAGCGATTCGTAATATTCGATTCCGAGTTGCGGATGAAGTCCGCCTTGCAGCAGAAGCTGGTCGCCTCCCAGACGCAACGTTTCCTCTATTTTGACGGCATACTCTTCGAGCGTGGTCACGTATGCCTTATCTTTCTGGTGGGGCTTGCAATGGAAATTGCAGAATTTGCAGCCGGAGATGCAGACGTTCGTTATGTTGACGTTGCGGTCTATCTGCCATGTGACCGTTTGAGGGTCGTCTACCGTTTGCCTGCGTATAGTGTCGGCTATGGCGAACAGATCGGCCGGCGGCAGTTCGTCGTATAGCCGCATGGCTTCGTCTACCGACAGGTTTTCCTTTCTTAACGCTTTTTCCGTAATTTCCGCTGTATTCATAATCTGTTCGTTTGGGAGGCGGTAACCTCATTGGTCGAGATGCATGTCGAAGCCGGATGCGGCATTCGTGCGGCGGATATTCCCACGGATGCGGCATGCTGCCGTTTTCGCGGAACTCCTCGCGTCGGCAAAGGTAACGAAAAAGATGTCAGTATGGAATGTGTCGTCGTAAAGGACAACGGTTGGTATGACGTCGGCAGGCCTGTGACGCATGGCGTGTCCTACTGCGGGGTGGCCGTGAGGCGACCTTGGTGGGTTTACTTGTCTTGGGATTGTAGGGCGTTGTTGTTAAGTGGTTTGTAGGTGCGCGTGGATTTATTTCTGGTGAAGACAGGGCTGTGAGACGGTGTATTTTAACGGTCAGTCCGCTTCGTTACTATCGTGATTCCGGCTAAGTCATTTACTTTCTGTAAGTTTCTGTAGGTATCACACTCGTCGTCTTGCATCTTGTCCTTTCTCACACACCTTAAATGGTGCGTTAAAACTTAACGTTTTTACACAATTCCGATTCATCGGGAAAAGATATTCCCCCGCAATAGATCGGGTTAAAACCGGAACATTTTCGGGAGTGATCTGGCTTATTTGAACAGTATCATCATGGATTTAGGATACATGTTGTTTATACGGTTGCCGATACGTTTTGCCCAGCCGAGTGCGTGCCCGTCGAAAGTGACGAGATTCATTCCCTCTTTGAATTTGTCGGCGGCCGGCAGTCGTTCGTCCTTGCGCAGGTAGGCCAGCGCGTCTTCGATGCCGAGTTCTGCGACTGTGACCGCGTCGGGTGACAGGTCGTGGAACATGGCCAGCGAGTGGTCGGGTTTAAGGCGTCCGGAAAACAGTTGTCCCATGCATACTCCGGAATATATCGAGGTTAGGTTTTCGGCAACGGCTTTCATATCGTCGTAACGTATTCCGTAGTATCCGTATATATTGTCGCCTATGCGGGCGAAGCGCATCAGGTCGGGCTGTCCCACCCAACGCGACAGTTCTCTCGTTTCGTTTCGTTGTAGTTCCGAGAAGAGATTCTTGCGTTGACGCGGCCGTGCCGGACGGCCTTTCTGTCCGCATTTGCGTATGGCTGCCGCGAAGAAGCCCTCTCCAGCGACCGCGTGAGGCCAGAAACGGAAACAGCCTATGCCGCCTGCCGACGTGCATTCTATACCCCATTGCTCGTCTACGGTGATTCCGGCGTCCTCGCAATCGAAATTCTCGGCTATCCAAGCTACATTGTCTTCATTCTCCTTACGGTTGAAAGTACATGTGCTGTAGATGAGCAGCCCTCCGGGACGCAAGGTATCCCACAGGTCGGTTATTATTCTGCGTTGCCTCGCGGCGCACATTCCGGTGTTGCTTTCGCTCCATTCGCCGCGTGCTTCGGGATTCTTGCGGAACATACCTTCGCCGGAGCACGGTGCGTCTATAGCCACGACGTCGAACCATTCGTGCAGCGGCGTGAAATGCGCCGTATCGTTATTGGTCACTATCGTGTTGCCTATTCCCCATTTACGCACGTTGTCGGTCAGCACCGCCGCACGGGTGCGTATCACTTCGTTGGCTACGACCATTCCCTCGGCTCCTGCCAGTGTGGAGTAGAGCGTGGTTTTGCCGCCGGGAGCAGCGCAGGCGTCGAGGATGCGCAACCCTGCCGTTTCGGGCATCGCATTGCGCAACAGGTGTTCCACGAACATGGAGGAGGCTTCCTGCACGTAGTAAGCGCCGGCGTGGAAAAGCGGATCGGCCGTGAACGAGGGGCGCGAGGCGAGGTAACGTCCGTAACGGTTCCACGGTACGGCTTCTCCTTCGGCAGCGGAATGAGTCTTGTACGGATTCCAGCGTACCGATACGGGGGGGATACCGTCCAGCGCCTTAAACAGCCTGTCGGCATCGCCGGGACGTTCCATGCGTATGTTGCGAACGAAATCTTCTGGAAGTGGAAGCATCGTTTATGACTTTATTTTAATGTTCGTATTTTGTGCCGTATGCCAGTCCGTGCGGCGCCCTTGATGATCGGCAATACGGAATACATGCAGACAAGGCGGTGTGTCATAACGGGCAATCTGCATCGTTTATGACTTTTTTAATTTTTGTATTTTGTGCCGTATGCCAGTCCGTGCGGCGCCCTTGATGATCGGCAATACGGA
>CANTVF010000010.1 GCA_947852905.1 uncultured Tidjanibacter sp. | reverse complement strand
GCGGCGCCCTTGATGATCGGCAATACGGAATACATGCAGACAAGGCGGTGTGTCACAACGGGCAATCCGCATCGTTTATATCGTGAATCGGGCTAAGTCGTTTACCTTTCGCAAACTCCTGTCGTCCTTACAGCCTTGCATCTTACAATTCTTACACACCAAAGGAGGGACGTTAAAACTCAGCGTTTTGCTCCCCCGTTGGTGTGTTTTTGTCTTTTCGGTCGGCCTGTTACCATTGTTGTACGCGGCATTCGCCGTTATGACTTACCGTACCGCCGGATGTGATCTGTTCGTTCAACAGTCCCGTGCAGTAGACTTCGGCGTGGCCTGACGACGATGCGGTTATCGAGTAGTCGGTTACGCGCAGGTCGGGAGCATTGAATATTCCGCCCGATGAGACGGCTATTACGGCCGTAGGTACTGTCGCGGAACCTAACAGTTCGATGAACGCCGAGTTTGTAGCCGCCGCGTGTATGTGGCCGCCTGTAAAGCTGCCCGTAATGATGCTGCCGCTCGTGCCGGCGAGGTTGGCTTGTCCTTCTGCCGATATGTCCCCGTCGAAATAGCTCGAATTGGACGCTTCTATAAGTACGACGTCGGCGGATGCATCGCCGTGCAGTACCGAGCCGCTTGACAGATGTATGTGCAGCGATTGGCCGGACAGATTGCCTTCCAGAGAACCTGAGCGGCTCAGTGTAATGTCGGCGTGTACGTCGCATGCTATGGGAGCGTTGAATACCGAGCCGCCCAAAACGCTGAATGTACCGTGTCCGGCGTTTATCGAGCCGTTGAAACTGCTGGATGACAATACTGTAGCTTCGCATTTACCGGAGCAGTCTACCTGCGCTTCTGCTACCGATCCGTCAGACAAGATTATCTTGCCGCATACGGCTTGCATGGAGCCGCTGAAACTGCTCGCTTTGGAAAGCGTTACCGTGCCGTCGTCGCCGCTTTTGACATGTGCTTCTACACACGATCCGCCGGAGGCGGCGACATTGCAATCCGCCCCTTCGAGTGTACCCGTAAAACTGCTCGCTTTGGAAAGCGTTACCGTACCGTTGTCACCGCTTTTGACATGTGCTTCTACGCACGATCCGCCGGAGGCTGCGACATTGCAGTCCGCTCCTTCGAGCGCACCTGTGAATGCGCTCGCTCCCGAACAATTCAGTCGGCAATCGCCGAGACTTTTTATTCGGGCATCAACTCGCGAGGCGTTAGAGAGCGTTATGTCGCAACTGCGGCACTCTGCGGAACCTTTGAAACTGCTTGCGCTTGAGATTTTCATCGTCAGTCTGCCCGCCTCCGTTATGTCGGCGACGACTCTTCCCCCGCCAGAGGTCTGTATGTTTACATTACCGTAACCGAGCGGTGTTTCGCAATTTATCGAGCCGCCGTTTTCGGCAGTCAGATTGCGCAGGGTTGTCGAAGCGGGAACGGTTACCTGTACCGTACCGCCGTCGATGACGCGTGAATTTGCAGAGAATCGCAGCGTGCGTCCCGACCTGTCTGTGGTTACATATTTTATTATGTTTTCGTCTGCCGTTACGCTTATGTATTCTGCCGATGCGGAAACGGTTACTTCGATTCCGTCGGATACGTGTATCGAATTGTATGCGTCTGCCGTTACGAAAGTCTGCGTAAACTGCCGTCCGTTGCCGCGCAGCCTTCGCGGTTTCGTCGCTGTCTCCGACGATTCGGAGTTTCCGTTACTGCGGATGCCGTCGATCCTATGTTTGGCATCGGCAACTGCATCGGTCGTAGTGGCCGAGACTGCGGATGCGCCGTTTGCCGGAGTGCTGTAAGGTACGGCCATGCCCGCGCATGCTATGGCGAGAGCCGCCGAGAGGGTAAGAATAGTTTTCATACCTGTAAGTTTTATTCGTTGTCGGTTATGCAATCCATTTGGAGTACGGGCGGACGCTTGTCCGTTGTTCAGCGTTTCTCCGCGGAGATTTCAAGCCCTTTTATCTTGTCCACTATTTCATCCACTATCGAGGGGTTGAGGATGAAATCTTCGTTGTCTATGTCTATCGTGAGGACACGTCCGGCGTAGCGGTTGTCTATCCAGTCGTTGTATTTGTTGTTCAAGCGTTCCAGATAGTCGATGTCTATGCCCATTTCGTAACAGCGGCCTCGCTTGAGTATCTGACTGACGAGCGTGGGTACGCTTGCTCGCAGGTATATGAGCAGATCGGGCGTAGGAATGAGATTGCCGGACAACTCGAATATTTTCATGTATGTGTCGAAATCGCGCGACGACATGAGACCCATTTCGTGAAGGTTGGCTGCGAATATGAGGGCGTCTTCGTATATCGTGCGGTCCTGTATGATATAACCGGGCGTATTGCGGATTGTCATGCCCTGTTTCATGCGGCAGCCGAGAAAATATATCTGGAAATTGAACGACCAGCGTTTCATGTCCTCGTAGAAGTCGGCTATGTAAGGGTTGCCGGTCTCCTCGTATAGCGCCGTAGCTCCGAGACGCTCGGTCAGCAGATCCGTGAGCGACGTCTTGCCGCTGCCTATGTTGCCTGAAATCGCTATGTACATATCGGTAGTTTTGTTTGTCATTGTCGTGTAGTCCCGTGTGCGGCGCGGTGTAGCGTTTGTCCGGTATACATTGCACCGTCGTATTTTCGTGTCCCGGTTGTCGAGCGGCGGATCACGGCTGTTCCTTTCGTTCCGGTACCGGTCTTGTCCGGCTATGCCGTTCCGCTGCGTGGCTTCGGATGTCCTCGTCGCGTTTGCCTGTTCGTGGCTTGAACGGGCTACGGAGGTTTGTGGCGCTTCCGCCTGTCGGTATTCTTAACCGATAGAGTTTGCCGTTATCTGTCTTTTCGTTGTCAGTCACGTCCCATGCCCGTGGCGAAATGTATTATTTCGTCGGCATATGTACGGTCGTTGTAAAGGCGCGGCACCTTGTTCTGTCCGCCTATCTTTCCCTGCGAACGGAGCCACCCCTCGAACGAGCCCTGCGGAACGGGAGTGATTCGCGGTCCTGTCAGCGTGGTGCTCTTGAAGCGTTTGGCTTCGTAGTCGGAGTTGACCTCCTGCAAACCCTTGTCGAGAGCTTCGGCGAATTTGCCCAGATCGTCGGGAGGCGTGCGGAATTCTATCACCCATTCGTGTGCGCCTTTGCTGCGCCCCTCCATATAGACCGGCGCGGCGGTGTAGTCGGCTATGTGGGCTCCGGTGGCTTCGCATGCCTTGAGCATGGCGGCTTCGGCGTTGTCTATGACGATCTCCTCGCCGAATGCGTTGATGTAGTGTTTCGTGCGGCCGGTAATTTTTATGGTGTACGGGTCGGTGGATACGAACTGTACCGTGTCGCCTATCATGTAACGCCACAGGCCGTTGCACGTGGATATTATCATGGCGTAGTTAACGCCGGGGCGGACGCCTTCGAGAGGTACGACTGCCGAGGGGTCGCCCAGTCGGTCGGTAGGCATGAATTCGTAGTAGGTGCCGTAGTCGAGCATCAGCAGCATGTCCTGTCTGCCCGGCTCCTCGGCTATGGCGAAGAAGCCTTCCGATGCGTTGTATGTCTCCATGTAACGCATGTCGGGCGAGGGTATTATCTTGCGGTACTGCGCTTCGTAAGGTCTGAAATCCATGCCTCCGTGGACGAACAACTCCATACGTGGCCATATTTCGAGTATGTCCTTTTTGCCGGTGTACTCGAGGATTTTGTTGAGCATGACGAGATTCCACGACGGCACGCCCGTGAACGAGCGGACGTCTTCGCGGGTGGAGCGTTCGGCTATGATACGCACCTTTTCGTCGAAGTCCGGTATCAGCGCCGTCTTTTTGTCCGGTATACGCAGTATGTCGGCAATGGCCGGCGTGTTTTCTATGAGTATGGCCGACAGGTCGCCGGAAAGCATGCTGTCGCCTTCGCGCTCTATCTTTTTCGAGCCTCCGAGTGTAAGCATCTTGCCCAGCACGACGGATGACTTTGGGTAGAGGTGGCAGTATATCGCCATGATGTCTTTGGGACCGCGCATATGGGATTTGCGCAGGCCTTCCATGGTTACGGGTATGAACTTGCTTTTGGAGCCTGTGGTACCTGAAGACTTTGCGAACCACTTGGCCTCTTCGGGCCAGAGAACGTTCTTTTCGCCGCGACGCATACGGTCTATGAACTCGCTGATAGTAGGGTAATCGTATATGGGGATGCGGCTACGGTATTGTTCCGGAGTGGAGATGCCACGCATTCCGGTGTCGATTCCGAATTCGGTTTTCACTCCGTGTTCGAGGAGATATTCGAACTGCTTTTGCTGTACTTCGGCCGGATGTCGTCGGAAACGGTCTATTTCCCGGAGCCTGCCGGAGAAGTACATATTTATGATTTTGTTTATATAAGCCATGCGGTGAAGTATGTGTGGTTGTAGCAGGGGTTATCCGGCTTTCGGACATGCGTGTCGCAGCCTGTCAGTTGAAAAACTTGCCTATGCGCGGAATAGCTGCCGGAAGTGCGAAGACTACGGCGCGGTCGTAAGGGTTTACTTGAAATTCGGCGTCGGGAATGAATACCTTGTCTCCGCGCACGATGCCGCCTACTATGGCGTTGTCCGGGAAACCGACCTGCCCCAGTTTCGCTTTGGAAACCGGAGCGTCCGGTTTGACGACGAATTCCAGAACTTCGGCCTCGCTGCCGGTAAGGCATTTTATAGCCTGCACGTCGGTGTCCATGGTAAACCGGAATATACGGCTCGCGGTGATCTGTTTCTTGTTGATTATGGTATCTATGCCGATACTCTCGGCGAGGTTTATGTACGTGAGATTCTCTACTTCGGCTATGACCTTCTTGACGCCCATGCGCTTGGCGAGCATGGCGGTCAGAATGTTGGTTTCCGAACGTCCGGTTACCGCGACGAATGCGTCCATGCTCGTGAGCCCCTCCTCTAACATGGCGTCTATGTCGCGGCCGTCTTCGTTGATGATGAGCGTCTTGTCGAGCATTTCGGCCAGACGGTACGCTTTGTCGGAGTTGTATTCGATCAGCTTTACGTTCAGCTCGTCCTGTAGTTCCGTTGCTATACGTACTCCGATACGGCTTCCGCCCAGAATCATCAGGTTGCGTATCGAGACGTTCGTTTTGCCAGAATAGTTCATGACCGTCTTTGCGGCTTCGTTGTTGGCGATTATGTATACCGTGTCGCCTTCGTAGAACATGTCGCGCGAGTGGGGGATTATCGTTTTGTCGTCCCTGCTTATGGCCACGGGGGAGAAGAGGTCGCCGGCCATTTCGTTGACTTCGGCGACGGTCTTGCCGGTGAATTCCGAAGATCTGTCGAGAGGAAAGACCACCAGTGCGAGACGTCCGCCGGAGAAGTCCACGTATTCGGTGGTGGATGTGTGTCCCAACAGGTTGATGACTTCGAGTGCCGCGACTTTTTCGGGATAGAACAGGTAGTCGATGCCCATGTTCATGAACATCTCCTTGTTGTTGGGCTCCAGATATTCGTTGTTGTCTATGCGGGCTATGGACTTGCGTGCGCCGAGCTGTTTGGCCAGTATGGCGGATATTATGTTGATGTTCTCTTCGTGGTTGACGGCGATGAACAGGTCGGCCTTGCGTACCGACGCTTTCTTGAGAGCGGAGAAGGTCGTCGAATCTCCCTCTATGGTGAGAATGTCGGCCATGCCCTCGACGTCGTCCAGAAGTTTCGGGTCGGTGTCGATAACGGTAATGTCGTGGCCTCCGCCGCTGAGCATCTTGGCCAGGTGCGTGCCTACTTCACCGGCGCCTGCGATTATGATTTTCATCTGTTGTCGATTTCTTTGAATGGAAGATAATCACTACAAATTTAATAACTTTACCGTGAGATTGCCGTCGCCGTGGGTGAATATTTCACTAAGAAAGCGTTAAAATTCATCTGTTTCAACCATGTTCGTGTTTAGAGAACGAATTATCCGGGCGGTATCCGCAGACGGATGCGGCTGTTCTTGTCCGTTTCGCCGGCAGTCGTTACATTTGCATGGAATTTGCCTGTATATGGTTACCGGCAGTAATGGGTCCGCTGCCCGCGGGGATGCAAATTTTCGCAATGGGGGAGGGGGCTTGTATACCGTCCGGTCTAATGGAAAATATTTTACAGATATGTCGTCTACATTGCTTGTCATATTGATAGCCGTAGTGTTGGTAGCATTCTTCGTTGTCGGAATGTCTCTGACACTCATATTCAAGGGTCATAACATCAAGTCGGAAATAAGCGACAACGAACACATGAAGGAGCGGGGCATAAAGTGTGCCGTTCAGGAGACGCTCGAACTCGACGGAAAGAAATCCGAAGAGGATTGTCTGGGTTGCAGCGCGGGAAATTGCGGGTCGTGCGACTCGATAATGACGAAATAGTTTACTCCGGAGTTGCGGATTTTTCGCCGGGTATGACATGCGGTGTGTGTTGTTTTGTACGAAAAATCGCTCCGGTCATGTTCCGGTGAACGTAAAACGCTACGGGCTGTCGGACAAATCGTCCGACAGCCCGTAGCGTTTATTGTGTATTTCGTGGCCGTATTCCTTGCGTGTGGAGACACAAGATATGATTATTCAGTGCGCGTTGGTGTCTTTTAGATGACGGGAGCAGTTCTATATGTCCCATGTGAATGCCGCTCTGTCTGTCAGGCGAACCATTTGCTGCGGCAGGCGAAATGCGGATTATGCAACTGCTGCTTGTTGTAACGCAGTCTGCCGCTTCCGTCTATGGCCTCTATGGAACCTCCGGCCTTGGCGATTATGGCCTCGCCGGCTGCCGTATCCCATTCGTATGTATCCGTCGTTCGCGGATAGTAGTCTATGGTACCTTCGGCTATGAGGCACAGTTTGTACGAACTACCCTGTTCGATGATTTCAGCACCGGGGTGGGCATGTATGATTTTCTCGATGTGTCTTATCGTTTCGTCGTTACGGTGCGAGCGGCTTACAGCTATTTTTATGGGATCGTTGGCTTTGGCGGTAACGGGCAGTTGCTGTGCTTCGGCGAAAAGGTCGTAATAGCCGTATTCGGCGTTATGGTCGGCGGCTATCTCGCACGAGCGGAACGCACCGCGGTCGCAATCCGAAAAGTAGAGTCTGCGCCTGTAGGGAACGTATATGACGCCGAATGCGGGAACATTGTCGGTCATGAGGGCTATGTTGACGGTAAATTCTCCGTTGCCCTTGAGAAATTCCACGGTTCCGTCCAGCGGATCGACCATCCAGAACAGATCCCAGTCCTTCCGTTCGGCGTACAGCATTTCGCGGCCTTCTTCGCTCAGCAGCGGTATGCGCGTCTGACCGAGATATTCCCTGATGACTTTATGCGCGTCGCGATCGGCTTGGGTTATCGGGGAGTGGTCGCTTTTGATGTCGACGTCCACTTCGGCGCCGCTTTCGTAAATGTCGAGTATCGCAGCTCCCGCCCGTATGGCTGCATTGCATGCTTTGGGCAGGAGATATTCCTTTTGTTCGCTGGTGATCATTTGCGGTTATTGTGTTTTTGATTCGTGTGGGTACATATTTCATACCGTTTGAGGCCGCGGGGAGGAATAAAATTCCTTTGCGTAGTCGCCCGGTAGGTTACAATGCCTTGAATACTGGTATTTTCCCGTCGCTGACGTCTATATTAACGACGCGAGGACCTTTATATTTTGTGCCGTCGCAATCCTGCCACCTTCCTTTCGGCAGTCTGACGGTGCGTTTGCCGGAAGGATCGGTTACTGGGGCTATGAGGTATTCGGCTCCGAGCATATATTGGTCGTCGCAATCGGCGAATCCTTCGCCCGGAAATTGGTAATCCATGTGTCTTACCGTAGGTTCGCCCGTGGAGGTGGATTCGCGGAGCAGTTCTTCGGTGTACGACAGCATTGCGAGCCGCTGTGCATAGGTGTTTGCCAGAGCCTCGTTCAGCTTTTCCGAACTGAAAATGTCTTCTGCGGGGTATATGACGGGCAGAGGCATCATTGCGGCGAGTTGCAATATGCGCAACTGCAAGAGTTCGTCGTCTCCGGCTGTCGTGCATGACGGCATGCATGGGTATGTGTAACCGGAAAAACCTGCCGCTATAATCGCCGTGAGAGTGTCGGCCAAAGATTGCCATGTGGCGTTTGTTGCGGGCATGAAAGCCGTCGGATGCCAGCGTTCGACTGTTCCGTCGGAGATTCCTGTCACGGAGCCGGGATATGCCTCGCATACGCTTTTCCACCAGAAAGCGAAGTCTTCCCGTTTGTCAGCGGACAGTTCGGGCAGTATTCGGCTACAATCGAAGAGGAATGTTTCGATTCCGTAAGCGGTGTGCAATTCTGCGAGCATTGCATGGATGCGTTCCCTCACGTGCGGCACTGTTACGTCGAGGCAGGCGAAATAACCGGCTTCGGAACTGAATATCACAGGCCGGCCGTCGTCGCCTGTCAGCAGATCGCCGCGTTTGAGTGCATCGGTGTATGGGCGACCGCAGGCCGGAATATACGGTGTGACGGTTAGTATCGTTTTATAACCCGCATCCGTCGTCACGTCGAAGTCCCGTTGCGGGTCGGGAAAGACGTTCAGGTCGAAAATATGGTCGTCGCAGTAGCTCTGCCAGCCCTCGGGAATCAGTACGGTGCCTGCGACATTCTCGCTTTTTAAGTCGGTGCCTGCCGGAAGAATGTAAATAGGCGTTTTCGGGAGAATGATTTCGTGCTGCGATTCCGGCCATACGTATCGGTGGATACAATAAAGGTAGGCTTCGCGGACGGTACGTCCCTTTTTACCCGTAACGGCTGTCGCATCGGAACCTGCTACGGAGAAAGTCTTGCCGTCGAACTCTATGGTCGTTGCGTCCGGCGCCCAAATATACCGTCCCTGAGAGGAGACGAGCAGCGGCATTGCCGAGCTTCGGCCGGACAGATCGGCGGTGAATGGCGTATTGAAAGGTTGGGTTGTCTGCGTGTCGTTGAAAAGTCCCCACCATCTTTCGTCGCGGAGGGTTGCCACGCGGAGCGTGTCTGAAGTTTGTGCTACGGCCGACATTGTGGCGGCTAACGCGATTGCGGTAATATATAATATTTTACGCATCTGAAATCTGACTTGTCGTGGTGTCCGGCATCTGTTGCGGACTATGCAAATTTAGGGAAAAAATCATAAGTGCATATTGGCTCTGGGAACAAATGAGTGTAGCGTTTCGCCGGAGTGCGAATTACGTGTGTTTTTCTGCGGTGAGGCGAAACGCTACGATAAATAAATATGGCGGCTATTGTTTGGTGAATTAAAAGTAATTATCTTTGCACGCTGATTGAGCAAAAATTCTTCAAAAGAATATATGTACGTAATAGTAGAAATCGCAGGCAAACAGTTCAAGGCTGAAAAAGGTCGGAAACTCTATGTTAACCGTCTTCAGGGAGACGAAGGTGCTTCCTTGAGTTTCGACAAGGTCCTGCTCGCAGACAACGACGGTCAGGTCAAGGTGGGCGCACCTGTAGTAGAAGGCGCCTCGGTGAATGCAAAAATACTTCGTCACCTGAAAGATGACAAGGTTATCGTATTCAAGAAAAAACGCAGAAAAGGGTATAAGGTTAAAAACGGTCACCGTCAGTTCCTTACCCAGATACTTATCGAAGACATTACAGTCGCTTAACGTTTAAACATTTTCAGGAGATGGCACACAAGAAAGGAGTAGGTAGCTCTAAGAACGGCCGTGAGTCCGAAAGCAAGCGACTCGGCGTTAAATTGTTTGGCGGCGAGTTCGCCAAAGCGGGCAATATCATAGTACGCCAGAGGGGTACCGTACACAATCCGGGCGAGAATGTGGGTATGGGTAAAGACCATACGCTTTTCGCATTGGTTGACGGAACCGTTTCTTTTGCAAAGAAAACCAACGGCAGATCTTACGTAAGCGTAACCCCCGTTACCGAATAGGGCAACGAGAGACATTGTTTAACGATCCGTCCGCAGACTTTTATCGGTCTGCGGACGGATTCGTTTTATAGCGTGACAGACTTTTGGCGGGTGTCAGGAACAATCTGTTTTCGTTTGCACGTATGGTATTTGTCGGTGCCGGTTTATGGCGGCGAGTCGGTTTTCATGCATGTTGTCGGTTTGCGGTTAATTGTGTTAGGATGTCAGGCTGCATTCTTTTTATAACGTGTCTGACTTTTGTCGGATGTAGGAACAATTTGTTTTTGTCTCCACATGTGTATTTGTCGGTGCCGGTTTATGGCGGCGAGTCGGTTTTCGTGCATGTTATCGGTTTGCGGTGTTAGGACGTTAGAGCGCTGGTATACAATGCGTACCGCGGTAACGTTTGGTATATGTGGGGTATATTGGGAGGTGGTAATACGAGCGCTTGTGGCAAATCGTTTTTTCTTAGAATAATTTCGTGTCATGATATTTTGCAGTTTACGATATTTGTCGTACATTTGCACCACTCGAAAGCCATAATGGCGGCTGAGGCAAATAACCGCTCCATTCGTCTAACGGTTAGGACAGCAGATTCTCATTCTGCAAATACCAGTTCGATTCTGGTATGGAGTACCGGGAATAACGGCGACCGATCTGTGTTGGTCGCCGTTTTTTGTTGTGTATTCGCCGGGCTTTGTGCATATTGCGTCGTAGCGTATGTGTGGGCGGCGGGTTACAGTTAGGTGATGAGCATGAGCGATGCTGATTCGGTGGACACTGTCGTCGGCTAAGGTGTGGTTGGGGGGGATAATAGTTATGATTTTTGAATAACCGGCTTTACGGGAGATGAAGAGACTTTCCGGATATTTCGTGTGGAAACGCAACGAATTGGGCGAATTGCGTACCGGCAGCCTGCGTGGCCTTATGTCGGCTTTTTCATCTCTGAAAGTCCGGAATTTCCGTTTGTATTTTACAGGCCAGTGTTTTTCGTTGTGCGGCAGATGGATACAGAGTATCGCGATGAGCTGGCTGGTATACCGGCTCACCGGCTCGGTAATGATGCTTACGACTGTCGCTTTCATCAATCAGATTCCTACGCTGTTGCTCGCGCCGCTCGCCGGGGTGTTGAGTGACCGTTACGACCGTTTCCGTATACTGGTCGGCACGCAGACAGCTTTGATGTGCGTGGCGTTTTTGCTCGGCGGACTCGCCGTGACGGATGCTATCCGGGTGTGGCATGTAATGGTCATAAGCTTTTTTTCCGGTATAGCTTCGGCCATAGAGGCTCCTGCGCGACAGTCGTTCTATTCCAAACTGGTGCCTCCGCAATCGTTGACGAATGCCATTGCGCTCAACTCAGTTACGGTCAACGGGTCGCGTTTCATAGGTCCGGCCATAGGCGGAGTGTTGATAAGTCTGGTCGGCGAAGGTTATTGTTTCATTATCAACGGTATCAGTTTCATTCCCGTACTCGTAGCGCTTTTCATGATGAGGCTCGATCCATACCGGCCGTCGGGCGTGCGCCGCAGCATGTTGGAGGAGTTCCGTTCCGGATTCGATTATGTTAAGGGTTATCTGCCGTTGAAGGCCGTTATAGTCTGTGTCGGGGTCATCAGTTTCTTCGGTATGCCGTTCGTCAATGTGGTACCTGCGCTCGTGAAGGGAACGCTCGGCGGCGACAGCATACTGCTCGGTTATGTCAATTCGGCGATAGGTGCCGGAGCGGTTACTGCCGCGTTTTACCTTGCCGCGCGGCATAAGATACGCGGCTTGGGTAAGGTCTTGACTCTTACGGGATTGCTCCTCGGAGCCGGTTTCATGTCCATAGCTTTCGTTAAGATTCCTGTCGTTGCGATAGTCATAGCATATCCTATAGGATGTGCGTTGATCGGTACTTTGGCGACGAGCAATACGTTGTTGCAAAGTCTCGTGGACGACGACATGCGCGGGAGGGTGATGAGTTTCTTTACCATGGCGTCGGCGGGACTGAATCCGTTGGGAGGCCTTTTCTACGGCTGGATAGCCGAACGGACGTCGCTTACGGCGGTGATATTCGGTTCGGGAATAATATGCGTCGTCACTGCATGCGTATATGAATATTATCGTCCGCGGGTAAGGGCGGCTACGCGGGAGCGCATGTCGGACAGCGGTATAGTGCCTGAAATAGCCAACGCCATAGACGATCGGAATCCGTTCTGATGTGTCCGTGCCGTTTCCCGCATTCATATCCGGCCGTTGCCGGGAGAATGTTGCCGGCTGTATCCGTTGCATTGCCTTGGCATACGGTATTGTATGTTTTTCTGCGTCGATTCCCGTTGTAATAACCCTCTTTTATGTTGCATACGTTTTTTAACGGCAGGGAATGGCGATAAAAAAATGACGGTGTATCATGACGGACAATCTTCTGAGCTTCTTTCATAATTCGGACTAAGTCATTTACGTCGGAGAATTCACTCTCAGTGTTTTGCATTTAATCCGTTCTTACATACATTAAGGGGATGCGTCACAACGCTGTGACGCATCCCCTGAGAGGTTATCCCTGACATTCCTGTTTATGACTTGTTATTGTCGTCCTTGTTCTTTTTGACGTAGAGGTATCGTTTTATTTTATGCGAAGGGGTTTTCTCGAAATCCTTTTCGTGTTCTTCGATTTTGGCTATTTTGGAAGACCGGTTGACTTTAGAATTCACGTATTTCATGATGTCGGCCTTTATATCCTCCATGGTTGTGGAGAGGTCGTCGCGAAATTCATGATACCGTTTTTCGAGTTCGGCGCGGTCGAATCGCACGAGGGCTACGAGTTTGCCGTCGTTCTGTTGTACTATTGAGTCGGATACGAGGAAATGGCTGTTAAGTACGCTTTCGATATCCTCCGGATAGATGTTCTCTCCGTTGGGACCTACTATCATGTTGCCCAGTCGGCCTTTGATATACAGATAGCCGTCCGTGTCTATTGAACACAAATCACGCGTGCGGAACCAGCCGTCGGGAGTGAACACCTCTGCGGTCAGTTCGGGGCTTTTATAGTAACCGCGCATGGTACACGGACTTTTGACCACCAGTTCGCCTTCGCCGAGCTCGTTGGGGTTGTCGAGACGCGCTTCGATACCTTTGAGTACCGGACCGGTGGAGCCGAGACGTGTTTTGCCCGGAACGGCGCCCGCGATGAGCGGGGCGGTTTCGGTCAGTCCGTAGCCGATGGCGTAGGGGAAGTGGCCTTCCAGCAGGAAGCGTTCCGCATCGTAATCGAGTTTGGCGCCGCCTATGCCGAAGAACCGCAGACGTCCCCCGAAAAGTCTGAACAGACGTTTGCCCGCCATCTCGTGCAGCCTGCGTCGGAAAAAATCCTTGGAATACAGCCAACGCATTACGGCGTTGCCGTTGAATTTTGCGGCTACCTGCGTCTTGTATATCTTTTCTATGACTAGCGGTACGCTAAGCATTATCGTCGGGCGTACTTCGCGCAGGGCGGGAAGCAGGTTGGTGGCCGTAGGCGGCCTGTCGACGTATACGACCGATGCGCCGCACATGAACGGCAGCAGCATGCCTACGGAACATTCGTAAGTGTGAGACAGCGGCAGTATGGACAGGAATATGTCTTGGGGGTGGACTGGGAACAGTTCGCGTTCCATACAGATCTGCGAAGCTATGTTGTAGTGCGTCAGCATGACGCCTTTGGGCGACGAGGTGGTACCCGAAGTATAGATGATTACGGCAAGATCGTCGGGGCCCGGTTCGGAAGGCTCGCCGAGTTCCGACGAGTTGCGGGATATGATGCCCAGATTCTTGGTACGCACTACTACGTTCATGCGGTCGAGCACCTCTTTGGAGATGCGCGAGTAGAGTTTGTCGGATACCATAAGAGCCTTGGCTTCCGAGTGTGTTATTATCATGTCGAGTTCCGGGCCGGAGAAGTCGGGCAGTATGGGGACTGCTATCATGCCGGAGGTGACTATAGCGAAATAACAGACGCTCCAGTTGGGCATGTTGCCGCTGAGCAACGCCACTTTGTCTCCGCTGCCGATTCCGGCTCCGAGGAGTATTCCCCGGACGTATTCCACGCGGTCGTCGAAATCGTTGTATGTCATCGACTCGCGTTCGAGCATCGAGAATGACGGACGACTGCCGTATTTACGGATGCTGTTGGTGTATATCTCTTTGAGTGTCTTGAATTCCATGGCGGAAAGTTATGAGGCGTGGTGGCCGGAATATTGTCTCGGTATCAATGTCCTGCGTATTATACGTATCCTGTAGTCTGCGGTGTATGCGTCATGATTCGCAGGTACGGTAATAATCATTGCAATTTAACGATTTATGCGGAATGCGGCAACAGACTCACGGCCTTTTAATGGTACAACGGCAAAATTAGATATATTATTTTTGATTCGGTACGTCGAATGGCTAATTTTGTCTGGCGTGCGGCGGAGCATGTCGCCGGAGTGTGACTTCGTATCTGATGTAGCACGCAATCATTTGCATATATGTATTTTCCATGATAAACGCACGCAGGGTTAAGCAGCTCGCGTCGGAGGCGGGATTCGATATTTGCGGCATAGCGCTTGCCCGCGAATTGTCGGATAGCCGCCGTTTTTTCGGCGAATGGCTCCTTAACGGATACGATGCCGGACTGGGGTATATGAGCCGTAACATAGACAAGCGTTTTTCTCCCGCACTGTTGGTGCCGGGAACGGTAAGCGTGGTCGTTTGTGGTGTCATTTACAAGAATGATACCAGTTTGGGAGGATACGAGAATGGTACTCCCAAGGTAGCCTCCTATGCGCGCAGTACCGATTATCACCGTACTGTCAAGGATATGCTTTTCTCGCTTGCCGGCATGATGTCGTCCGAGTTCGGTAAAATGGGATTCAGGGCGTTTACCGATTCGGCGCCGGTATTGGAAAAACGGTGGGCATATGAGGCGGGATTGGGGTTTATCGGCCGCAACAGGCTGCTGGTATCGCCGGAATTCGGATCGTTTCTGTTGCTCGGTGAGCTGCTCGTAGATGTTGAGGCTGACGAGTACGACGAGCCTTATTCCGGTGCAGGATGCGGAGCGTGTCGCCGGTGTGTGGAGGCGTGTCCTAACGGAGCGTTAACGGAGCATGGCCTTGATGCCCGCAGGTGTATTTCGAGACTTACGATAGAGGATGTTTCGTGTATGGAGCGGCCGACCGTACCGTATGGGGACGGTGCGTATGACGGTTGCGTTGCTGAGAATGTAACCGGTGTGGGCGGATCGTGTGACGAAAACGGGAAAACGATACGGTCGGAGATGTCGGTTGCGGATTCCGTATCTGTAGGAGGAGACGCTGTGGGGGCGAGTATGTCGTGTCCCCACTGCGGAGAATCCGAGCTGGGCGGCGATTCCGATAAACCGGTGGCGTCGTATTGCGCGGATTGTTCCCATTCGGCGGATATGCTGCACGGTTGGATATTCGGATGTGACGAATGTCAGAGCGTTTGTCCTTACAACCGTATGTCGCCTTTTTATCGTAATCCGCGTTTCGCACCTGTATTCGATCCGCGCGATATGACGGTAGGTGATTGGCTATCTATAGACGAACGTGCGTTTGCCGCCGGTTTCGCGGCGACTCCGTTGCAACGCAGCGGACTTGAAAGGATAAAGACCATTCTTGAACGAAGGCATTAGATGCGGTTGTTCGCGTTGCGCTCGGTTTCGTTATTATAAAATATGTATGCCGGTTTTACTTGGGCGTAACGTTGTGATAATTCTTTTCGGTAGAGTGTACGGACGCGGTAGGTGGCATTTTACGTGTAGGTACGCAGCCCCAAGCCATGTCAGTCTTGTCGAGGTATGGCGTGGATTTGCGGTCTATTCCATGTTCTCGGATTCGGATTCCACACTGGATGTCTCTGTGGGACGATTTCCCGGAAACATTTCCTCAAGACGGTCGGTGGCCGTCTTTTCCACAATACAGTCGCCTATGCTTTTCGGGAATACGAGGTATATGCCCGAACCTTCGCGTTTCTTGTCCGAACGGATAAGACTCAGCAGTTTGCGCATCTCTACGGGATATTCGAGCGGAAGTCCCATTTTCCCGATCACGGCCTTTATGCGGTCGCACGTTGCGGTGTCGAGTATCCCTTTGCGGTTGGCGGCATCGCATATTATGGCCATGCCTGCGGCTACTGCCTCGCCGTGCGAGAGATTGGTGAAACTTTTCTCCATTGCGTGCGCGAACGTATGACCGAGATTCAGTTTGCGCCGTTCGCCGTGTTCGCACTCGTCGCGTTCCACGATTGCGGTTTTCACTTTTATGGCGCGTACTATGGCGTCGCGCAACAGCTCGTCGTTGCCGCGCAGGTCTTCGAAAGTGTGGCGTTCGAGAAGCTCGAACAGCGTCGGGTCGCCTATGATGCCGGCCTTGATGACTTCGGCCAGTCCGGCGCGAAATTCACGGTCCGGGAGCGATGACAGGAGCGACGGGTCGCACAGAACGAATTCCGGTTGACGGAAAACACCTATTATGTTTTTATAGCCGTCGAGATTGACGCCGTTTTTTCCTCCTATGCTCGCATCTACCTGTGCCAGAAGCGTGGTCGGGACGAATGCGAATCTTACGCCGCGCATGTATGTCGAAGCGGCGAAGCCTGTGATGTCCGATACTATGCCTCCGCCCATGCCTACGATGAACGTACTGCGGTCGGCTCCCATGGCCAGCAGCTGACGGTATACCTCCTCTACCTTGACGAGGGTCTTGCTGCTTTCACCCTGACCGATGACTATGCGTTCGTATGAGTTGATGAATGCGAGGTTGTTGGAGTGTACCCGCGCGTCGGTGACTATTATAACCCGCGGAGAGTCCTCCGGCAACATGCTTGCGAAATCCTCCTCTACGGAACCTATAGCTATACGCGAGCAGGTGCCTTCGTTGCAGTGAATGTCTATGGTCTCTCTCATGTGTTCAGTCGGTGTGGTTTCCGTGAAAGCCGGTCTGATCGTCCGGTATTTACTGTCTGACGATGCGTTTTGCATAACGGTCGCACTCGTGCGACGGATTGCAAAGATAATTCAGAATCCCGAAGAACGTATCCGCGAGAAGGGTATAAATTACGGAAAAGTTTCGTTTCCGTTCAGGTACGGCACACATCATAAAGTCCCTTATGTGATATTGCGGCATGGAAAGCTATGGCTTTTTTGTAGGGATGCTGTGTTGTCGGGGAATATGTAAACGTCCGTTTGCCTTTCTGAATGCCGTAAGGTCGAGGACACGAGAATGCATATTTGACGGAAACCGTATCGGAACGGTCTTCGGTTTACGTCTGTCTGGTTTTTTACAGTATGGTTTGAACGGAAACAGTCCGAAACGTAAGTTCCGGACTGTTCTGTGTTATCGGTGAGTATCGGCGAACTATTCGAGCGAGATGGCGCCGGTCGGGCATACGCCTGCGCAGCTGCCGCATTCGATACATTTGTTCGCGTCGATTACATATACATCGCCTGCCGAGATAGCTTCAGTGGGGCATTCTCCTGCGCAAGAGCCGCAAGCGATACAAACATTCTCATCAATTTTGTAAGCCATTTCTTTGTGTATTTAAGTGTTGTTGAAAACCTCCGCAAATATAAATAATATCCATATATAAAGAAACGAATCGGCGAATATTTTATTTTGTGAATGCTACAGGGCGTTTTGCTTACGGTTTGTTAGCTGACGAGGCTTGAGCAGGGAGCCGGATGGCGATGCGTCGTTTCCGGTTATGTGGGAAAATTTACGGGTGCGCAATGAAAACGCACCCGTAAATGTTTTTGTCATGGACGGTCGGATTATTTTATCATGTCGAATCCGGTAAACGGAACGAGCGCCGCAGGTATGCGTATGCCGTCGGGAGTCTGGTTGTTTTCGAGCAGTGCGGCCACTATGCGCGGCAGTGCGAGCGAACTGCCGTTGAGGGTGTGGGCGAGTTGCGTCTTTTTATTGGCGTCGCGATAACGCAGTTTCAGACGGTTGGCTTGAAAGGACTCGAAGTTGGAGACGGAAGATACTTCCAGCCATCTCTGCTGGGCTGCCGACCATACCTCGAAGTCGTACGTGAGCGCCGAAGTGAAACTTATGTCGCCGCCGCACAGTCGCAGTATGCGGTAAGGCAGTTCGAGTTCCTTGACGATGCTTTCCACGTGGGCGACCATTTCGTCGAGAGCCGTATACGAACGTTCCGGATGTTCCACGCGCACGATCTCCACCTTGTCGAACTGGTGCAGGCGGTTGAGGCCGCGCACGTCCTTGCCGTATGAGCCGGCTTCGCGGCGGAAACAGGGGGTGTAGGCGGTCAGCTTTATCGGAAGCGACTGTTCGTCGACTATGGTGTCGCGGTATATGTTTGTAACGGGAACTTCTGCCGTCGGTATGAGGTAGAAGTTGTCCAACCCTACGTGGTACATCTGTCCTTCCTTGTCAGGAAGCTGTCCGGTGCCGAAACCGGATGCTTCGTTGACCATGAGCGGCGGCATAACTTCCGTATATCCGGCACGCGTGTTACGGTCGAGGAAGAACGAAATGAGCGCTCTCTGGAGACGAGCGCCCTGTCCCTTGTATACGGGGAAGCCGGCGCCGGTCAGTTTGACGCCGAGTTCGAAATCTATGATGTCGTATTTTCTGGCCAGTTCCCAATGCGGGAGCGACCCTTCGGGCAGTGCGGAGGGCAGGTCGGTTACCTTTACTACCACATTGTCTTCGGCCGTGCGTCCTTCGGGAACTATCGCTGCCGGTACGTTGGGCAGCGTCACGATCAGCGAGTTCATGGTTTCCGTCGCCGTGCGCAGTTCCTCTTCGAGTTTGCGGGACTCCTCTTTGAGCGCCGAAACTTTAGCTTTCGCAGCATCGGCTTCCTCGCGACGGCCTGCGGCGAACATTTTGCCTATCTCTTTGGAGATGGCGTTCTGTTCGGCGAGCGAGCTGTCCAATCGCTGTTGAATGGCTTTGCGGCGGTCGTCTTCCGCCTCTATTCTGGATATTACCGGGGCTGCATCCACGCCTTTGATTGCGAGGCGTGCTATAGTGTTCTGCTTGTCTTCCCGGATCTGTTTTAGAGTGAGCATCTTTGTAATTGTTTGTCAGATTGCAAAGATAAGCATTTTGATGCGAGGTTGGAGTCGTAGTTCTCTATATTTAAGTGGTGTCGTCTGATTTTCCGTCCGTTTTTAAGAGGTGGATACGCGCTGTGCGTCGAGGTGTCGCATAGACGGGAATTGGAAAATCGCGACTTCAAGTTGTGTGGTGTTTATGATGCGTTTCCGGCGAATTTGAATAACTTTGCAAATTGGATAAAAAGTATGAAATGAAACGGATTTTTGTAATTGCGGTCGCAGTGTTGACTTTTGCGGCATGCGGCGGAGGAAATACCAAAATGTCCCGTGCGGAGACTGGCGGGCGTGCAGTGACGGCTGCCGATGACGGAAAGAAAACGAAGCCCGTGGAGTATACTTTCAAGGTGTTGGCCGAGTATCCTCATGATACGGGTGCCTATACGCAGGGATTTCTCTGGCACGATGGTTCGTTTTATGAAGGTACCGGGCAGAACGGACGTTCCGAACTGCGCCGCGTAGAGCCCGCAACGGGCCGGGTGTTGCAGAGCGTAAAGCTCGACAGGCAATATTTCGGCGAGGGCATAACGTTGCTCGACGGGCGTATTTACCAGCTTACATGGGTATCGGGACGTGCGTTTGTGTACGATGCGGACGATTTCCGGCAGATACGATCTTTTTCATATGACGGCGAAGGGTGGGGACTGACCACCGACGGAAGCATGCTGTACATGAGCGACGGATCGGAGAACATATACGTCCGCGATCCGCAGTCGTTCGAGATCGTGCGCAGTTTCAGGGTTACTTCGTCCGGACTGTCGGTTAACAAACTCAACGAGCTCGAGTGGATCGACGGCAAGATATGGGCCAATCGTTACAGCTATATAGACGAACAGATATTCGTAATAGATCCCGCGGACGGTACGGTGTGCGGAGTGATAGACCTCGCCGGGTTACAGTCGGAGGCCGACAGCGGGTTGCCCGGAACGGATGTCCTCAACGGCATAGCCTACGATTCCTCTACGGGCGATATATATGTAACGGGCAAGAACTGGAACAAGGTTTACAGGATAGCCCTCGAAGAGAAGAAATAACTGCGGAGGAACGATAAACCACTGTTGTCGGAAGCGGGCGCACAGCGGATTCCGGCAGCGGACAAACACAAGAATACGAATCGGATGAAATACGATATTGAAGAAGAATTGCGCAGACGCATATTGGTGCTCGACGGAGGTCTCGGCACCATGGTGCAGTCCTTCTCGCTCGGCGAAGAAGATTTCCGCGGCGAAGAGTTCGCCGGTTGGGACAGGGAACTGAAAGGGTGCAACGACCTGCTCGCCATGACCCGTCCGGAAGTAATGGCCGGAATACACCGTATGTATCTCGAAGCCGGGGCGGATATCGTTACGACGGATTCGTTCAATGCCAACCGCATATCTCTGGCCGATTACGGTCTTTCCGATAGGGCGTATGACATGAGTTTTGCGGCTGCGAGGCTGGCCAGAAGCGTAGCGGATGAATACGCAGCTTCTCACGGTGAAGGGTACCGTTTCGTCGGCGGATCCGTGGGGCCTACCAACAAATCGTCTTCCATAGCTACCGACATGAGCGATACCTCGCTGCGTGAGACCGATTTCGGTGCTCTCGTTGCGGCTTATCGTCCGCAGATCGAAGGTTTGGTAGACGGAGGGGCGGATCTTTTGCTCATAGAGACTTGTTTCGATACGCTCAACTGTAAAGCTGCGGTATTCGCTGCCACAGAAGCGTTCGCCGTTCGCGGTCGCAGGATCCCCATTATGATTTCCGGAACGCTTACCAACAGCGGCAGGACTCTTTCGGGGCAGACCGTCGAGGCGTTTTATGCGTCGGTGGCGCATGCCCGGCCGCTGGCGGTAGGATTCAACTGTTCGTTCGGTGCCCGACAGTTGTTGCCATACGTGAAACGTCTTGCCGATGTGTCGGAATATCCGGTGTCGGCATACCCTAATGCTGGGCTGCCGAACCTTTCCGGCGGATACGACGAGTCGCCGCAGACGATGGCCTCCCATATGGAAGAGTATATGCGTCAGGGACTGGTCAATATAGTCGGCGGTTGTTGCGGGACTACGCCGGAACATATACGCTGCATTGCGTCTCTGGCGCGCAGGTATTCTCCGCGTGAGGTGCCTGTGCATAAGAAAAGATATACCGTTCTCAGCGGTCTGGAGCCTCTGAGAGTGGATGAAAATACCGGATTCGTGAGTATAGGCGAACGCACCAATGTCGCCGGATCGGCCAAGTTCGCACGTCTGATACGTGAGGGGCATTTCGAGGAGGCTCTGAGTGTGGCGCGTTCCCAGATAGAGGGCGGTGCACAGTTGATAGACGTCTGTTTCGACGACGGTATGATCGACGGGCCGGAGGCGATGCGCAGGTTTTTGAATATGGTCGCCGCCGAGCCGGACATAGCCCGTGTCCCGGTAATGATAGACTCCTCGTCGTGGGAGACGCTTGAAGCCGGTTTGCGGTGCGTGCAGGGCAAGAGCATAGTGAATTCCATATCGTTGAAAGAGGGCGAGAAGGAGTTCCTGCGGCGTGCGGATCTCATAAGGAGGTACGGAGCGGCAGCCGTAGTCATGCTGTTCGACGAACGTGGACAGGCCGATACCTACCAGCGTAAAATCGAGGTGGCGTCGCG
This sequence comes from uncultured Tidjanibacter sp., assembly GCA_947852905.1. Lineage (GTDB taxonomy): Bacteria > Bacteroidota > Bacteroidia > Bacteroidales > Rikenellaceae > Tidjanibacter. Next base: position 25,581 of record CANTVF010000010.1, on the reverse strand, counting down.
GGCTTACGGGCTTCTCACAGAAAACGGTTTCGCGGCGGAAGACATAATTTTCGATCCCAACGTTCTGGCCGTGGCGACGGGAATGCCCGAACACGACCGGTACGGGCGGGACTTCATAGATGCGGCAGCATGGATAAGGACCAATCTCCCGGGCGTAGGGATAAGCGGCGGAGTGAGCAATCTTTCGTTCGCATTCAGAGGGATAGATTCGGTGCGCCGTGCCATGCATGCCGTGTTCATGTATCATGCGCGCAGGGCGGGCATGAATTTCGGCATCGTTAATCCGTCCATGGTGGATATGTACGAGGATATAGAGCCGCAGTTGCTCGAACTCGCCGAGGATGTGGTACTGGCCCGTAGGGAGGATGCCGCAGAACGTCTCGCGGCGTATGCCGAGAGTGCGCGGGGCGGAAAGAACGGGCATGCGCAAAAGGAGCATGCGGCGTCCGACGCATGGCGTAGCGGAAGGGTGAGCGAGAGGATACGGCACGCCATGATCAGGGGGGTAGACGAATATATAGAACGTGATGCGCTAGAAGCCGTGTCGGGAGGCCTGTCGCCGCTGGAAGTAATAGACCGGTGTTTCATGCCGGCCATGGAGCATGTCGGCGTACTGTTCGGCGAAGGTAAGATGTTCCTGCCGCAGGTGGTTAAGACGGCGCGCGTGATGAAAAAGGGGGTGGGCGCTCTCGTGCCTTTGATAGAGGGCAGCTCGGCCGGCGTCTCGTCGTCCAAAGGCAAGGTGCTCGTGGCTACCGTGAAAGGCGATGTTCACGATATAGGCAAAAATATCGTCTCGGTGGTGATGTCTTGCAACGGCTATAGCGTACGCGATCTCGGCGTCATGGTCGAGAGCGACGACATAGTGGATGCGGCTATAGAATGGGGTGCCGATGTCATAGGATTGAGCGCACTCATCACTCCGTCGCTGGACGAGATGATAAAGGTGGTGCGCGAACTTGAAAGGTGCGGGGTGACGATACCGGTGATAGTTGGCGGAGCGACGACGTCGCCTGTGCATACGGCCGTGAAGATAGCTCCGGAATATTCCGGTGTGGTGGTACATAGCCGCGATGCTTCGGAAAACGTATCGTTGCTAGGCAAATTGCTCGGAAGCCGTTCTGACGAATTCATACGTGACATAAAGCGCAGGCAGGAGGCCTTGCGGCAGACTTATTATGCCGTACAAGAGGGGCATAGTCTGATCGGTTATGCCGAGGCGTCGGCCCGCCGGCATATAAAGGTTTATGATCATATGAGGATACCTCGTCGTGTGGGTATCGTCAGGTTGGATAATTACACTCCTGGCGATGTCGCAAGGTATATAGATTGGGACAGTTTCGTGCGTTCGTGGGGGATGAAGAAACATTGCGGCGACCCGTCGTGCGCATGCGATAGGAATGCGGAGGAACGGCGTTTGCTTGATGACGGAGCGGCCATGCTCGAACGTATCGGACGCGAAGGGTTGTTGCGGTTGGACGGTGTTGTCGGCATATTTCCGGCTTTCAGTCGCGGGTGCGACATCGTTGTTCGACGGGGTGCGGACGAAGTGGTGCTGCCTCAGTTGAGGGTGCAGACTGCGGGCTTGCCGGAGAACCGTTCGCTGGCCGATTATCTGATGCCGAGCGATGTTCCGGTCGAGGATTATATATGCGCGTTCGCGCTGAGTGCCGGTTTCGGATTGGATGAATTGACTGCGCGGTTCCGTGCGGCCGGTGACGATTATAACGCCATAATGGTCAAATTGCTGGCCGACAGGCTTACCGAAGCGTTCGCCGAGGCCGTGCATTCGGCGACAAGGCGCGAGTGGTGGGGATTCGAGGATGGACCGGAGCCGTCGGTTGCGGATATTCTCGCCTGCCGGTATGATGGGGCGCGTATGGCGTTCGGGTATCCGTCGGTGCCGGACCACTCTCTCAAACGTGAAGTGTTCGATCTGCTGGAGGTGGAGAAGACGACAGGTATGAAGCTGACGGAAAATTATATGATAGATCCGGGAGAGTCGTTGTGCGGATTGATTTTTTCGGATCCCGATCTGAAATATTTCGATGTCGGACGTATAGATGAGGAGCAGTTGGCGGATTATGCAGCGCGTCGCGGCGTGAGCATAGAACAGGCACGTGCAATGTTGCCGCGTAACTTGAAGTGACGGATATATACGAAGACAGACGCGGGGCGTCGAGTACGAAAAATATGGTGTGCGCGGAGAGGCGAATGCCTTGCCGCAGCGAAAATTATAAGGAGGCTCGTGTTATGGATAACAGGGAGAAACAGACCGTAATAAAGGAAGCGTTGGGTGAATTCCTTCATGTGATGATGTGGAGGCGCAGCCTTCACCAGTTCCCGGAACTGTCGTTCGAGGAGCACAGGACGTCCCGTTTCATTTCGGATACGCTCGCGCACGACGGTATAGAGTGCCGTCCGGTGGCGGGGACGGGTGTGTTGGCACGTATAGAGGGAACTGCGGAGGGAACGCCCCGTCGTGCGGTGGTGCTTCGTGCCGATATAGACGCTCTGCCTGTAACGGAAAATACGGGTCTCGGCTTTTCGTCAAAAAACAAGGGGGTGATGCACGCGTGCGGCCACGACATGCATGCGGCCATGTTGCTCGGTGCACTCAGGATACTCCGTCGTCATCGCGACAAGTTTTCCGGTACGGTGTTCGGGCTGTTCCAGCCGGGCGAAGAACTCAATCCGGGCGGTGCTTTCAGCGTGTTGAAGGAGGAGCCGTTCGAGGGATACGACATAACGGCTTTCGTCGGACAGCATGTGGAACCTTTGTTGAAGACCGGCATGTTCGGATTCCGCAAGGGCAAATATATGGCTTCCAATGACGAACTTCGGTTTCATGTCCGCGGTGTCGGAGGGCATGCGGCTTTGAGGGACAGGATAAAGGATCCGGTACAGGCTTCCGCCGCATTGTTGCAGGAGCTGTATGCGATACCCGCCGCGAATCCCGATCCGCAGGCGCCGACCATAGTGTCGGTAGGCAAGGTCGTTGCGGCGGGCGCCACCAACGTAGTGCCGGACGAGGTGTATATGGAGGGTACCATGCGTACTTTCGACGAAGATTGGCGTGCGCGCGTTAAACAGGCTGTCCGCGATGCCGGCGCCAAGACGAACGGACTGTTCGGTGTCAGGACGGAAGTGAATATCAGCGACGGTTATCCGTGTGTGACGAACGATCCGGAACTTACGCGGAAAGTTGCCGAGGCTACGGCGGCCCTGTTCGGCGAAGAGGCGGTTACGGAACTCGGACTTCGTCCCACGTCGGACGATTTCGGATATTATTCCGAGCGTTATCCTTCGGTCTATTACAGAATAGGTGTTGGCGGCGACGGCGAATTTTTCGAACAGCATTCTGCCGGCAGGGTACATACATCGACATTTCGTCCCGACGAGAAGGCGCTCGGATACGGAGTGGTGCAGTTCGTGAACATAGTTTTTACGTTGCTGGGCTAATGCAGTTCCATAGCGGTAGCTTGGTGAAATGACGGCGGCGGTGTATAGTGCGGGGTGGCTGTAGCATGTTCGATGCATGTAAAGTCGAGACGGTTGTATTGCCGTCGGGGAAGATTATGACCTGCGCCGTGGCGGGTGTGTAGCGGCTGTCGTCGCAGTAATGTCGCACGAGGACACGTATTGAAAACTTATAGGAAGGATTGTAAATTATGCTAACCAAAGCGCGTATAAGGCTCGTCAGGTCTCTGGCGGACAAGGAAGCACGTCGCGATAACGGACTTTTCGTGGTCGAGGGTGCGAAAATGGTTGCGGAGGCCTTGAACTCCTCGGCGTCGGTAGAGGCTGTATATTTCGTGCCGGGAGGCAAATCTGGCGGCTGGGAGGCGCGCGGAGGCGAGGCCGTGTCGCATGCCGATATGGAACGTATGAGTAGTCTGAAAACGCCGTCCGACGTATTGGCTGTGGTGAGGATTCCGGAAATTAGAGGCAGTAGGAAGTACGGCAGCGGGTTGGCGCTGTTTCTCGACGGGATACAGGACCCCGGAAATCTCGGAACGATAATAAGGATAGCCGATTGGTTCGGGATATGCGACGTGGTGTGTTCTCTCGATTCGGCCGATTGTTACAATCCCAAAGTCGTGCAGGCCACTATGGGCGCCGTATTCCGTGTCAATGTTTCGTATGCATGTCTTGTCGACGAACTCGGAGCCGCCAGAGCGAGCGGTACGGAGGTGTACGGAACTTTTCTCGAAGGCGAGGACATATATTCCACCGGCCTTTCGCCTGAGGGTATCGTGCTTATGGGGAGCGAAGGTCGCGGCGTCTCTCCTGAAGCATCGGCTTTCGTAACACGCAAACTGTTCATACCGCCTTTCCCGGCAGACCGCAGAGGATCCGAGTCGTTGAATGTGGCTGCGGCTACGGCTCTCGTATGCGCAGAGTTCCGGCGCAGGATACGGTGACGGGAAACTGCGCAGTCCGTATGGCTGCGATTCGGAGACGGGAGTTAAGCGCGGTTTGCAGCGCGTGCTGAGACAGGCCGTTTCTGCGGATCGCATTGTGCTTGTCGAATGCATACGATATACGGGGAGTGCGTTTTCGGATGTGGAAGGGGTGATTCTTATCTTTTGTTAAGTCTTGGAATGGCTGTGTGTCGTATTTTTGCCGTTACAGTAAACGGGTATGACGATGAAGAATTATCTCGTATTGTTGCTGGCTATCGTATTCGAGACCGTTGCGACATCGTTTCTCAAGCAAAGCGAACAATTTACGCGCCCGGTGCCGAGCATAGTTACCGTAGTGTGTTATGCCGGCGCGTTCTATTGTCTCAGTATCGTATTGAAAACCATTCCGGTAGGTATAGCCTATGCTATATGGTCGGGAGTCGGTATCGTGTTGATAACGCTGATCGGTTTGTTCGTGTTCAGACAAAGACTAGATCTTCCGGCCGTGATAGGACTTTTGCTTATAATTGCGGGCGTAGTCGTTATCAATCTGTTTTCGCGTACCGCAGGCCATTGATGCCGGGGCGGTACGCATTCGTGTGCAGTGCCGAAGAAGCCGAACTGCGGAGTGCCATTCGGTTTGTCCGGTGTATGGAATTGATATGCGCTGAGTTTATTGGCCGTTTCTACGGAATCTTTCGTTTTTTATTCCTATCTTTGACTTCATCTTGGATGCTTCGCTGCGGCAAAATGCAAATAAATTTGCTTTTGCTCTCGGCTTATTCGTATCTTTGTATGAATATCGGATGGGGCGTGTAAGGTATCAGTCATTGTCCGGTGTGCCGAGAACCCGGCAATGGCCGAAAGTGTCGGTCGGACAGGCTGGGGGCAGTGATTATCGAGTACATATTATGGGTGATAATAAAATGATAAGGGTAGGCATTACCCAAGGAGATATAAACGGTATCGGTCCGGAAGTCATCATAAAGGCTTTGGCCGATTCGCGCATGTGTGAACTTTTCGTGCCGGTGATATACGGTTCGTCAAAGGTTTTCGCGTATTACAAGAGGAGTCTGGCCGACGGTGAGACCTTCTCGTTCCAGATAGTGGACGATGCACGCGATGCGCGTCCGCGCAGGATCAATCTTGTGGATACTGAAGGCGATGTAAGGATAGAGGCAGGAACGTCCACTGCGGAAGGTGGTGCCGAAGCCGTGAAGGCTTTGCGCATGGCTGCCGACGATCTGGCAGAGGGTATTATCGACGTGGTGGTTACGGCTCCGATAAATAAGGAGAATGTACAGGCTGCCGGATTCGGCTTTACGGGACATACGGAGTTTTTCGCCGACCGTTTCGGCGGCGAACCCCTGATGGTCATGTGCAGCAATCTGATGAAAGTGGGGCTTGTGACGATTCACGTTCCGGTGTCTGCGGTGAGCGGCATGATAACCAAAGAGCGTGTCGAGGAACGTATCGGTCAGTTGCGGCGCATGCTGAAAGAGGATTTCGCCGTAGTGGAACCGCGTATCGCCGTACTCGGTCTGAATCCGCATGCCGGCGACGGCGGTGTGATAGGCGTGGAGGATACGGAAATAATAAAACCCGCGATACAGGATGCGTCCGACGGAGGAACGCTGGCTTTCGGGCCTTTCGCTGCCGACGGATTCTTTGCGTCGGGCAATTACAGGAAATACGATGCCGTATTGGCCATGTATCACGATCAGGGATTGGCGCCGTTCAAGACGTTGTGTCCGGCAGGAGTCAATTTCACCGCGTCGCTTCCGGTGGTCAGAACCAGTCCGGATCACGGCGTGGCCTACGACATTGCCGGTAAAGGCGTCGCCGATTGCAGTTCGATGCGCGAGGCCATATACCTGGCGATCGACGTATATCGCAACCGTCAGTGCTTTGCGGAGATAACGGCCAATCCGCTCAGACGTTACGAACGCGAACGCGGTGCCGACGTTTCGGTCAAAGACCTGAAACTGCCGGAAACGCAGGATGAATAGCCGTGCGATACGGGCGCAGCGTAAGAATAGACCGTAGGTCTGAGCAGCGTAGCCATTGGTGGCCGGGATGCGGCATGACAATCGCGACGGTAGACGCATAGAATGTCGACGACTTGAAAACAATATAAATCGTTGCGGCCGGGTTTGTAGCCGGTCGCCGTTACAACAAAAGAATAATGAGTCAGGAAAATGTAAAAATCACATTCCCGGACGGTAGTGTCAGGGAGTATCCGAAAGGGGTCACTTCGTTCCAGATAGCCGAGTCTATCAGCCAGCGTCTCGCACAGGAAGTGTTGTCGGCTACGGTAAACGGCAAGGTAGTGGACCTCTCGATGCCCGTCAATAACGATGCGACGGTCAAACTCAACAAATGGGACGATCCCGAAGGCAAATCGACGTTCTGGCATACGTCCTCGCACTTGTTGGCAGAGGCGCTGGAAAGTCTTTATCCGGGGATCAAGTTCGGCATAGGTCCGAGTATCGACAACGGTTTCTATTACGACATAGATTCTCCGGTGCCTATAACCGAGGCCGACCTTCCGAAAATAGAGAAAAAAATGGAGGAACTCGCGCGCACCAAAGAGCCTCTCGTTCGCAGGGAGGTGAGCAAAGCCGAAGCGATGCGCGTGTTCACCGAAAAGGGCGACCAGTATAAGACGGAGCTTATCGGCGAGTTGGCCGACGGAACGATTACGTTCTACACGAACGGCTGTTTCACAGACCTTTGCCGCGGTCCGCACCTTCCCAATACGGGACTTATCAAGGCGATAAAGCTGACCTCCGTTGCCGGGGCATACTGGCGCGGCAACGAGAAGAACAAGATGCTGACACGTATATACGGCATATCGTTCCCGAAAAAATCCATGCTCGACGAGTATCTCGTGATGCTGGAAGAGGCCAAGAAACGCGACCACCGCAAACTCGGCAAGGAACTGGAACTGTTCATGTTCTCTAACCGAGTCGGGCAGGGACTTCCCATGTGGCTTCCGAAAGGTACGGCGTTGCGCGAAAGATTGCAGAATTTCCTTCAGAGCGTGCAGAAGAAATACGGTTACGAGCAGGTCATTACGCCCCATATCGGAATGAAAGACCTTTATGTGACATCCGGGCACTATGCAAAATACGGTAAGGACTCGTTCCAGCCCATACATACGCCGGATGAGAACGAAGAGTTCCTGCTCAAGCCGATGAACTGCCCGCACCACTGCGAGATATACCGTTACAAACCGCGTTCCTATCGCGATCTTCCGTTGCGTTTCGCGGAGTTCGGTACCGTGTACCGTTACGAGCAGAGCGGCGAGCTGCACGGACTGACGCGCGTTAGGGGATTCACGCAGGACGACGCCCACCTTTTCGTGCGTCCCGACCAGTTGCAGGAGGAGTTCGAGAAAGTAATAGACATAGTGCTGTATATATTCAAGACGCTCAAGTTCGAGGATTTCACGGCTCAGATATCTTTGCGTGACCCGGAAAACAAGGAGAAATATATCGGCAGCGACGAGAATTGGGAAAAGGCCGAAAGAGCGATAATCACGGCCGCCGAACACAAAGGCCTGAATACGGTAGTGGAGTTGGGAGAAGCGGCGTTCTATGGTCCGAAGCTCGATTTCATGGTTAAGGACGCGCTCGGCCGCAAGTGGCAGCTCGGCACGATACAGGTGGACTACAATCTGCCGGAACGTTTCGACCTGACATATACGGGTGCTGACGACCTGCCTCATAGGCCTATCATGATACATCGTGCGCCGTTCGGCTCTATGGAACGTTTCGTTGCCGTGTTGCTCGAACATACGGCCGGTAAGTTCCCGTTGTGGCTGACGCCGCAGCAGGTGGTCGTATTGCCGATCAGCGAAAAATTCAACGATTACGCGCAGAGTGTTTCAAAATTCCTGAATAATTCCGATATTCGTGCCGAAGTGGATTGCCGCAATGAAAAGATTGGTAGAAAGATACGCGACAACGAACTCAAGAGAATCCCGTTCCTGCTCATCGTGGGCGAGAAGGAGGAGGCCGAAGGCAACGTTTCGGTACGTTTGCAGGGCGAGGGCGACAAGGGCGTCATGAAGCTCGAAGAGTTCAGGGATTATATCAGCGAACTCGTTAAGAACGAAATACAGGCTTAAGGGTATGAATGACAATACGGCATGGTAATTGAACGTATGCCGTATACGATAAATACAAGTTTTACTAATCATAGGAGGACACAGCTATAAACACTGTAAAGAAAACTTATCATCCGAGACCGGCCGGTAGCAGCGGCGGGCAACAGCCTCGTCGTCCGCAGGGCAGGGTCGAAAAGGAGATGCCGAACAGGATCAACGAACAGATTTCGGTACCACAGGTTCGTGTAGTCGGAGAGGAGATCGAAGGAGGTTCGGCAGTGATGCCGACGAGTCAGGCGCTCAAAATGGCGCGTGAACAGGAATTGGACCTGATAGAAATATCGCCTAAGGCCGATCCGCCCGTATGTCGCATCGCCGATTATCAGAAGTTCCTCTACCAGCAGAAGCGTAAGGCCAAGGAATTGAAAGCCAAATCTGTAAAGGTAGTCATCAAGGAGATCCGTTTCGGACCCCAAACGGACGACCATGATTATAACTTCAAACTGCGTCATGCGCAGAACTTTCTGCAGGAGGGCGCCAAGGTCAAGGCATATGTCTTTTTCAAAGGTCGTTCTATAGTCTTCAAGGAGCAGGGCGAAATATTGCTGTTGCGTTTCGCTACCGATCTGGAGGAGTTGGCCAAAGTGGAAATGATGCCTAAGCTGGAGGGTAAGCGAATGACCATGATGCTTGCCCCGAAGCCTAAAAAATAGATTGCGGCAATGTTTGCCGTACATTGACGGCAGTCCGGAGTATTCCGGACTGCCGTTTTGTGTCTTTATATGGACGACGGTATAAGACGCAGGTGATGAAAAAGGCGGATGCCGTCAGACGGTCAGGAGAGTATATATGGCTTGTATTTAGCTTCGAAGGATTTGCTGTGCTGTTTGTTTTGCGGGAGTTTGTCTCTATGAGGATGTCAGGATAATGTCGGAGTCTGTCTCAGAGGGGATCGGCGTATCCTGGTGAGGTTGGATGGCAGGTGTCGACTGGAAAGGAGGAATCCGGCGAAGTCGCTTATATTATATTCGTTCTATGTAGAATGCGTAACGGAGGAAGGCCGTATCGTGAGTTTCGGGCGACGCATAGTAGTGGTATCGTTGCTGAAATCCCGAATGGCGTTGTGGCGGAACTGGAAAATCGAGTGTTGCGGCGGTCGGCGGTGTGGGTTGTCCGACGAGGCGTGTGCCGCTGCGGTATCTGTCATGTCGTGGACGATTCTGTCAGTGTGAATATTGTGCGGTTTATGCGATACCACGGCGTACGCGGTGTGCCGTATTGCGAGGAGTAAATGACGTGAGTTAAGATTTCATTCGGCAGAGTGTCGTTCCTTCGGGGTGGCAGACGGCTCAGTCGGTGCATTGGCGTACCATGCGACTGTATTCTGTCAGTGTGAATATTGTGCAGTTTATGCGATACCATGGCGGATGCGGTTTGCCGTATTGCGAGGATCAAAGGACGGGAGTGAAGATTTTATTCGGCATAGTGTCGTTCCTTCGGGGTGGCATACGGCTCAGTCGGTGCATTGGCGTACCATGCGACGGTATTCTGTCAGTGTGAATATTGTGCAGTTTATGCGATACCACGGCGTACGCGGCGTGCCGTATTGCGAGGAGTAAATGACGGGAGTTAAGATTTCATTCGGCATAGTGTCGTTCCTTCGGGTGGCAGGCGTGTCAGTCGGTGCATTGGCGTACCATGCGACGGTATTCTGTCGGCGTGGCGCCGTTGATCTCTTTGAACGTGCGGTTGAAATGCGCCATGTTTCTGAAGCCTGTACGGTCGGCTATCTGGAAAACCGGAAGTTCGGAGTAGGCCAGCAGGCGGCATGCCTGCTCAGTGCGTATTTCGGCCAGACAGCGGAAAATCGTTTTGTCCGTTCTCTGTTTGAAATAACGGCATAGCGAGGCGGGACTTAGATTGACGTAGGCGGCTATTTGTTCGAGTGTTATCGTATTATTAAAATTATTTAATAAATAGGCGTATACTTTGTTGACAGGTTCGTCGCCGGCGTACATGTCGGTGGTATTGCCGTAGCCGAGTGTGGAGATGAGACGATGTCCTTCGCTCCGTGCGAGAATGTCGAGTATCCGCAGCAAGCATACGATACGTTCCGTACCGTAGAGCGTGTCTATATATTCCATCATGGCACATGCCTGTTCCACGGCGGTAGCGTCGGTGAAACGTATGCCGCGGGCGCTTGCTGTCAGCAATTCCCGTATCTGGGCATATTCGTCTATGCGCTCCATGTCTGCCGGGAACAGAGACGGCGGAAACTGGATCATGTCGCAACGGCTACGCTCGACCGGAATGCCTGTCATCGAATCGCACAGGTGAAGATGCGGTACATTGGTTCCGATGAGCGTCATGTCTCCGGGCGCATATTCGACTGCCGCGTCACCGACGAACTCTCGGCCGTAACCGGAGGTGATGCGTATGAGTTCGTATTCGTAGTGATAGTGTAGAGGTACTGTCAGACGCATGTCTCTCGTGAACGTGAAGGAGCGGCCGGATTCGTGTAATATCTTGCGTTGCAATATTTTCGTGCCTTTCATGATCGTATGGTTAAAAGTTTGCAAATATAGTATTATGTTATGTTAATTTAAGATCATTTCCTGTCGTGCGGCAGAATTATCTTTGCCGTTGTCGGCAGGTCGGAAGAAATGCGTCCTTATCGGGGGGCTACCGGTATGTACTCGACCGTATGCACGTGATGCGGTGACTGGAGCATTGAGAAATTGCGGAACGGCTTGGAGAACGATCCGTCCGGCGTATATGGGATTTATTCAACGTTTACAAGAACAGTATTATGAAAATGACGGATTGCGTGAAACTTGCCGGCAATGCCCGGCAGCGAGTAGAGAAAGCCGTGGAAGCTCTGCGCGGCGGACGCGGTATATTGCTCGTCGATAACGAGAACAGGGAAAACGAAGGAGACCTTGTTTTTCCGGCGAGCAGTATGACTGTCGCCGATATGGCTTTGATGATACGCGAATGCAGCGGCATAGTGTGTCTGTGTATTACGGACAGGAAAGCGGCCGAACTCGATCTACGGCTTATGGTGCGGGATAATACCAGCCGTTACGGGACCAATTTCACTGTATCTATAGAGGCTGCCAGCGGCGTTACGACAGGGGTGTCGGCCGCAGACAGGATAACGACCATAAGGACAGCCATTGCCGAAGGGGCACGTCCGGGAGACCTTTGCAAACCGGGACACGTGTTTCCGTTGATCGCACGCGCTGGCGGAGTGTTCGAACGCGACGGTCATACGGAAGGTAGTGTGGATATTGTCCGTATCGCCGGATTGGGCGATGCCGCTGTATTGTGTGAACTGACCAATGAGGACGGGACTATGGCACGATTGCCGCAGATCATTGGTTTCGGTGCTGACCACGGTTTCCCGGTCTTGACGATTGCCGACATTATCGAATACCGGCGTGCGTCCGACTCCTATTAGCCGGTATCGCGTTGCGTGCGGTTTGCATTCGTATATGTTTCCGTATTCGGCCGTCAGAGGCAGGCGGTGTTTACGGGTCATGTGGAAAACGGCGGGTCAGGAATAGGCGACATGTCGTTGCGGGTGTTGTACGAACAGTACGCATGTCGGGAGATAAATTGACAGTGTGTCATAACGGGCAGTCTGTTGCGTTTTTATCGTGATTCGGACCAAGCTATTTACTTCCGTAAAATCCTATCGTCCTCACATCCACACCTTTGTATTTTACCCGTTCTCATACACCATAAAGGGATCGTGTCAAAACGCTAAGTTTTGACACGATCCCTTTATGTATTTTCAGATCGGATAGTCGTCGTTATCGATCGAACGTCTCCGGTTATTGCAGAGTTGGCTGCCTTATTTGATTCTGCGCAGCGTATAGTTCAGTTTCGATGCGGCGCGTTTCAGATCTTTGCCGACGAGCGTGAGATCGCCCGATGGCTCCACTATATAGAAAGTCTCTGCCGCCGATTCGCTGTCGGGCGTGAATGTGAAATATTTCATTCCGTCTTTGGTAGATGCGGCGAAATCGCCCGTTTCGAGGAAAGAGACGTCGTTGCCGTTTTCGCCTTCTATGTAGGTCATCATCAGCGAGTATATGCCGTGATTACTGCCTTTCTGACGGATCAGCACGAGGTCGTAGTCTATACCGGGGCCGTCGGCAGCAGGCAGCAGTCCGTAATAGCGTTCGCTGACGATAGTGCCGTAGCGGGAGTCGGCATTCAGCCCTTTGCCGTTCGTGGCGGTTGTCGTAGTCGGTTTGCCCTTCGCATCGTCCGTTTTGGCGTTGCGGTTGCCGCAGGCTCCGAGCATAAGTACGCACAAGGCTGCGGTTGTCATGATCTTTAAATTCATATCAGTATTTTTTATGGGTTTATTATAGACGTCGGCTTTTCCGTCGTCTTGTCGTCGAGAGGTGCAAATTCTATGCCTGAAGATTCCGCGCGTCTAGCCAGTTCGTTTATGAAGTCGCTGAGGACATTCATATAGTTTATAAACGCCTCGTAACTCGAATTGTACGGACTGCCGCTGATCTGCTGGTTGCTGTCGGTAAACCATTTCGTGGCCATCCAGTAGAAATTGTCTGCGTTCTGCAGGAACTGCCATACATGGTTGAAATCAGGATCGTCGAGTCTGCGGACGTTTTCCTGTTGTGCATACAGTTTGCCGAAAGCCTCCTGTTGCAGTTCGTTGCCGAGCCAAGACGACGTGTCGCGCTCCTCGTCGGCCCATGTGGTTTCGTGGTTGACGTACAGTACGCCTATCGGTTGATGCGCTGCGGCGCTTTCCGTTACGGTGGCGAACCTCATATCATCGTCGCGGCATACGTTATCCACGAATGCCTTTATGAAGTCGAATATGCCAGACTGCTCCTTGTTCCATGCTCCTATGGCAGCATAGTCGGTGAATATGTTGAATGTTTCGCCCTCCGATTCGCGTATCCAGCCCGCGAATTTGTCGGCAGTCAGCGGCCATTCGTTCCAGCGGCTGTCGGAGAAGCGGAACGCCAGATCGTCGCTGAGACGGTAATTACGCAACAACAGTCTTACTTTCTGGTCTTGCGGATTGGCATATACGAAGTTCGGGCTTTTCCAACCCAGCACATGGCGCGCCCCTTCGGCGAGTATGGTTTTGAATCCCATGTCGGCTATCATGCCGCCTATGGCGTCGTCATAAAGCATGGCGGTGTCGAAGAAAGCGGTCGGACGGACGCCGAACTCGGCCTGCATCATCGCCGTGTGCAGTTCGACCTCTTTTTCCAGAGCTTCCCGGCCTGCGAGAGCTGCGAACGAATGCGAGTATGTGCCTGCGACGAATTCCGCGCAACCGGTCGCGGCGAGTTTGCGGAAACCCTGTAGGGCTTCAGGGGCGAACGAACGCATCTGCTCGATGGCAAGTCCCGATATGTAGAAACTCACTTTGAGCCGTCCGTCGTACTTCCTGATGAGGTTTAACAACATTTCGTTGGCCGGGATATAGCTTTCTGCCGCAATACTTTGCATTGCTGTGCGGTTGCGGGCGTCGTCGAGGTAATTGTGGTCTCTGCCCATATCGAAAAAGCGGTATGTCCTCAGCCGCATGGGTTGGTGTACCTGAAAAAATAAGGTTATCTCTTTCATATTGACCGTTGCTTTTCTTTTCGTTTTTCCTTCCGTGGAATCTATATTGATGCGGCGTTATGCTCCGCTCCCGTTACGTGTTCGTATACGGCTTTGATTTTCGCCGCCGCATTGTCCCATTTCAGCCCGGTGACCTCCTCGTGCCCCTTGTCGGCGAACATGTGTCCCAGCGCAGGATATGTGACCAGTCCGTATATGGCGTCGGCCATGGCGTCTACATCCCAGTAATCAACTTTGACGGCGTACTTCAGTATCTCGGCGACGCCGGATTGTTTCGATATTATGACCGGGACGTTGGAACGCATGGCTTCCAGAGGCGATATGCCGAAAGGCTCGGATACCGAAGGCATCACATACACATCGCTCAGCGCGAACATGCGGTTTACCTCGGCTCCGCGCAGGAAGCCGGTGAAATGGAATCTGTCCGATATACCCAGTTTGGCCACACGTCTTACCACGTGAGGCATCATATCGCCGCTGCCTGCCATTACGAAGCGAACACCGTTGGTACGTTGCAGCACCTTGGCGGCCGCTTCGACGAAGTAGTCTGGTCCCTTCTGGTATGTTATGCGTCCCAGAAAAGTGACTATCTTGTCGTCGAGAAAACGTTCCGCAGCCATGTCGTCGCCCGGAGCGAAACGGACGGCGTTGTGGACGGTGAAAACCTTGTCCGGATCGGCTCCGTAGCGCGTTATCACTATGTTGCGCGTCAGGTTGCTGACAGTGATTACCGCATCGGCGGCCAGTATGCCGGCCTTTTCTATGTCATATACGGCGGGATTTACGTTCTCGCCGCTGCGGTCGTATTCGGTGGCGTGTACGTGTATCACCAGCGGTTTGCCAGAAACGCGGCTCGCGGCTATGCCGGCACAGTAGGTGAGCCAGTCGTGGGCGTGTATGACGTCGAACTGCCCCGCCAGATCGCGGGCTACCTGTTCGGCGACTACGGCGTAACGCGCCACTTCTTCCATAAGATTTGCTCCGTAAGCTCCGGAGAATGTGTAGCGTTCGCTCCATACGTCGCCGCGTCGCAAGTTCCTTTCGCCTGCCGACAACCATTTTTCGTGTTCGCAGGCGAACTCTTCTGGCGAGGAGTAGGGGACCATGTTGGAGTCGATCTGCATGAATGAGACCTTGTTCCACAGGGCCTCTGATATGCCGTCTTCACGGTAAACGGCCTCCACATCGCTGGCGTTGACTACACGAACGAACCGTTGGTCCTCGTCGCCGTAAGCCTTGGGCATGACGAATATGACGTCCACGCCGTTTTTGGCGAGACCGCGTGTCATGCCGTAGCAGGCCGTACCCAAGCCGCCGGCTATATGCGGCGGAAACTCCCAGCCGAACATAAGTACTCTCATTGCGTATAGTCTTTATGTTTTGTGTTCGTATATTCATTCTTGCGACGGGTACGTCTTTGATAGGCGTTCCGTCGTCCGCAGTCGTCGGTCTATCGCTCGGTATGACGGCGGCGGTAATGTTTTATCAGTGCGTCTATTTCGAGCAGCGCTCCCACGCTCCATGCCTGCGATACGGCGCCGCGCTGCGCATGTGGCGGATCGCCGTCGTATATCTCCGGTACGGAACCGATGCCGTAACTCGACAAGTCTTCCTCGAAACCTTCCAGCAGTTCTTCGGCTTCTTTCAGGAATCTGTGGCCTTTGATGTCGAAGCAGGCTCTGACGTAGTGTTCCAGCAGCCATACCCATACGGTACCCTGATGATATTGCCTGTCGCGGGTGGGCTGGTCGCCTCCGTAATGTCCCTGATATTGCGGATTGCGGGGCGATAGGGTGCGCAGTCCGCGCGAAGTGAGCAGATGGTTGCGCACGGTGTCTATGATCGCTATACGTTGCGCCTCGGTAGGTATCTTGTAGTCGAGCGAACAGGCTATTATCTGGTTGGGACGCACGAATGTGTTCCTTTCTCCGTCGGGCGACACGTAGTCGGCCAGATAACCCTCCTCCTCGTACCAGAACATTTCGGCGAACGCCCCGGATATTCGTTCCGGCCATGCCTGCCACCTAAGGGTGAAGTCTCTGTCGTCGAACTTGTCCGCGAGGTGCAGCGTATAGCATACGGCATTGTACCATAGTGCGTTGACCTCGACCTGATAGCCCTCCCTCCCGGTTACGGGAATGCCGTCCACTACGGCGTCCATCCATGTCATGGCCAGCCCTTCGGTGCCGGCGCACACCAGTCCGTCGGCATTCACCATTATTGCGTCGCCTATGCCGCGATGGTACGATTCCAATATGTTTTTCATGGTGTCGCCGTAGCGTAGCCATATTCTCTCTTCGCCGGTATGTCCCGCGAGCCGTTGCAGTGTCCAGAAAAACCATAACGGCGCATCTACCGAGTTGTATGCCGTGCCTATGTTGGGAAACAGTCCGCCGGCCATGCGTCCCACGAGCGTGTCTATGACCTTGATGCAACTTTCCGTTCCGCCCTGTGTCAGCGTTATTCCCGGAAGCGATATGAACGTGTCGCGTCCCCAGCTTCCGAACCACGGATAACCGGCTATGACGTCGGTGTCGTCGCCTCGGCTGACGACGAACTGACGTGCCGAGTGGCGCAGGCACGACAACATGTCGTCTTTGCGGGTGCGGTGTGCGGCCTCTTCTTCGAACAGGTCGTTCAGGCGCGTCGGGTCGCCGAACTCCTCAAGCGAGCATGAGAAGACGACCGGACGATCTTTGGTAAGCGGCATTTCGAAATAACCCGTTGTGAGCAGATCTTCCAGATAGTCGTATCCGCGGTCGCGCTCCTCGTCGTATTCGAAGTTGTAGTACCAGTCCGGTGCAGGAACGAATTCCGTTTCCTGAGCGTCGGTTTGCAGGTAAAGCCACGGGAAACGTTCGTAAAGCCTGTTGCGTACACCTCCGCGGACGGGGTAGGAGCGCCCGTCGGCGTACAGGTTGGCTTTGCCTACCGTATGTTTGTCGCGGAATGCGAGGAACGGCCTGAGTCGTAGCGTAGTCGGCGATGTCGTTTCCATGAGCGTATAGCGTATGAGCAGATGAGGCCTCGAATGTATCCACAACAGCTCCTTCTTCAGTACGACGCCTCCGACACGGTATGTGAGCGTCGGCATGGGCGTGTATCGGAAGTCGATCAGATATTTGTGCCCTTTCGGCTCGTAGGCTCCGGGGTAGTGGTGTATGGCGAGGTTGAACGGTTGGTCGTGTTGCAGGACGGTTTCGTCGAGCGACGACAGCATGACGTATTCGTGTTCGTCTCCCTCTATCGCCGGGCATACGAACAGACCGTGATATTTGCGCGTGTTGCAACATACGATGGTCGTACTCATATATCCCCCTGCGCGGTCGGTGGAGAGTATCTCGCGGCGCAACGAATATTCGAGGTTGCCCAGACGGTTTTTGTCGAATTCCAGAACTGACATTTTCTTGACTTTTTAGTTTTCTGCATGTGGCGGGCATGTCTTCGGGTGCATGAGGTTGTCGGACGTATCGGCGCCGTCGGCTCGCTGCGAAGAATACCCGGCACGAATCATGCCCATTTTACCAGTGCGAAGTCCATGCGGTGGGGCAGTTCGGGATTGCGTGCGTAGATTCTTATGGCTACGTCGAACGATCCCGGATATGCCGGCGTAGAAGTACCAGTATATCTGACTATGCCGTCTACAGATCTTTCCTGCGGTTGCAGTTCGAGTTTGTCTATTACGCGTATTCTGCGGCCGTGGTCTATCTGTTCGGCGAATACCAGTTCTGCGCCTATATCCTCGGCACTCAATCCTGCGGTATCGACGGTCACTTCTATGTCGTAAGGCGAATTTACTTTCACGGCCTCGCGGCTTATATCGAACTGACGGACGCCCACGATGCGTACCTTGTCCCATGCATTGCTGACCATGCGTTTCCATGCGGCTATGCTTCGCGCTTCGGCGAAATCGTCTGCCGTGACGAGTTTGCTGCGTTCCCACAGTTTGCCGTAGAAACGTTCCTGATAGTCTTTCATCATGCGGTTGGTCGTAAACCGCGACGCTATGTTGGCGACGCAGCCTTTCATGGCGCGTATCCATTCGTGGGGTATGCCGTGTTCGTCCCGGTCGTAGTACAGCGGTACTATCTGTTCCTCTATCGTGCGGTATATCATGGCCGCGTCGAGCTGATTCTGGTAGTTCTGGTCCTCGTAGGTGCGTTTCATGGGCAGCGCCCAGCCTTCTCCCTCGCGATAACCTTCTATCCACCAGCCGTCGAGGACGCTGAACTGCATGACGCCGTTCATGGCGGCTTTCATGCCGCTGGTGCCGGAAGCCTCCTGAGGCCGCGTCGGGGTGTTCAGCCAGACGTCTACCCCCTGTACCATGCGGCGGGCGAGATTCATGTCGTAGTTGGGCAGGAATATTATCTTACCCAGAAATTCCGGCCTCGCGGAAACTTCGACTATGCGTTTTATCAACTCCTGTCCGGGGATGTCGTTCGGGTGCGCCTTGCCTGCGAAAACGAATCTTACGGGACGCTGCGGATCGTTTACTATGGCGGCGAGCCTTTCCAGATCGGTGAACAGCAGGTGTGCGCGTTTGTAGGTGGCGAAACGGCGTGCGAAGCCTATGGTCAGCACGTTGGTGTTCAGCGATTCGAGCGTGTGCATCATATATTGCGGCGATACCATGAGGCCTTGTTCCGGTTCGGTGAACTGACGGCGTATGCGGTCGAGCAGTTTTTCCTTCAGTGCGAGACGTTCCTTCCAGAATTCGTCGTCCGGTATGTCGTACACCTTCTGCCATGCCTTTATGTCGTACTGAGGTCCGGAGAAGCCTTCGGGGAAATATCTGGAGTAGAGCCTGCGCATGTTCGATGCCGTCCATGTGGGGAAGTGTACTCCGTTGGTCACGTAACCTATGTGCAGTTCGTCGCTGAAATAACCGGGCCATATGTTGCCGAGTATCTCGCAGCTTACCTTGCCGTGTAGCCAGCTCACTCCGTTGATCTCCTGCGACAGGTTGGAGGCCAAGACGCTCATAGAGAACTTTTCGTTCGGGTCGCCCGGTTTCGTTTTGCCGAGGTTGATGAACTGGTCCCACGTAATGCCGAGCCGGTCGGGATAGTGCGACATGTATTGGCGTATCATGGCTTCGGTGAATGCGTCATGACCCGCCGGTACGGGCGTGTGTGTCGTGAATAGCGAGGAAGCCCTCACGACCTCCATCGCTTCGCTGAAATAGAGTTTGTGACGTTCTATCAGCCTGTTGATTCTCTCGATTCCTATGAATGCCGCGTGTCCTTCGTTGCAGTGGTATATGTCCATGCGTATGCCCATGGCTTCGAGCGCCCTTATACCGCCTATGCCGAGCAGTATCTCCTGACGGAACCGGTTTTCCCAGTCGCCGCCGTAGAGGTAGTGCGTTATGGATCTGTCCTCCTCTATGTTGAGGTCGTGGTCGGTGTCGAGCAGATAGAGGTCGGTACGTCCGACTTCGCATTTCCAGATACGTGCCGTTACCGTACGCCCCGGAAAACCTATCTTTATCGAAAGCCAGTTGCCCGTGGCGTCGCGCACCGGCGATATGGGCAGCTTGTCGAAATTCTGAGCCTCGTAGCTCGCCTCCTGTGCGCCGGTTGACGAAAGCCGCTGAGTGAAATATCCGTAACGGTACAACAATCCCACTGCTGCCATCGGAACGTTCATGTCGCTGGCTTCCTTAAGATAGTCGCCTGCGAGTATGCCGAGCCCGCCGGAATATATCTTGAGCGAACTGTGCAGTCCGTACTCCATGCTGAAATAGGCTATCGAAGGTCCCTTCTGGTCGCGTTTTGCCGACATATATTCGTTGAACGCCGCGTACACCGAGTCCATTTTGGCGAGAAAGCCGTTATCCTGTTCCAGTTCGGCGAGCCGTTTGGCGCTGAGACTGTCGAGCAATGCTATGGGGTTGCGGCCGCTGCGTTCCCACAGTTCCGGGTCTATGGATTCGAACAGCTCGTGTGCACCGAGCGTCCATGACCACCATAGGTTTTTTGACAACACTTCGAGCGGATGCAGACGTTCGGGAAGGGTTACTTCCACGATAAGTCTCGTCCATGCTGGGCGGTTGCCTGAAAGTTGTTGGCGCAGGAAGGTTATCTGTCCGGAGTCGTTAGCACGTTCGTATCCCCGGTGTGCTTTGCGTGACGATGCCGTCGTTATGGCTTCGCCATAAGCCTGCATGTAGTATGCTATCAACTTGTCCCACAGGAGCGTTTCCGCCGTGGCACGTGCCGAGACACGCAATGTTTCCCGCTGTTTTTCGTCCAGGTCGCACTGACGAGCCAATTCTTCGGCTATGGCACGTGCGGCAGCGACGGCGTTGTCGTCGTTGCGTTCGACCACTTTCACACCGCCTCCTTCGCAGCCGTGCTTCTCTATCCAGCGGCCGAATCCGGCGAGGGACGTGGTGACGGTAGGTACCGAGAAGGCTGCGCTTTCCAAAGGCGTGTATCCCCAAGGTTCGTAATACGAAGCGAATACCGTGGCGTCCATTCCGACCAGCAGTTCGTAATATGTCATGTCGAATATGCCGTCGTTGCCCTGAAGATACGAGGGGACGAATATCACATGCACCCTGCCTTCGAGGTCGAGATGCGGGTTTTCGCGTATGACGCGTACTATCGGATCGTGAGCCTCGTCGGATAGATAATGCGTCGTATGGCGGAATTGCGATATGTCTATCGGTGCCGACGGGTCGGCCAGATGTGCGGCGAGGTCTTTGCGCGGGCCGTTGTTCCCGGCGGGTACCATTATGTATGCGAGTATTTCGCGACCGCACTCCATGTCGGCCAGACAATTCAACGAATCGAGAAAAACGTCGAGTCCCTTGTTGTGAAATTCGTATCGTCCGCTGGTTCCGACAATGAACGGGTCGCTGTCGAAACGATGGCCGAGGCATGCTTCCGCAACCTCGATCATTTTCTTGCGGGCGGCAGACCGGCGTGTCTCCGCCTCTTCGCCTTTCCAGACGAAATCGTCCTCGAAGCCGTTCGGGGTGACGAGTGCGTCGTCGACAGAGAGTACGTATTTGCATTCTGTGGCGGTTATGTCGCTCACGGTACAGAAACGGTCGTGATTGGACGCTGCGATCTTTTCGAGCGAATGTTTGGCGACGACGTTGAAACGGCGTGCCATGTCGTCGGCGTTCATGGTAGGTAATTGGCCGTATAGCGGCAATCCGTTTCCGGCCACGCTGCGACCTATGACCGTGGCGTGGGTCGTGAAAACCGTCGCAATGTGCGGCGCTTCGCGGCGCAGGTAGAGTCCTCCGCTCGCCGTCATCCATTCGTGAAAATGGGCTGCCGGATGACTATCTGTGCCGCAGAACCTGCGGCAGTAGCTCTCTATAACCTTGCCGGCCGCATACCCGAATACGACGGGTTCTATGTAGTCCCACTGTCCGCTTATAGAATCGACCTTGTAGTTTTCCCATAGATATTTCAGAATGTCGTCCTTTTGTCCCAAAAGCGAACTGAAATCCACCAGCAGGGTTATCGGCCGTCCGGCTACTTTCCATCTGCCGGTACGTACCCTGATGCCGTTGTCGTACAGTTCCTGCCGCCATTCGCGCAGCAGGCTTGCGTCCTCTTCGAATTCGGCGTTTTCGCCTTCGCGGTTTACGTCGGGACCTATGGTTATGTAGTTGTCTCCGAGCATCGAGACCATGGTCTTGGCTTTGGTAGCCACCACCGTATGTATGCCGCCCACCTTGTTGCAGACTTCCCAGCTCGTTTCGAACAGAACGTCGGGCATGATATTGCGGGACATGTTTTTATCTGTCATAATTCGGTTTTTGCTTTATTGGTTGTCGGATGAAATTCTCCGGCAAATTAACGTTTAAATATACGGATTATTTTTCGGATTTTTCCTTTTTGTTCTTGCTGTTCTGCGATGAATCCGTGTCGTTTCGATTAAGGTTTCGGTAATTGGTATACCTTATTATATATAAGTGCCGCGGCATCGGATTGAACGAGCCGCGGCAGGTGTAATGTCTGTCGGTGCGATGTCAGCCTATCTGCGTGATGAAATCCTGCAATCCCAGAAGTATCATCTGCAAACCTATGGCCGCTACTATAAGCGCCGTTATGCGTATCAGCGGCATCATCATGTTGAGCCGTGAGAGGAATTTACCGATGCGGTCGGCATACCGCATTATGAGCAGGTTGAGTCCCAAGGCGAGTATGACGGCGCCTATGGTCGTCCAGCGGCCGTAGACGGCGGGCATGGTGACCACTGCCGTGATCGTGGCAGGGCCGGCTATCATGGGTATGGCTATGGGAACGGTGATGATGTCTTCCAGTCGCGTCCCTTTGTCTATGGACAGAAACGCGCCTTTCTGCAAGCCGACGAAGCCGTTGTAGAACAATACCACGCCGCATGTTATCTGAAAGGCGTATATCTGCAGGTTGAAGACGTAGCCGAGTATTGCCTCGCCGAGAAAGAGAAACAACAGGAGTACGAATACGGCTGTCAAGGTAGCCTTGTAGACGATTCTGTGCAATTCGTTTTTTGTATAGTTGTCCTGTAGGGAGAACACCACGAACACTTTCTGTATCGGATTTATCAATGCGAGAAATGCGAAGAATGCGCTGAAGAATACCTTGACGTCCATATCAGTTCATTATTACTATTATCGACATTATTGAAACCACTACCCATAGGGCTACGCCGAGTATCAGCGGTTTCCAGCCTACTGATTTGATCTTCTCGACCGACAGACCGGCGCCGATGAGGAACAGGGTGACGATCAGAGCGGCCTTGGATATCTGTACTATCGCCGGGCCTACGGTTTGTCCGATGAACGGGAGATAGCTGTTGGCGAGCATGGAGAGTATGAAGAGACCGATGAACCACGGGATCGAGATCTTTTTGCCCTTGCTGCGGAACAGGAAGGCCGACAGCAGCGATACGGGTATGATCCACAGTGCGCGTGCGAGTTTGACTGTCGTGGCCACCTGCAGCGCTTCGTTGCCGTAGGCCGATGCGGCGCCCACGACCGAACTCGTGTCGTGTATCGCTATGGCGCACCACATGCCGAAATCGTGTTGGGAAAGTCCGAGAGCGTGTCCTATCATGGGAAATACGATCAGCGCAATGGAATTGAGCAGGAATATGACGCCGAGCGCTACGGATATCTCTTTGTCATTGGCATTGACCGCCGGAGCTACCGCCGCTATGGCACTGCCTCCGCATATGGCCGTGCCGGAAGCTACCAGATGCGAGGTCTTGCGTGGCATCTTGAGCCAGCCTCCGATTACGAAACCGAGTACGAGTACCGTGGTTATGGAGGCTATGGTTAGTCCCAAACCTTCGCGTCCTACGTTCAGCGCGCTGTGTATGTTCATTCCGAAGCCGAGACCGACGACCGACGCTTTCAGCAGCAGGCTCGTGGCTTTGCCGTTGAGACGGGCGAACGGATGTCCGAAGAAGTAGGTGAACAGGAAACCGCCTATGAGCGCTATGGGCGCCGATACGAACGGGGTGGCGCACAATATGAGGGCGAGTATGAACCCTGCTTTTGTCAGCGTGGTGCGCGAGGGTAGTGCTGTTGTCATATATTCGATTTTTATGGTTTCACGAAGCAAATTTATCTCCACGAATTATAAAAGTCAAATATATAAAAGTGCTTGATTATAACTTGAAGTTATTGTGTGCCGTACAGAATTGTTTGAACAGGTCGGAAAGGCGTCCGTGGTGTCCGTGCGGTTCGACGAAACTGAAATGGCGGATTATGTCCAATCCTTCGGTATCTATTATTCTCAACTTGTTTCGGGCTATGTCGTCAGCTACGGCCTGTATTGAGATGAAAGCGCCCGCGTCGGAACGCTGTATGTAGCGTTTGATGCTTTCCGTGCTTCCGAGCTGTATTTCGATGTTCATGTTTTTCAGTTGCAGTCCGTGTCGTGCCAACGCCTCTTCGAGTATGTCGAGCGTACCGGAGCCGTTCTCGCGGATCACGAGAGGCATTTTCTGTAGATCTTCAATACTGATTTCGTCGTTGCGGAAAACGGGGTTGACCGAAGAGACTACCAGTACGAGTTCGTCTTTCATGAAAAGTTCGTAGTGGAGCGTCCGCCCCGAATGTTTGCCTTCTATCAGTCCAAGATCTATCTTGCCGCCGGCTACAAGTTCCTCTATAACCTCTGTGTTGGCATTAGACATTTCGATGCTTATTTCCGGGTAACGTCTTTTGAACGATGCGAGTATGTCTGGCAGGACGTATTGCGCTATCGTGGTGCTGGCCCCTATGCGCAGGTGGCCGGCGGGAACCTTGCCGTCGTCGGCAAAAGCGTCGTTGAAGTCGGAATACAGGGCGAGTATGCGGTTGGCATAGTCGAGAGCCTGTTCGCCGTGCCGGGTCAGCGATATGCTGCTGCCGTGGCGGGTGAACAACGGAACGCCGAGTTGCTTTTCGAGTTCTCCGATGTGTTTAGTGACCGCCGGTTGCGATATAAGCAATGCCGATGCGGCTTTCGTGAAACTGAGCTTGTCGGCAACGGCCTTGAATACCTGTAATCTGAAGTCGGTTATCATTGACGAATGGTTTTGTGTCATTAACCGCATGGCGAGCGGCTTTTAAAGGTACAAAAATAGAGTGGAAGAGACTAAGGTGATGATACATATACATTGTCGTATCAGTTGGCTTATTGTATTGTGCTGTTTGAAAGTCTGCAACATCGTTTTTGCAGTCGTATTCCGTAAATCGTATGTTGCCTGCCGGCATGATTGAATAGCCCCCTTGTCTGCGATGTGCCGGCAAGGGGGCTGTCATTAACTGCAGTAGATGATGCGGTCCGGCGCCGTTACTCCATAGGGGGCATCGCTTCCACTCTTGAGAAAACTATTTCGTTGTCGCCGTCGTGCAATACCAGTGTCTCCATGCTGGTGCGCTGGTCTATGGTCAATGTGTCGGTGAACGGAATCGTTTGTCCGTTGCCTAGGCTTTCCCCACGCAATATCAGTTTGTTGCCATCCACTTCCCACGAAGTGTACAAAAGAGTGTGCATGTTGACCGAGGTTGCCGTTCCGTCCGGATTGAGCGCTATCCCCTGGATAGCCGCCTGTCCCGTCTGGCCGGGAATGGGCTGCACCCAAATGCCTGCGAGTTCTTTCTGGTTGGATTTACAGCATACCGCGCATGCGGCTACCATTGCAAGAATGAAGAGTTTTTTCATGTCGTTTTATAGTTATTATTTAATGGTGTTCGGCGATCACGCCTCTATGAATGTTGTGTTTCTATATCCGTATTTTATAAAATACGGCAAAGCGTGTGCCATAATGCCGAAAAGAGATATGAAAAAGTTGCATGCGTAACTGTTTTATTGCAAAAGCATTACCTTATTGTGACGGATTTATTCTGAAATAATATCGTAAGAATGTTTGCAAGTAATGGAAATGTCTCTATCTTTGCGACCGCTTTTGGACGGGACTAGTTCTTGTTTAGAGGTGTTAGAA
>CANTVF010000009.1 GCA_947852905.1 uncultured Tidjanibacter sp. | reverse complement strand
AATGTTCCCCATACAGACGAAATCATCGTAATCTTGGCCGTGCCGTCCTCGTTGGCGACAACAGTAAGTTCCTCGCCGGAGGTAACCATGTCTTCGAACATGGCGCACGACGCATTGCTGTAACCGGAATAATCGCCCGCGATCTTCTCTGCAAAGTTTTCTGACGGCTTCTCAGGCGCCTCACCGTCCCTGAACACTATCGTCAGACCACCCATGACCGCTGGGCAGACGTAAGTAATCTCCACCTTCTTGTCTGAAGATATCGTTCCCTCGACGGTAAAGTCGTATTCTTTAGGTTCGGCATCGCCCATGGCCATGGAGACCTTGCCTTCTCCCTTGAGCTCATAGTTTTCACCCGAAGCCATAACCTTTACGCTTTCGGCCGAAAAGATACCCCACATCTCCGAGGACACGGTAAGTTTCACCGTACCGTCTCCGGCGTCAGCTATAACGAGCGTCTCTCCGTCGTTGACCATATCCTCGAACATGGCGCACGACGCACTCGTATAACCTTCATAAGAACCTGCCACGGCTTTCGCGAGATCTTCTCCCGGCTCTCCGCCCGTCGGGTTTTCGCACGATACGAAAAATATCGCAACGGCTGCGACCGACAACGCATAGAATAATTTTTTCATAACTATATAAAATTTAAATTTGACGATAACCAACGGTACGGCGACAACGACACTACATTATTCCGACCGGTCGCCTATCCGATCATTACGGCCGCAAAGTTATTTTGCCGGCCGAGGCACGGCAATACCGAAAAGTTGTGGTTTAAAGGCTCCGGATAATACTATCTTGTAATAAATAACCGCCACTTCCGCCGCCCATAACGACAAACATGTAGTCGCATCGCCGCAACTACCTATCAATACATACCGCACAAGCAAAGCAAAAGCGGCATCTTCTTCAAGATGCCGCCGCACGACCTTTACCGCAACGGCACTGTAGCCTGCGGCCATATTTTCAGGAAAACTTCCGAAACGCGGGAATATTACCTTGCGATCTCTATATCGCTGCGCGAAACGGCCAGAACGGCCACGCTTATACGCACGTCTTCGACAGACTTCAATATGGATTCCGCACACGATATAACGGTAGAGCCTGTGGTCAACACGTCGTCCACCAACAATATGTGATGTCCGCGCAACGCTTCTGGACGCCGTACCGCAAATACGTCCTTCACATTGTCCCAGCGTTCGCTGCGCGATTTTCTTGCCTGACTCGGATTATGGCGCCGCCGCACGACAGACCTCGTATCCACCGTCACCCCCAACTGACGTGCTATGCCTTCGGCTATATACTCCGACTGGTTGTATCCACGGTACAACCTTTTCCGTATATGCAGCGGCACCGGCACGACGACATCCACATCGGTATACAATCCCCCTCTGCTCAGTTCGCCACCGTACCATTCGCCCATACGCAGTGCAGACAGCCAGCGACCGCGGTATTTGAATCCGTGTATCAAATCACGATAACCGTTGCCGTGGACGAAATATATGAATGCCGAAGCGTTGACTATAGGCACGAGTCCCCAGAACTTGCGCACCACCGGATTATCGACTTGTGTCCAAAATCCCGTAAGCGGAGCGTCGTAACGGCAACGGTTACAAACCTCCGTCGCACCTTCTCCGAGCTCTCCTCCGCACACAGGACACACCGAAGGCCAGAAAAGCTCTTTCAGATCAGCACCGAAACGTTTTATGGTTCCTACAACACTGCCCATACCTTAATATATATTGCATATCCCGCACCTGATGTCAATCCGTAAAAACCGGCTACCGACCTTTCCGTAATCCAGCGGCGAAATGTCACTGCGGGTCTACATCGCAGTAAACGAAAACCTTACGATACTCCTTATGCGCCGAGAACGTCTCCAGCAACGCGATCAAAGTCTCCTTGGCCGCCGCAAAAGAACGTCCGTTCTCTATCTTAAGCAAGATCTCGAAATAATTTTCGTCGCCTATCTTTTCCACCACCGGAGTGTGCGGTCCGTAAACCCTGTCACCGAACATCCGGCGCATCCCCGCAGCGAGCCACGAAGCCGCCTGTTCGACGAATACCGGATCGCGGTGCCGCAACGTAACCGTTATAAGCTTGCCGTAAGGGGGATAGCCGAACACGCTTCTTTCCGCCAGCTGAGTATCGACCATCCCCGTATAATCCGCAGTCTGCACCTGCCGTATTACCGGATGATCCGGCTGCATGGTCTGAATCACCGCCTGCCCTCCGCCGTCGCTGCGGCCCGCCCGGCCTACCACCTGCGTCATAGTTTGGAAAGCCCTCTCCGATGCCCTGAAATCCGGATAATTCAGAAGATTGTCGGCATTCAGTATTCCCACGAGTCCCAGACGCGGAAAGTCGAAACCCTTGGTTATCATCTGCGTTCCCACCAACACGTCGGTTTCGCCGCGGGCAAACTCCGACACTATCCTTTCGTAACGTCCCAGCGAGGATGCCGTATCCCTGTCCAGTCGCGACACGCGGGCTTCGGGAAACATGGCCGACACATCCTCTTCGACTTTTTCGGTACCGAATCCCTTCATCGCCGGGGCAGGAGTACCGCATTCGGGACACACCAAAGGCAACCGCCCGGCATATCCGCACATATGACAGACGAGCCGGTCTCCTTTCTTATGATACGTCAGGGTAACGCTGCAACGCGGACATCTGGCCACCCAGCCGCATTGAGAACACTCTATCCACGGAGCGAATCCGCGCCTGTTCTGAAACAGCATGACCTGCCGTCCTTCGGCCAGCGTCCGACACATACGATCCGACAGAGCCTTGTCGAAATGAAACTTGCGTTCGCCGCGCTTCAAAGCCCGCAGCGAATCCGATATCACGACAGCCGGCAACCGCCCCTCGCCGTAACGTTCGTCAAGTCTCACGAAACCGTATTTGCCGCCCCTCGCATTCACATAACTCTCTATCGAAGGGGTCGCGCTCGCCAACAGGCAATGCGCCTCCCAACGGCTCGACATCCACACCGCACAGTCGCGGGCATTGTAACGCGGTGCAGGCTCAGCCTGCTTATAACTCTGGTCGTGTTCTTCGTCAACTATCACGAGGCCGAGCCGCGGCAACGGCAGAAATATCGAAGAGCGCACCCCCACAATCAGTTCGCCGCCTTCTGAAGCCAACAAACGCCTGTACACCTCGGCACGCATACGGTCGCCGAGCTTGGAATGATACACGACAACCCTTTCTCCGAAAACGGCGCGGATACGTTCCACCAGTTGCGACGTCATGGCTATCTCCGGCATCATGTAAAGCACGCTGCGACCGCCGGCCAACTCGTCGGCTATCATATGCATGTATATTTCGGTCTTGCCGCTGCCAGTCACCCCGTGCAGCAATACGCAACCGCGTTCGGCAAACTGTTCGTTCACCCCGTCGAGCGCCCGCCGCTGCGCATCCGACAACTCCGCAAGCGACACCGCGGCCGGATCGAACGGCACGACGGCACCGCCGACCGTCTCCTTCTCGTATATCTTGAATATTCCTTTCTCCGCAAGGCGCGCCAAAACCTGAGCCGATACGCCGAGCTCCGCGACAGGCATCTCGCCCGCGAACGCCTCCTCACCCTCGAAACGCGCGAAAAATCTATGTACGACAGCCGCTTGCGCACGCGAACGTTTCAATCCGTCGAGTGCGGCATTCAAACCGGCACAATCGGGTACGGCATCGCCGAATGCGACATATCTGATCGTCGCAGGACGATATTCGTCTCTGGCGAACTCATCCTCGCTACGGCCGGAAGGCTTCAGCGCCGCCGGCATGGCGAAACGCATCACGTCGCCGAGCGTACACATATAGTATCGCGCCACCCATTCCCACAACTCCATCTGACGGGGCGTAAGTATCGCTCCCTGCGTCATGACGCGCCCCACAGGTTTGGTCGGGAATGCGGGACGCTCATCGTGAACACGCCATACTATGCCCATATATATCCGTCCGCGGCCGAGCCTCACCTCTACACCCGTACCGGGCGACGGCGGATCGCTTCCGTCGATACTGAACGTGAACGGCCCTCTGGATACGGGCACCACTATATCTGCGAACAACTCTTCCACTTCTCCAAAATCTGTTTCTACCGATAGCGCTACACGAACTCGCTGACAGACAAACTGCGTGTCCGCACCACCCTTCGGCATACCGCGGGCGGAAAACCCTGCGCCGCCACACACGGCCGCATTGCCAGCTGCCGGAATAGCAAAGATAAGAAGTACAGGCAAAAAATACGGACGCTACCGTTTTTTTAGCGCAACCTTCGGAAAAATGTATTAGTTTTACCACATGAACATCGCTCCGGAGAAAAGCATCCGTACAGCTTGCAGGATAAGTCGTTCGGAAAATTCCGACGTACCGGTCGCATCACAGGCAGGCAGAAGCCGTGCCGCACATAACAGCGAGACACCGTAGCGACACTCAGAAACAACCAAAGCAACCGATCCTTTTTATGACCGAGACACTAAAGCCCGCCCCAAAGACCGTAATGCGCAACATCAGGGAGTGGCTGATGATAACTTTCGGCGTTCTCGTATACGCTTTCGCATGGGTGGGAATCATACTCCCGGCAGAGGGCGTCGGCGGCGGCGCCAGCGGTATGGCACTACTCATCTATTACGCCACCGGAGGTCCCGACGGCGGTCTGCCGGTAGGCACCGGTCTGTTTCTAATCAACGCCCTGTTTCTAATAGCCGCCGTACTGATTCTCGGAGCCAAATTCGGTATCAAAACCATCTACTCGCTCATTCTGCTGTCCGTCTCCATGAACGTAATGCAGAGAATACTGCCCGACAACCCTTTCGGACTCGCGGAGTACAGATTCGTTTCGGCTCTTCTGGGCGGTTTCTGCACGGGCTTCGGAGCCAGCGTAATCATCATGCAGGGAGGAAGTCTGGGCGGTACGGATATCATTGCCCTCATA
Source organism: uncultured Tidjanibacter sp. (assembly GCA_947852905.1). Lineage (GTDB taxonomy): Bacteria > Bacteroidota > Bacteroidia > Bacteroidales > Rikenellaceae > Tidjanibacter. Next base: position 47,708 of record CANTVF010000009.1, on the reverse strand, counting down.
GTCCGCAAATATAAAAACATAAGTTACGGCACCATAATACTCATAGTCGACGTCATGACCATAGGGTGTTCGTACTTCATATTCCACGACTGGCTGACGATACTCTACGGATACATTCTCACCGCCCTGTTCAGTCTGACGGCAGATACCATGCTGTACCACAGCAAAAAACTCCGCCGCCGCGTAAGACTTCAGATAAAACGCAACACTCGCCGCAGGCAACAGAAAAAACGCGCGGCCGCCACGGCCACGGCCAAATGAGCCGCACGCAGACACAGTTGTCCACGCCCCATATTGTCCGGGAGCATGCCACGACCGGACAGAATACCATTCCTAATACGCCGCACACTATCAATAACGACTGTCGGCTCGAAACAGTCGCCTGTTTCGAGCATTGACGATACATGCACATCCGATGTCTTCGCCGAAACGAAAAAATCGCGACAATCCCTTACTGTGAATAATCTTAGGGAAAAAGTATTAGCTTTGCGGCAAAAATATAACCTTTACTTCTTAAAAGTCAACTATCTATGACTAACAAGATTAACATTACCAAAAATTCGGTCGGACGGACCATAAAGGAGTTCGCCCTGATGACCTTGGGTATAGCCATCTACGCATTTGCGTGGGTAGGGGTAATCGCCCCCGTCGAAGGTGTCGGCGGCGGTGCGACGGGTGTAGCCATGCTCATATACTATGCTACCGGCGGTGTTAACGGCGGTATACCCATAGGCTACAGCTTCTTCGTTCTCAATGCCATACTGTTAATCGCCGCGATCATAATACTCGGCGCCAAGTTCGGCATAAAGACGATCTACTCCATAATCGTCACATCGTTGATAATGAACTTCCTGCAAGAAGTGGTGCCTGCCAATCTTCTCGGTCTTGCCGACGACAAACTGCTTTCGGCAATCCTCGGCGGCGCCCTGTCCGGTATCGGTATCAGTTTCGTGCTGCAACAGGGAGGAAGTACCGGAGGTACGGATATAGTGGCCATGATAATCAACAAGTACCGCAATATCAGTTACGGTCGCGTAGTACTCGTAGGCGACTTCATCATTATAGGATGTTCGTACTTCATATTCCAGAATATCGCCACGATAATCTACGGTTATGTTTTGACGGCGGTATTCAGCGTCGTTGCCGATACTCTGCTCGCAGGTAACAAACAATCCGCGCAGATATTCATCATGTCGGACAAGCACAAGGAAATAGCCGACCTGATAACCCACAATATGCACCGAGGCGTAACGGTACTCGACGGTGTAGGCTGGTATACCCAGAAACCGGCAAAAGTAATCATGGTGGCCGTGCGCAAAAGCGAGGCCAGCCAGATGCTCCAACAGATCAAATCGGTAGACTCCAACGCATTCATCACCATGGGCAGCGTCATGGGCGTCTACGGGAAGGGATTCGACACGTTCCGCAAGTAATGCGGATTCCCGTCGCGGAACAAGGAAAACGATTCCGGTACGCTGAATGTCTGAAACAACTTCGCGTACCGGAATCAAATATAAATTGCATTTTGCAAGAAGATATCGAAAATAAACGATAACTTTGTAGTGACACATTGCATTCAGATCACAAAATGAAAGAATACAAGCGTTATCTGGTTACTTCGGCACTCCCTTACGCCAACGGTCCCGTACACATAGGACATCTCGCAGGAGTATATATCCCCTCGGACATATACGTGCGTTATCTGAGGTTGCGCGGCCGCGACGTAATATGGGTATGCGGTTCGGACGAACACGGGGTACCCATTACCATAAAGGCCCGCAAAGAGGGAGTTTCCCCGCAGGACATAGTAGACAAATACAACAAAATCATAAAGGAGTCATTCGAGGGGCTCGGAATATCTTTCGACATTTATTCCCGTACCACTTCGCCGACGCATGCTAAAACAGCTTCGGACTTCTTCCTCACGCTTTACGAAAAGGGAGAGTTCACCGAGGAAACCACCATGCAGTATTACGATGAAGAGGCCGGCATATTCCTCGCCGACCGCTACATCACTGGGACATGCCCCAAATGCGGCAGCGAAGGCGCCTACGGCGACCAGTGCGAAAAATGCGGCAGCACCCTCAACGCCACCGACCTCATCAATCCTCGCAGCGCCGTTTCGGGCTCCACGCCCGTCCTGAGAGAGACCAAGCATTGGTATCTTCCTCTCGACCGCCACGAGGAGTTCCTGCGCCGGTGGATACTCGAAGACCACAAAGAGTGGAAAACCAACGTATACGGACAGTGCAAGAGCTGGCTGGACGGCGGCCTGCAACCGCGTGCCGTAAGCCGCGACCTCGACTGGGGAATACCCGTACCGCTGAAAGGTGCGGAGGGCAAGGTACTTTACGTATGGTTCGACGCCCCAATAGGCTATATATCGGCTACGAAAGACCTTACGCCAGACTGGGAGAAATACTGGAAAAGCGAAGACACCAAAATGGTGCATTTCATAGGCAAGGACAACATAGTGTTCCATTGCATCGTTTTCCCGGCAATGCTCCGTGCGCACGGCGGCTACATATTGCCGGACAACGTTCCGGCCAACGAGTTCCTCAATCTCGAAGGCGAAAAGATCTCGACTTCGCGCAACTGGGCCGTATGGCTGAACGAATATCTCGAAGACATGCCCGGCAAACAGGACGTGTTGCGTTATGTACTGACGGCCAACGCTCCCGAAACCAAGGATAACGATTTTACGTGGAAGGAGTTTCAGGCTCGCAACAATAACGAACTCGTCGCCGTGCTGGGTAATTTCGTGAACAGGGCTCTGGTACTGACCGGCAAGTATTTCGACGGCAAGGTACCCGCGGCGGGAGAGTTGCAGGACATAGACCGCGAGGCTCTGGCCGAACTGCCAAGAACGAGGGAATCGCTCGAAAACAACATCGAACACTACCGTTTCCGCGAAGCACTGAAGGATGCCATGAATTTCGCCCGCGTAGGCAACAAGTATCTCGCCGACACGGAGCCGTGGAAAGCGATAAAGAGCGATCCGGAACGGGTGGCGACGATACTCAACGTGGCATTGCAGATCACTGCAAATACAGCCTTGGCCATAGAGCCGTTCATGCCGTTCTCGGCGGAGAAAATGTGGAAAATGCTGGCAATGGAAAAACCGGCATGGGACAGGCTCGGCGGCAGCGACATAGTTCCGGCCGGCCATGCGATAGGCAAGCCCGAACTGCTGTTCGACAAGATAGAGGACGAGACCATAGACCGCCAGTTGCGCAAATTGGAAGAGGCCAAGAAAGCCAATATTGCGGCAGCAGCTCCGATAGACCCGCAGAAAGACACCGTATCGTTCGACGATTTTCAGAAAATGGACATCCGTGTCGCACGGATCACCGCAGCCGAAAAGGTTGCCAAAACTAAAAAGCTGCTCAAACTGACGGTGGATACCGGTATAGACACGCGGGAGATAGTATCCGGAATAGCCGAGCACTACTCCCCTGAGGAACTCGTCGGCAGGCAGGTCCTCGTTCTGGTGAATCTGGCTCCGCGCGAACTGAAGGGTATAATGTCGAGCGGAATGATACTCATGGCAGCCGATGCATCCGGAAAACTCGTATTGTTGCAACCCGAAAGCGAAGTACGTCCCGGCACCACGGTAGGCTAACCGTTCCCTTCGCGTGGCGACCCCTCAAGACCGCGCAATGAGAGAGGGACGGATAACAAGGACATGAATTTTAAACAAAAGCATAACTCATTCATTATAAACAAAAATGAAAAACATTAATTGGTCAGCACTCGGATTCGACTACGTTAAGACCGACTATAACGTAAGGTGCGAATTCAAGGACGGTAAATGGGGTGAACTCTATTCTACCGACGATGTAAACGTCAACCTGCACATGGGTTCGGCTTGTCTTCACTACGGTCAGGAGGTATTCGAAGGCCTCAAGGCTTTCCGCGGCGTAGACGGCAAAGTAAGGTTGTTCCGTGTAGAAGAGAACGCCAAACGAATGATCAACTCGGCAGAGTACCTCAAAATGGCGGCTCCGTCGGTTGAACTCTTCACCAAAGCCTGCATCGAGGCCGTGAAACTCAATGCCGACTATATTCCGCCTTACGGCACCGGCGCATCGCTCTACCTCCGTCCCATGCTCATCGGCGTAGGTCCGCAGGTAGGTGTCAAACCCGCTAAGGATTACATGTTCATCGTATTCGTAACCCCGGTAGGTCCGTACTTCAAGGACGGCTTCAACGGTATCAAGGTCATCATCGACTACGATCACGACCGTGCGGCCCCCAAAGGTACCGGTCACGTAAAAGTCGGCGGTAACTATGCAGCCAGCCTCGACTCCGGCGAAATAGCACACCAGAAAGGTTTCGCGAGCGTAATATTCCTCGATCCGGCCACCAACCAGTACATCGACGAATGTAGCGCCGCCAACTTCTTCGGTATCCGCGACGGCAAATATATCACTCCGGATTCTCACTCGGTATTGCCGTCCATCACCAACAAGAGCCTTCGTCAGATCGCCGAAGATCTCGGTCTGAAAGTGGAACAGCGCAAAGTGAACGTGGACGAACTTCCGACGTTCTCGGAAGCCGGTTGCTGCGGCACGGCTGCCGTAATCTCTCCGATCGGCAGCGTATTCGACCCGAAATCGGGCAAGACCATAGTTTACGGCGACGGAAAGACCGCCGGCGAATGGAGCCAGAAACTCTACAAGACGCTTCAGGGTATCCAGTACGGCGAAATCGAGGACAAACACAACTGGAACACGATCATAGATATAAAGTAATCGGTTCCTACCGCATATTTAAAAGAATTGCGTCAAAACGCTGAGTTTTGACGCAATTCTTTTATGCTGTGTAAGAACTGGCGAAATACAAGGCCATGAGTATGATAGCGAGGGGAGTTTACGGAAAGGAAATACCTTGCCTCCAATCACGATAATAACGCAGCCGATCGCCCGTTATTACACCCCTCCTTTTAAGGTCAGTCTTCCGCTATATTAGGAAAACTTGTATGCGGCTCAAGTATCGATAAAAATATATAGATTTGCCATGCGTCGGAAAACGTATCCTATCCGGCGAAAAGAATAAAGGAATGCAGGATTTCGCAGCTATAGATTTCGAGACGGCCAACTCCAACTGCGCGAGCGTATGCAGCGTAGGAATAGTCGTCGTGCGCAGCGGCGAAATAGCCGACCGCATATACAGCCTCATACGCCCCCGTCCCAACTACTATTCGGCATTCACTACACGCATTCACGGACTGGCTTATCACGATACCGTAGACGCTCCGCTGTTTCCGGAAGTATGGGAGACTGTGACGCCCCGAATAGACGGTCTCACTCTCGTAGCCCACAACAGCCCGTTCGACGAACGATGTCTGCGGGCGGCATTCGAAATATACGCCATGCCTTATCCCGGATACGAATTTCTGTGTACATGCCGCGCCTCGCGGCGTACCTTCGGCAAGTCGCTCCCCAACCACCGACTGCATACCGTAGCGGCGCAATGCGGTTTCGATCTGCAAAATCACCACAACGCCCTCGCCGATGCGGAGGCCTGCGCCGCAATAGCCCTCAAAATTTTGTGACCGCACGGTCACAAAACAATAAGGCCAACAACCGGAAACGCTACGACACGTTCTGAATATCCCTACAGGCGACTTGCAACGATTACCATACCAGCCTCTCTCCGCACAGTATTTCCACTCCCTTATCATGACGCCTGATTCGCCATACACACACTGTCGGCCATATTTAACCCTCCGCAGGAGACGCTATGAGATACACTGCAGACACCGTACACGATACCACATGAACCGACATCCGGAGATGCGAATATCCACGCCGATAGCCCGCTGCACGGGAATAGGCTTTGCACTGTCGCAAACGCAGCCCGCCTATTTCCATGACGACATTAAGCGATGACAACATACAGGCGTCACGCGGGAGACCGGAATCATTTACCAGCCGCAGGACGCCTACAATCGCGGATCCGAGCAACAGTCGCCAAGAACAAAACACCTCATCCGACGATACGTCACCTTTGCGCCTTACGATCCCGCGATACCGCATCGCGACGCCTCATGTAACGTTCCATGAAGAAAGCGCCCAGCATACCTATGCCGCTGAACACGCACAACAGGGAGAGCGTCAGCACACCTGTACCGCCCGTTCTGAACTCGAACATTCCGCTACCGGGAAATATGAGATAGGAAACCAACAAACCTATTCCGAGCCCTATAGCGAATCCGCACGGTCTGAGTACGCCGTATGCGTTCCCCATAAATTCCAGCCTCAACGGTCCGCCCTCCACATCGCAAGGAATCTCGTTCCGGGAGAGTTTCTCTATGAACATCAAACGTTCCCGGCGATGCACTATCACCTCGACGAGTTTGTAAAGGAAATAGAACAAGCCCAATACTATCAAAGCCACCAACAAATTACCATCCATAACAATCATACATAAAATTAAACAATCAGTACAGCGCCTTTCCGAAGCGCTTCCGTCATTATGACGCCTGAAACCCGACAAGGTTACACCGCACCCTGAAAAATGCCGTAATACGTCACGGTGTCATATTATCCATACGGCTCCGGCAAAGTAAATTACCTTTGCATGTAACCTTTCCCGATCCTGAGCGTCAGAAATACAAATGGAGGACGAAAAAGACCATATCGCAATACGACGTATACAGGACGGAGATACCGCTGCGTGCCGTGACATAGTGGAAAGGTACGGCGACCGCATATTCGCCCTGCTGACCGGAATCGCCGGCAATCGCATGGACGCCGAAGAACTGGCTTCGGACGTCTTTCTTAAAGCGTTCGACAGTCTGCACAGGTTCAGGGGAGAGTGCAAATTCTCCACATGGCTTTACCGGATAGCATATAACACGGCCGTTTCGCATACCCGTCGCAAAAAACCGCACACGGTAGCGATAGACGAAAGATTACCAGACATTCCGGACGATACACAGGAGGCGCTTCTCAAGGAAGCGCAGTTGCGCAGTCTCGAAAAAGCCCTGACGCGTCTGACTACAGACGAACGGGCGCTGACGGAACTTTTCTACATGCAGAAAGTCCCCGTACACGATATATCGGCAGTCACCGGAGACACAGAAGGCAACCTAAAGGTAAAGCTGTTCCGGATAAGAAAGAAACTCGCCGCCATAATAGCAAACGAACAATGCAACAGCAAACGGACCAAAACACAGAAAACGACATACTGTCGTCCAGACTTGCGGAACTTTCCCATGCACGAATGCCCCAAGCGCTGAAAGAGAAAATCACGCTAAAGGCGGAGAAGGCGTTAAAACGCCGTCGACGCATCGCAAACGCGTTAGCGGTATCCGGTATCGCAATCGGCTGCGCGGCGATACTCGCAATAACGTGTTGCGTCATGGCTGCGACGGACATAGACTTTTCCGTTCTGCGACGTCAGGCGGACAGCATGTTGGCTGCGATAGGCACACTCGATACGCGGCTATGCACGATAGCTCTATGCGCCGCCGCAATAGCCCTCTTCTACATCCTTCTCGACAAAATTCTCGACAGATTAAATACGCACCGCGACGGTACGCAGATCACTTTATGACCTCTTTCATAGTCTCTATCTGACGGTAATTGGTCAGATCCACCTGAACGGGTACTATGGATATGTAACCGTTGGCCAATGCCCATTCGTCCGTATCCATGGCATCGGGTTCCGAATTATAGAAATCGCCCGTCAGCCAGTAGTATCCCCTGCCCCGCGGATCCTTACGACAAAAGAATTCCTCTTTCCAGTAACCGCGCGTCTGACGGCATATCCTGTGACCGCGGATATCCTCCGGACGGCCTACCGGAATGTTCACGTTAAGGCACAACGGCTCGTTTATATCCGCCGTCAGAATATCGCTTATCAGTTTCTCGGCGAATATGGCCGACGCATCGAAATCGGCGTCGGGACTGTGGTCTGTAAGCGACAGTCCTATCGACGGAGCACCGTAGAAACTCGCCTCAATGGCCGCTCCCATGGTACCCGAATACAGAACATTGATCGCCGAATTGGAACCGTGGTTTATTCCCGATATATTCAATGCCGGCCGCTGCAAAGCGAAAATATAATCGTACCCCATTTTAACGCAGTCCACCGGCGTTCCCGAACATGCATATACGGCAAGGTCCTCGTCCTCGGTCACCGTCCGCAGATAAAGCGGATTGTACATGGTAATGGCATGAGCCATACCCGACCGCGTTCCGTCGGGAGCTATCACCACCACCCTGCCGAAACGCCGGGCCACCTCCACGACCGTTTTCAACCCCTTGGCCTCAACGCCGTCATCGTTGGTTATGAATATCAATGGTTTTTTCATACTGTCTGAATATATACTCGGTGTCATGCCGGCAGAAACGACGCCTGCACGCACATTCAAGTTACAAAGATACGGATAAGCCGGGAGCAAAAGTAAATTTATTTGCATTTTGCCGCGGCTGAGTATCTAAGACGAAGTCAAAAATAAAAATAAAAGTGTCCGACCGGCGGTTTCGGCACAATCCGGACACTACGCTCCTGCCGCTCAGATTGCTCACTGCCGCTACCGACCGCATCCGTTTCCCCGCATCGTTTCCTCGCACCGCGTTTAGCCGGCGGACAGACTACAGATAAAAACATGCGGGGAAAAGGTCTCCTCACTCTTCCCCCGCACGAACGATATATCGAGCTTACAAAGTCCAACCTGCCGTCCAATCGTCGTCGGCGCTTACGGCACCCTTATAGTCGGCCGTGGTGAAGAACGCATCGGAAGGAGTGGCACCGCCCTCCAGAGTACCGATATAGTGACCGGTGAGAGAGTTGGCGTAATCGGTACTGTTACCCTCTGTCGCCGCGAAATCGGCATTGGTGTAAATACCGTTCTCCGAAGCGAGTTCCGAACTCATGGCGACGTTCTGCAATTTGGACTTGCCGTCCTTGAGAGCGTTCTCGGTCTCGGTCGTCTCGACGGTTATGCATTTCGATTTACCGGTAACTATTGCATTGTAGAGTTCCACTTCGGTACCTGCCCTAAGACGTATACCCTGCGAATCGGAGCCGTTGCCCACGAGCGTAACGTTCGCGATTACGGGGTGCGCTACAGGAGTAGCGGCGAAATTGTTACCGTTGTTGTCGCACTCCATGAGGCAGTCGCAGTCGTAACCGACTTCGGAATCCTGATAGGCCACGAGGAACTGCGCCTTACCGTTCCAGCCTTCCGTCCAGTCGAACGAGTCGTCCGAACAGCTCGTAACCACCATATGTTTCACATTGACCGAGCCGCCGAAAAACTCGAATCCGTCGTCCGAGCCCTGATATGCCTGCAAATACTCGACCGTCGTACCGTTACCCACACCGTAGAACGAGATGCCGTTCGCCTCGTGTTCCTCGTCGAGCGCGACGCCGGTATATTCCAGACGGATATATTTCAGTACGCCGGAATTATCGGCATCGTTGCCGCCGCCATAGGGAGAGTTACCGATTTCGGACAGAGTGCCAGACCCGGCATTGGTGTGAGCGTAACCGCAGATATGTATGCCGCCCCATGCGCCGGCTTTCTTCAACTCGCTGGTCATCACGATAGGATTGGAAGCCGTACCGACCGCATTTATCCTCGCGCCCTGTTCTATGAGCAGATAATCGTTAAGTTCGTCGTCCACGGCGACGATCTCGACTCCCTCTTCGATATGGAGAGTAGCCCCGGCCTTGACATGTACGCCGCCGCTGAGCTTATATTCGCCGTCTTTGACGAGCGTAGCATCTTCGGTAATGTTTCCGGTCAGTGTGGTACCCGAAGGTATTCTGCCTTTCAACACGCCTTCGCTGCCGTCACCGCCGCCTTCGCCATTGTTGGTATCGCACGCGGTACACAAAACCATTCCGGCAAAAGTAGCCGCAACCAAAGATTTCCAATTCATTTTCATCTTGCAAAAATTAAAATCGATTAAACATTATAGTGTGTCCTTACAGATTGAAATCGAGTCCTATCTCGAAACCTATACCCGTCCGGTAACGCTCCACCTCCACGGTACGTCCCGCCTGCGGCACCTCCTGAACGAAAACCATGTCTCTGTTCAGCAGATCGGTCAACCGCAGTTTCAGTTCCACGCAACGGTTGAAGCTGTATCCTGCGGCCAGATTAAGGGTATGCACCGCAAGCTGCATAACGTCTCCCAGACCGGAAATCCCGACTGCATGTATCCTCGGCCCCTGAAGGTTGTACAGCAGAGCAACGTTGAGTCTCCTGTCACGCCCGAAATCGGCCGAGTAGGTAATGTCGGCATTCAGCAGGTATGGCGACGCTCCCTGCAATGCGCGTTCCTTGTTGGTGTATGCTCCGCCGCTGGGCAGTTTCACGTTGGTGTACATGTAAGATCCGTTGACCCCGACATTGAGATTACGGGTTATACCCTTGCGAAGCTCTATCTCCACGCCCGCCGCCATGCCGTTGTCGGCGTTGCGGAACGTATGCACCGCCGCGCCGCCGGCCAACATCTGTACCCGCTCTATCGGCTCGTCGAGATATTTGTAATAGGCGGTTACGGATACCATATCGCCCTCGCGATTCAGAAACTCGTACCTCAGATCGACATTGTAGTTATAGCTGTTCTGTAGATTCTCGTTACCGCGCAGCTGAATGGAGCCGTATGACTCCTGATAGAGGAACGGCGCCATTTCGATGAACGACGGGCGCGTCACGGTGCGCGATGCGGCGAGACGCAACTGGTGTCGACCGTCGAGATTGTATTTGACATTCAGCGCAGGGAACAGGTCGTTCCTGTTCAGGTCGCGTCTTTCGCGCATGCTCTGGTCGTTGAAATACTCCACCCACTGCCGTGACATTTCATATCGCACGCCTACATTGACGAGAAGCCGTTCCCAAGGTTTAAGATCGAGCGAAACGTATCCAGCCATTATGGAGTTTCCGGCATAGTAGCTGTCCTTGGGCTGTTTCTGCCGATTAATGACCAGCGATCCGTTTTCCACATTCTCGAAATTGAGATACCCGTCCGTATCGTATATATCCGATATTTCAGGGGACAGACCCGAAAGATCGTAATAGAATCTGGTACCCGCGTAAGTGCGGTATTTGTCCCTATAAGAGATTCCTGCAGTCAGCTTGTGTCCGGCTCCGAATCCGTAATCGGCAGCCACATTACCGTTCCACTCCCTCTCGTCGAGCGTTCCGAAATAACGCATGGTCTCCTGCTGATTGAGCTTGAATAGCGACAGCGAGCCGTCCGGATTCTTAAGGAACATGACCTGACGGCGGTCGGGTTCGTCGGATGCCGTCGAGGTATATGCCCCGCTCCAATGCAACTTCCAGTCGTCCCCCAATTCGTGCATGCCGTACAACTGGTGCGTCATGAGCCTGTAGACATGCATCACGTCGTTGCTGCCCACCAGATGATGGTCCTCCTGATCGAAACCCTCTCGTCGCGAATAGGTATCCACGGCGTTACGGGCATAGAATACCGTATATCCTATCCGGTCCGCATCGCGAAGCGTCAAGCCGAGACTTCCGAGCGCGGCAATCTGCAACTCGGCGGTATAACTGTCATAATCGTATTCGTCGGTAACGGTACCCGTGGCCTCCAGCAGACGGGTCTCGGCATCCAGTACGGTCTGCATATCGGAACTGATGCCGCCGGACACCAACACGCTGAGTGTCTGACGCCCGATGTCGTAGTTATGCCCCCATGCAACGTTTCCTCCGAAAGAGGGTAAAGCCCGGCTGCGCGTTACGGAAAAATCCGTATCGAAGATGTTCTTCGTGCGCACATACTCGCGGAACTCCTGAAGGCCGGCAGACATGGCACGCGGATCGACCTTGGGCTGCGTGAACAGCGACCTGTGATCCATACGGTAGAAATCCCGTCCGACGGTATTGAACAGCCCGCCCGCATCGACACTTATCCTGAAAAAGTCGTCGCCGGTATTGTCCTTGGTAGCTATATCTATATGTGCCCCGGAATAATCGGCGAAAGACGCCGCATCGTAAACCTTGCTGACGGTAATGTTCTTGACGACCGCCGACGGAAATATATCGAGCGGAATCAGCTTGTTGTCCGGATTGGGCGAGGCTATGGGCTGCCCGTTGAGCGTCGTGATGCTGTAACGGTCGCCCAGCCCGCGGACTATAAGTTGTCCCGCGTCGGCTATGGATATGCCGGTCAATTTCTTGACGCCTTCCTGCACATTGGATATACCTTTCAGAGACATCTCGCCGGCGCCTATGTTCTCTATCGCCACATTGGAGGCGATACGCTCGAACTGGAGGCTTTGCACCGATTCGAGATTCTTGCGTGCCGTAACTGTTATTTCCGATATGTTTTCCACGTCCGGCTCAAGTTCTATTCGCAGTTCGGGTACACTCGCCGCAACCGTCACTGCGACACGTCCGGTCACATAAGACATATACGAGACTTCGAGCGTATACTCCCCTTCGCCGAGCTCCAGCCCAAACCGGCCGTCGATATCGGTAGTCGTCGCATCTGTAGTGCCGCTCACCACGACGACGGCGCCTATCAGCGCTTCTCCGGTATCGCCGTCTACCACTACCCCTCTGACGGGGGCTGCCGCAGCCATTATCGCAACGGCCATAAACAATGTCGTAAATCCGATTTTCCTTATCAACATATTCTCATTTTTGTTCGCTGCAAAAATGAGAATGACTTGTTACGAACCGGTTGCACGGCGATAACAATTCACCCACACGCATACGACATGAATGCAACGCCGCCGTAACATTGTCCGCGCAAATACCATATAGGTTTAATGAATACGTTTTTTTGCAGTTAAAAAAATAAAACTTATCTTTGCAGCCCGGCGCAGGAATCTCTTATGAGAACGCAGGAGTCCGTAATATTCCGCGCATAAACTTCAATGCATTAAAGACAATGGACAATCTGATCAGAATCGCAGAAGATGCGATGTGGACAAAGAAAGAGGTGCCCTCTTTCAAAAGCGGCGATACGATCACCGTTTCCTACAGGATCGTAGAGGGAAACAAGGAGCGTATCCAGAGCTTCCGCGGCGTCGTAATACAGATCAAGGGACGCGGCGTCACCAAAATGTTTACTATCCGTAAAGTATCCAACGGTGTAGGCGTAGAGCGTATTTTCCCGCTTTACTCGCCTCATATCGACAGTATCGAGGTGAACAAGGTCGGCGTGGTACGTCGTTCCAAAATCTACTATCTGCGCAACCTCACGGGTAAGAAAGCCCGCATCAAGGAGAAACAGAACTACGCAGGTACGAACAAGGAAAAATAGTATTCCCCGCCGGTACGAACCCGGCCTATACGATAAAACAGGATACTCCCGTCGGAGAGTATCCTGTTTTTTGTTGTATGCTCCGCAACCGCGACTGCTCCCGAATGACGAATTAATAGTTATCTTTGTTATCCGGACGCATGTATGCAAAGGTGCATGGAAGCGTCAATGAACTGCAAACACTATAAGGCATGGTACTCCAGATACTGATAATCATTTCGATAGCACTCCAGCTTATCGCTACGGTCATAGCCATACGGCTCACGCGCGTCACCAAATTCAACATAGCCTGGCTGCTGTTCACATTGAGTCTCGTGCTGATGTGTTTTCTGCGCCTGAACGAATATTTCGTAATCATAGAGGGACCGCAATGGAAGCTGCCGCCGCATTTCATGGTATGGATAGGGGTGATAACCTCGCTGTGCTTCGCCGTAGGAATGTTCTACGTCGGCAGCATATTCAAATACATACGCCGTCTCAACTATCAACGCAAACTCACCGAACGACGGATACTCAATACGGTACTGCGTACAGAGGAAAAGGAGAGGCTCAACTTCTCCAAAGAGCTGCACGACGGACTCGGTCCGTTGCTGTCGTCGGCCAAGATGTCGCTGTCGGAACTCGCCAAGTCGCACCAATCGGCCGAAGATGCCGAACTTTTGCGCAACACCGCCTACGTAATAGACGAAGCCATACGCAGCATCCGCGAAATATCCAACAAACTGAGTCCTCATATGCTCAATACGTTCGGTCTCGCCAAGGCCGTAGGCAATTTCGTAAACAAGGCCGCATCCATATCCGCCGACCGCCACATAGCCATAAAGTTCGACACTAATCTGCGCAGCGAACGTTTCGACTCCAACGTAGAGGTCATACTCTACCGTGTCATAGGCGAACTGTTCAACAACAGCTTCAAACACTCCGGCGCCACGATCATAACCTTGTCCATGACATACGACAACGACATCATATCCATAGACTATACCGACAACGGCAAAGGATTCGACACGGCCGCCGTACTCGATACCGGCATGGGACTTTCCAACATAACGTCGCGGATACAGTCGATCAAAGGCAGCGTGGAGATCGAGTCCGAACGGACGAAAGGCATGAAGGCGCACATAAAGGTAAATGTGAAACAAACGGATGAACGAAACAAGAAACTTTAGAATAGTATTGGCCGACGACCACGCACTATTCCTGTCCGGACTCGCCGGCCTGCTCGCCCGCCAGCCGGGATTCGAGGTTGTGGGGACGGCCGCCAACGGTGTCGAATGCCTGTCGTTGCTCGACGAGGTACAGTGCGACGTCGCTCTCATGGACATAGACATGCCCGTAATGAACGGTATAGAAGCCACCGAAAAAGCGTTGCAGCGCCATCCCGACCTGAAAGTCGTCACCCTGTCAATGCACGGCGACGAGGAGTTCTATTTCCGCATGGTGGAAGCCGGGGCCAAAGGCTTCATCCTGAAAAACTCCGACATAGACGAAGTGCTGACCGCCATACGCACCGTATGCGACGGAGGCAGCTATTTCTCGCAGGAACTCCTGCAAAACCTTGTCGGCAATCTGAAGTCGACCCGTTCTGAAAATCCCGGCGACATGCTTTCGCAGCGAGAAAAGGAGATTCTGCTCCTTATCTGCAAGGGGTTGTCGAATCAGGAAATCGCCGACACGCTCTTCATATCCAAACGGACGGTAGACAAGCACCGCGCCAACATACTCGAAAAGACTCAATGCCGCAATACGGCCAACCTCGTGGTGTGGGCCATAAAAAACTCGATAGTGGAAATCTGACCGTATCATTCGTAAACATCGCACCTACCGGCAGCTCCGAGACTACACGTGTCATACGTAGTTTTACCGACTGCCAAAGATACGGCACGCCGCTTCCAGTCGCATGCCAAAGTCACAAACACTACCGATCTGCAATATTCGCCACATAAAGAAGCCACACTATTTAATAGTATCGTATTCTTGTCGCAATCAGGGGAATTTCATTTACATTTGCCGCAAAATAGTTTCCCCACACAAGAAACGCTACAAAATAAACACGCACATTACTCCATTATCCCTATAATTAAAAACGACAATGTATGCGCAAGGCATACACTCATGTAAAACATCAAACGACAGCACCCTTATGAAAAAGATCGCAATGACATCGTTATGTACGCTACTACTCCTCACGGCTTGCGACAAGGCCAACGAAAACAACGGAGGTAACGGACAAGAGCCGGACAACGACGTTACGGCAACTGTAATATACGAAGTGGACGGAGGCGAAGACACCACGGCGGTAATCGATATAACGGCCCATTACCTCGATGCCGACGGCAAGGAAGTGACGGTCGCAATAGAAGAATTTCCATGGCAGGCAACAATAGAAAACGTAAAACTACCATTCACGGCCAAAATATGGCTCGAAAAGTCCAAGGTGCAAGGCTACAAACCCGAATGGACTTTCGATATAGGTATAGCCGCGACGATATCCTACACCACGAGCGACGGACGGGAAGTCTCTAACCACAAACGTCCTTCCACAACGGTGGAAATCGGATCGCTCGACAGCGTGCGATCCCGCATCATAAAGGAAGATCATAGCGAAACGGTAACGATAGAATAAACGGAACTCATACACGACACATTCAAATATAAATTCAAACCACCATGAAAAAAACTTTATTCTGGCTGTTAGGCGCAGCATTATGCCTTACGGCATGCGATGAGAAAGGACAAGGCGGCACTACCGGCGGCGAAGGCGGAGACGACAAACCCGAAACGGAAGTGACGGCTACCGTCACCTACGATATGCAAGGCGGCGCAGATATAACTACCGTCCTCGACATCACAGCATCGTACACCGACGCAGATGGCAAAGAGGTTACTGTAGAAGTTGCTTCGCTCCCGTGGCAAGCGGTAATAACCGGAGCGAAAGTCCCTTTCACCGCCGATCTTAAAGTCGAACTCAGTCCAAAAGAGTCTTTCGAAGAAAAGGAACAATACCAAATGGGGCTCAACACCAGCATCGGTTATAAAACCAGCGACGGACAATTCGTCAGCAATAATAATGTATCTCATATAACCATTTCAAAGGATGACATAACAAGATACATTACGGAAAGAGTCCTTACTAAAGACTACAACAAGTCCGTTTCGATAACGAAAAAATAAAGATTACTACGCTTCCGCGTGTCCCGTACTGGCCACACGGAAGCGTAAATATTAATCCGACATATTAACATTAACACAGGCCAGCCCGGAAACTCCCGGATATGTCTGCAACAAATCCAATTCATACAATACCATGAAAAAACTGCTATACATACTGCTCGGCACGGCAGCTACAATATGTCTGTCTGCGTGCGACGACAACGGCCAGAATGGCGGAGGCGGAAACTCCGGAGGCGGTACAGACGACAATGTGACCGCCGAAGTAACCTACTCTGTGGCCGGCGGCGAAGACATATTGTCTCTGTTCGACATAACCGCTACATATACTGACGAGACAGGTTCTCGGAAAGAACAGAAACTCACCTCGCTCCCGTGCGACATAACGCTCTCCACCATAGAGACGCTGCCCTTCGAAGCTGCCGTATCGCTGACGCTGACCGAACGTCCGGAATATCCCGACAAGGAAAAATATACGGTAGGACTGGCCATAGGTATCAGCTACGAACTGTCAAACGGCAAACAGTACAGTTCGCTGTCATTAAACACACAGCAATTCTCGAAAGACAAAATAGACGCCTACAAGAAAATCGTAATGGACAAAAAATGGGAAAGCGCCGTTACGGTCGAAGAATAATTCATCTATACGGATGACAGGTCTGTCAAGCCAACGCTTGCGGTCTGATCCGCCCATACCGTTTCCGGGAAAAGGTAAAAGCCTTTTCCCGGAAACGTTTTATATACAGCTGCATGACATCATGCCGGAACCACAGGCACATGCGTTTGCGCAACACATACCTACAGATTTCCGACACACATACGCCCAGTTCGGCCAAACCAACCCTCACATACGCCATACAGAGGACAGTGTTCCGAAAAAGCGACGAAAATTCATTATCATGACAATAATCGTCATCGCAGAACACTTCCATTTCCCGACGAATAGGCTTATCTTTACACAAAATTTCAAGCTACATGAAACACAAGCTCCGAATAAAACCGGTAACGCTGAAATATATCGACCAGTACAATGCACTGATGCGGTATGTTTTTCAGGTCACCGACCGGGAACTGCAGGACAGCGGTTACGAAGACGGAGAACTGCTGCGTTCCAAACGCCCCGTGTTACAGGAAGCCGAAGTTTTCGGTTGGTTCACACCGGATGACGAACTCGTCTCACAAATATGCATCTACCCCTGCGAAGTAAACATACACGGCAAAATATTCAGCATGGGAGGCGTAACCGGCGTCGGAACATATCCGGAATACGCCAACATGGGACTTATGAACGAACTTATAACGCATGCGCTGGAGAAGATGCGCAAAGCCAAACAATACATTTCGTATCTCTATCCGTACTCCATACCGTACTATCGCCGTAAAGGCTGGGAGATAATGTCCGACCACATGACCTTTACCATAAAGGACACCCAGCTGCCCGAACGCGTCGAAGTGCCGGGTTTCGTAGAACGGCTTCACGTCACCGACGAAGAGGTGAAATCCGTATACGACCGTTACGCCCGCCAGATGCACGGTGCCCTGATTCGCAACAAATTCGAATGGGACGAATACTGGCGCTGGGAAAACGAGGACGAACGTACCGCCGCCGTATATTACGACGCCAAGAAACAGCCGCAGGGCTGCATGTTCTACTGGGTGGAAGACGACATTTTCCACATCAAGGAGATGTTCTACATGAATCAGGAGGCTCGCCACGGCCTGTGGAACTTCATCGGAGCGCACTTCTCGATGATAGACGCCGTCAATGGCGACAACTACCTGAACGAGCCAATGGCTTTCGAGCTCAAAGACAGCCAGATAGTCGAAACCATAGAGCCGTATTTCATGGCACGAATCGTAGATGTGGCCGAATTTCTGAAGGCGTATCCGTGGAACGACGACATACGCCCGTTCCACTTCGTGGTGGAAGATCCATCCGCAGAATGGAACAACGGCATATTCGGTCTACGGTACGACGAAAACGACGAGCCGGAAGTGGTCGCAGAGCCCATAGGCAAACCCGTGACGCTCGACATACAGACCCTCTCGACCATGCTGATGAGTTACAAGTCGCCAACCTATCTCTACAAAACCGAACGCCTCAAAACGGACGCGAAGACACTGCGGCTGCTCGAAAAGAT
The DNA here is from genome assembly GCA_947852905.1 of uncultured Tidjanibacter sp. GTDB lineage: Bacteria > Bacteroidota > Bacteroidia > Bacteroidales > Rikenellaceae > Tidjanibacter. The sequence continues at coordinate 29,140 of CANTVF010000009.1, read as the reverse complement.
AATTCCGGCCGAGAAACCCTATTTTTCGGACTACTTCTAATTCTAAAGGACAAAAAGATACGTGTACAAAACCGTGGCAAAGCCACCGGTATATTTTTCCGGGTGTTGCGGCGCCTTTATCGCACTGAAAGCGCCGCGGCAAACGAAACAGCGATGCCCCCGCGGCGACAATAAACTGCAAATCCCACGTGTACACCGAACAACGCCAGCAGCCGTAACCGCATCATGACCGGACTGCAAGCCTGAAAGGTCACACCGGCCATTATACGATCGTGGTGACGATACAAACGAGCGACAATGCAGCCTTACACCTTTCCCCAAGCGCCCGCGTCATCCTAACGTCCACAGTCTTGCAATTCCGTACATCCGCAGCGACATAAGAAATATCGAGGGGGAACGCCGGATCGCATTCCCCCTCGATATTTCTTAATCCGACACACCGGACTATTTGTTGCGTATGGCGGCTACACCCGGAAGTTCCACGCCTTCCATATATTCGAGCAAGGCTCCGCCACCGGTCGAAACATAGCTCACCTTATCCGCCAGACCGAACTTGTTGACAGCCGCAACCGAATCGCCGCCGCCCACGAGCGAATAAGCCCCGCGTGCGGTAGCCTCCGCAACGGCTTCGGCAACCGCTTTCGTACCGGTCGAGAATTTGTCTATCTCGAAGACACCGACAGGTCCGTTCCACAATATGGTCTTGGCCGACAATATCTTCTCCCTGAACAAAGCCTTGGTCCTGTCGCCTATGTCGACGCCTTCCCAACCGTCGGGAATATCGTCGGCGGGCACCTGACGGGTATCGGCGTCCTCGCCGAATTTATCCGCTATCAGCGCATCTTCCGCCAACACTATTTCGATGCCTTTCTTCTTGCCCTTTTCCAACACGGCCAGCGCGGTATCGAACTGGTCGCGTTCGCATATGGAGTTGCCCACCTTACCGCCCAAAGCCGCCTTGAACGTATAGGTCATGCCGCCGCCGAGAATAAGCATATCCACCTTATCCATGAGCCTGTCTATAATGGTTATCTTGGTCGACACCTTCGAGCCGCCGAGAATGGCCACGAACGGACGCTGCGGATCGTCGAGCACCTTGTCTATAGCCTTAAGTTCGTTCTCCATAACGTATCCGAACATTTTCGCTTCGGGGAAATATTCGGCTATTATGGCGGTAGAGGCATGCTTGCGGTGAGCCGTACCGAACGCGTCGTTGATATATACGTCGGCATAGGACGCCAGACGCGCGACGAATTGCTTTTGGCTCTCCTTGAGCGCTTTCTTCGCCTCGGCTTTCTGCTCTTCGGTAGCGTCTTCGGCCAGTCCGCGCGGCTTACCCTCCTCCTCGGCATAGAAACGCAGGTTTTCGAGCAACATCACCTCTCCGGGCTTCAGACCGGCCGCAAGTTCGGCCGCCTTGTCACCCATGCAATCCCCGGCAAATATCACCTTATGCCCCAACAACTTCTCTATAGCCGGAACTATCTGGGCAAGAGAATACTTCTCGTCGTTATTTTTTTTCGGTCGGCCGAGATGCGACATAAGTATCACCGAGCCGCCGCCTGCCAGTACTTTCTTTATAGTAGGAATCGCCGCACGTATACGGGTATCGTCCATGACATTTCCCGCTTCGTCGAGCGGCACGTTGAAATCCACCCTGATTATCGCCCTTTTGCCGCGAAAATCGTAAGTCTCGATATTATTCATACGATCAAAGTTTTATGGTTCACAAAAAAATCGGTTTCCCGAACGGCACATACCGTACCGCAAAGTTAGAATGTTTTCCGTTACCCGAAGCCCTACGGATACAAAACCGTCCGTATTTCAAGGAGAAAACGTTGCCGAGCGCCAAAACGGGACGCCGTAGTCATCATTCCGTCCGCCCGTTAACCGTAACGGCAACAAAAAGCTACTGTCCGAAATCGTAACGACGAACCGCACCCGGATAAAATCACTATCTTTAATACCGCAACCAAAACCCAAATCGATGAAAAAGGCCTTGAAAATCGCCGGTTGGACACTGCTCGCAATAGTCCTGCTGGCACTCCTGACCCTGCTGGGCATACGTTTCGTATTCCGCCAACAGGCAATCGAATATCTTATCGGCAAACAGCACGAACAATACGTCGGATTGCTACGCGCCGCCTTCCCTTACGCAGCCGACACAGCGGCTTTCCGTTTCGCCTATATTCCGGATACGGCGCGATCACGCGAAATACGCAATTATTTCCGTCTCGACACCCTTCTCGACAACACTGCCGACACATGGACTAATACCGTCTCTTTAGCGACATTCGTCGCCGGCAATATCCCGCATGCCAACCAGACTGTACAACCCGAACGACGCAACGCAATCGCCCTGTGGGAGTATCACCTCTATACCGAGCCTGCGTTCAACTGCCGCCTGCACGCCATCATGCTCCACGAACTGCTGCTCGCATCGGGTATTACCAACCGTTTCGTCACATGCTTGCCAGCCGACCCGGAAGACCGCGACTGTCACGTGGTAAATACGGTATGGCTACCGGAAATTCAAAAGTGGGCCATGATAGACTCCGACGGCTGTTCCTTCGTCACCGACCCGCAGGGTACGCCGCTGTCGCTGGGAGAGATGCGCGACCGCACCGTAAAAGGACTGCCGATGGAGGTACACCACTTGGAAGAAGGCACGCCGTACGACAATTACCTGACCTATTGGGCGAAGAATCTCTACTGGTTCATATGCTGGGAAGACACCGGCTACGACAAGGAACCCGCAGACGAAGGGTACGACATCGCACTCGTTCCGCCGGATATGGTTCCGTTCAAAATTTCCGCCACAACAATCGTAACCACAGACGCTGCACGTTTCTGGGCCGCACCGGAAAAATAACGGCAACAAGGGGACTCTGCCCGACATGCCCGGCAGCCTACCCGCACTTGCGAACGCACAAGGCGCCGCTCCCCCTCCGCCGACACATTACGAATCGTTACGCATATCGCCGCGAGCACGCCCCCTCGACAACATTACGGTAAGGGTTTGCAATATTTTTAAGATTATTATTGGAGATCCGCCGCAAATGCGCTACTTTTGCTAACAGTCTGTAAGATAATCGCGGAATTAGTCTTAACTAACAAAATATTATGTACGGAAAAATTAAAGAACACCTGCAAAAGGAACTCGCAGGTATCCGGGAAGCCGGTCTTTACAAAGAGGAAAGGATCATCGAATCCCCTCAGCGCGCCGAGATCGAAGTAGGCGGTAAAAAAGTGCTTAATTTCTGCGCTAATAACTACCTCGGCCTTTCCGACAACCCGAGGCTCGTGGAGGCAGCCAAAAAAGCCATGGACGAGCGCGGTTACGGCATGTCGTCGGTACGCTTCATCTGCGGTACCCAAGACATACACAAACAGCTCGAAGCAGCCATAGCCGACTATTTCGGTACGGAGGATACCATTCTCTACGCGGCCTGCTTCGACGCCAACGGCGGCGTATTCGAACCGCTGCTGACCGATCAGGACGCCATCATTTCCGACTCGCTCAACCACGCATCCATTATCGACGGCGTGCGTCTGTGCAAGGCCGTCCGCTACCGTTATGCGAACGCCGACATGGAAGATCTCGAGAAACAGCTCAAACTCGCACAGGCACAGCGTTTCCGCATAATCGTTACCGACGGCGTATTCTCCATGGACGGTAACGTCGCTCCGATGGATCAGATACTCAAGCTGGCCGAGAAATACGACGCTATGGTCATGGTAGACGAATGCCACTCGGCAGGCGTTGTCGGCAAGACCGGTCGCGGCGTCAGCGAACTCTACAACGTGCGCGGTCAGATCGACATCATCACCGGTACGCTCGGCAAGGCATTCGGCGGCGCCATAGGCGGATTCACCACCGGTCGCAAGGAGATCATCGAACTCCTGCGCCAGCGTTCGCGTCCTTACCTCTTCTCCAACTCGGTACCGCCCGCAGTGGTAGGAGCCAGTCTCGAAGTGTTCAAGATGCTGAAGGAGTCCGACGCCCTGCACGACAAACTCGTCGAAAACGTGGAATATTTCCGCGACAAGATGATCGGCGCAGGTTTCGACATAAAACCCACCCGTTCGGCAATATGCGCAGTGATGCTTTACGACGCTCCGCTGTCGCAGGTATTCGCCAAGAAGCTCCTCGACGAGGGTATCTACGTGACGGGATTCTACTATCCGGTAGTACCGAAAGGCGAAGCTCGCATCAGGGTACAGGTATCGGCTGGCCATTCGAGGGAGCATCTCGACAAGTGCGTTGCCGCCTTCGTCAAGATAGGCAAGGAGCTCGGCGTACTCAAATAGTTCGCAGCGAGACACATCCGCAAAACAAGACCATTCCCGTCCCAACAGGCGGGAATGGTTATTTCAAAAACATACGACAGCACGGGAACAGGGGTATATCCGTACATGCCGCAGAAACGAAAAAGCTACAACGATGTCAAAAGCAGCAATAGACGCGATAGATCGCAAAATACTCCAGCACCTCATCAAGAACGCCCGCATGCCGTTTCTCGAAATAGCCCGCGAATGCGGAATTTCGGGCGCAGCCATTCACCAGCGAGTCAAGAAACTCGACGAAATGGGAGTGATACTCGGCTCCAGACTCGAAGTGGATCCCAAGATGCTGGGTTTCGACGTGTGTGCCCTCGTCGGCATCAGAGTGTCCGACCCGTCGCACTACCAGACGACCGTCGAAACGCTGAAAGGCATTCCGGAAATAGTGGAGTGCCATTTCATAACGGGCGAGTACAACATGATGCTCAAGGTATACTGTCTCGACAACGAACATCTCATGCGGACGCTGTTCGAAAAGATACTGCCTATAGACGGCGTTCTGAAAACCGAGACGTTCATATCCCTCGTGGAGTCGTTCAACCGCCAGATAGACGTCAAATACCTCGAATAACGACAATACACCGCAAACCATGGACCGCATAAGAGTTACAAAAGAGTTTTCGTTCGAAATGGCGCACATGCTCGAAGGATACGACGGGCCGTGCAAGGAGATACACGGACACTCCTACCGTCTTTTCGTGACCGTGACAGGCACGCCGTGTCAGGATCCGGCCAATCCGAAATACGGCATGGTGATGGACTTCGGAGTACTCAAGCGCATAGTCGGCGGCCGCATAGTAGACGTCTACGACCACAGCCTACTGGTACCGCGCACGGACGCCAACGAAAAGATGTTCGCGGCACTGGACGGACGTTTCGACAAACTGCGCTTCGTCGATTTTCAGCCTACGTGCGAGAATCTCGTGGCCAATTTCGCGCATACCATAGCCGAAGAACTGCCCGAAGGCGTCAGGTTGCACTCGGTACGTCTGCACGAAACGGCGACCTCCTATGCCGAATGGTTCGCTGCCGACAACATCTGATCTGTTCCCTGACAAATACTACGCCCGCCGCGTAGATGCCACGCGCGGCCGGCATCGCCTTTCACGCATCTCCACAACCGAAATTCCCGCTCAGACATGGAAAGAATATATCTGCTCGACGCATACGCGCTCATCTTCCGCTCTTACTACGCATTCATGGGGCGCCCCATGCGAAACAGGCAAGGCATCAACACATCGGCCATATTCGGATTCACCAAGTTCCTGCGCGACATAATCATGAAGGAGGCGCCGCGCTATCTCGGCGTGGCTTTCGACCCGAAAGGCGGGAACTTCCGCAACCAACTCTATCCGCAATACAAGGCAAACCGGTCGGAAACGCCGGAAGACATAATCGTATCCGTACCTTACATAAAGCGCATACTCGAAGCCATGCGCATACCGTGCCTCGAAGTGCCCGGCTACGAAGCCGACGACGTAATAGGAACGCTCGCCGACAAGGCCGACAAGGAAGGTTACGAGGTCTACATGGTAACGCCTGACAAGGATTTCGGACAACTCATACGTCCCAACGTATACATATACAAACAACGGAAAAACGGCGAGGGCGTCGAAATCGTAGGATGCGACGAACTGAAAGCGCAATACGGCATAGACGATCCGCGCCTCATCATAGACATACTCGCCCTGTGGGGCGACGCCGCCGACAACATACCCGGAGTCCCCGGCATCGGCGAGAAAAGTGCCGTCAAGCTCGTCAACCAGTTCGGCACGGTGGAGAACATACTCGCCAACGCAGAAAGTCTCAAAGGCAAACAGCGCGAGAACATACTCGCCAACGCAGACCAGCTGCTGCTATCCAAGAAGCTGGCCACCATAGACACCGCTTCGCCCGTGGATTTCATACCTGCGGAACTGGAAATGGCCGATCCCGACTGCGACGCCCTGCGCGAAATATACAAGGAACTGGACTTCGGAATGTTCCTGCGGGAAATGGAGAGCGCAAAAGCGTCGCCGTTCTCCGGGGTAATACGTCAGGGCAACCCTACCCTCCAGCATGAAACCAACTCCGCGGAAGAGAACGCACCGCAACAGCGCGACCTGTTCGGCAATCCGGTAACCGGGGGTAAAACCGTAAAAAAAGAGAATGCAGTCGCCGACGCCGACATGTTCCAAATGGAAACTACTTATCGCACGGCGGCCGACACGCCGCACACATACACTACGGTGACGACACCGGAGGGGCTTGAGGAACTGGCTGTACGCCTCGAAAACAGCGAAGCGTTCTGTTTCGATGTGGAGACGTCGGGCTTCGACACGATCACCAGCCGCATAGTCGGCATATCGTTCTGTATAGAAGAATCCGTAGCATGGTACGTTCCGATAAGCGAAGGCGACAAGGAAGGTTTTCTCGCCAGACTGCGCAATCCGCTCGAGGACCGGAACATAGCGAAGATAGGACAAAACATAAAATTCGATATCATGGCGCTGGCCGCCGCCGGCATAAACGTCCGGGGCTTCAAGTACGATACCATGATACTCCACTACCTGCTCGATCCGGAATCGAGACACGGCATGAACCATCTCGCACGGTTCTATCTGAACTACTCGCCCATAGAGATAGAAACGCTCATAGGCCGCGGCACCAAACAGCTCACCATGGACCGCGTTCCGATAGAGCTCGTATCCGAATACGGCGCCGAAGACGCGGACGTGACCATGCGCCTGAAAAACATCCTGTGGCCGCAGGTGGTCTCCATGGGATTCGAAAAGCTCTATCGCGACATAGAGGAGCCGCTGATAAATACGCTGGCCGACATGGAGATGACCGGCGTAAAGATAGACACCGACAGACTGGCCGAATACGGCAGCGAGCTTAATGCGGAAATGGACGAAATCGAACGCCGCATACGCGAAATAACCGGGGTAAGCGACCTCAACATCAACTCGTCGCGCCAGCTCGGTGCCGTCCTGTTCGAGAAACTCCGCATAGACCCCAAACCCAAGCGTACCAAAACCAAGCAATACAGCACCGAGGAGGAATACCTCGTATCGCTCTCCGACCGACACCCCGTCATAGGCATGATTCTCGAATACCGTGGCTTGAAAAAGCTGCTATCCACCTATATCGAAGCTCTGCCGCAACTCGTCAATCCCGTAACGGGCAGGGTCCACACGTCGTTCAATCAGGCGGTGACGGCCACCGGACGCCTTTCGTCCACCAACCCCAACCTGCAGAACATACCTATCCGCACCAGTCAGGGACGTCAGATACGCAAAGCCTTCGTCCCGTCGGACGCCGACCACCAGATACTGTCGGCCGACTATTCGCAGGTGGAACTGCGTCTCATGGCACACCTGAGCGGCGACGAAGCGCTCATAGAGGCATTCCGCAACGGAGAGGACATACACCGCGCCACGGCATCAAGACTGTTCGGGGTACCGCTGGAAGAGGTTACCGCCGAAGAACGGCGCAAAGCCAAAACAGCGAATTTCGGGATAATATACGGCATATCGGCTTTCGGGCTGAAACAGCGTATGGGCAACATATCCATGGACGAGGCCAAACGGATCATAGACGGATATTTCAAGGCCTATCCGAAAGTAAAGGAATACATGGAGCGGGTAGTCGACGACGCCCGCGACAAAGGATATGTGGAGACCATTTTCGGACGCCGTCGGAGCCTGCCGGACATACGTTCCTCCAACTCGGTGGTACGGTCGCTCGCCGAACGCAACGCGATCAACGCTCCCATACAGGGAAGCGCCGCAGACATCATAAAAATAGCGATGAACCGCGTATACGAGGAGTTCCGGGCTCAGGGCATCCGCTCGAAGATGATATTGCAGGTACACGACGAACTCGTCATCGACATGTTGCGCAGCGAACGCGACAAGGTCGTCGAAATAGTGACCCGAGCCATGGAAGGCGCCGCCGATCTGAAGGTGCGCTTAGTGGCCGACTACGGCATAGGCGATAACTGGCTGGAGGCGCACTGACGCCCCCGCAGCGGTAACTTTACCGACGGTGCGGCATACCGGCATTTCCGACCGTATGACATCCGGTGCGATACAGGTTTGCAGGAACCGAACATGCGGCAAACGATCGCCATTCGGACAGATACCTCTTTGGGCTACTGGTCGTCAAAATCCGGGCATAACGGGACAAAGACGGCAGCCTGCGGGGCAAACACAGCGGACGTTAAATCCGCAAACGGCATACCGACGATCCTCATAATTACGTTAACCAGAAAAACGCTACGCATGAGAGTATTGATACAAAGAGTCCTGCACGCTTCGGTAACGATAGAAGGACGCAAAACGGCCGAAACCGGCAAAGGCATGCTCATATTGCTCGGCATAGCCGACGACGACACGCCAGACGACATAGAGTGGCTCACCCGTAAAATCGCCGGGTTGCGCATCTTCGACGACGAGAACGGCGTCATGAACATGGACATCCGGCAAACCGGCGGAGACGTATTGCTGGTAAGCCAGTTCACTCTGTTGGCATCTACGAAGAAAGGCAACCGCCCATCATACATACGTGCCGCCGCTCCGCAGACGGCCATTCCGCTTTACGAACGGTTTCACGCTACGCTTTCGGAGGCTCTGGGCAAAGACATCCCCACCGGCGTATTCGGCGCCGACATGAAAGTAGAACTCGTCAACGACGGTCCCGTGACAATCTGGATCGACTCGCACAACAGAGAATAAAACGATGCACGCCCGCTATCGGGTATCCGCATCTACCTGTCTTGACACCCCGACAACCGTTTATCAGCCACATGAACGACACGAAATCATCATACGAAACCATAACGGTCGCCAGAAAACCCGGCTGCGACAAAGCGCGGTTGCATATCCGTTGCGAGGAAGCATGGCGACTGCATGCCGTCCCTGCGTCAAAAGATACCGAAGAACATGTCTCACGGTCGAACACCAAACCCATACTATCCGGAACAAACGGCGGTGAATTTACCGTAGACGTACCAAGAGACCGACGCACATATTTCAAGTTTACCGCACCTTCGTGCAGAGTCATAACCGCCGAGCGGCGACTGCCCGTAGAAGGCAGCTACAACATGCGCGATCTGGGCGGCTATCCGACTTCGGACGGCAGGCTCTTGAAGTGGGGAATGCTAATACGCTCCGACGACCTCTATGCATTGCAGCCGCAGGGAGCGCAATACCTCGCCTCCGTACCGATAGACACCGTAGTGGATTTCCGCGCCGCGGAAGAGACCGCCGAAGCGCCCGACCGCAACTTGCCAGCCTACATACAGCGTATACACCTTCCCATAACTCCGGGAAGACTGAACGATACCGCCTCATACATGAACGCGACCGAATCCGAAGCCGACGCCATGATGCACGCCATGTACGGCGAACTCGTTACCTCTGGCGAAGCCGTCTCCTGTTTCCGCAGATTCTTCGAGATACTTCACGACCCCACCAGCAAAGGCGTACTGTTCCACTGTTCGGCCGGCAAAGACCGCACCGGCATGGCCGCGGCTCTTCTGCTTTCCGCACTCGGAGTTCCGGAACACATCATAACGGAAGATTACATGGTTTCCAACAGCATGCTCGAAGGCAAATACGACTGGTATACCGACCAATACCCTCAACTGAAACCCATGTTCATAGTAAGACGCGAATTTCTGCATACAGCCTTCGACACTATAACCGCACGTTACGGCTCCGTACACGACTTTCTGACCGGCACCATAGGCGTCCGACCGGAAACGCTGCGCGAAAAATATCTGTACGATCCCACCGCCGACAACCACTGACGGCATACCCGCACGGAATAGTCGTCCGTTCCGACGTACAAATATTCCGCCCGAAAACCGCCATTACCGCCAACGTCGGCTTCCGAAAAGTCATTTTACGGACAAAAAATCGCATTCCGGAAGCATTCCGGCAAACGATTTGTTAATAACTTGTACAATAACTCGGTCGGAAAATCGTAGTGAATAAAGATATATCCGACTATATTTGAAAACGGAAAACATATAGCAACGGCACGCAACGGTCTCCGGACGGCTGTCGCGCCATAAAAAATACAATATCATGGCAAACGAAAAACATCAGATCGACGTAGAACTCGACGAGGCGGTCGCTCAGGGCAGCTATGCCAACCTCGCTATCATTTCCCACTCGGCATCGGAGTTCATTCTCGACTTCGCGGCCGTATTGCCGGGACTCCCCAAGGCCAAGGTCAAGAGCAGGATAATCCTCGCACCGGAGCATGCCAAACGTCTTCTGCTCTCGTTGCAGGAAAACGTGGCCCGGTACGAATCGAACATAGGGCGCATCAATATAACGCAGGGTGCGGGCGGTCCCAAACCGTTCAACAACATGGGCGAAGCCTGACGCGACATCCGTAAATCCATAAACCAATGTGCCGCAGGAATACTCCTGCGGCACATTTCCATTTACCCTATCAACCTAATCTATCCTTCCGGATTCTCCTCAATCTCTCCGTTTACGGTCAAATCCAACCGACCGGTATACGTTCCGGTGATGTGCCAACCGAAATCATCGTACACATCCACCACGAAAGTATACTCCTCACCGTCACGCGACACCTCCACGCTGCCGGAAGTCACTGGCGCCGATGCACTGACGTTTTCGCCTCCGCCATATTCCAAATAATAGAAGTTCGGATACGGGTTGAACGGCGACGTAGCCGCCCTACCGGCCTGCACAGTTCCGGCTCTTCTACCGTCCGCATTTGTAGCCGGGACGACTTCGTACTTACGCGACTCTATGTAATAGACATTCTCTTCGTTGAAGTCGACACGATCCGTAATCAAATCAAATTTCAACACGACCCCTTCTCCGGAGTATATGCCTCCATTGTATTCCACCCCGTCGCCGTACAGCGCCATTGTCCATTCGGCAATATCGGCATCGGCCCAACTTTGCGACGGCCACAATTCGCCTCTCATTTTATTCACACGACCGGTAAAATCCACATCCCCGGTCAATGTGGAAAGATATTCCTTGGCCGCTTCCTGCGTCACCTTTACCCTGATTTCCGGGACTTCGTCCCAATCGGTCGTGAACACGACATAAGCCGTACGTTCCTCGAAACTCCTATTGGCTTCGACTATGGCAGACACCGCCATATAATCTATCATGAAAGACAGCCAACCGGCATCGTCACCCTCTTTTTCAGGCTCTATCGAAACATCCCATTCCACGCTCACCGCATGAACATTTATTTTCTGCGCATTACCGCCTTCACCCAAAAGGTTGTAACTGAAAAACAGTTCCTGTTTATCCACGCTGAATTCGGGAGGCAGCACCTTCCCCTCCTGTATTACGCTCACCCCGACCGGCTCTACCGAATCGGCATCGGGCGTCACGGTGACAGTTCCCCTGCGCTCGTCGGTTTCCGGATTATCGGCAACGGCGACCGTGAATCCGCCTTCGACCGGCGTCACCGTTATCCAATGCTCCGCCGCAACCGCCGACCATTCCAGATCGCCGCCTACGGTCACCTCGACATCCTGACTGTCGGCTCCCTCGCCGGCAAACGTCAGCGAAACGGGAACTACTTCCAAGGACAGTTCGACAGGATCGTCCGATCCGCGCTGCGTAACAGTCACCATACGCTCTACAGGTTTCGCCGTACCGACCGACCTTACCATTACTATACCGCTACGCCCGTCGGCACGCAAGTTCTCAGTCACAGATATGCGAAGGGCGTCGTCTTCTCGCACAACGTCCAACCATTTGTCCGTCTCATCGTTCACAGAGAATTCCCACTCCATACCTACTGCGGTCACCTGCACAATCTGCCCGCCTGTATCGGAGGCCTCGAAAGTCAATTCGGAAGGATTGACGGTTAACGACGGTTCTCTTTCCGGGTCACCCGGGTTATTGCAAGACACTGCCGCTATCATGGCCGCGGCCAATGCAAAATGAATAATCTTTTTCATAATATATTATTCAATATTTCTTTATACCATATTGTAAAATACAATGCACATAGCCACTCCCGCACTTATCGCGCTTTAGGCACCATATACCAATTCACATTCTTTAGCGTCGAAATAACGTCGATGAGCGTTCCGCCCCTTATTGAGCCGTCAGGTCCGATATAGTCTATATAACTGACCGGGACTTCATATCCGTAAACATCCCTCACCCATTCCTGAACGCTTCCCAAAACGACACCGTTTTCAACATCCACGACTTGTCCCGACGTACAGAGCACATCTCCATCGGTCGTAAATCCTATACCATCGTCCGTCACGGTAGTACCCGTACCCTGAAGATCCCAGAAAATAGTCGTCTTACCGGTTTCCGTATTGAAAAAAGCCGGATAAGCAGCCGTTGCAAATGTCCCGCTACTCCTATCCTCGGTACGGTAAGTTCCGGCTATATACTGTCCCGAAGGGCTGCAATTCATACGTTCATTATATATGGTCATGCCGCACACATCCACGGTTTCAATAATTTCTCCGTTCTTCTCAAACGTCACGTGTTCGACTTTACGGACATCCTGACCTACATAATCCACCTCGTATCCCTGTGCTCCTTTTTTCCAATATACCATACCGTGATCGGTATTTTCCCAAGTACTGCCGTAAATCACTGAGCCGTCATGACTCATACCTCTGGCTATCACGCCTGCAAATATCGGCTGGTCCCTGTAATTAAGAGGAGGGAGAGGCAACACTTCCGGTTCGCCGTCTATCCATACGACAGGATTAAAGAAACGAACTCTGCCGTATTGCTCATCTTCTTCGTAACTTACAATATCCCCTGTCCAGATCCGGCCGTCCGCCGACGAGGCGTATACCGTACACTCTTCCGACAATCCGGCCATACTTTGCGGCCGGAAAGAATTTCCGTCCAGATCGAAAGCCACGCAACCGAGCGAGGCATCGTCATATATAAAGATAACGCCCTGATCCGTAATAGCTTCGACCGCTCCCAACAAATACATAGATTCAGGGACGCTCGCAACGGTTTTCCTCTCATCAGTACTCGTGTCTATAACGATCACATTATAAATATAAGATCCGTCTTCCTGTAACTCTTCGAGCAGGCCGCCTACATAACGTCCGTTGGGAGATATGGCTATGCCCCAGAATTCAATCGGATACCTGAATGTCCACGGCAGGTAGGTATCACCGAGCTGGTATACCCTGACTGTCTCGAAAGCGTCGCCGCACATAAAATCTATATGTGCCTCACGGTCCTCCGATGCTTCGTTATCGTCCACCTCTATCACTATATTGCCGGCGGTCTTCTCCACGAGCCTCACCCATGCGGCGGAAATCTCGATATCCCAGTCTCCCGACGCCTCGACAGCAATCGTACACGGCCCGTTTCCTTGGCCGAGGAACGAGTATGCCGTCTCTTCGAGCTTTATAAACTGGACCTCCTCTATCGTCTGCGTACAACCGTACGCAATTGCGGCTGCCGCCAACAGCGGCACGACTAATTTGTGAAAACGCTTCATCTCTTTTTTAAAATAGCAGTTAAACAAGGTTAAAATAATTGCAGACTACTGCCTGCAACGCCGGCTAACACAAAATGACGAAATAAAACGCTAAATTCAAATAGTTTTAAAACAATAAACAACTGTAAATCTGCACGACAGACACAATACGACAGCTACGACAATATTCCGTTACGACACCGCATATCCGTTGCCGCTTATAACCGCAAACGCCAAGCCCCCAAGAACACCGGCAGCGGAAAACCCTTATATAAAAAAAGTCGGCGTGCGATTCGAATATCGCACGCCGACCTGAAATTATTCGGCAAACCGTCAGTTCCCGGCCATGAAAGCCTCGATCTCCTCGACAGTCACCGGTATGCGGCGCTTGCCGAGAATACGGTTACCGGTAGGAGTGATGAGCAGATCGTCCTCGATGCGGATGCCGCCGAAATTCATATAAGGCTCGAGCTTGTCGAAGTTTATGAACTGCGTATTGGTATTTTCCGCTTTCCACTTGGCGATATACGCCGGAATGAAATATATGCCGGGCTCGTCGGTCATGACCATGCCGACCTGCAGACGACGCGCCATACGGAGATTGCTGACGCCCAGCTGTGCGCTTCGTTCTGTTTCGAGATCGTAACCTACGTATTTCTCGCCTATATCCTCCATATCGTGGACGTCTATGCCCATCATGTGACCGAGTCCGTGAGGCATGAAAAGGGCATGCGCTCCGGCGGCTACAGCCTCGTCCGCATCGCCTTTCATTATTCCGAGCGATATAAGTCCCTCGACGATAACTTTGACGGCAGCGAGATGCACGTCGCGGTAAAGCATGTCGGGTTTGGCGAGTTCGAACGCACGGGCATTGGCGGCCAAAACTATATTGTAAATATCGCGTTGCATGGAAGTAAACTTGCCGTTCACGGGATATGTACGCGTAAAGTCGCTGCAATAATTCATCAGATTCTCGGCGCCGGCATCCACGAGAAGCATACGCCCGCTTTCGAGTATTCCGTCATGACTGTGGTTGTGAAGCGTTTCGCCATGCTGCGTAACTATGGAGTGGAACGAAACGCCCTCACCCATTTTCAGAGCCACACCCTCGATCTCTCCGGCTATGTCGCGTTCGCGTACACCGGGGCGGCACATTTTCATGGCCGTAGTGTGCATCTGATACCCTATTTCGCAAGCGTCCTCTATTTCGCGAATCTCTTCGTCGGATTTCTTGTCACGCAACGACACCACCGCAATGGCCAGCTCTATGGATATGCGGTCGGCAATGCTGTCCGGACACAAGCCCAACCATTTGCCGATCTTCATCTTATTGTCCATACGGTAGGGCGGCAGGAAGTGTACCGGCCGTCCGCGACGGATAGCCAGCGTCAGCTTCTCCTGCAATACGGCCAGCGGAGCCGTATTCACCACACCGCACCGTGCGGCGAGATCGCTCACCGTCGGCTGCGGCCCCGTCCAGATTATATCGTCCATCGACAGATCGTCGCCGAACAGCCAGTCCTCGCCAGCATCTATATCGAGCAGACCGACCAGATCGGGCAACTTGATGCCGAAGAAATAGAGGAAATTGCTGTCTTGACGGAAATGGTATCCGTTGTCGGGATAGTTTCTCGGAGCCTCGCTGTTGCCCGGCAACAGGATAAGTCCTCCGCGCGAAACCCTTTCGCGAAGCAGTTCGCGGCGTCTCGCATAAGTCTCCTTTGAAAACATACTCTTATGGTATTATGTGATTTATATTACGATTTTCAGCCATTCACCGTAAAGTTACTATTTTTTCCCGAAACATGTCCCACGTCGCCCTGCTATGGACGTGTAAAACGTCACGGCACCGGATCGTATCCGTGTCCGCCCCACGGATTGCAACGCAATATCCGCCTGACGGCCAGCCAACCTCCTTTCAACGGGCCGTATTTTCTGACAGCCTGCAGAGCGTATTCCGAGCATGTAGGGGTAAAACGGCATGCGGGCATGGTGAAAGGGGATATGCAGAGCTGATAGAACTTTATCAGCACCACGAACGGGAACGCCGCCACCTGCTTTATGATCCGACCGGCTTTCATGATTACAGTAACTTTTCCGACTCGCCCGCTCCGCACTTGCCTTTGTCTATAGCTGTATCCAGCTTTCCGCCTATCACGGACAGCGCTCTTTTCACGCCGCCGCACACCGCCGCATAATCGAGCGCCTCCTTGGACGAAAATACAAACGCAATAGATACACTCATGCCGGCTGACGCAGCCTTATCGGCCAATGTCCCCTTGTTCAACCGGAACGCCTCGCGGGTACGACGTTTCAACAAATTGCGTTTGACAGCCCTTTTGAACATTTTCTTCGGCACGGAAACGAGCATGGAGACGGGCGGAGCGCCGTCGCGCATTTCATCCAGAACATAATAATACCTGAACGGGAAAGCGAAACCGCTCTTTCCGCCGGTAAACAGACGTCTGATGCGTTTATCGCCGCGCAGACGTTCGCCGCGCGACAAGGTGTGTCCGACAGTATAACCCGAATTATCCATACCGACACAAAAATACCATAAATTCCCGGAAAGAATGCACCGCACGGTAGGTTTCGGACAACCTGCGACCGAAATACGGAAACGTCCGAATCATAATCACGTATCATAACGCACAGATACGAAACGTCATGACATGCAGTCGTCATGATAATAAAGCCGATAACACACGCCGCATATTCTTTTTCCGTACGCATAACGTAACTCACGACAATCGTAACCGACCCTCAAGACCGACCGTAACAAACGCATGATCCCGCATACCGTCATACGCGGAATACGGGATCATACGTAATATTATGTTGCGAACATGTGCAGGAATACGTGCGGGCTTTTTCCCAGCACGCCTATATTGCAACGGACAGTTGACGCAGCCGATTATTTAGATGCTTTTTGGGTTTTCGTCTCCGTCTCGGCATCCGGTTTCTTACGCTGTCTCGCCTTGCGTCCCGGTTTTACCTCCTGCGACTTGAGAAATTCGGCGGCCTTGCCGCAGACCTTGCCGTCGATCTCCACCGGGTCAGGCGTCTGTCCCGCATTGACCTTGCCTATATATATTTCGACGGCTTTGGCCATGGACGGTACTCCCGGCATCGGCGCCATAGTGCCTATTGTTAGACCGGCATTGGCGGCGGCACACGCCGTACCGTTACCGAACGTCGCCACTACAGGCAACTTTTCTGCACCGAAAACCGATACGGCAGTCGATATTTCCGAAGGACTGTAGAACACGAGCATATCGTAATCCGACGGCTCCACCCCTTCCAGTTCGGCCGCCACGGTTTTGGCAAGCACCACTTTCGAGAAATTGAGTTTCAATTTGGCCATGGTATCCGGAATCTCGCCGTTGTTCGGCTCGGTGAGCGTCAGCAGGAACTTCTCCTCCTTATGTTTCAGGATCAACTCCATGAACGAGTCGAACTTACCGTCCGCAAAGAATATCTTACGTTTGCGGTATACTATGTATTTCTGCAGATAAAGGGCGATAGCCTCCGTATTGCAGAAATATTTCATCGTTTCGGGAACCGTCACCCTCGCCTCCTCGCAAATACGGAAAAAACTGTCCACCGTATTGCGGTTGGTGAATACGACGGCCGAATGGTCGAGAATCTCAACCCTCTGGCTGCGAAATTCTTTCAGACTGACACCCACCACCTTTATGAAAGGGCGGTAATCTATCTTAGTATTATGCTTCTGGGTAACTTCGTAGAAAGGCGATTTCTCAACTACGGCGGGAGCCGGTTGCGAAACTAATATTTTCTTGATCTTCAACTCTAAAACCGTTTTAGTTCTACCGTTGTATTACGAAGGCATACTTCGCAGTATGCCGACAGCGAGGATGCCGACCGGCATCGCTTCGACGACGCAAAGGTACAAAATCCAAAACAAAATCGAAACTTTTTGCCCTATAAACAGGAAAAGAGAACTGAGAACGTAAAACGTAACATGCAAGGCGACTACTGCGACAAATACCCACAAAACCGCTTCTGACACCCCCGCCGGCGATATTGCGGCAAACAGCACCAAAGGCGTGGCAACCGTCGCGGCCGACGACAAAAAAGCCTGCCGCCTGATCAGGAGTGCTTCGACGAACTCCCGGCTGAAAGTAATCCCACCGACCAACTTCAGTACCGCCCCCTGCAATGTCAATACCAGCAAAGCGGCGACCGAAGCCGCCAATACGAGCACCCATGCCGCACCCGCCGGGAATTGCGAGGCGAGCTGCGAGCCGTTCCACACCTCGTCTATCCTCAAGGCCGCTATGCCTACCGACAAAAGCATACTCGCCATAAAACCGATACGCACATCCATAGCCGGTTGTTCCGCTCCCGCATGACGACCGTTTTCACCTCTTTTCCCCCACACAAAACGCATGACACGTTCCACGTCCGCACCATGTCGGAACACGAGCCATACGTATACGGCCAGCAGTATCAACGCCGATATCTGAAATCCGGCTCCGGCCGCAACCGACGGACGGCACTCTTGCGATACGGCCGCTACTGAGGGAACATAACTCGCGCTCCCGAAAACGCTGTCTGCAGATACTGCCGCATGCACCGTCGCAACCGCCGACATGCCGTCGAATTGAGCTATAGAATCGACAAGCCGCACATACGACGAATCGACTGCCGCAAGAGAATCGGCACCTAAGCATACGGTGACACTGTCATGTAACGGTACGGCTACGCTGTCTGCCGACAACTCTGCGACAGACACGACGGGCACTTCCTGACCGAAACCAACATGCAAACAGTCGTCCATAAAATAAAATCAGTTTTCAAAACGCCGACCCGATTACATCGCAAAAGCATAGCCCCCGGCCAACCACTGCGACGCGCATTCCCGAAACGCCTACCGCATTCGCCTGCCGTACCGGAACGCCAAACGACAAAAACTCCATGCCAGAAATACCGACAAACAATCCGTTCGGCGCACTATCTTATGCTCACGGGACACATGTCCACTCTGCCGCATCGCCAGTTCCATGCGAAAGGACAGGCCGCCTGCCAACTCCCGAAAACATGTGTCTCGCGCTTTTCCCATACAGCCCCGCTACACGTCCGCTTCGGAACGGACTAATACGCACGTTACATATACATGCGCTTCAAGGCTATACGGATCAGCGTTCCCTTGCCCGGCTCGGAATCCACCACATATATCTTTCCGCCGTGATACTCCTCGATGATGCGCCGGCTCAGCGACAGGCCGAGCCCCCACCCGCGGGTTTTTGTCGTAAATCCCGGCTCGAATATCTTTTTGAAATTGGATTTGGGCATCCCCTTGCCCGTATCCTTCACATCCACGTACACCCATTCCAGATCGTCCGATATGCGGACATCTATTTCGCCCTGCCCCTGAAGGGCATCGAGCGAATTTTTGAGCAGATTCTCGACCACCCATTCGAACAGCGCCGTATTCAGCATGGCCTGCACCGGCGCTATGGCCAATCCGTTATAGCTCAACGTCACATTCTTGGGCACGCGCGTGCGAAAATACATAACGCTGTTGCCGACCACCTCGTTAACATTGGCCGGCGAGAGTACCGTTTCCGATCCGATCTTGGAAAAACGGTCGGCCACCTTCATGAGACGGGTGAGGTCCTTGTTCATCTCTTCGACCACCTCGGAATCTATATTCTGGCTCTTGAGATACTCTATCCAACCCAGCAACGACGAAATAGGCGTACCGAGCTGGTGTGCGGTCTCCTTGGCAAGCCCTATCCATACCTTGTTCTGTTCGTCCTCCTGCGAGGAGCGTAACGTCAGAAATCCGAATCCCAGAAATATGAACACTACGGCGATCTGAATGAACGGGAATACTGTCAACGTCTTCTGCAGGCGGGAGTTACCGTAAAAGATATAATATTTCGATCCGTCCCACGCCGTTATCTGCAACGGAGGATTCTCCCGCGCCAGCTGATCGAGCTTGTGACTCAGCAGATCGGGGTGGTACAATATTCTGTCGGGAATGAGATTGGCGCCCAATACTTCGTAATCCTCCGTAGTACGGATAAAAGGAATGTTGTTACGGCTGTCCATAATATGCTGCAACAGAGGATCGTCGGCCCTAAACTGCCCCATAGTCTCTATGGCGAGGGCCCACAGCCGCACCTCGTAATTCTCCTTCTCGCGCAACTGATGTGCCATGGAATATGTGAACACAAGTGTAATGCAACCTATGGCCAGCCCCACGGATATGAGGATCACCTTCTTGCGGAACGATATGGACGTCCCTTCCAACCCCCTTAGATTCCAGTTACCCTTAGTTTTCATATTGCCACGAACACCATTCCGCCCGCAAGATTTACCGCCCGCCTGCGCCGCACGGCATCCTGGGAGGTTATTTTCTTTCGGTATCCTGCGAAGATAATATGGAACGATAACGCTCCGGATCGCCGAGCAACCGCACAGCCGCCTGTATATCGGTATCCTTATCCATATTATGCTCTATAACGCCCTCGTTGTAAGCGCGCCGCATCACTATTTCGTTTTCTATCAGTTCCTCTATCTCCTGCCTGTACAGCACCAGTCCCGACGCGACATCGTCTTTCAGGTCGGCTTCTATCGCCTCTACATATCCGCCTATCGCCTCGTCGTACCGTTCTGCCTCGGCCGCACTTTTGAGTTGTCCGAGAATACGTTTGGTTTCCGACTCCCACTCCACGTCCTTATCGGCCATGAACCGGGTGAAATCCGCATAATCCTCGTCCGTAAGCGAAAACTCTCCGGGTACGATCTCCCTGTCCGCGTTCCGTTTCATGAACTCGTCCACAAAGTCGTAAATGTATCCCTTGCCATATACCACATATGCGAAACGACTCACGAATTCCGCATCGAGCTTGACATCGGGCATCACGCCGCCCCCGTCATACACCTTCCTCCCGGCACGAGTACGATACTCGCGAATCAGCGAATCCGGGATGTAGCTGAGGGTTCCGTCCTCGGCACGACGGGCATAGTCGATAGCCTGTATGCACCGTCCGCTCGGCAGATAATATTTCGCAGTGGTTATCTTCAGATAAGAGTTGTAACCGAGCGGCCGCGTGGACTGTACCAACCCCTTGCCGAACGTTCTCCGCCCCATAAGAACGGCTCTGTCCAGATCCTGCAACGATCCGGCCACTATCTCCGCCGCCGAAGCGGAAGCGTTGTTGACGAGCACAACGAGCGGCATCCGGGTATCTATCGGTTCGTTCTGCGTAACGAATACGGCGTCCTCGTCGCTGTTGCGCCCCCGGAGACTGACAACCTCCGTACCTCGCGGCACGAAAAACGAAACGATCTTGACAGCTTCCTGCACTATACCGCCTCCGTTGCCGCGATAATCGAGTATCAACGCTTTCGCACCTTGCCGTTTGAGATCCATGACGGCGGTACGCATGTCGCCGCTCACATCGTCCGTAAAATCCATGTTCAGTATATACCCGATACTGTCGTTCACCATACCGTAATAAGGAATTCCGGGAATGTTGATGATTTCACGTGTTATGTCCATCGACACCGTATCGCCCGTATAGAAACGCTCCACGCGCAGTTTCACTTTCGTTCCCGGCTCGCCCTTCAACATGTCACTCACCTGCTCGGTGGTCATGCCGGCAGCATTCTTGCCGCCTATCTCTATTATCTTGTCGCCCACAACGATCCCCGCCCTGTCGGCCGGAGACCCCTGGTACGGTTCCGCGAATACCACATGATCGCCTTTGCGCCGGATCAGCGACCCCACACCGCCGTAACGACCGGTAGTCATTATGGCGAACGTAGCCATATCCTCTTCCGAAATATACGTCGTATACGGATCGAGTCCCGACGTCATACCGGCAGCCGCATCGGACAACAGTTCGTCCGGATCGGTCTCGTCCACATAAAAGAGGTTTATGTCTCTGAACATATTGACCAGTACCTCCATACCGCGACCCATACGGAATCCGTCGGGCGGCGCCGCCGTCAACGTAGCGACAGCGAATACCGCTACGATAGCCGCCGCGTATTTTCTCATGCCTTTCATCGTCTGTTCTGCAAATATGTGTTTATACGGAACTGGGCGTGCACCGTCTCCTTACGTATTCCCTCAAGCAATATTCCGTCTTCCGCGGCCGTCACAGTCACTGCATCATCGAACGTAAGCCACAACCGGCGCAACAGCGAACTCGCCCTGAAACTCATCCTACGCCCCTGCTCCTCCGAGGCCATAACATACCCGGCCGAATGGAACGCATTGATTATCATCTCCCGGTCGCCATCGAGCGAAACGCCGTCTATCTTACGGCTCACATATCCGAAACGCGGATAGAACGCCGACAACACAGCGAGCGCGGCGAGCAATATCAATCCGCGAGGCGTCGTGACCAATTCGCGCACGAACAACTCCGCACTCACCTTGGCCGATCCCGTCACGAACAGCAACAGGTACAGCACGACTACCAACACGAGCAGCTTGACGAAATAACCGACCGCCCTGCGTATATATTTTCCAGTACTCATCTTCATATTCCAATCACCTATTTGTCAATCCTCGACTACGTCTTTTCCAAGAACGTCCGCCGAAGTCGTTTTATTCTGTCAACTAAGACTTTTGCCGCAACAAAAGTTCCACCTGAGCAGCGACTTTCTCCATAAGCCACTGCGGAGTGGACGTAGCCCCGCATATTCCTACGGAACGGCAACCATCGAACCATTCCATGCGCAGTTCTCCGCAATCCTCTATATTGTAACACCGGGGATTGGCCTCACGGCAGACTCCGTAAAGCACCTTACCGTTGGAGCTTTTGTGTCCGCTTACGAATATCACCGCATCGAAACGCCCCGCAAATTCGCGCAGATGAGCCTCCCGGCTCGATACCTGACGGCAAATTGTGTCGCGTATCGTAACCTTGTCGGGACACTGGGAACGCTGCATTATCTTTTCGGCCAGCCGTCCGAACAGGTCCAGACTTTGTGTAGTCTGGGCTAAAAAATATATGGGACGGGAAAAATCCACGGCGTCGAGTTCCTCTTCGCCGTCTATTATCACGGCATTACCCTGCGTCTGTCCGGCCAGTCCGACCACCTCGGCATGACCGTGCTTGCCGAGAATCACCACCTGTCCGCCGCACTCGGCCATGCTGCGATAGGCGTCGGCCACAATCCTCTGCAGGTTGGCTACCACGGGACATGTCGCATCGATAATCTCTATTCCGAAACGCTCGGCCTCCCGATAGGTCGAGGGCGGTTCTCCGTGCGCACGAATCAACAGCCTCTTGCCCGACAACCGCGGCAGATCGTCGTGTTCCACAGTCCGAAGCCCCAACTCCTCCAGACGTTGCACTTCGAGCCGGTTATGAACTATATCGCCCAGCGAGAAGACTTCGCCCCCCGCCAACGACTTCTCCGCCTTCGAAATGGCGTTCACCACGCCGAAACAGAAACCCGAATCCGGATCTATCTCTATACGGATCCCCCCTTCAGCGGATATAGCCTTTTTATTATTCTCCATGATACGACTCCGTAATTATTTCGCCTTTAAACGTCCCGTTGTGCAACGCGACGTCCCACTCTGAGACAGGCTCAGTTTCCTCATACTCTCTTCTTGCCGCATCTTCAACGGGTCCCATTCAACCGCCGCCGTACCTATCAGCCGCGACGCCGTCAAGCTCCGGTACGTTCCCTTATCAGCGGCTCCACCCATGCGAGCTGCTCCTCCACGGTCATGCGACTGTTGTCGAGCACTTCGGCATCCGGCGCCTTACGCAACGGACTTATCTCCCTCGTCTGGTCCGCCAGATCGCGTTCACGTATGTTACGCTCTATCTCTTCGAGGGAAACTGTCTCGCCTGCCGCAGCGAGTTCGCGGTAACGGCGCTCGGCCCTCACATGCGGATCGGCGGTCATGAATATTTTCAACTCGGCATCGGGAAACACCACCGTGCCTATGTCGCGACCATCCATAACCACCCCTTTGTCGCGTCCCATTTGTTGCTGCAGGGCAACGAGTTTCTTCCTGACGGCCGGAATGCGGCTCACCGAACTCACCGCACGGCTCACCTCTATGCCGCGTATCCTGTCCTCGACGCACTGTCCGTTGACATAGACGTCGCTCGCCTGCCGGGCAGGGTTGAACCGGAAAGTGATATCTATGTCATCGAGCATTCCGACAAGACGATCGGCATCCACCCGGTCGCCGTCTATAGCGCCGTGTGTCAGTCCGTAAAGCGTCACGGCACGATACATGGCGCCGGTATCTATGAATATGTAGCCCAGCCGCGCGGCGAGCATTCTGGCGAACGTACTTTTGCCGCCCGACGAAAAACCGTCTATCGCAATGACGATCCGCCTACGGCCCGTATTATCTTGAGAGGAATGCATCGAGATGAAAATTAAGAATAGACGAAAGGACCGTGATCAATCCGAGCAACATGACGAACAGCCCGGCAATCCTGTTCATCCACAACAGGTAACGCGGCCGAAACCTCTTCCGGTAAATGTTGAGCAGTACCGAAAGCAGAAACCACCAACCCACGGCTCCGGCGAGTACGCCAACGAGCATAGCCACACCGTTCAGATCGCCGGCATCGTTGCTTATGCCGAACATGGCGAACAGCCCCACGAAGACGAGCGTAATGACCGGATTGGCTATCGTGAATAGGAATATGGACAAAAAATCGCGCCACAGCGACCCCTTGCCGGAACGGTTGCGACGTATCTGCACCACCGGATTCTGCAAGAATATGTACACTCCCACACCCACTACGCAGATGCCGCCGAATATCTTCAGCCAGAAGATATTGTTCTCGACGAAATCATGGACGAAGGCGAGAGCGAAAAACGCAATCGTGGCATATACCGTATCGGCCATGGCCGCTCCGACACCAGAAAAGAATCCGGAACTCTGCCCCTTGCTGAGCGTGCGCTGCATGCACAACACCCCCACCGGCCCTATCGAAAACATAGAGACGACGAGCCCTATAAGTATTCCACGAACGAATATATCTATCCACATACGAAATGACGATCATAAAAGCCGCAGCCGCACGCAAGATGCCTCTGCCATGACAAACACACCGGACACGGAATTACGGCAGTCCTCATCGGCACACCGTTGCACGGGCAACCGCCATATCCGTATCGTAACGGCTAAGGTACTGCATATAGTCCCGGACAAAGCCGTTAACGGCGGAATAATCCGCAGCTATAATGTTACAAAAGTAGTAAGAATGACCGTATAAACCGCCTCTCCGGATGATTTTATTACACGCACCCGACATACTGCACCGCAAGGCTCACTCACAATAGGACACACCCGTCTGCCGCATTCATATTCAGACGCCACCTGCGAGAAAACCGCACGCGATCCGCAACATCGAAATTATGCGTTATATTTGCGGTGCGCGTCATGCATACGCGAGAAAACCAAAGGTGCGGCAGCAACCGTAACCGCGAAACCGCCCCACGACAAAAACGATTATACGATGAAACGGAAAGTCCTACTCATACTGTGCAGCGTAATCCTGCTCGCGGCCGGCTGGCTGCGCATCACCGGTCTGACACTGCTCGCGGCACTGGTGCCGCTGCTGCTCATAAGCCGCAGCTACGGTCCCTCGCGCCGAGACTTCTGGCGTATGGCGGGCTGGACCGCACTGACATTCACGCTGTGGTCCGTAGCTACGATATGGTGGGTATGGAACGCCGCCCCCGTAGGGGTATTCGCCGCGACGATAGTACAGGTGGTACTTTTCGGCGGAGTATTCATGATATACCATTACGTCAGCAAACGCAGCGCCGAGCCGCTGTCGTTCGTGGTACTGGTCTGCGGCTGGCTGGCAGCGGAATACATTTACCTCAACGGCCAGATTTCATTCCCGTGGCTGCTGCTCGGCAACGGCTTCGCAAACGATACTTGGGCGATACAATGGTACGAATACACCGGAGTACTGGGCGGCTCGTTATGGGTACTCGTCTCCAACCTACTGCTTTACAAAGCGCTGACCGTCCGCAACCGCCGTTGGTGGATACGCGAGGCGGCATGGGTGGCCATACCGCTTATAATCTCAGGCGTCATATACCTGAGCTGGGAAGAACCTGCATCGCGCACGGTAAAGGTGACTGCCGTACAACCCAACATCGAGCCTTATACCGAAAAATTCGTAATGCCGCAGTCGGAACAGGATGCCATCATGCTGTCGCTCGCAGCACAGACTCCCGCTGACGTCGATTTCATCCTGCTGCCGGAGACGGCCGTGGACGACAACATATGGGAACACAACCTCGTCGGCTCCCCATCGGTAAGGCGGTACATAGAATTTATCCGAACGCAAAGGCCGTCTGCGCAATTCATCGCCGGGGCTACCACACTGAAACATTATGCCGACGAATCGGAGGCTTCCGTCACGGCACGCGAATCTTATGACGGGACATGGTGGTACGACGTCTACAACAGCGCGCTGGCAATAGACTCCACCGGCCGCGTCGCGGTGCATCACAAAGCGAAACTGGTCATCGGAACGGAAATGATGCCGTTCATGAACATCCTGAAACCGATCTCCAAATTCATAATAGACCTCGGAGGCACAACCGGACAACTCGGCACTGACAATTACTACCGCATATTCCGACTGCGCACCGCCGACGGCACCACGGTCAGTTCGGCCGCACCGATATGCTACGAATCGGTTTACGGCGAGCATTTCGCCACTTTCGCCGCCCGCGGCGCACAGGTCATTTTCGTAGTCACCAACGACGGCTGGTGGGGCGACACCCCCGGTTACAAACAGCACTTCTCGTTCTCGCGAATGAGAGCCATAGAGACGCGCAGGTACATAGGCCGCAGCGCCAACACGGGTATTTCGGGATTCATAAACCCGCGCGGCGACGTTCTCCAGACGCTCGGCTGGGACGTGCGCGGCATAATCACGCGAGAACTGCCGCTCTCCGACAAGGTGACTTTCTACGCCGCCTACGGCGACTATCTCGGACGAATAGGAGGATACGTATTCCTACTGTCCATACTATACTTCGTGGTGTACCGCTTCCGCAAGCGTTCCCACATCGTGGAATAGCGACTCGTCGGGCGAAACACCCGCCGGCGAGATGCACACTATTGCACAGAAAGCCGTAAAACATAAAACATAACGCGATGAACTACTCGCAAGCGTTGGCATTCATGAACGACAATCTGGTGTCGTTCCAGACAGCGGGACGTACCGCATACAAGGGCGGTCTCGACAGCATTACGGCCATGTGCCGCATCATGGGCGACCCGCAGAACTCATACAGGACCATACACGTAGCAGGCACTAACGGCAAAGGCTCCGTATGCCACACGCTCGCCTCCATACTCAGTGCGGCAGGCTACCGCACCGGCCTGTTCACATCGCCGCATCTTCACGACTTCCGCGAACGCATACGTCTCGACGGCGCCATGGCGCCTCAAGACTACGTCGCCGATTTTCTGACACGCCATGCCGATAATATCAAGGAACTCGGCCTTTCCTATTTCGAACTGACCACGGCCATGGCATTCGCCTACTTCGCGGAGGCCGGAGCCGACATAGCGGTAATAGAAACGGGACTCGGCGGACGGCTCGACGCCACCAACATAATACGCCCCCAGCTCAGCGTCGTCACGAACATAGGGCTCGACCATACCGACATACTCGGAGACACCATAAGCGCCATAGCCGCCGAAAAGGCCGGCATCATAAAACAGGGCGTACCGGTTGTCATCGGCGAAAGCGATCCGCAGAGCGCGCCCGTATTCCGCGAGCGGTGCCGTGAATGCGGCTCGGAAATAGTGTTCGCCGACCGCACGTTCGACTGCGTACCGAACGAGGAAGCTCACCGCACCGAGGCGCAATCGTTCACTGTGACCGATCTGCGCACAGGCACGACAGAAGAGGTTACACTCGACCTGCTCGGCACATATCAGCGAAAAAACCTCGCTACGGTATGCGCCGCCGTGGACACTCTGCGCCGCACGACGGACATAGGCATAAGCGAAGACGCATTCAGGGAGGGGTGCCGCCATGCCGCCGCATCGACAGGACTTACAGGCCGCTGGCAGATATTGTCCTCCGCACCGCTGACGGTAGCCGACGGCGGACACAACACACATGGCATGAGGGAAATAGTCCGCCAAATAGCCATGCAACATTACGACCGGCTGTACATGGTACTCGGAGTAGCCGCCGACAAGGACGTGGAACACATCCTCGACATGATGCCCCGCGACGCATATTACATCTTCACGCAGGCCGATTCCCCGCGCGCAATGCCTGCCGAACGGCTGACCGCTGCCGGCATGCGTCACGGACTCGCCGGAGAGACGTGCCGCACGCCGAAGGAAGCTTTGGAACGTGCCCGTGCACTCGCCGGTCCCGAAGATATGATATTCATAGGCGGCAGTTTCTACATGATAAGCGCCCTAGTCTGAATAACGCCGCATTATCCGACCGCCTGCCACGAAAACAACAGTATATCGTGCGGTTGTCATTTTACATACCCGGCCAAACAATTATCTTTGTACGCAGGTACCATTTAAAGTTGCAGCAATCCGTCCTGCAACCGTATCGTCCACGTAAAGGTTACGACTACATGCGATCGATATAACTTCATTACCGCATTACCATGAAAAAAATCTTCACTTTCGTACTCTGCCTGTTTTATATCGTTTCAACGAACGCACAGGACAACAACCGTTATTCCGCATTCCAGCTCAGCCTCGTACACCCTCTGAGCACCAACGGAGCCATGGCCGCCGAATACACTAACGGAGCATCGGTCAACATATTGATGGGGCTATCGAAAAACGAGAACAGTTTAGCCATAGCCGGCCTCGGCAACATAATACTGCACGATGCGGCTGGCTTGCAACTGGCCGGAGCTGTGAACTACATCGGCAACGAGGGCAAAGGTGTGGCCATAGGCGGCCTCGTAAACTTAACCCGCGACTCATACAACGGTCTGCAACTGGGAGGCCTGGTCAACGCCACGGGGAAGACGAAGGGTATGCAGTTCTCCGGAATGTTGAACACGGCAACGGATGTGAAGGGTGTACAGTTTTCCGGGCTGATAGGCGTGGCCAAGAAGGTGAAGGGCTTGCAATTCTCCGGAATGTTGAACACGGCAACGGATGTGAAGGGTGTACAGTTTTCCGGGCTGGTAGGCGTGGCCAAGAAGGTGAAGGGCTTGCAGTTCTCCGGAATGCTGAACACGGCGACGGATGTGAAGGGTGTACAGTTTTCCGGACTGGTAGGCGTGGCCAAGAAAGTGAAGGGCTTGCAGTTCTCCGGAATGCTGAACACGGCGACGGATGTGAAGGGTG
>CANTVF010000008.1 GCA_947852905.1 uncultured Tidjanibacter sp. | reverse complement strand
GTGTCGTAGCTGCTTGTCCGGTCGTTGCTCGGTGCTTGTCGTTATTCCGGCTTCATCTTTGTTTCTGTCGGCGGTGTTACTTACTGTCATCCGTTGCCGCTGTCGCGTTTTATTATTTTCTGTTTCGGCGCCGTTTCTGTCATAGTTGTATGCCGTGTCGTAGCTGCTTGTCCGGTCGTTGTTCGGTGCTTGTCGTTATTCCGGCTTCAGTTTCGTTTCGGTCGGCGGTCTGGCGTACCGTTAGCGGCCGGCACGAATATGATGCGGTTTGCGGTTGCCATAAGAAGACTGTCCGATCGGGGACACCGTTTCCTGTGTGCCGTTATTTAGTATGCGGTGCGGCTTACGGTTTCTGTATCAGACGCAATATTTCGTCGGCTACGTCGGCGGCGGCACGGGGAGTGGCGAATTTGCGTATTTCCGTCTCCAAACTGCGGCGGCGGGATTCGTCGCCGAGAAGCTCTACTGCCGTGGGGATAGCTTCCGCGACAGCCCTGTCGTCCGGTACCAGCATTGCAGCACCCTTGTCGGACAGCGCTTTGGCGTTTTTTGTCTGGTGGTCTTCGGCCACATTGGGCGAAGGTACGAAAATTACGGCCTTGCCTGCGAGCGACAGTTCCGAAACGCTTCCTGCGCCCGAACGGGATATGACGACGTCGGCGGCCGAGTAGGCATAATCCATGCGGTCTATGAATGCGCCGCGCCATATACCCTCGGCGTTGCGGCCTTCCATGAATGCGTTCATCTCCTTTTCGTAGTATTTGCCCGTCTGCCATATGATCTGCACCGGACTCGGACGGCCTTCGAGACTTGTCACGTAGTGTTTCATGGCTTCGTTCAACGTCCTCGTTCCGAGACTGCCTCCGACTATCAGCAGAGTGGGCATGCCGTTCTTAAGGCCGAAATGGTTGCGTGCCTTGTCGACGGGGGCTGCTTCGGCGAAATTGCCGCGGAGCGGATTGCCGGTGAATACTATTTTGTCGGCAGGGAAGAAGCGTTCCATGCCGTCGTAGGCTACGCATATTTTCTTTGCCTTTCGTCCCAGAATCTTGTTGGTCACCCCGGCGAAAGAGTTCTGCTCCTGTATCAGGGTGGGTATACCCATGCGTTGTGCAGCCCACAGTACCGGTGCGCTCGCATATCCTCCGAATCCGGCTACGGCGTCGGCTCCGAATTCGCGTATGGTGCGGCGGGCTTCCCGTATGCTTTTCATGACTTTGAAAGGCAACGCGAGGTTTTGTAGGGACACTTTACGTTGCAGTCCGGCCACAGGCAGTCCTACCACACGGTAGCCGAGCGCGGGTAGTTTCTCCATTTCCATTTTGCCAAGCGCTCCCACGAACAGTATTTCTACCGTGCCGTCGGTTTTGTGTTTCAGGGCTTCGGCTACGGCAACGGCCGGATATATGTGTCCTCCGGTGCCGCCGCCGCTTAGTATGATTTTGAGTTTACGGTCTTCCATGTTTATAGGTTTTTCATTAAGGTTCGTAACCGGGTGCAACTGTCCGGTAGTCAGTAAAGGGTATCGTATTTTCGGACGGGGTCGGTCGTCAACCCTTTTCGAGCAACGATTCGCCTTTGGGGTTGTCGAGCGTTCGTTCCGAGGTCTGGCGGCTCACTCCGAGAATCATGCCCATGGCCATGAGCGTGAAGACGAGCGATGAGCCACCCTTGCTTATCAGCGGCAGCTGCTGTCCCGTTATGGGGAACAGGGCTACGGAGACGAGCATGTGTATCATGGCCTGTAGTTCGACCATGAGGCCGAGGCCGAGGACGAGAAGGCTCGGGAAAGCCGTCCCGCACTTCTTGAATATCTGTATGGTGCGGAAGAAGAACCACAGGTAGAGCATAAGTATTATGAGGCCCCCCAACGCGCCGTACTCCTCGATGATGAAGGCGTAGGCGAAGTCTTTCTCGGCTTCCTCCAGATTGGAACGGTGGGTACTCATGCCGGGGCCCTTGCCGAAAAAACCTCCCGACGCTATAGACATTTTGGCGTTTATGGACTGGTTCGATTCGGCCGGTATGCGTTTGCCGGTTTCGGTTATTATATCCGGGTAGGCGTATATCTCTATACTGTCGCTGTTCAGCCGCGAGTGTTTCGTTATCATGTCCGGTTTGAAACTCGCCATACGGCTCAGACCCGTGGAACTTCGTCCGAATCCTGCGGCGAAGAGTATAACGGCTCCTATCGCGGCAGCCCCCACGATTTTGCCGAGGTCGGCCATTCTGACACGTCCTATGAAGAGCATCACCAGGCAGGTCGTGGCTATTATGAGCGTGGTGGAGTTGCCCACCGAAAAGAACGTCACGATACAGGTTACGACTATGGGACCGAGGACGGGAATGGTTTCATTGCGTATTATGTCGACGTTGCCCTGTGCATCGTCCCGCCACGAAACAGGGTTAAAGCTCGGCAGTATGGGGGTATTCTCTATGTTTTTCTGGCGCCGTGCTAGTTGTTTGGCCAGTACCATTATCAATCCGATTTTCAGAATCTCGAAAGGCTGGAAACGGATATGCACTAAAGGAATGTCGAGGTCGCGTCGCGCTCCCGCCCCTTCGGGACCGATAAGCATGGCGAGGACGGTGAGTATAAGTCCCACATAGAATACGGCACTGGCTATGCGGCCGTAGAATTGGTATTTGACGACGTGTACCACGAGCAGTGCACCGATACCTGCGAAGATGAAGACCAGTTGGTTGATGAGCTTGGCCGTCGGCGTACCGCCGGGCTTGTAGACCGTTGCCGAAAACGTCAGCAACATGGAGAATATGAGCAGCGCGATGATGATCGTCCACAACACCTTGTCGCCTCCGAAAATGGCGTCTATCCAGCGGCGGCTCTTCTTTTTGGCTTTGCGCCCCAGCTTCATTCCCGCTTCGGAGAGTTTTTTCGCTTCGGCTCCTACCGTGCGCATTGTTTCGCTGCCGGCTTCTACCCATTCGTCGGGGATTGTACGGCGTATGGTGTCGAATACTTCGGCTGTGGTATGTTTTTCTCCCGTGCGCCCGCTTTTGAGCTTGCGGTTTCCGTTGCCCTCGCGCTGCGGGCGGACAGATCTTTGTCCTTCGGAATTTTCGTTCCGACCGGCGGTATCGACGCTTTGTGCGTGCGGGGCTTCATGCCGGTCGCCGGTGCTCTGTTTGCCGGAATTGATGTCGCGCAACAGATCGCGGGCGGCGTTTTCGTCGTCCGTAAAGCAGTTGTCGTCGTATTTGTGCCTGTCGTCGTTCATCTTGTGTTGGCGAGGGCTTACTTCATGGCTGCGACGGCGGCTTTGAACTGTCGTCCGCGGTCTTCGTAATTTTTGAACAGGTCGAAGCTCGCGCATGCCGGCGAAAGCAGTACCGTATCGCCCGGAACGGCTATTTTGCGGCATATCCGCATAGCTTCCTCCATGGAGTGCGTGTCGTATATTTCAGGTACCACGTCGCGGAAACTGTCGAGCAGTTTGCCGTTGTCCACGCCCATGCAGACGAGCGCCTTGACCTTGCAGGAGGCGAGTTCCCGGAGCGTGTCGTAATTGTTGCCCTTGTCCGTGCCGCCGGCGATCCACACCGTAGGGCGTGTCATGCTGTCCAGCGCGTACCATGTGGAGTCTACGTTGGTACCTTTGGAGTCGTTTATATATCTGACGCCGTCGACCTCTCCGGCAGGCTCCATGCGGTGTTCGACGCCACGGAAACCGTACAATACCGAAGTTATGGTATCGGCGTCGACGCCTGCGGCGAGTGCGGCGAGTGCGGCGGCCATGGCGTTGTATACGTTGTGCAGGCCGTGTATCTGCATGCGTGAAAGGTCTACGATAACCGAGCGGTCGTCTACCGTGGCGCGGAACCGGTTACCGGTCATTGGGAATGCTCCGGGGTAGATGTGCGTGGTGACGTCGTCGATTACCGGTACGCTGTGTTCGTTCATGGTTTCCGGTGTGCGGAATCTGTTGGTTGTGCCTTCACGCGTTACGTCGTCTACGTCGGAGGTCATGCAGCCGGGCATGGTTTTGGCTGAAAACGGCAATCTTTGCATTCCGGGCAACCTCAACGCTATTTCGCGTCCCATGACCATGTTGTCGTTGCTGTAGATGAAATAGTCTTCCGGCCGTTGGTTCATGATGATGCGGAATTTGCTGTCTATGTAGTTCTGAAAATCGTAACCGTAACGGTCCAGATGATCTGGTGTGATGTTGGTGATGACGGCTATGTCGGGACGGAAATCCACGATGCCGTCCAGCTGGAAACTGCTAAGTTCCAAAACGTACCATTCCTTGTCGGCGGTAGCCACCGTATAGGCGAAACTCTCGCCGATGTTGCCGCCTACGGCCGAGTCGTATCCGGCAGCATTGAGTATTTCTCCCACAATGGTCGTGGTCGTGGTCTTGCCGTTGGAACCGGTTATGCAGATGGTTTTCCCTTTGGTGTAACGTCCTGCGAACTCTATTTCCGAGATTACAGGTATCCCCTTTTCCCGCAACTGCACGACTATGGGAGCCGTATCGGGTATACCGGGACTTTTCACGGCTATGTCGGCATCCATGAGACGTTCTACAGTGTGCCCTCCCTGTTCGTATTCGATGCCGTAACGGTCGAGTACCGAACTGTACCGTGGATCTATCCTGCCGTTGTCCGAGAGGAACACCTCCCAACCTTTGACCTTGGCCAGTACTGCGGAGCCGTATCCGCTTTCGCCTCCGCCCAGAACTATCGCTTTCATGGTCGTTATCGTATTTTGAGGGTTACTAATGTGAGCGCCGCGAGGAGTATCTGGACGATCCAGAACCTTACGACTATCTTATTCTCCGGAATGCCTTTCTTTTGGTAATGGTGGTGTATGGGCGCCATGAGGAAATATCGGCGGCCTTCGCCGTAGCGTCGTTTGGTATATCTGAAGTATGATACCTGTATCATGGACGATACGGCTTCCACGAGGAATACGCCGCATAGCAGAGGCAGCAGCAGTTCCTTGCGCAGCAGCAGGGCGAAGACGGCTATGATGCCTCCGAGGGCGAGACTGCCTGTGTCGCCCATGAATACCTGAGCCGGAAAACAGTTGTACCACAGGAAACCTATAAGTGCTCCGACGAGTGCGGCGGCGAATACGGTAAGTTCTCCGCTGCCCGGAATATACATTATGTTCAGATAGTCGGAGTATATTATGTTACCCGACAGATATGCGAACGCACCCATGACTACCATTATGACCGCAGAGACGCCTGTGGCCAGACCGTCGAGGCCGTCGGTAAGGTTGGCGCCGTTAGAGACTGCCGTGATGATGAATATGGCCACGAGAATGTATATGATCCACGTTACGGCATCGCCCCACGATTTGTCGGTCGGGACGAGCCAGTGGTAGTCGAACTCGTTGTTTTTCACGAACGGTATTGTCGTTTTGGCCGTCTTGTGTTTTTCAGTCCCGATACTCGGCGCGTGTGCCTTTCCCTTGTTGTCGTATACCTCCATGGCAGGGTCGCCGGCAGAGGCGGTATCCGTTTCGGCGGAGATAATTGTGGCGTGTTGTGCCGTGGTTTTCTCCATAACCACGATGTCTTTGCTGAAGCACATCGTGGTTCCGACTATTATTCCCAGTCCCACTTGTCCGATCACCTTGAATTTGCCTTTCAGCCCCTCCTTGTGTTTGCGGAATACCTTTATATAATCGTCGGCGAAACCTATTATGCCGAGCCATACGGAGGCCACGATGAGCAGTTGTACGTATAT
Organism: uncultured Tidjanibacter sp.; assembly: GCA_947852905.1. GTDB lineage: Bacteria > Bacteroidota > Bacteroidia > Bacteroidales > Rikenellaceae > Tidjanibacter. The sequence continues at coordinate 101,281 of CANTVF010000008.1, read as the reverse complement.
GTTGCCGAGGTCGCAGAACAGAAGGACTGGGATCAGCATGGCGCCGAGTATGATGAGACCTCCCATAGTGGGCGTGCCCCGTTTTTCCATTTGTCCGGCGAGGCCGAGGTTACGTATTTCTTCGCCTATCTGCCGGCGTTGCAGCATTCTGATAATTCTGCGACCGAAAATGGCGCCGATAAGCAGCGCGACTATGATGGCGCATACGGAGCGGAACGACAGATATTGGAAAAGTCCCGCTCCGGGGAAATCGAAATGTCGTTCGAGATATTCGAGTAAAGAGTAAAGCATTGATATTCGTTTGAATCGTACAACTTTCCGTAGTCGGAATCGAGTGTAAAATTAGCTTATTTTGCCGGGATTCCGTCCAAATAATCGGTTAATTACGCAATGGATTGTCCGGCAGCCGGTTGTGTCGGGCGGTATGAGCTTTGTTAACGGAAGGGTAATGGCGTCAGGCGCGCGGCTGCGGTTTTATGCGTTGTCCATGCCGAGTGCCGTGCGCGCTTCCTCCTTGTCGTCGAAATGGCTTTTGACATCGCCGGTGATCTGGTATGTCTCGTGGCCCTTGCCGGCGATGAGTATGTAGTCGCCTTTGGTCGCTATGGTGGCTGCGGTACGGATTGCCTGACGACGGTCGGTTATGGCGAGCCATTTGTTGGATACCGTAAGGTGCGCAGTCATTTCGTGCAGTATGGCATCCGGATCTTCGTGGCGCGGATTGTCCGAGGTAAATATGGCGATGTCGGCGCCTTGCAGCGCTATGTCGGCCATTACAGGGCGTTTAGTCCGGTCGCGGTCGCCGCCGCATCCGACGACCACGATGAGGCGTCCGGCGCCGTTGCGCAGTTCGTTCACGGTGTCGATCACGTTCTTCAGCGCATCGGGCGTGTGGGCATAGTCTATTATGGCGGTGATGCCTGCGGGGGAATGGAGCGTGTCGAAACGGCCGTTAACCGGTCGTAGTGTGCTGAGTATACGCAACACTTCGTCGCGGTCGGCGCCCAGCAGCCGTGCCGCGCCGTAGACTGCCGCGAGGTTGTAGGCGTTGAAACGTCCCAGAAAACGTGTCCACACCTGTCGCCCCTCCAATTCGAGTTGCATGCCTTCGGGCGTGTTTTCGATGATGCGGCAAGGGAAGTCGGCAAAACGTTGCAGGGCGTATGTGCTGACTTTGCCTGCCGTGTTCTGCACCATGACGTTGCCGTTACGGTCGTCGGCATTGACGAGTGCGAATGCGTCCTGAGGCAGGGTGTCGAAGAAACGTTTTTTGGCTTTTATGTATTCGGCGAACGTGCCGTGGTAGTCGAGGTGTTCGTGGGTTATGTTGGTGAAGATGCCTCCTGCGAAATGAAGTCCAGCGATACGCTCCTGTACTATGCTGTGCGAACTGACCTCCATGAAGCAGTAGTCGCAGCCGCGTTCTACCATTTCGGCCAGCATGGCGTTGAGACGTATGGCGTCGGGAGTGGTGTGGGTGGAGGTACGCTCCTCTTCGTCGATCTTGTATACGACGGTAGATATGAGACCCGCCTTGTAGCCGAGGCCGCGGAACATGTCGTACAGGAGGGTGGCGGTCGTCGTTTTGCCGTTGGTGCCTGTTACGCCGACGAGTTTCAGGTGTCTGCTCGGATAGCCGTAGAAACGTGAGGCTATGAGGCCTACGGCTGCGGCGCTGTCGGCGACGGTGATATAGGCAATGTTTTCGTCGATGCGTTCCGGGAGCCGTTCGCATACGACCGCCGAAGCGCCGTGTTCCGTAGCCGAGGCTATGTAGTCGTGACCGTCGCCTGCCGTGCCGCGCACTGCGAAAAACAATCCGCCTTTACCTATGTTGCGCGAGTCGAATCCGAGCGACGATATGTCCGCATCGGCGGCGCCCGCTTTTCCGGTGATTTCTATGTCAGAGGTAAGATCTGTCAGTTTCATATTTTTTGCTGTTATGCTTTCGTTCCGTTACTGTTTCGCGGCCGACGGTTGCCGCAATGAGGGTATTTCCGTCGTTTTTCGGTCTATGTGTCCGTATCGTATATGTTCGTTTCGTTGTCAGTCTGTTTTCATGTAGCCTGTCGTCGGGGCGTTACGGTTGTCTTCGTCTTCGTTGAAGCCTGAGCCGGTTACGCTATGCGATATAGCTGTATGTCGAGTCGCACGGGCAAACACGGCTAATGCATTGTTCGATTACCACAAAAAGCGATCGGCCACCTTTCATTATTTACCGTACGTCACAACACTTTCGGCTACGTTCCTTTCGTCGTCCGTTTTTCGTCTGTAGAGACGGATTCGGACAGGTCAGTTGGGTCTTAGGGTAAGGGTGACGGCATCGCCTTCATGTATGCGCGATCCGGCGCGTATGGATTGCGACGTTACCTTTCCCTTGCCGGTGAAATGTACGCGCAATCCCTGACTTTCCAGCAGGAACAAAGCGTCCTTGAGCGCCATGCCCTTCACCGAAGGCATGGTGTCGCGCACCGGGTGTATAGGGCGTACCGCGACTTCCAGCGAGTCGGTAGTGGTCGTACCCCAGCCCCTTTCGCGCCGGCTTACGTCGGCAGGTACCGAAAGCCGTCCGGATGCCGTGCGTATCTCTTGCAGATTGCCTCCCTTTACGTCCGCTATCGCCGTGCTTTCGTCTTTGCCCAAAGGGGCGTGCCAATCTGCTTCGAGGGCGAATACCCTGTCGGCTATTGCCTTGAATGCCGGCGCCGCCAGCGAAGCGCCGTAGAAGGAGTTACGGTTGCCGGGACCGTAATAGGTTTTGATAGCCACGATACATGTATATCGCGGCTTGTCGGCAGGAAAATAGCCGACGAACGTCGCCAAATAGTCGCGACCTCCCTTTGCGTCGGAATATCCTCTGTTTTTCATGGCCACCTGTGCGGTACCCGTTTTGCCTGCCACCTTGTAGTTCGGATTTTTCATCAGAGAGCCTGTGCCGTGTTCGACGACGCCTTCGAGGGCGCGACGCACCTCTTTCAGCGTATGATCGCTGCATATTTTCCTGTTGACGGTTTCGGTATCGAAACGTTCCACGACATGGCCGTTCTCCATTATGGCGTTGACGAGTTTAGGCTCCACCATTCGTCCGTCGTTGGCTACGGCGTTATAGAGCATCAGTGTGTGCATAGGGGTGACCTCGACGGCATAGCCGTAGGACATTTTCATGAGAGATATGGCGTCCCAGGCGGTTTCCTTTTTCCGGCGGGGATCCTTGATGATCGGTTTCAGTCCGCCGGAGAGTTGAATATCTACAGCGCGGTTAAGTCCCAGCGAATTTACGAAGTCAACGAAACGTTCGGGTTCATCGTGATATTCTGCGTCTATCACCTTCACGAACCCTATATTCGATGACTGTTCCATGACATCGAGCAGGGTGGCGTCCGTGCCTACGGCATGCGAATCCTCCACGAGATATTTGCGGCCGCCGGGTTTGAGCTGGTAATAATACCGACCGTTTTCGGTGCAGTCCACCGGATAATCGAGATCGTAGCCGGCTTCATCGAGCAAGGCCATGAGCGAGACGAGCTTGAATGTGGAGCCCGGCTCACAGCGCATGGTTATGGCATGGTTGATGTCGTCGCGGACGGTAGAGCCGTATCGCGTAAGGTTGGAGATGGCGCGTATCTCGCCCGTAGCCACTTCCATGATGACGGCAGTACCGCATGTCGCGTTCTTTGAGAGTATCTGTTTGCGCAGTTCGCTTTCCACTATGTCCTGCATGTTGACGTCTATTGTGGTTATCAGGTCGCGTCCGTTGACTGCCTCCACGTTGTTTTTGTCGACTACGGGTACCCATACGTCGCGTACGAGACGCACGCACAGATTGTGGCCGTCCTTGCCTGACAGTTCGTCGTTGAACGACGCTTCGAGGCCGAACTCGCCCGGTTTGCCGAGCGTGCGCGCTGCAAGGGTGCCGAACGGTTTGTAACGCTCCGAGTCCTGCGTGTAGATGAAGCCGCCTCCGAGACGTCCCTTGTTGAAAATGGGAAATGTGCACATACGGTCCAGTTGTATCTGGTTGACGGTCTGTCGTATCAGGCGCTGACTCTGGCTGCCCGGTCCGCCGCGCAGAGCTTTGGTGCGTATTTCGCGCAGGCGGTTGAGGAAGAAGGATGACGAATATTCCGGAATGACACGGCTGAGACTGTCGGCGAGTATTCTCGCCTGCGCAGCGAACTCCTCCTCGCTCATGTCTAGTACGGTGAAGTCAAGGAAGATATGATAGGACGGGGAGTCGGTAGCGAGTATGCGTCCGTCGTGGGAGTATATGTTGCCGCGCGAAGCGGGCATTTCGATGGTCTTGTAACACTTCAGGTCGGAACGGTTGCGTAGCGGAGTACCGTTCGGGCCGTACTGCGTAAGCAGTATCATGACGAATATGGCTACGGCAATAAAGGCGAAAAGAACATACAGTACCCGCACGCGGGACATGATGCTCTTTTTGATGCTTTGCTGGTGGGGATTGGACTTGTTTCCCTTTGCCGTTTGTTGGGACATTGCTGTATGGGGTATGCTTTTGTGGGTTTCGGTATTTCGTTGTCTTTCCCGTCTTATATCGTATGGCGGCGTTTGCGGGAATATATTGCGTATTTTGTGTCTTGTATGCGGAGCATCTGTCCGTTACGGTTTTATTCCTTTTTGTGTCGTAATGTTTGGTCGTTACAGTTTTTGATAGTGGCCTATCTTATTTTCGTTATGTTTCTCGTTGGGACATGCATACGTTGCGTACGGTTGCGGAGTGGGGTTGTATTTCGGATTGTTTGAGGTATGTTATCCTGATATGTTCCGTCTGTCGCTTGCAGGATATGTATGGCACTCTTTCCCGTCATGCGGCATTATTGTCATTCTACGGTTTTGGGCGGCGACGTGGACTCTTCGAGTCTTATCCCTCGGCGCTGTATCTCCTCTATTATCCGGCTGTGGCGCGAGGCGTTCATACGCATGGACGAGAAGACCATTGCACGCGAACGCTCTTTGTTCAGTTCCATGCGTTGCTGTATTTCGAGCCTTTGCAGGCGCTGGTAGTTGAACGTATGGCCTATATACAGGAATACGAGAAAGATGCAGTACAGCACGAGCGGATACCACCGGCGCAGCCGTTTGTTGTCGAGTATGTCGCCCGTAATGACTTCGCGTGCGGTACGTGCGGCCTTGCTTTTGGGTTGGCGCTCTTCGCGTTGTCCCACGCGTCCGAGAGGTTTCTCGTCAATATTTTTATGTCGGTCGGGTTCCATGTATGTCTGTGTACTATCGGTTTTGCGGCGATTGTCCGGCATTTTTTGTCCGGCGGATAAGGCGGTCGCCGTTGCCGGTCTTGTCTGTTATAGTTTTTGCGCGGCTCTCAGTTTGGCGCTGCGTGAGCGGGGATTGGAGGCTATTTCGCTTTCCGAAGGTGTCACGGCCTTGCGGGTTATCGTTTCGAACGGAGACAATGTATTGCCGTAAAAGTCCTTTTCCGTTTCACCGGAAAAATTGCCGCTTCGCATGAAATTTTTGACCATACGGTCCTCGAGCGAGTGGTACGATATGACGACCAGCCGCCCGCCCGGTTTTAGTATCTTGAGGCTTTGTTCCAACGCCATTTCGAGTGCGCGCATCTCTCCGTTGACCTCGATGCGCAATGCCTGAAACAGTTTGGTCAGGAACTTGGACGGATCCTTTTGCGGGGTACACGGAGCTACGGCGGCGGTCAGGTCAGCCACAGTGCGTATCGGTGAGACGTTGCGTGCGCGTTCTATGCAGTTGGCTATCTTGTACGGCGTCTGCAATTCACCCCAGCGGCCGAGCAGGTCTGTCAGTTGCTGAGGCGTGTAACCGTTGATTATGTCTGCTGCCGATATACCGCCGCGGCGATTCATACGCATGTCCAGTTCGGCATCGAAGCGGAATGAAAATCCGCGTTCGGGCGTGTCGAAATGGTGCGAGGAGACGCCCAGATCGGCGAAAACACCGTCTACTTCCGTTATTCCGTGTAGGCGCAATTGTCCGCGTAGAAATCGGAAGTTGCTCTCTACGAATGTAAACCTTTCGTCGTGTATGGCTTCGGCATTGGCCTTGGCATCGGCGTCCTGATCGAACGAAAATAGTTTGCCGCGACGGCCGAGAGCCGATAGTATGAGCGACGAATGCCCGCCGCCGCCGAATGTGAGGTCGGCATAGGTGCCCGACGGTTTTATGTCGAGCAATTCTATCGACTCGGCTGCCAGTACCGGGGTGTGGTATTCGCTCATTGTGAAAATATGTCTGAAGTGTTCCTGACTGTGTTTCCCGTTGTGGTAAATTCGCGTCGTCGGTAATGTGTAATGCATTGTTATGCATTGTGTTGAGTCGAGTGGTGGCTTTTGCTGCCGCTCTTTTTATGGCGCTTTACACGACTGCGCAAATTCTTCGTAAAGGTACTAATTTTTCTTGTATGCAATATGGTCGTGTGTTATCTGTCTGGCGAAAAACGCCGCCTGTTCCGGGGGCTTTGTACGGAACCTGTATGAGGAATGTCGAGCTACCGTTGCGTGAAACGGATTGTGCAGGACGGACGATGTGTAGAATAAAAAAACCGCGATCGAATTCGATCGCGGTTTTTTTCGAGAGATATAAAGTTGTTAACGTACCAATATTTTGACGTCGTCTATACGGTAAACATCACTTCCGCTTTTCCAGTCATTGTTCCAGCTCTGGTCTACGAGAATGAAGATATTGCAGTCTTGACCTTCTGTAACATTAGCTCTTATAGAATAATGCTGCCAACCGGGAACTATGCTTTCATAACTGCGGATGTTGCTTGAAATATAAGAAGGCAATTCGCCGAATGTGGGTTGTGCATATATATCGGCGTAGTTGCCGGTATCTTTTTCTGCAGGATTTGCCCACAAACCGAAGTCAAGATATATATAGCTCTTTCCGGTGAGCTGATCGCTAGGAATAGTCACATGGAATTGTGCTATCTTGCGGTCGTTGTTAGCATTGAATTTGTTTATGAGCTTGAGGTTACCGTTCGGGGTCGCTCCATCGTAAGTTCCGTTTTCCTCGTTTTGCGGATATTCGTTGCTGAGAGCCAGATATGGATTGCTACCGACTTCCAGACTGGGTTCGCCTTCCGCAGGTGCCTGATATAACGGTATCGTAAGCCATGTTGCATCACCTATTTCAATTCCCCAGACTGTTGCGTCTTGTGCATTTTCCGCATTGATAGCTACGGTAGCTTCAGTCTGCTCACCGAAACTCATTGAGTAGATGGTTTCCTGCGTCGGAGCTACAGGCTGCTCGATAGTGAGCGTTTCTATGGTAGTACCTTCGCTGTTGAGAAGTTTGAGATCCCATGAACGTTCTGTCTGGTCATCATTGTCTTCGGCGGCGGAGATCCAGAAGATATTTGTCATCTGGTTACCCTTATCGTCGAAATAACGTCTTGCATTCGGATCTTCTTTTTTAAGAGGATCGCTGTTGTTGCTCCATGATACGCTGGATATATCAACCCATGCCGGTTTGTCGGTAACATCGAGTTTCCATGTTCCGTCAACCACGAATTCCCATTTGGTACCTGCCTTTTCTCTGCTGTTGTCAGATTGGATGTCCTTTACGGAATTGATTGTAATGGTCTTGTTGTCCGCGTCGTCGTTGACAGTGCTGTAAATGAGAGAAGAAACTGACGGTTCTATTTTGGTACCTGCAGCGTCCGAAGAAACATCGCTGTCCGATGCTATCTTGATTTCGATGTCATCGAGGAAGAATTTGCGTGTCGCGCTCCATGCGTTAGGATCTGAACTGCCTTCGCCGAATACGATCTTGGATGTAGAGGTAACACCTTCTATTACTACGGAGTATTCATACCAAGTGAAAGGATCTTCAGGAGTTGCGATATATTTCGTTTCCTCAGTACCTTTTATAGTACCGTTACCGGTTACGATAACCGGAACTTCGTTAGACAATTCGGTACCGCCGGCATATTCCGAATAATTTCCATAACGGTATGCGTAACGTGCTGCTTTGAAGTTTACGATGATGTTTACCGGATCGGAAGATGCGAGTTTTGTCATCGGAATAACCAGTTCGCCGTCTTTGCTGTCGCCGATCTGTATCATACCGTCGTATGAATAAAGACCGAGATTGTTCGGAACATTAGTAGCTGCGTAAACATATCCGTGCGAAAGCAACGAAAGTTTGTTTGCATCTAAGTAGTTGTATTGCCTGTAGCCGACGTTGGCATCGTATGAATTTACCCAACCGTTAGTATTGTGCTGTCCGTCGGTCCATTCGGTAAGTTCGGTGATCCAGTGGAAATTGTCTGTGAATATTTCGTCGCCGGGCTGCCAAGTTGTCTTGGGTTCGTCCTGTCCGAGTTCGGTAGCTGTGATGTCCTTAAGTTCGATATAGAGTATCGAGTTTGTGGTTATATCCGATTTCTCGGCACCTACACCGAGAGTTCTGGTTATCGTTTGTTTTGCACCAGTTTTGTCGGTACCTTCGATTTCAATGGTCAGACCTGTTGCTGTGTCAAACGAGAACGGCGGCACCATGATCGGAAGCCATGCTGTTTCCGAATTCAGAGTCATCGGATATGAGAGTACCAGCGAAACGGATTCGCCGCTGATGGGATCGCCTGCAGCTGCCGGATCGGGTTCGTTACCGCCTTCACCGCCTTCTTCACCTGCTTCGGTTGCGGGTGTGAGGAAGCCGCTGGACATGAAGTCTGTCGCGGTCGTACCAGAGGCCGGAGCTTTAAAAAGATCTATGGTAGCTCCTTCATAAGAAAGGGGAGTAGTCGCTCCTTTTATGGTTACTTTATCTATGGTGGCCGTACCTTTGACACCTACGTTTACGAGTGCGAATGCATTAGTAAATTTAAGGTCGATGACAGTGCTTTCCTTTTCTACTTCGCTCAGTTTACCGGCTTCGTTGATTGCTATCATGAACATCTGATCGGTAGCCTTATTGGTGTAAACGTCGTAGGACTGGTTGGCTTTAAGAGGCGAAGGACCTGTGCCGTCCATATTGTTGAACTGGAATTCATATGGATAATATGCAGCAAAGGTTACAATATCTTCGGGATTAGGATCACTTTCAGCGTTCCATGCTTTTTCGAAAGAGACTTTACTCCAATCATCTGTATGGAATGCAGTAGTGGTGGACGGTTCTTGAGTGGAAGCGTAGTATGTGTTGTTGTCACTTACTTTTGCCGCTGCCTTGCTTGCGAAAGTGAATTTGATACCGATCTCGTCGTTGTTTTCCCAGTAAATAGGAATATTTTTGGCGCCATCGGTGTAGTCGCCGATGTAAACTTTCGTTTCGTCGGTGTCGAAACTACCCATGAAGGTGATGCCGCCCTTTTCGGGCTTCACGCCTTCTGTGGGGTTTTCCCTCGTACAACCCGCCAAAAACGCGAGCGTGCACGCAGATGCTAATAGTACGATCTTTTTCATTGTCATGAATTTGTTTTTAGGGGTTAGCTTATTGTTCAGTCCAATAATCGTTAACGTCGAAATCTGTTGACGTGGAGTCGTCGCCCTGAAACGAAGTGGCGATACCGGCCTCTACGGCGAAGTCGCTCAGTTCAACAGTGGGACTGGCGTAGGGAAGTTTTCCCATCTGATAGTCTTTTTTCATAGTTAAAAAGGTTTAAGAACAGTGTTAATTATATTAAGTGTTTTTAATCCGTGTTTTTTTATGGCTGCGGTACTTGAGAATAGACCGGAGCTATAGGTATAGTCTTGTTGCCCGGATATGCCTTAAACCCGGAAAACCTTGTTCTAATGCTATAGAACCGATATTCCGGATACTTATATGCTATACTATGGTAACAAATATACAATATTTTTCAGAAAAAAATATTCTCGATAAAAAATAAATATATGAGTTTCCGGAATTTTTTTTGTGAAAATTCCGATACTGCGGAAATCTAGCCGTCTGTCGGCGTAAGACGCGTTTCGTCTTGCAGCATACTGTTCGGATTGTTGCCGTGTGTAGCGCTTTTTCTCGTACGATTACGGCGTTTGTATTACGAGGTGTGGCGTGCAGGTATCGGATTCGTATAAAAATGGCTATATTTGGCGGGTTCCGGCATGGCGCATTATTGACGTTGATACGGTTGTCGGCGCCTCGGTGTATCGGGTACCGGACGAAAAAAAATGAACGACAGGATTTTGATATATGGCAGAACGTTACGGCGACGCTGAAAAAAGCGACGAACAATTACTTGCCATGCATGCCATGGATTCTACGAACCGTTATCTGGGAGAGTTGTACGAACGTTATATTCCGCTGGTGTACGGGTTGTGTCTGAAATATCTGCGTAACGTGGACGACGCTGCGGACGCGGTTATGGACATATTCGAGGTGTTGGTGTATAAAGTCGGGCGTTACGACATAACGGTTTTCCGGACGTGGCTCTATTCCGTGGCTCGTAACCATTGTCTTCAGAAATTGCGGCGCAAGGGGCGCGAGGTGCCTGCGGACGATGCCGGACGGATTATGGAATATGCGCCGTTGGTGCATCTATTATGTGAGGGGAACGACGATGCCGAACTCGTGCGACGACTGGAGGAGTGCCTCGGCAAACTTCCTGAGAAACAGCACGAGTGTATAGTCAAGTTCTTTTACGAGGACAAGTCGTATGCGGATATAGTGGCCGAAACGCTATATCCGCTGAAAAGCGTCAAGAGTTTTCTGCAAAACGGCAGACGCAATCTTAAAATATGCATGGAGAGGGGCGATGAGACTGATTGATTACATATTCGGCAGTCGTCGCGGCCGCGACGCAAATGCCGTCGAAAAGGAGGCGTTGACCGATCCTTTTCTGGCGGATGCCATAGATGGCTACGATGCCGTATACGGCGATCATGCCGATCGTCTGGCCGCGCTCGGTCAGGATGTCGCCAGACGTGCAGGGCGTTCACGACGTTCCCGTTCTGCGCGTCGGGTCGTATTGTGGGTATCCGGTGCGGCTGCCATGGTTGCCGTTGCGATCGTCGCGGTTATGCTTTTCGTGCCGCGGGAAAGCGGTGATCCTTACGGCGGAGGCATGATAGCGTCGCTGACTGACGAATCGCCGGAGGTTTCCGGCGGTGCCGCATTGCTTTCGGCGCCTGTGCCGGCTGCAGTCGAAATCGTAGAACGGGAGAGTGCCGAATCGGATGCCAGCGACCGGCCTTCTGCGGATGATGTTGCGGTCGTCGTTGCGGATACGGAACGGACGGCCGACAGCGGGGTGCAATATGAAGTGGAGGTAGCGTCGGCTCGTAGCGTCGTTGCAGAGAGTGGGGCCGAGAAGAGTAAAACGACGGGAGAAGTGGCGGTTCCCGTCAAGGCTGCCGTTTCGGAGCGTGCGGTGGCTACGGTAACGGAGCACGAGGCTGCGGAGGTAGTTGCCGTAGAGCCGGAACCTGCCGCAGACGCCTTGTTGGACGGAGTGGTTTCGGAGCCTGACGGCGTGGAACTCGTTTCCAATCCGGAGTTCGAGGAGTATTTCATGAAAAACCGTCGGCGTGTGACGGATGCAGACGGAAATAGGATAGAAGGGGTCGTAGTGGCCGAGTTCAGGGTTAACAGGGCGGGCGTACCCTCGTCTATAAGGATAACGCGCGGTATCTCTCAGGATGTGAACAGAGAGGTCATCGAACTGCTGTTGTCGGGGCCGCGTTGGGAGCCTACGGGCGAAGACCGCATACGGATAGAGTTGCATTACCGTTGAGACCGGCAGAATATACGGAGGCGGTTTGCGGTTATGCGTCCGACTGCCGGGTTATACTGTCGGGATCGTAGATTACAATGAGAATACTTTTAATAGATAATTACGACTCGTTTACATACAATCTGTTGCATATACTGAAGGAACTGTGCGCTCCGGAGGATGCGATAGTTGTGGCGGCCAACGACCGTCTCGGCGGTATAGTGGCGGAGGATTTCGACAAGGTGATAATATCGCCGGGGCCGGGTATTCCCTCGGAGGCCGGCGGAATGCCTGATTTCATCCGTCGGTACGGACATCGGGTATCCATGCTCGGCGTGTGTCTGGGACATCATGCCATAGCCGAGGTTTTCGGCGCTCGGTTGGTCAATACGCCTATCGTTTTTCATGGCGTGCGGTCGCGGGTGGAGTTGTGCGGCAGGCCGTACATATTCGACGGGTTGCCGGACAGTATCGAGGTTGGGCGTTATCATTCGTGGGTGGTTTCAGACGACGGATTTCCGGATTGCCTGCGAGTGACTGCTCGTGCCGAGGGCGGCGAAATTATGGCTCTGTCGCACGTTTCTTATGATCTGCACGGGGTGCAGTTTCATCCGGAGTCCATTATGACGCCGTGCGGACGCGATATTCTGAAGAATTTTTTATTTCATTGACCATGTGTTTTTTCGATGCGGATACGGTACGCCGCAAGATGAATATCGCCGGCGAGGAGCGGCGGCCGTTCCTATTCGCTGTCGATTTCGAATTGACCGAAGGGTTGTTCGTACTCGATCCTGTCGCTGGCAGAAAGGTGTTTTTCGAGGTGTACGGTAAGGGTAACCGGCGGGCTTTCGTTTCGGAATACGGTACCGTGACGTCTGTCGAGGCCGGAAGCGCCGCACCTATTCCGGAGCCGATCGGGTTCGGACGTTACGAGGAGATGTTCGCCGTGGTACGCAGAGGATTGCTTCGCGGAGATTCGTTTCTGACCAATCTGACGGTACGCACTCCGATAACGACTTCCTTGTCTCTTGCGGATATTTTCGTAAGGGCGTCGGCACCGTATCTGTTGTATGTGCCGGAAAGATTCGTATGTTTTTCTCCGGAACGGTTCGTGTGCATAGCCGATGGACTTATTTCCACCAATCCGATGAAAGGTACCATAAGGGCGGACGTTCCGGATGCCGAAAGGGTCATACTGGCCGACTTCAAAGAGACTGCGGAACATAACACCATAGTGGATTTGCTGCGTAACGATTTGAGCATAAACGCTTCCGATGTGCATGTGGAACGATTCAGATATCTGGACAGGATCGCGTTGCGAGGCGGCGATATTCTACAGGTGAGTTCCGAGATAGTCGGGCGGCTCGGAGACGGGTATCTCGCACGTTTGGGAAATATTATATTCGATATGTTGCCCGCCGGATCGGTGTCCGGTGCGCCGAAATCGTCTACTGTCCGTATAATACGCGAGGCGGAGGGTATTCCGCGCGGATACTATACGGGCGTTTTCGGCTATTTCGACGGGCGGCGTCTGGATAGCGGGGTACTCATAAGGTTCGTGGAACAATCCGGCGGGGAGATGTTTTTCCGCAGCGGCGGCGGTATTACGGCTTATAGCGATTGCCGGTCGGAATACGATGAGGTCATGGAAAAGATATATTTTCCCTTCGTGTGATGTTGTTTTCAGAGGTCATAAGGGTTGAGAACGGGCATATGTGCGATTTCGATGCGCACGAGAGACGTATGCAGCGTACGTGCCGGCATTTTTTCGGGTGTGGAATAGCCGTGGACCGGACCTGTCTGACGGTGCCGCAAGAGATGCGCAGTGGATTGGTGAAATGTCGGATATTGTACGGGCGCGAAATTACGGAAGTTACGTTTGCCCCTTACGTGTTCCGCAGTATCCGTTCATTGGCCGTAGTTGAGGACGATGCGATAGAGTACGATTATAAGTATGCAGACCGCAGCGCATTGGAGGCCTTGAGGCAGGCTGGTGGGTGCGACGACGTATTGATCGTCAAAGACGGGGTCCTGACCGATACGTCTTTTTCCAATGTGGTTCTTGAGGACGGTGCCGGAAACTTCGTTACACCTGTCGATGCGCTGTTGAAAGGAACGAGGCGGGAGGGCTTGTTGCGTTCCGGTCGGATCGCGGAAAAGAGAATCGCGGTAGAGGATATATCAGGCTACAGGTATGTGTATCTCATCAATGCCATGATAGGGCTTGAGGATTGTGTGCGTGTGGCTACGGAGGATATAGTCGGGTTATGAAACGCTGGCGCAGCTTTGCATATGGTCTAATGGTAGGATATGGTTAACGGGCGGTAGTGCAGTTGTGTGCATAGCCCGTCTATTATTCTTAAGTATGGCTTAGGTTTTTCGGATCTGTAAAAGTTTTCGATTGTGGAATTGTTGCGAGTCGTTTTGTGCAAGGGAACGTTGTAAGGTATGGTACTTTGCTGTGCTTGGGGCGCTTCATTTAGATTATTATCCTTGCACTGTATTCCCGGAATCGTGACGAGACTTTCCTTTTTGTTCGCCTTTCCGAGTGGAGTGGATATGTGCGATGATTTAAATCTGGCGTTTGGAACGAAGTGAAATGCAAGAAAAACGGGCTGTACCGATTGGTACAGCCCGTTTGTATCGGATTGTTTCTCGATTAGAATTTGTAAGCGAGAGTAACGCCGAGCCTCGAAAGGGAAGCCTTGATACCCGATTTGTGGGTATTGTCGTTAGCGTCTTGATACATACCGTAGAGAAGGCCACCGCCTATGTAGAAGTCCAGACCCCAACCGTGGCTGAGTTTCAGGTAGTAACCATAGGAGAGACCCAGCATGGCTGCTTTAACGTTCGTTGCGCCGTCATTACCGAATCCGCCGAGAGAGATTTTGTTGAAGATGTCCATAGTGGACTGAGCTCTACCGAAACGGCCTACGGTAGCGTAGATGCCGAGGTGATGTCCGTTGAAAGCTTCGCAGGTGTACCACCTTGCTTCGAAAGTACCTGTCCAACCGTTGGCGTAGATCGAGTTTTCGCCGCCGCCCCACGGGTTAAAGAAAACTGCGGAACCTTCCAGACCGAGAGTCCATTTCGGAGCAACCGAAAATTCAGCGCCGAAATCAACGGTACCGAGACCGAGGTACAGAGGATTCCATTTCAAAGCAACTTCCTGAGCAAAAGACATGTTTGCAACAGCGAAAACAGCCATCAGAGAAACTAATAACTTCTTCATAATTTACGTTTTATAAATATTAGACTTTGTATAGTTTGTTTCGTAGTTAATTTTGTCAAAACACTTAACACCGCTAAGGTAAAACTTTTTTTTGAATAACACGCAACGGAAATTCCTTTTTTAGATGAAACCCTTTCTTAATGAGGTCTGAGGCCATATATGCGGCATTTAAATTCATCGGTATTTTCCGGCGGTTACTGTTAGGTTGCGTGTAAAGTATACCTTTACTGTTATTTTTGTCTCGGCTTATGATATGGGGATAGCAAATTTCAGGCCAATATACAGGCCTCTGACGACATATCTGGCATTATTAATGTATACTTTTCATTGTGATGCGATTAATGTTGATGTCGTATCTTTGCGGTATAATGTGCGTCGGAATGCAGGTGGCGATGCCGGATTTTTTCGAGTCGTGCATATGATGCGTTGCAGTCGTAATTGTTTTCGTCCAGTTATTTATATAAAGGTAATAATAAAATAACTTCAAACAAAATCTGTTGCTATGAAAAAATTTTTACAGGAATTCAAGGAGTTTGCCATGAGGGGCAATATGATTGACATGGCCGTAGGTATAATCATCGGCGGTGCGTTCGGCAAGATCGTCAGTTCGCTCGTGGCTGATGTGATCATGCCGCCGCTCGGACTGCTGATAGGAGGTGTCGACTTTTCAGATCTGGCGATAACTCTGAAGCATGCTACGGGTGACGATCCGGCGGTTATGCTCCGTTACGGCGCTTTCATTCAGACCGTGATAGACTTTCTCATCATCGCATTCGCCATATTCATGATGGTTAAAGGTATCAACGCTCTGCGCCGCAAACAGGAGGCTGCGCCTGCGCCTGCCGCTCCGCCCGCACCGTCGGCAGAAGAGAAACTCCTTACCGAAATACGCGACCTGCTGAAACAGAACGGCAGCCGGGACGGCAAGGAGTAACGGCCGGGTTGCGGTTTGTCTGGCAGAAAAGTATGCCCGGCAGAGCTACATCGGCCGTAATACGGAACATATTTAAGTAGGGACGCTTGCGGGCGTTCCTGCTTTTTTATTGTACTGTCGCGATACGCTGCGGTAAATTGTCGTGAGGCGGTATACGTTGTGGAATTTGCTGTTATCTTTGCGGCCGCTATGAAGAATATATCTGGTGTAAAAGTCAGGTTGGCTGCCGTTGCGTTGCTGGCCTGCATCTGTTACAGCCCCGTTGCGGCTCAGGAAAAACCTTTTCTGCCGACTGTTTCCGGCGTGCTTAAAACCCGTTTCGAGACCGATACCGAAAACGGAGACGTGCGTTTCAATGTTAATAATGCGCGGCTCGGTCTTGCCGGAACTATGGTGAAGGCGTACAAGACGGATGTCAAGTATACGTTTCAGGCCGAACTGAATGCCGAAGGTAAGCTTTACTTGCTCGACTGTTATGTGACGTTGCGTTACGGACAGTTCGAAATGTCGGTAGGCCAACAGTTGTGCCGTTTCGGTACGGAGCTCAGTCGAGGACCGAAACTCAACTATTTCGCCAATAGTTCGTTTGTGAGCGGATATGTGGGCAGTTATTACGATTATTATGACGGCAGCGTGCGCAATGGCAATTTCGGTGCCCGCGATATAGGCGTGTTGTTGAAGTACAACAACAATACTTCGGTTCCTATCAAGGCTCAGATAGGTCTGATGAACGGCAGCGGTATGAACAACCCCGCTTGGCGCGACAGAGTCAATGTCGTGGCGCGTCTGTGGCTCGATGAAAATACGGCTCTCGGCGGCTTCGGTACGGCATTGAACTATTATACAGGTACCACGCCTTTCGGGGAACGGATAACCATGGCGGGCGGCGAACTGAAGTATCATGCAGGGGAGCTGATCGTAGAGGGCGAATATGCCAACCGTTGGCTCGAAGTTACGGAAGACGAGACGGACAGTATGGGGTTGGCGGCATTGCAGGCTATATATCGCATCCCTGTGAAAGGTTGGGGCCCGATCAAGTTCATAGCGCCGACGGCGCGTTGGGATTACGGGCATAACATGTCGATAGTGACGGAGAGCGCCGTTAACGGTAAGGAGGTGACGCATTTCAATGTGCAGAGGGCTACCGGCGGCGTGACGTTGGGTTTCGTTCCCCAACTGCTCAAATGCGAATTGAGGCTCAATTACGAGCACTATTTCTTTGAAGGTGGGAAGCCTGCCGCACTGGCTTCCAATCCTACGTTCCAGAACAAGTTCATGGTGGAGTTTTTCCTCGTCTTTTGATAGAGGAATGCGGTTATGACATATACGGAGTGACGGGGCAATCTGCTGCGTTTCTTTCGTAATTCGGGCTGATTCATTTACTTTCCGTAACTTCCTGTCGCCTCATACTAATGGCCTTGCATTTTACCTGTTTTTGCACATACTGAATGGGTTGCGCCAAAATTCAGCATTTTGACGCAACCCATTTAACGTACCGTTTTTTGTGTACCTTATCAGAGCTTTTCCGGAACGGCCATCTCCTCCCTGCTGACGGTTCTGACACGCGCCGCAGTGCGGTATGCTACGGGAGTTACGCCATATTCGTTCCTGAACAGTTTGATGAAATGCGATGTGTTGGTGAATCCGCATTCGGAACTGATCGTGGCGACCGTTTTGGTGGTTGACGTTAGCATGAGACGTGCGTGTGCCATGCGTCGTTTCAGGAACCAACGGTGGGGCGTATCGTGGAAATGTGCGTAGAACTCGCGTTTGAAACTAGTCACGCTCTTGTTGCATAGCGCCGACAGTTCCTTGAGGTCTATGTTGTCGAAGATATGTTGCTGCACTATCTGCTCCATATTCTCCGGAGCCAACGCTATTTCGTTCAGTACCTTGTTTTTCAGACAACATTCGTCATTGGTGACGATGAGGTATATCAGTTCCGTGGCTTTCAATTTCTCGGCAGCGGGCTCGTTTACGAAAACGTCTTCATGTATGTACTGGTTGACGCCGCTGAAGAAATTCTTTATGGCCGGCCAGCCGGTATACGACACGAAATCGCGGCGGTAGCAGTTGGAACAAATGTGATTGTTGCTGACACGAAGGTGGAAGTCGTTGTCTAAAATGGATAATACCTGTCTTAATTCCTCGCATGTATAGAAGAATACGATCTGTTCGAAAGGCTTGCCGTCCTGCGGAATATCTTCGACGTAATGGCAGCCTATGTTCATGAAGAACAGATCGCCCCGGTTCAGTTCGATCCGTCGGTCGCCGTCGTATATGTATTTGCGGCCGCGCAGTATGCAACCTATCGCGCAACGCGAGATGTCATAGGGTCTGATACCGGTCGGTTCCGGTTGTACGTATTTTGCTATGGAGGGCTGATGCGTGGTTTGGTTGCTGTCGAACATTGCCGTATCTCTTAAATAGTTTATCGGTAAGACGTAATCTTGCATTACGTTTGCCGGCTAATGTGTCGGACCGAGATTTTACATCGTTCGTTTTCGGCAAGTCAAATGTAAGATTGTCTGTATTTTATCTATTCAAAAATACGTTATTTTTATAAATGAGGAGGTTCGTCGGCGTTTCGGATATCATCTGTTTGTCGACATGTTTTCCAGACCGGTTAATGTGTTGATTGACTTTGCAATATAATATTGTACTTGGGAATGGTGGCCTTTATAGGTTATTATAAGGCGTTTTTATGATATGGATTTAGGTGTAATTTTTCATTCATAGGCCTTATTGTAGTGCGATAAAAGACTTGTTGCGGTATATTAAAATCGCAACGGAATGTTTGTGCTGATATTTATTGTCTGATTTATACGCTTTATGAATCCGACACGGAGGAGTAGAACGACGGGAGTGTTACAACAGCGGTAACAAATTGATGACCGTCAGCGCAGACAACATGACCAGATATACTGCGAATGAAAGCCAACCGCGGTAGTTGGTGAAAAACGCCGATATGAGCGCACTGAGCGGAACGGCGGTTATCGCGATTGCGGCTATGTCGCTGCCGGGCAGCATTAACATTGCAGCGCATAGCGCTGCGAGCCATATGAAATGCAGGTATATCTTTTTCGCTCGTGTGCGTATCGTGGTTATCCGGGCTATTATGGTTGCTATGGATGCTATCGTCAATAGTGCGCATAATGCTGAATATATTTTCAATCCTAACGGAGCATCGGCGGCGAATGTCGCCAGAGACGGTAGAGTCGAGGTGGTCATGCCTTCCCACAGACATGTGCAGATATGGCTCCACGGCCTGCCGGCCATCCACCAGAATACGGAACATATGATCGTGGGCAGTACGGCTCCTGTCAGCGCCGTTATCGTTTCGCGCAGCGTACGCCTGTAAAGCACGAGAGTGATCGGTATTATCGGTAGCAGCAATGTCGCGGGGGCATACAGCATCGGTATCATGCCTACGAAGAATGCCGACTTGAAGACGTTGCCGAACTGGTACGAACGCTTGAAGGAGTCTATCATGCGATTGGTGGAGACAAGCAGCAGCAAGGTTGCGAGCATGGCGCTTACGGAACCGAACGGGACGCAGAGGCCGAATGCCGTCATCGCGTATAATGTAATGGGAAGATATGTGCGCACCGGACTTACCGAATAGCGTACAATGATACCCGAGAGCAGTATCGCATTCAACAGAGCTAGTGCCGCTCCCGCTGCATTGGCTACGACGGTGTTGTGGAATAGTGAGTCTATGAGCGCTCCGAGCGGCATGTCGGCGGTAAGGGCTGTTTCGGCCGGATAAGGTACGGTTATGGAACGTACCATGACCAGTGCCATGATCGCGGCGAATGTCGCGACGGTGATTCCCAACGGTTGGCGTATGGCGTCCGGTTTGTTCATGGCTTCGGTATGGTGTACGCGCTGTTTGTACGTTTTTTGGCGGAGTTTACAAAGTTAGGTTGGATTTTTATATTCTGTGCGTTCAATCCGCAAGAAAGCAAGAAATATAATGAGCGATAGTGTAATGTTATAGTGGTAGAATGCCAGATTTACGTGCTACCCAACGGATGAAACCATGGGGGATTAGCAGTATAAACGGTAACAGAAAACGATTCAAAATGCCGGGGATAAACACGGCTTTATTGCGTAATAGGGCATGAATGGCCTTGCGTGCTAATTTTTTTGGTGGCATCATTATGCCCAGCCATACTAAATGCCGGCGCAGTTTGATGTTCAGATTATATAGATTGGTATCCACAGCACCCGGGCAGACCGCCGTTACGTACACGCCGTAGTCGCTGAGTTCCGTGTGCAGACCTCGTGAAAAATTTTTCAGGTATCGTTTGGTCGCTCCGTAAACATTGATGCCGGGGTAGGCCAGCCATGCTGTTATCGAAGACATATTCAATATATAGCCATGCCGTTGCTTTCGCATGTCTTCTCCGAAAAGTATGCAGAGGCGTGTCGGAGTAAGAGTATGTAAAGCGATCATATTCGTGGTGAAATTGCGGTCGATGTCGAGCGTTTCGCCGAAACGATACATGCCGGCATTGTTGATCAATATTTCAATCCGGATGTTCCATTCACGGCATGTCGCATAAAGACTGTCGGCAGCATCTGCGGCTGTCAGATCCGTGCATATCATGCGGGACTCTACTCCGTATTGCCGGCCAAGTCGGTTGGCAGCTTCGGCAAGAGGTCTCTCTTCGTTGCTTACGAGTATCAGATTATAATTGAGTGAGGCTAATTCTTCTGCGTAACAGTAGCCGATGCCGGAACTGGCACCTGTAATCAAGGCCCACATGCGTTCCGTGTTTTCAGGCTTAATATGGGTTTTCATATGATATATCGATTCTAAAAAAACGGTTTTGTGACTTGGTTGTCGCCTGAACTTTGTGCAAGCCGTTGAGGTGGAATAAAAGGCTTGCGTTGTCAAACGGTCAGTATTACTTGGTAAACGTTATGTTGCCGGCTATTATGTCGATATGATGACAGATAGTTAGCTCTATGGGGTGCAGATATTTACTTCGGTTGTTTTCATCCGGAAGCTACGTTTCCCGCCTCCAGAATATACAAAGATATCCATATTTGCTTGTCGGTATTTTTTTGATAGGATAAAATGAGATGTCATATTTGCTGGGGGATTTTAGGGCTTATGATAATTGTATTCAAGGAATAGGATACCTTAAAAGTTCTGTTTGCTGGCAGTGGTCGATCCGATTGTGTAGTCTTCGGATCTTCAGGATGCAGATTTGACATCAATATACGCTGTATGACGGATTTTGCTTTTCGGGAATTTTGTTATATTTCACGGCGGACGTGAAATTCGATTATCTGGTGTTTTTTTGTTGAACGTTTCGGTTTCCCACGCTTTTTTAATGTCATGGTATATGTTCATGATCTTTTATGGCTGGGCTAATTGTTTAGATGGAGTCGATGAAAATCTGAATATATTCCGTTTTGCGGTGCGGATGAATTGCGTTAATTTTGTCTCCGACAGTCATTGGGATAGAATGTTGACGGAATGTTTTCAGAATGAACTTTTGGAGGCCGGTTGCGACGAGGCCGGGCGCGGTTGTCTTGCCGGTCCCGTATTCGCGGCGTCGGTGATCCTGCCCGACGGTTTCGCACATCCGTTGCTCGACGATTCCAAGAAAATGAGCGAGAAGAACCGTTATCTGTTGCGCGACGTTATCATGGAGCGTGCGGTGGCATGGGCGGTGGCGGAGGTGTCGCCTGCCGAGATCGACCGTATCAACATCCTCAATGCTTCCTTCGAGGCCATGACGAGAGCCGTGAAGTCGCTCGGAGTCCGTCCGCAGCTGTTGTTGATAGACGGCAACCGTTTCCGTTCGGAACTCGACATCCTTTATCGTTGCATAATAGGCGGCGACGGCATATACGCTTCCATAGCCGCCGCATCGGTACTCGCCAAAACTTTCCGTGACGACCGTATGAAGCGGCTCGCCGAAGAATTTCCCGTTTACGGCTGGGAACGTAACAAGGGGTACCCTACGCGGGAACACCGCATGGCCGTACTCGAACACGGCCTTACGCCGCATCATCGTCTGTCATTCTCTTGTTCTGCGGATCAGTTGAGGCTGTTCTGATTTTCCCGTATTCTTGAGGTATTCGTATCATTGCTTTAGGGACGGCGGTCGCGTGTCCCTACATATCTGTGTATCCGGCATTTTCCTTAAAAGTTTCGAGTTTCATATCGGTTTTTGTGTAGCGGTATATCCGTGTCGTTGCGTTTAACCGGTCGGTACAGATTGGGTTTTCGTATATAATTTGGGTAAATTTTTGAAATAAATTAATTCAAATATTGACAAATGCGCGGCGTATTCGTATATTTGCAATACGAAATCGATACGGCTTATATATGTTGTAATGTGACGATTTTGTGTAGGGTCGTGCGTGGAGTGTAAATGATTTTGTGATTAAAATATTGAATACTGATATGAAAAGAAATGAATTGACTGCTGCTGTCCGTCGTATCGCCGAGGGGTTGGGGTATACGTTCTATACCGGTCCGGAAGCGATCATGAATGCGAAGGTGCGGACGTTGCCTGCGGTATGGATGTCGCCGCCTGTATTGAAGTCTGCATCCGGAAAAAGGGACTGCAGGGATGTTTATCGCATGAAAGTCAGGGTAATGTCGATGCGGCCGGGCGATGCCGTAGCTGCCGCTGCCGTGGACGGCATACTTGAGGCCGACGCCCTCGAACTGTTTCGCAGACTGCGGAGCGAGGATTGCGTGCGGCGGGTTGATATCGTTGCGGTGGAAATGGCGGCCAAACCTGCGCTGTTGTGCGCGGAGGCGGCTGTGATAGCCCAATCGGAAGTTACGGTATTCTATTACGGATCGGAGGAGTAGCGTATGGCTGTAAATTTTTATGAGGTTCCGGACGAGTATTCGTCGGTGTTTTCGCCGCTGGTTTACCGTCTGTCGGGAATCGCGGCGGGCGAGACTGTGGAGGTGGCCGTGGCCCGCAGCGGAGACGAGCGACCTTTGGGTATGAAGCGGATCGTAGGAGGGGACGGGGCATCGGTGAATATTTCGGGATATGTCAGGCGTTGCCTTTCACCGTCTCCTTTCCCGGCAGACATTCTGTCGCTGGATGTCGACGAGGGGCGGTGCGTGACGGTGCTGCTTGCTGCCGGGGGTGCGGTATCCGCCGCGAGAACATATACGTGCGCCGCCGTACCGCTATCTTATATGGATTTGCTTACGGCCATGCCCGACAGAAGGCGCATAGCATGGGACGAGAGCGACGAGATATCGGTGTTGCCGGGCGGCGGGGCGTTGCGCTACCGTTGGAAGGTGACCGGTACCGGCGGAGAGTATGAGTACGAGTCGGAGGATTACGATGCTCCTTTCGGCATAGTCTCCCTTGCGTTCGGCATGCCTGCGGTGGCTGCGGCTCTTGCTGGCAGGGGATTGCGGAAAGAGGATTATGACGTTGTCGAGGTGGATATAGTGCGGCTCGGGGAGAGTATAGCCCGTGTGGTGTACGATATAGCGGAACGGCCGGAGGGGGCTGTGCGGTTGTGTTGGCTGAATGTTTTCGGCGGATTCGACTATCATACGTTCGGCACGCCTTCGGGTGAGTATCTGGTAGTCGAGAGAAGTGATGCGGATTATGCCGACACAGCGCCGCGTTTCCGAGGCCGGTGGCGTCGGCAGGAGCTCACCTCAGGGTATATGCCGAGGGCGTGGATCGAAGCATTGGCCGGAATAACGGCTTCGCCTTTAGTGTGGAGAGTGGATGAAGAGGGCTTTATTCCGGTGAATGTGCAGGCCGGTGAAATTCCGTTGCGATCGGACGGCCTGAACGCCGTATCTTTTTCGGTGTCGGACGGCGTGCGGATTCCGTGCCAGAATTTCTGAAGCGTCGGATAGTGTGTAAAGTAAAGGTATAGTGAATTTATGGAGTTGTATATAGACGGACGGAAAGCCGATACGGACAGCGGAACGGGCGTGGCTGTTTCGGTATCGGTGGCTTCGATAACGAAGCCGGAATACGGGAGAACGGGATATGCGAGGAGTGTTTCGATACCCATGACCGCGACCAACAGGGCTATAATGGGGGATTGCGAGCAGATCTATGCGCGCGACGGATTCAACGGAACGGTGCATGAGGCCAGAATAGAGTATTCCGGTTGCGTGATAATGGAGGGGGCTGTCCGGCTCGTGTCGTGCGATATGGAAAGCGAATATTCCGGACGTTATCTGCTCAACGTGATCGGATACGGCAAGAAATGGGCAGTGCATGCCTCCTCGCAGCGATTCTCCTCCCTGTTCCCGGAATTCCGGTTTACCGTCACGTCTTCCGCCGTGACGGACAGTTGGACAGGCGATACGCCGGTGAGGTGGCTGCCCGTGGTGAGGGAACGTTACCTGCCGTTGTCGGATTCGGTAGGTCTCGAGCCTGCCGAGAGGGTGTTGTCGGCAGAGGACTATCATCCGTTCATACATCTGCGCACCGTCGTGGAGCGTATTTTTTCCGATGCCGGTTACAGGCTCGTTTCGGATTTCTTGACAGGCGATTTTTTCGACTCGCTCTACATGAGCGGCAATTATCCCCGCCGCGATGTGGAAACCCTGCGTAAACGGATGGATTTCTGTGCTCGCCGAACGGAACCCGGACTGGCGGCGGCCGATGCTTCGGGGCGTGTGTATGCCGACCCGCTGACCTCGCTTCATTCTATCGGCAATATAGTGGATACGGTCGATCCGTCGCAATGGGAGGCTGTCGGCGGTCGCGGCGAGACTTACGACAACGGAGGCTGTTTTCGTCTGGACGGCGAAAGAATCGTTTTCGTACCTACGGACAGCGTATCGGTCGGCTTCGAGTACGAATTTACCTATGTCACGGATTACAGGATAGTGAGCCGCAACCGTCTGGCCGGGTTTGACAGGCTGTACCTCGGTGGCGGAGTGTCGCACGACTTCAGGATAACCAACCGTTTCGCCGACCGCCGCGAAGAGTTCCGTGCTGGAAAGCGTTTCAGTCTCGTGGTGTGCGACTATACGCCGGGATACGAATACAGGCTCGATGCCACGCTGGACGACGGTACGCAGGTGCGTACAGTGACGCTGGCGACTGTCTCTGAGATGCATACCGTATTCGATACGGCCGTACAGGGCGCTTATTCCGGTCTCAGACTGCTGTACAGAACTTCGGCATCCGGTGGATTCGTGGCGTTTGCGGGAGAGTGGGCGTTGTACGACGGATATGTGGGGGTGACTGGCAAGACGCGTGTGACGGTCAGAGTGCGCAGCGCGGCGGAAACGGTGATGCCTTCTGAGCCGAAATATTTCGATACCGTCTATTTCGCCGGCGCCGACGAAGGCATGGAACTGGAACTCGAAGAGGCTTGCGTGCGTCCGGTGTTTTCGTGTCATCCGGCTATGGGGCAGACCGTTTCGTTCGACGAAGTCGGTGCGCACGATGTGTCCTGCATGGCGGTCATCAACGCGCTTCGCGCGATGTTCGGATTGTGTTTCTATACCGATGAAGTGTCGCATACGGTATTCGCCGAGCCGAGGGATATGTTTTATCTGGACGACGTCGTGGTGGACTGGAGCGACAGGCTCGACGTTTCGCGCGGGTATTCGCTGGACGAACTGTTGCCTGAAGTTGCCGGAACGCTGTCTTGGGAGTATGCTTCGGGCGACGGCGCTGTGGCGGAATACAACCGCGTGAACGGTGACGATTTCGGTAGTTTCCGACTCGAAACCGGCAATCCGTGGCGGAGCGACGAATGCAAGAGATATGTGAATCCTCTCTTTACGGCTTCTGTGAATGTGTCGGGTACGCTGCCCGGCGCTCCGGATGCGAGTATAGTTCGCGCCGGAGATTACTCTTCCCTGTACGACGCCTATTCCGACGACCTCGATTTTCCGGCCAAAGTCGTCCGGTATGCCGGTCTGGAGACGTTGCCCGAAGGACAGACGTGGGGGTGGCCGGGTTTCGGCGGCTCCTATCCTTTCGCGGCGTTCCACAATCCGGCTGGAGGCGGCTCCGGACGAGGGGAGGGTTTCACGCTCTGTTACGAGGATAGGGACGGAGCGGAGGGGCTTCACCGCTGGTGGGATTCGCTGGCAGGTATCTATTCCCGCGGCAAGCGCCTTAGGGCGTGGGTGAAGCTCGATCCCGAAGATGTCGAGAAACTCGTGCGGCCTGACAGCCTGCGAGCCGATTTCCGTGCGCGTTTCCGGTTGCATATCGACGGCGAGTGGAGCGAATGGCGGCTCGAAGAGGTGTGCGATTACGATCCGGAAGCGGATGCGGCGCAGTGCGTATTCATAGGGCCGTTGTGATGGTGTTCGGATAAGGTTCGGAGTATTTGCAAATCATTTAAATCAGACAGATGTTGAAGGTGAAAAATGTGTCGGGCGCGTTCCGCAGGGACGGCGCCGGGGGAGTCGTCGCTCCTCGTGAAAGGGTACATGTGTCAGTTTCGGCGCATGGAGGCGGATCGGCTATGCGGCGTGGAGGTGAGCCGGAGTACGGTAGAGACGTCGTTTATGACGATTCGGAGCCGGTGACTGCGGCCGGGGTGGTCGACATTGTCCGTGAGATACTCGCCGGAATGGAGTTCTACATTCTGGAGTCGGACATTGCCGCCGCCGGGGAGGCCGTAAACGACGTGGCGGAGCAGACCTGTTTTTAGCTGTCCGTCGGACATGCGGACGTTATGCGGCCGTGCGGCGGAGTGAAAATGGATGTGTGTGGAATTTGCAGTTTGAAAGACGTATATGAAAGGGAGACTTACAGTGTATGACAGGGAGCTTATCGGATATGTGGCCGGTAAGTTCGGCGGGGTGTCTGCGGGCGATCTCGTTGCGAGGCTCATAGAGATGGGCGTCGTCGATACCGTGAAGTGCAAGGTGCTGGTGGTACGGCGTTTCGTCGACGACCTCGTGCGCAAGGGCGAGGGAAAGGTCGCCGCCATGTATACGGCGGCCGACAGATTCTGTTGTTCTTACGAGTATGTGCGCAAGTGTATGTACTATTATAAGGACGTGAATCTGGTTTAGCGACTGCCACCGGAAATGAAAATGAAAGTGAGGATTATGAAAGATGTGTTGTCCAAAATCATGGTTACGGATGCGGCGCCGCAGGCCGTGATAGATATAGAGGGGGTGATAGGCGTGCCCGAACGGGTACAGTTTGCCGAGCCCGGACGCCGTGTGGCTACGTATGCCGAGTTCGCCGCTTCGCTGGCCGCGATCAGAAGTGTCCGGTCGCCGGAGGTGGTCGTCAATATCCGTTCCACGGGAGGCGATGTGAACGATGCGTTTCTGATTTACGATGCATTGACGGCATTGGATGCCAAGGTCACGACGCGGTGTTACGGCTATGTGGCTTCTGCCGCTACGGTGATAGCTCAGGCGGCTTCGCCGGGTTGTCGCGAGATTTCGCCCAACGCCATGTACCTGATCCATTGCGCCGAAAGCGCAGCCGAGGGGAATGCCCGTTCGTTGGAGGCGGCAGGGCAGCTTCTCGACCGTACCGACAGGCGTATAGCGTCGATATATGCCTCGCGCGGGGGACGGAGCGTCGATGAGTACGAAGCGTTGATGAACGAGAACGGCGGCCGAGGACGTTGGCTGACGCCTGTTGAGGCGTTGGAAGCCGGATTGGTGGATACGGTAATGGAGCACGGGGTACGCAACAGCGCGGACAGGCCGGGTGACGGGGCTGCCGTTGCGGCGGAATTGTGCCGCATGTTCGGGATAACTCCGCCGCCTGTCGGGGAAGATTCTCCAGTCTGCACCGGGGAGTGTAGTGCGGATAGTGGGCTCGATACGGATGTGGAGACGGGCGTGTTGCGCCGGACGTTCGGCAGGCTTTTCGGTACGGCAGCGGATATGGTCGCTAAACTGGTGCGGGCACGTACGGCCGGTCGCCGTGACGTGAAGTCGGGTGTCGGCGGCGCAGAGTGCCGTCCTCAATCCGTTCGCGATTCGGAAACGGCCGACATTAAAAGTACAGACGATGTCCCGGTAGGCGGATGCGGCGTTTGCAGTGTGACAGGAAACGACACGCAGGAAAAATCGGACGGGAAGACGGATTCTTGCGGGACGGAGAAGGGTACCTTCGTCGGGTCGCATTCCGACGCGCCGCGCGTTTCAGTATCGGAAGAACTCGTGTCGGGAAGCGGACGCATTGATGTAGACAGCGCGGTATCCGGTTCCGCCTGTCTGGCTGAGCCGTTGAAGTCTATTTGTCCGGAGTCGGATAGCATGCCTGCCGGTGGCGTCGGCGTGACGGATAGCTTGGGAGAGTCGTCGTCACCCTCGTGTTTCGCCGGCGGCGTGTCGGTAGCTGAGGTCGCCTCCGGACGTGCAGTGGCGGCTATGATAGCGGCGCAGGCGGCAGCCTTGCCTACGGCTGTCGGGGAAGTCGAAGATCCGGCGGTAGGGGAATATGTGCCCACGGCCAATGAGACGGCTTACGAACAGGATGCCATGAACATGCGTTGCCGGTGACGATGCAGAATTTTGGTCGGTCGGCTGTGCGGTCTGCAATACAGCTGTCCGGCGATCCGGAACAACGAAACCGCAGGTGGGAATGGCGACCGCTTTTATTTTGTTGCGGTGCCACGCGGCGAATCGGTGCCGTATTTCTTAGGGGATGCGCACCGGCGGATGATTGCGTATCGGTCGGGAAACGGTTTTGCGGTACATCGGTCGAGGGCGACAGTCGGATGCCTCCGTCATATATGTGTTGTGTGCGATGAATTATTAATCTTTAAAACAACTTGAAATCATGAACAGAATAGAAAATTCCAAAAGTTATTCGGGAGCGGAACTCGACAACGTGTTTTTCCGCCCCATGGTGGAGGGCGACGATGCCCGCGGACTCGGCATAAGGGTGT
This sequence comes from uncultured Tidjanibacter sp., assembly GCA_947852905.1. Taxonomy (GTDB): domain Bacteria; phylum Bacteroidota; class Bacteroidia; order Bacteroidales; family Rikenellaceae; genus Tidjanibacter. The sequence continues at coordinate 72,595 of CANTVF010000008.1, read as the reverse complement.
TGTACAATATGCCGGTGCCCACGACGCTCCATTTCTGGCGTCGTTCGGGAGAGATACTTCACCAGTACAAGACTGCCGGCTGGGTCGGTTCCGAGACGGCGGATCGTTTGCGGAAAACCATCGAGCTTCACAGGGTGAAGGCCGAAGCGGGGTATTCCGCCGACGAATATTTCTCGCTCGTGTACGACAGTCTGTCGCGTTCGTCGCTCGGCCGTGTGGAGGATCTTTCGGGTACCGAACTCGAAGAGGCCGAAACGGCCATGTTCCGCGACGCCATACAGGAGAGCGTGCGGGCTACCATGTGGCTCGGCAAAAGCGACAGGGATGCCGGGCTGAATACGTTCGACGGCTTCATATGCAGGATACTCGCCGATGTGGAGTCGGAGACGGACATGGCGGTATCCACTTACGAACTCGTTACCGCCGACAATGTCGTCGAAACCTTGCAGGGTGTCTGGGACGGAGCGTCGCTCGCTCTCAAGGATCTAAAATCCGAGGGACAACTCGCGTTTTTCGTCACCACCGATATCTATCAGGCCTATGAGGAGAGCCTCGAGAAACCCGATTTGGAAGCGGCCTACATAGCCCGACGCGACGGTACCGAGGTTTTGACGTACCGCGGCATACCGCTGGTGGACGTGAAGATTTCGGATTATATTCTCAAGTATGCCGATCTGGCTACGTCGTTCGTATTGCTGACCGACCGCCGCAACCTCGCTCTCGCGCTCAATACGAGCGATTTCCCCGGTACGGAAGTGCGCATGTGGTATAATCCCGATCTTATGGAGAATCGTCAGAGGGCTGTGTTTATGGCCGGTTGCGACTATCTGTTGCCGGAACTCGTCTCCATGGGTTATGCGGAGTAACGGTACGGAGGTGGTCGTATGGACAGGTTGACCGGATTCGGCCGTCGCGAGGGTTGTCGCGACGGCGGCCTGCTGGCCGTGCATGCGGTTAAAGTAACGGATATAATGTCGGTCGATTACGATGCGGCGGCACACTGTTACCGCGGCATGGTTCTGCGGGAAGGGGCTGCCGTCGCCGGGTATCGTTTCGACGAGGGTACCGCATGGTATAGGCAGACGGCCGAAGGTGTACCGCCCTTGTCGAAAGTGTCGCATGAGGTGGAGTTCGATATTGCGGGCGTGGACGGCAGTTCGTTTCGGGCTGTCGGCGAACTGGTCGCCGCTTCCGAAACGGGAATAGTATTGTTAGTCGAAACAGCAGCCGGGGAACGGCTGTTGGTCGGGTGGTCGCCCGTGTTCGGCGGCGAGCGGCCGTTGAGAACGTACAGGTGCGTAGCCGATACTTTTCCCGCCTATGACAGCGATCCGCGTATAGGGGTGGCGTTTAGGTCGGAGGATACGGAGTTTTCGTATCCGTTCGCAGGCGAGTTTCCGTTCTGAAGCCGTTGTGTCGCGCCGGATGTCGGTGGACGGGCAGCCGGATAAGTACCGACTGCGACGCGGTCGCACGGGATAACAACAGAATAAACGATATGAAAGATATGAGTGAAAAGAAACCGGGCGTCACTTATGCGCCCAAGTTTTTCGCGCCGCGGGGCAGTGTGCGCGATCCGTTCCGGACTTCGTCACGCGGCGTGAGCGATCCGTCGTTCTGGCGGTGGGGGACGGACAACTGTCTTCCGGAGGCTTTGGCACTGATGGCGAGGCGCTCCACCACGCACCGCCGCATAATCAACGATAAGGCAGACTATATTGCCGGCAAGGGATTCAGTTACGACGAGGGCTTGCCGCTGCTGAAGGCCTTCGTGGAGCATGCCAACGGTCGCGGCGAGACATTGCGTCAGATAGTACACCGTCTGGCGCTCGATAAATCGCTGTTCGGAAACGCCTTTCTGGAGGTGGTGACGGATGCGGCCGGTTCCTTCCTGTCGTTGTTCCACCGGGATGCGTCGTTGTGCCGGGTGGCTCGCGACGGGAACCGTATACTGATGCGGCGGGACTGGCGTAGGATGACCGAGGGTGATACGGCGTCGGTCCCGTTGTGGCCGCAGCGGGTGCAGGGCGCCGACGGCTGTCTGCATTCGATGATCCATTACAAGGATTACGAACCGATGTTCAGCCATTACGGCGTGCCGTCCTATATCGCCGGGCTGAATGTTTCTGCTATAGCATACAAGACGGACAGGTGGAATATCAGTCGTCTGGACAACTCGTTCCAGTTGTCCGGCGTCATGTTGCTCGACGGCGGTGTGGACAGCGAAAGCCAGGCCGAGGAACTCGTGCGCCGTGCGGAACGAAAGTTCGCAGGCAATCCGGGACAGGTGATGTTCATGATAAAGGATTGCGACGAAGGCGACAGTTCGCGTTACATACCCATAGCATCGACAAACGAGGGCGATTGGAAAGACCTGCATGAACAGGCCACTTCGGACATTGTGGTAGCCCACTCGTGGTTCAGGTCGCTCAGCGGACTGGACTATTCGGCCGGATTCAATGCCGAACGTATATTGCATGAGTATGAGATAGCGCTTAATACGGTGATACTCGGCGAGCAGGCCGATCTGCTGGAGCCTGTCAAGGCGGTCATGGGCGAGGTGTTCGGCACGGACTGTTCGTCGCTTGAGATAGTCAACCGCCCTCCGACTCGTTCTAAGCCATTGTATATGAAGGTATGGGAGGCACGACGCGCCGACGGGTTGGATTACGATCCGCAGGACGAATTGCAACAGCTGTTCGTTGCGCAGATCACGAAATACGCCATGCGTAATATAGACTGATGCCGTGCGAGCGCATGGAAACGCTCCTGGACACCGTATGCGTGCATTATGTTGCGTGCTTACTGTAGTCGGAAAAAGCGTCGTCGTGGGCGGTCATGGGTAATTGATTTTTGAAAAATTGTGTGCTATGTCTGATGACAGAATATTGATGACACCCGCCGAAGTGGCCGCTCTGGCGTTCGGCGGTGAAGAGAATGTGGCCTGCGAAGCGGTGACCGAGGCGTCGATACTTGCGGCGCAGTCGCGGTATCTGAGACCGGTGGTAGGCGATGCGCTGTATGCGAGGTTGCTGGCGGGGGATTACCCGGAACTGGTGGACAAATGGCTTAAACCGCCGCTTGCATTGTTCGTGAAAAGTGCGGCGTTGCCGGAGGTTTCCGCTCGTGTGGCCGCTGTCGGCGTCGTGCGGTGCGAGGGCGAGTGGTTTTCGCCCGCCGACGGAGATGCCGTCAGGTTGTTGCAGCGTCGGGTTAGAATGGAAGCCGAGGAGTTGCTCGATGAGGCCGTGCGCCATATACGCTCCGAACATGTGCGTTATCCGGAGTACGACGACACGGCCAATGTCCGGTGCCGTGTATCCGTAGTCGGCGGGGTGGTTTTGTGCGGGTGACGGCTGTCGCCGGAGGCGGTCGGGTCGAGACTTTCCTCATCGGGTTAAGTCCATGAGTGGGCGCTTGGGAGAGAGCAATATATGGCATGGAATGTGCGTTATTGTATTAGAGGGGGTGCAGTGTGCTTCCTTATAGTTTCCTTGAAAAGGCTATACTTTGGAGAATGAGCCGGCAGGCTCCGAATATCGACAGGCGCGGTTTGTTGCCGTAACGGCTGACCGCAGATGCGGATGACGGCCAGCCTGCGGTAAACGGACGGCCTGTCGGCCTTTTGCCGGAAACGAACGACAATTTAAAATCGTATTGATTATGAAAAAGATCATTCACAGGGCAAACAGCCGCGCATATTTCGACCACGGTTGGTTGCAGACGTATCATACTTTCAGTTTCGCACGTTATTACGATCCATTGAGGGTGCATTTCGGTGCGTTGCGTGTGCTCAACGACGATACCGTAGCTCCGGGGAAGGGATTCGATACCCACCCGCACGACAATATGGAGATCGTGTCCATACCGCTTTCGGGCGTGCTGGAACACGGCGACAGCATGGGAAATAACGGGTGCAGACTGCATACCGGCCAGATACAGGTAATGAGCGCCGGTACGGGAATACTGCACAGCGAATTTAACGGCAGCGAGACAGAGCCGGTGCAGTTCCTGCAAATATGGGTATTTTCCGACAGACCGGGATATGAGCCGCGTTACGAGAATATAACCTTGGGTGAAATCGAGCCGGGACTTTTGCAGTTGATCGTTACTCCCGAAAGCGAGAGGGGGCCCGGTGCCGGGTGGATTCACCAGAAGGCATGGTTTTACCTTGCGACGCTGAACGAGGGGCAGAGTGTCTCTCACGTCATGCATTCCCCTACGGACGGCGCGTATGTTTTCGTTATCGAGGGTAATGTCACGGTTGCCGACGAAAAACTCGGCCGACGTGACGGTATGGGAATCAGCGGTGTCGAGCAGATAGACATTTCGGCCGCTTCCGACGCGCGCATACTTTTGATGGAAGTTCCCATGGCATTGTAGCGCGGCCGTATACGGATCATCCCGGTCGTGTCTTTAGTTTCCGGACTGTGTCGGTGATCGCAGGTATATGCGGACAGCGGCATGAAGTTTACTTATATAGGGTTTGTCATCAGGGGCGGTCTGATGCGTTTGTATCGTGATTCGTGCAGAGTCGTGTACTTTGCGTAAACTCTTGCCGCCCTCAAACTTACGGCCTTGCATTTTACCCGTTCTCACACATATTAAAGGGGTTGCGTTAAAACTTGTCGTTTTGACACAACCCCTTTTTTGTGTATTTAGCCGGCCGGTATGCGACTATGCTTTCGCCGGCTTCGTGTCCCGTTGGAAAGTGTGGAGTGCAGAGGAATGCGGGAAAACGGTAATCCGTGTGGAATGCTGTTGCCGCTTTGCCATGCGTGGCGTTTTCCGTCGCAACGTGCGGAATAGCGTCTCGTCGGGTTACGGTACGGTCTACGTCCGGCAGGCATCGTTTTGTTTCTGTCGTTCGTCGCCCGATCCGTGGGGCGCATGTTCATGACGCTGCGTGTTGGGACTATTTCATTCGTCCGAGATTTTCGTTTTCGTCAGCTGCCGTTCGTCGCCCGATCCGTGGGGTGCGTGGTCACGGCGCTACGAGCTGTGACTATTTCTCTCGTCCGAGATTTTTATCTTTGTCAGCTGCCGTTCGTCGCCCGATCCGTGGGGCGCGTGGTCACGGCGCTGCGTGCTGTGACTATTTCTCTCGTCCGAGATTTTTGTCTTTGTCAGTTGCCGTTCGTCGCCCGGATCAGTTGTGCGCGTGGTCACGGTGCTGCGGGTGGTAGCTGTTGCGTGCTATGGCGATTCAATCTTCGTCGTAGCGGAGGTCGTCCATGAGGGCATCTATTTCGCGGCGTTCCTTTTTGGTGGGACGTCCCGTACCGCGGTCGCGCATTATGAATACGGTCTCTTTCGGAGGATTCAGCTTGTCGAGTTCGCTTTGCGGCGTCAGATTTTCGGCGTATTCTGGAACGTTTTTCGCCGGCTGGCGGTTGGAAACCGGAGCGAGCACTCTGAAAGTATAGGTTACCGGCATTTTCTTGACTGTCACCGTATCGCCGGGATGAACCTCGCGCGATGGTTTACAGTAGCTGTCGTTTATCAGTACTCTGTTAGTGCGGCACGCTTCGGCCGCGTCGCTCCGTGTTTTGAATATTCTCACCGCCCAGAGCCATTTGTCTATTCTGACGATCTCTTCCATGTTTCGTATAGTTTTCCTTTGCAAAAATATCGAATTTACAGCATGTGCGGCGGTCATTCTTGTTTTTTGCGTGCCATACGTGAACGGATGCGGCTGAGCGACTGAGGCGTTATGCGAAGATATGCGGCTATGTCCTTCAAGGGTACGTGGCGCAGTATGTCCGGATATTTTTCCATCAGGGAGCAGTATCTATGGGATGCGTCCGGATCGGAAAGGTACAGGAACCAATAATCCGTAGAGGTGAGCAGTTGCAGCAGAGAAAAGTAACTCCAGTGCGCCAGTTCGCTTGAACGGAAGAACAGGTCCAACGTTTGCGACTTGGTGTAGCGGATCGCGGCTGTATCGCATGTCGCGGCTATCGATAAGCGTGCCGGAGCGTTATCTTGATAACCCCAAGATGAGTAGCATACTTCCCCGGCCGTGGCGAACCATACGGTGATGTCTTTTTCTTCGGTACTGTAATAGGCTCGGAGTATACCGTCGCGAATTACATAGAACGACGAATCGGTCGAGCCTTCCCGAACAAGGTGTTCTCCTTTGCGGAATGTGATTTCTTCGCCTGCGGATGCCAGCAGCTGCAGGTCTTCGTTGCCGAGCGGATAGATGCCGAGCAACGTTTCTTCTACGGTTTTCATTTCGGTAAGGTTAAATTAGGGTAGTATAGATTGGACCGGGCGGACATGTCCGCCCGGTCATCTGCAAATATAATTTTTTACGGCGAATGCCATTGAAGCCTGTTGGGTGGAGACGGGATAAAAATAACTGTATGTGCGTCTTTTGCGGCGAATGTTTGTCCGGACATGTGCTGGTGTTGTACGGAAGATGACAAAATGCGTCGTGTTTGGGAATAGCTTATTGGAAAAAATTCTTATTTTCGCAAAAATTTGTGCGTATTTCTTCGGTTTTGCGGGACGACTGTCCGTAGACCAGTGAAACACGCTAAATGCTACGGTAGGTACGTTCTTTAATTAAAGACGTACTGAGGTCGTCGGAGGCATTGCGCGATATGCCGGCCTCCTTTATGCGGCTCCGGATATATGAGCCGGAAGTGCGAGCGGTACGATTTAAACTAATAACCAATATCAGAAGAAATGAAGTTAAAATACGCTTTAGCCGTTTTTGCCGTGTCGTTGGCAATGTCCTCCTGCGTGAAAGATCCGGAGGTTAACGCTCCCTTGGGCGGCGGGGAAGAGAATTTCGCACCCGACAAAGACAATATTTTCCCCGGTTGGGTGAGGATCAAACTCTCCGAGGACGCACCTGCATTGCGTACCGGAGCATTCACCCGCGGAGCCGTTGAGTCCGGCGATGCCGAAATGGATCGTGTTGCCGAGATGCTCGGTGCTACGGAGATCAGGCGCGTGTTCAACGAAGGCGGCAAGTATGCCGAACGCCGTCGTCGTGCGGGGCTGCATCTGTGGTACGATATTAAAATTGACGGAGCGGTGTCGAGAGCGCAGTCGGCTATAGCCGAAGTGCCGTATGTAGTGCATACACAGCCGATTTACAAACTGAAATCTCTGGCTGAACCTATTCTTTCCGAAGATGTCGTTTACATTCCTTCGGTATCTTCGGTATCGGGAACGCGGGCTGATGCGGAATTGCCGTTCAATGATAAAGGACTTGCCAAACAATGGCACTACCATAACGACGGCTCTATGGAAAATACCGTAGCGGGAGCCGATATAGGATTGTTCGAAGGGTGGAAGATAACCACCGGCAGTCCGAACGTGATAGTGGCCGTTATTGATTCCGGTATAGAATGGGATCATCCCGACTTGGCCGATGCCATGTGGGTCAACGAGGCTGAATTGAACGGTACTCAGGGAGTTGACGATGACGGTAACGGTTATATAGACGATATTTACGGTTACAGTTACGTTCCCCGTAGCGAGCAGACTATCAAGGGCGGTACTCACGGTACCCACGTAGCAGGTACTATCGGTGCGGTGAATAACAACGAAATAGGAGTTTGCGGTATAGCTGGCGGCGATGGCGAGAATCCCGGCGTAAGGCTCATGTCTATAGAGGTTATGACGGATACTCAGGGCGTCGATGTCGATTTCGCCGACGCATTCGCTTATGCTGCCGATAACGGAGCTGTGATAACCAACTGCAGTTGGGTGGTAGATAAGGATATCCTGCCCGAAGATATTGCTACCGGTATAGATTATTTCAACACGTATGCCGGTACGGATGAGAGCGGAGAAGTGCAGGTCGGTCCCGTAAAGGGCGGCCTCTGCATATTCGGCGCCGGTAATGACGGTAAGGATTGGGTTTATTATCCTGCCAAGGATCCGCGCGTGGTTGGCGTGTCGGCCATAACGGCTGATTATAAAGTGGCGGCTTATTCCAATTACGGTGACGGACTCGACCTCATGGCGCCCGGTGGCGGAGACAACTACGGCCCTGCCGAGTTGCAGGTTTACAGTACATATACCGGACACAAGTATGCATACAGCGCCGGAACTTCCATGGCGACGCCTCATGTTACAGGTGTGGCTGCGCTCATAGCGTCTAAATTTCAAGGACCCGGTTTTACCGCAGCGGAATTGCGCAGTCGTCTGGAACGCAGCTTCCGTCCTACGGGCCAATACTTCGATCCCATCTATCATAATAAGGTTGGGCGCGGACTTGTGGATGCGTCGTTGATTCTTACCGAAGTACCCGCTGAAGGTCCCAGTCCGTTGACCGAAATCAAGGCTGTGCCGGCCGGTGCGGCTGTCAATATAACCACACCCGTTCCTGTGGACGGTAACGGTATGCCTGTGATGTTCTTCAATCTGCGTTGGGCGGAAGTGGTGAACGGTACGCCGGAAGAGATGCAGACTATGGTGCTTAACTGTAACTATGATGCGGGCGAAGAGTTCGTGTATGTCTTCGAGGGCAAAAGCGAGACCCCTTATGTATTTCAGGTGAATGCCGTAGACCGTTACGGAAACGAGACGGCTTATGTCGATCTGGAGGCTACTACGCTTATATTTGACAACCACGCTCCGGAGCTTTTGAGACCGTTCGCCGATGTCGAGATACAGGATGCCGACGTCGAAAAGTATACGAGAACGTATACGCTCGGCAGCTTCTTTAAGGATCCCGATGCGAAGTACGGCGATGTCATATCGTATGACGTCAAGTGCAGCGACAAGAGGATTGTAAATGCGTATATAAAGGACGGTGTGACGCTTGTGGTCGAGCCGAAAGCTAAAGGATCGTGCGTTGTTACGGTGATAGCTACCGACACCCGCGACGGCGTTACCGAGGCTCCTATCAACGTGACCGTGCTCAACGGTCCGGATCCGGACGGTGGTGGTACTGGCCCCGGTCCCAACCCCAACCCCGATCCCGAGTATCCCGAAGGTCTCAGCCTGTGGCCCAATCCTGTTGTAGACGTGATGAATATACACGTTTCCGACAGCGAGAATGCGGCGGTAGAGGTCGTAGTTTACGATTCTGCGGCGCGCGAAGTGGTTCGTGAGAACATTACTCTCGACGAAGATGGTAATAATTCGTGCGACTTGGAAGAGCTTGCTCCCGGCATGTACTCCGTGAAGGTGGTTAGCGATAACGGAATTTATAATTCCACGATAGTGAAACGCTGACAAATGTGATATGCACGCGATCGTGCGTGCGGCGACTTGGGGCTCCGGATGCGAATATTGTTCGCATCCGGAGCTTTTTTATGTTCGGCATTGTCGTAATATCGGCGGACGGTATTTCGGTTACGGTGTCTGTCGGTGTCGTTTGGTCTCCGTCCGGTATCGGATTATCGCTGTGTTGCCGTGTTTCGTCGTGGGCGTACGGAGCTTGACGCTATTGATAACGGCAAGATATGATTAATTGAGAGAGGAACCGGGGATTATTGCGTCTGATCGAGCAAGAATATAAAAAAGTCAAGGAATTTATGCAATGCATCAAATGCTTGCTATCCATTCGTTTATGTGCTGGGATGATTTTGAAAGTAATTTAATTAACTGTTTTTAGTAAAAAATATATTATGTAATGCATAGTACATTGAGAAAAATGATATCTTTGCATTGCAGATGCTTGAAGATACGGATTCTCCGTCATATCGGATTGCGAGAGACTGATATTACAAGGTTTGTACAATGATATTCATAAAAATATTATTGAAAATCGATAAAGATAGGTTGTTTGTCAATAATTATATAGTATATTTGCGACACATGTCCGAAACTGTTTGAGTTGTAATTGCGGCGTTAGGAATTTTCAGCCGGTGAAATTGTCTGGCGGAACCTGTTGGGGCCGTGCGGGGAAAACGGTATCGAAATCGGATATGTAGCCGTAGTGGAAGATTTGCATTATGTGGCGAGGGGGCCAATAATTAATTAGTGCCGGATGTATGACGGCTCATGTGAACGTTGTGATATTGGAAAGAGATGAACGTTAGAAAATTCGTATTGTGTTTTGCGGCGTTGGTGTGCGCCGTATCGGGGGTCGAAGCCCGTTCGGCCGGACCTGTTTACAATGTAGAGGGGCGTGTGGTGGATTCCGACTCTTCGCCCGTGGAGTATGCTACGGTATTTCTCCTGACCGGCGGTGGCGAACAGGCTGCCGGAACGGTAGCCGACGGCGAGGGACGTTTCGTGTTGTCGGTTCCGGCGGGCGAGTATACGTTGTCCGCGACGTGTCTCGGATATGCAGACTTTTCCGTCGGACTGGCCGTTTCGGGCGATGTCGATATGGGCGATATGCGCATGGAGACCGAGGCGGAGGAGGTCGATGCCGTAGTCGTTACCGGACGGCTGATAACCCGCGAAGCCGACCGTTTCGTAGTTAATGTGGCGGAAAGTTCGGTGGCGGTAGGCAAGGACGCCTACGAGATGATCAAGACGGCGCCGAGCGTGTGGGCGACCGATGACGGAATTACGGTCAACGGTCGTGGCGGTACGCGTGTGATGATAGACGACCGGTTGCTCAACATGTCGGGCGAGGACCTTGAAGCGTATTTGAGGACTATAAATGCCGAGGATATAAAGAAGATAGAGGTAATTATGAATGCGGGTGCAGAGTACGATGCCGATTCCAGCGGGGGAATAATAAAGATAACGATGAACAAACGCCGCGACGACGGTCTGGACGGTAATGTCCGTCTGTACGGCAATTACGGAGTTATCGGCGACTACGGCGGCGGAGGCTCGGCCGGCATAAACTATCAGGTGGGTAAGTTGCAGGTGTATGCCAACGGGGGATATGGATATGACGTAGGCAAATCGGTTTCCAGAGAGCGTACCGTATATTCGCTGGAGAATACGTCTCGTGACAGGGACGAGGACAGGTCTGTATCGGTCATACGCGGTGCGGGTCCCGATATCGAAGGGCGTCTGGGAGCGTGGCTCGATATAAACGACCGGCACAAGGTCGGCGCGGAGTTCAACATTTACAGCAGCGTTCCGGAAAACGTCACTTCGTCGAGCATGTGGCTCAAGCCGTATTACGGTGAGGGACATACCGGTCCGGTATTCGACAGCGTGGTTACGACGAGCCGATACAATGAATCGCGGAACAGCCTGTTTCTCGGGGGAACAGTCAACTATGTATACAAAATGGACGACGAAGGGACGACTTTCAAGCTGATAGGCGATTATAGCCAGAGCATAGGTTCCAACGGCAACAGTTATGTAGATTCGTACATGTATTACACGGGAGCTTCTGCGATGCCGGGCGAAGACCTCAGGCAGAAGCGCGACGCCTTTTCCGATTACAAGGTGGCGTCCGTGAATGCGGCTTTCGACATACCGCTTTCGAAGACGTCGCGTTTGCAGGCCGGTGCCAAGTATACGTTCGACGGCATGTTCAGCAATATGGATTATCTCGTGTTCGGAAATGACGGCTGGCAGGAGAGCAGGGATCCGGAACGGACGGATTATACGGAGAACATAGGCGCCCTTTATGCCGCATATAGCGCCCGCTATGGCCGTTTCGGACTTGTGGCGGGGTTGAGGTACGAGTATACGTTCATGACGCCGCGGTATACCGATCCTACTGGGGACGGGCAGACGACGCAGGTGAAGAAACGTTACGGAGGGCTGTTTCCCAACGTAAATCTGTCATACGCTTTCAACGAGCAGATGAGCAATTCGCTGGTGCTGTCTTATTCGCGCAAGATATCGCGTCCCGGATTCTGGGCGTTGAATCCGTTTGAAACCAAACTCTCGCCGGTGTCGTCCGTAATGGGAAATCCCGATTTGAAACCTACGTACAGCAACAACATAGACCTTTCGCTGGTGCTTGCGTACAAGTATTCGATAAGCCTCGGCGCCAACCTGTCGCAGAATTCGGTCAGTCAGCGTCTGGAAATAAGACAGGTAGAGGAGCCGGGTGCCGACGGGCAGATGAAGGAGGTCACTCAGATGGTTTACCGTTACGAGAATATCGCCGATCTGTGGCAATACTATCTGGCCGTCAATGCCCCTGTCACCATAACTCCGTGGTGGAGCCTGAATGCCAATGCGGTACTTTTTTATTACGGAGAGCAATTTTCAGCCGACGCCGCACGTCGGGATGTACTTGGCGTGTTCGGCTATCTGTCCAGTACGTTCGAGATACCGAAAGTGTTCGATCTGGAGATCAATTACTGGTATTCGCCAAGAATGTTGAGCGCCAATATAGAGGTCATGAGCCAGCAGGACATAAACGTGAGTATAAAGAAACGGATGCTCGACAACAGGCTGACCATGTCGCTTACCATGTACAACTTGTTCGACCGTAAACAGCGCGTGCATGTGGTCGAGGAGGGATTCGAGAAGTGGAACACGGTGGACAGCGGAGGATTCAGGGCTGCACTTACCATAAGGTATAATTTCCGTTCCGGCAAGGAGTTCCGGGCGCGTACCGTGGAACGGGATACCGATGGCGAATCGCAGAGGATAAGCGGCGGGAAGTGATGTTGCCGTACGCGACGGAAGGTTGTTGTCGGATACGGAGCAATGAGACGTTCCGATGATACGGCGGCGGGAAGCACCCCGGTATCGGTAATCATCATCGGTAAAGGCGTTTCCGAACGGCGGTTTGCCTAGCGTCGGGAGGTGCTCTGCCGGGTGTGCGGTGGCGGTTCGGCTGTCGGGTGGCGCATGTGCGCCGCGTTTACCGCGTCCGCATGGGTGTAGGATATTTATAGAGAGGGAAAGGCTCATAGATATTATTTTAGTTGTGTGGACGGCGTTGCGGCATACTTTAGAAGTTGTCGCAGCGCCGTTTTTTCGTCGTGCACTGATATCGGCCAATGCGATGTAGGCGTGTGTTCATGCGGCAGGTAAGCCTGTACACAGAGACACTTGCGTCGTGTTTTCGCTGTCGGAGTAAGGCGATTTCGTAAAACGGTTAATTTTACGTTACTTTGCATGGTTTACGGCCGCGTGTCATGCCGGACGGTTGGTATGTCTTTTGTCGTATTACGGGCAGGAAAAATAAACTACAATATATATGAGCAAGGATAAGGAAACAAAACAGGTTGATCCTGAGGTTGTTGAAAATAACCCGGCGGAACAGTCCCCGGAAAGCGCCTCCACAGAGGAGAACTGTTGTGCTGACAATATGGCAGATCAGGAGCCGTCCGAGCGGACAGAGGCTGAAAAAATGGCGGAAGAAGCGGCCGCATGGCGTGACAAATACGTCAGGCTTCAGGCAGAGTTCGACAATTATCGTAAACGTACCCTGCGCGAAAAGATGGATATGGTGGCGTCTGCGGGCGAGGAGGTTATCAAAGCGTTGCTTCCCGTTATGGACGATCTGGAAAGGGCGTTGGGCGCTACGGAGAACGCTACCGACGTGTCTGCCGTGCGAGAAGGCGTAGTGCTGATAAGCAACAAGTTGAACGATACTCTCCGCGGCAAGGGGCTTTCGGAGATAGAGGCGCTCGGTCAGGAGCTTGATACCGATTTCCATGAGGCCATAGCCAAGATTCCCGCTCAGGACAAGAAGCAGAAAGGGAAGATCGTGGACGTCGTGCAGAAGGGATACAAGCTGCATGACAAGGTGATTCGTCACAGCAAGGTTGTCGTAGGGGAGTAGTTTACGCCGGCGCGGTACGCCGTGAGGCGTGCCCATGAGTAATGAATTTTAAGGATAAGGAGTTGTATTGTCAGAAATGGCGACTAAAAGAGATTATTATGAGGTGCTTGGCGTCGACAAAGGAGCCAGTGCCGAAGAGATAAAGAAGGCTTACCGTAAAGCCGCATTGAAATATCACCCGGACAAGAATCCGGGCGACAAAGAGGCCGAGGAGAAATTCAAGGAGGCTGCCGAGGCTTACGACGTGTTGAGTAATCCGGACAAGAAGGCGCGTTACGATCAGTTCGGTCATGCCGGAATGAGCGGTGCGGCCGGAGGCGGCGCCTACAGCGGCGGCGGATTCTCCATGGAGGATATATTCAGCCAGTTCGGCGACATATTCGGAGGTCACTTCGGCGGTTTCGGGGGCTTCGGCGGTTTCAGCGGATTCGGCTCGCAGGGCGGCGGACGTAGGGTAAGTCGCGGGTCCGACCTGAGGGTCAAGGTACGGCTTTCGCTCAAGGAGGTGGTCGAAGGGACAATCAAGAAGCTGAAGATAAACAAATACGTGACTTGCGACCAGTGCGGCGGCAGCGGTGCGAAAAATCCGTCGGGCGTCAAGCAGTGCCAGACGTGTCATGGATCGGGCGTAGTTACCGAAGTCGTGGACAGCTTCTTCGGCCGGACGCAGACTCAGCGTGCATGCCCGTCTTGCGGCGGCAGCGGCGAGGTGATAACCGATCCGTGTCCCAAGTGCAAGGGCGAGGGTATAGTGCGTCAGGAAGAGGTGATCGAGATCAAGATACCTGCCGGCGTAGGTGAAGGCATGCAGCTCTCCGTGAGCGGCAAGGGTAATGCCGGGCGGCGCGGCGGCGTGAACGGCGATCTGCTCGTCGTCATCGAGGAGGAGCGCGACCCGCAACTCATACGCGACGGCAACGATCTGTTGCACAATCATAAGATAACGATCCCGACGGCCGTAATGGGCGGCACTATAGAAGTGCCTACGGTCGAAGGCCGCGCCAAGGTAAAAGTGGCGGCCGGAACCAAGGCCGGTAGCGTACTGCGTCTGCGCGGCAAGGGCGTGCCCGATGTGAACGGCCGCGGCAGGGGCGATATTCTCGTCGTGGTCGATATAGATGTCCCGTCGAGGTTGACGGCCGAGGATAAGAAGCTCGTCGAGCAGATGGCCAAGAGTCCGACGTTCGGCAGCGCGGACAATTCCGCGCCGGGACAGAATATCTTCGAGCGCATGAAGAATTTCTTCAGGTAAAAAGAGTATATTTGCTCGTGGAGCAACACTACGTTCCGTATCTTGCGGTTCCGCTTTGGCGGATACTAAAGGGTACGGACGTGCGTTGTTCGTACGATGTTGCCCGAACGTGGCGTGTGTGGATGTGAAGCGTTTCTGTGTTCATGCGCTAACCGGTACGCAGCGGAGACTGTGATATTTTCAGGTGTCACGGCCGGGCGTCCGGTCGGATTATAGGTGGCGTCCGGTCGTCCGGCATGAGGCGACCGCTGAAATTGCGGCGAATATGCACGGTTGAAGTCTGTACCTTTTGTAAGACGGTACGCATCCGCAAGCGGCGATTCGGAATGCACTTCGGGAGCTCGTGTCGCAGATGCGGGTTGTTCGTCCGGTCGGACAATGAAAGTTGACATGCCGTTCCGGTGCGGTTGGAGTAGTCGTCGCGGATTACGACCGGATTGTGCAACGGATGTTTGTTTCGTACATGGCCATAGCGTTGTGGGGTATGTACATGAATGCTTCCGGTCGAGGCGTGTGCACTGAATGCATATGGTGCCGTAGAGTATGAAGCTGATGCGCAATTACGGCCGAATGTGAGAAGTCGGGAAGTTTCGCTGTCGGTACGGCAACAGTGCCGGCGCGTGTGAATGTTGGCGGCAGAAAGAGACGCTCGCCTTCCGGCCGAATGGAATTACAGGATTGTTATTGGTTGACATGGCAAGATTTTTTTATACACCGAAACCGCGTAAGTTCGATTATAAACCCCGTTATTACGATCCGGAAGCGGAGGCGCGCGCCGAACGCCTGAAGGAGTTGCGCGGCGAACGTCCGTCGGACAGTACGGGGGAGTATGTACCCGGCGAACTGTTGCGTAGCCGTTATGCCGCCGGGCGTCGTGCGGCGCAGGAGATGCGTGCCCGCAATCGCCGTCGCTCCGGCAGAACGATGTTGCTGGTCGTGCTGCTGGGGCTGCTCGCAGCGGCTGTAATGTGGGTTTTGAGATGATGTTACCGAATGGGGCTGATTGCGGTGCGGCGGAAAGGCGTAACGTCCGTTTCGGGGTATGGCTTGCGTCGGCATCGGTATGGAAGAATAGCAGCAGATGGGCGATAAGATAAGATTGTTGCCGGACACGGTAGCCAACCAGATCGCTGCGGGCGAGGTGGTAAACCGTCCCGCGTCGGTGATCAAGGAGATGATGGAGAATGCCGTCGATGCCGGTGCGTCGTCGGTGACCGTCAGTTACCGTAACGGCGGTAAGGAGATGATAAAGGTTGTGGACGACGGCGAGGGCATGTCGCCTGTCGATGCGCGTATGGCGTTCGACAAACATGCCACGAGCAAAATCGCCCGCATAGAGGACGTGTATGCATTGCATACGTTCGGTTTTCGCGGCGAGGCGTTGGCGTCGATAGCCGCGATAGCCCGTGTGGAGCTGACCACCCGCCGCGAGGAGGATGAGCTGGCGACGCATCTGGTTATCGAGGGCAGCCGTTTCCAGCATCAGGAGTCGGTCGTGGCGGCGAAAGGCAGTCAGTTTACCGTCAAGAATCTGTTTTTCAACGTTCCTGCACGTTACAGAGCGCTTGAGAAAAGCACTACCGAGCCGCGGCATATATCCGAGGAGTTCAGGCGCGTGGCTATGTGTCATCCCGAAATGTCGTTCGCCCTGTACGGCGAGGACGCTCCGATATACAATCTGCAACCCTCCGGGTTGAAAGGACGTATCGTGGGGCTTATGGGGAAAAACATAGCGGGCAATCTGTTGGAGACCTCGACGGACACATCTCTGGTCAAGATAACCGGTTTCGTGGGAAAACCGTCGGCGAGCAAACAGACCAACCGCGAACAGTATTTTTATGTCAACGGGCGTTATTTCAAAAGCCCATATTTCCATAAGGCCGTAATGCAGGCCTATGAAAAACTCATACCGGCTGGCACTCAGCCCTCCTATTTCTTGTTTTTCGAAGTCGATCCCGACAAGGTGGATGTCAACATACATCCGCAGAAAATAGAGGTGCGTTTCGACGACGGACCGGCTATCTGGCAGATAGTGCATGCGGCCGTACGCGAAACACTCGCCAAGACGGGTGCTGTGTCGTTCATGGATTTCGAGCAGGAGGGCAACATAGAGATTCCTGTCATGTCGCGCGACGGCGCCGTGACCCGCGAGCCGTCGACGGTTACCAATCCGTCATACAATCCTTTCCGGCAGACTGAGACGGCGGGGCGTCGTAGCAGTGCCGGACTGGCCGATTTCGCCCGTCCGTACGATACTCTGGCCTCTATGGGGCGAGACGATGCCGTAAGCGGATTCGATGCTTCCACGATAGAGTATATCGAGAGCGGGGGAACGGAGCAGGACCTGCCGATAGAGGGTATTTCTGCGGACGGAATAGTAGGTGCCGTGCCTATTGCCGGCGGTTATGTGGCGGCATCGTGCGGCGGCGATTTGTTGATCGTGGATCTGCGTCGTGCCAAGGAAGCTATACTTTACGAGCGTTATAGGATGATGCTGCGCAGCGAGAGTTCCGTAACGCAGAAACTGATGTTCCCGGAGAAACTCGTGCTTTCGGCTGACGATGTCGAACTTATGGACCGGCGTCGTGCGGATTTCGAAGCGTTCGGTTTCGAGTATTCCGTACCGGACTGTAACAGCGTGGAGATAACGGGTATCCCGGCCGATTTCAAGCCGGGCGAGATACAGGACCTCGTGTACGATATGATAGACGCCATGTCCGACCAGACGGCGCCTGCGACTGTTCGTCGCGATAGACTCGCTGCGGTAATGGCATCTTCGGGTGCGCGCAATATGCCGAAAGTGTGTTCCGAAGGGGAGATGACTGCTATAATGGAAGCTTTGGCGGATACTTCGCGTTACGGCTATACGGCGGACGGTCGTGCCGTAATGATGCGTATGGGAGCGGACGAAATACGCCGTCTTTTCCGTAAATAACGGCATTAAAAGTATATATTTGCAGGATTTTCGTATCCGCTCGGTTTGAGGGTGGGACTGTCGTCGGCGTAAAGCATGGGGTTTGAGGGGGATGCTGCCGGTGGCGAAAATCTGCGGGACGGTGTCCCGATAACATTGTTATTGATTTTTATCTACGCCGCATGCGGCGCAAATTTCGATTTTATGGCGATAGCGAACGGAATGCTCCGGACACCTCCGGTAGTCAAGAACCTTTTGATAATAAACTGTCTCGTGTTTCTGGCGGAATACATGTTGCCGGTCAATGCCAGCAATGTGCTGTTCACTTACGGGCCGCTGTATTTCTGGGCGGGAGGCAATTTTCACATATGGCAGCCGCTGACCTATATGTTCATGCATGCTGGATTCGCACATCTGTTCTCCAATATGTTCGCTCTGTGGATGTTCGGGCGGAGCCTCGAATACGAAATGGGCAGTCGACGGTTTCTGATCTACTATATGGCGTGCGGTATCGGCGCAGCATTGATACAGTTGGGTGTAAACTGGATCGAGTACGCCGCAGCGGCAGGCGATCCCTCGGTGGCGCCCTCTCTGGTTTACCGTTACGCCAACGCCTCCACCATAGGCGCTTCTGGCGCCGTGTTCGGTCTGTTGCTGGCGTTCGGAGTGATGCATCCCAACAATGTCATCATGTTGCTTTTCCCGCCTATAGCGCTTAAAGCCAAATGGTTCGTCATAGCTTACGGTGTATTGGAACTGTTGGCCGGTATAGGGCCGGGAAGTAGCGGAGTGGCGCATTTCGCGCATTTGGGCGGTATGCTGTTCGGGTGGTTGCTGCTCAGGTATTGGAAAAAGAAGGGGCGTATCTATTATTGACGGCAGCCGTAACGGGACGTGCCGATATGGAATGCGTCGCGTAGCCGGTCTGGCAGTTAAGGCGGTGCGAATGATGATATTTTATTGCAGCTATGGAGGATTACGGATATTACGGCAAGAGTAGGGCACGTAGACAGCGTGTACGCAAGGGTTCGACAGTCGTGAGGATAATAGACATCGTGATGCTCGTACTTACGGTGTCGTGTTCCGTGGCGTTGCTTGCGGCCTACGCCGCGCGTTATGTTGATCCGCGCGATGCATGGGTGTTCTCGTTCGCCGGGCTGGTGTTTCCCGTTCTGTATGTCGTGGAGATTCTCTTGGGAATGTGGTGGGTAGCCCGCTGGAAAAAGTATGCGTGGATTACGGTAGCGGTGTTGTTGCTCGGCGCCGGGCAGGCGCGCGCCTTCTACAAACCAGATCTGAGAAAACGTTATGCGGAGGACAAGCCGTCGCGGTCGGATTTCGTCGTCATGAGCTACAATGTTTTGCAGTTCAAATACAAACATATGACCGACGACCGTCATCCGCGGGAAGCCATAGCCGATCTGATCAATTCCAACAATATAGACATACTTTGCATTCAGGAGTTCAGCAGCGACGCCGATGTGCCCGAAACGCATGCGCTTCTCGAAAATATGAAACATTTCAGGTTTCAGTCCTACGGCGAATCGAGGTACGGGAAATATTTCGGCGGGCTGGCCGTATACAGCCGTTATCCGATAGTGGCCAGCGGAGCCATACCGGTCGAGGATGACGAACGTTATTACTCCATGTGGGCTGATATAAAGTTGCAGCGCGATACGGTAAGGGTGTTCAACAGTCATCTATATAATACGCATATCGACGATGAGGATATGGATTACATTTCCAATCTGAAATTCGTTTCTGAGGAAGACGACAAGGCGCATATTGCCGGCATAGTGCGGAAACTGCGCAATGCATATATACACCGTGCCGAGCAGGCCGACCGTCTTGCCGAGGCGGTTACCGCTTCGCCTTATCCGACAATAGTGTGCGGCGATTTCAACGACACGCCGGCTTCGTATGCCTACCGTACCGTGTCGCACGGGTTGCAGGATGCCTTCGTCCGCCGCGGGCACGGGTTGTCGGGAACCTTCAGCGGTTTCTTCAATATGTTCAGGATAGATTTCATCTTTATGACCGACGGATTGGATATTACGGGCTATTATAATTTCCGTGAGAACTATTCCGATCATCTGCCCATAGCTGCCGGATTCGAGGTGGCAGGCGATCCTGCCGGGCGATAGTAGTTTGACGGGTATAATATCCGCCGGAATTGGAATTCTGTCGGACGTTTCGGTCGTTTTCGTATATTTTCGGGGAATTTTTACGTTATCTTATCGATAAGGTATCGTTGCGCATGGAGGGGCCGATTAGCGGGCTGAGACTGCGATGTGCGGCGATATGTCGCGGTAACGTTTTTCGATGCGGAAAATCATACATATAGATATGGACGCGTTTTATGCGTCGATAGAGCAGCGCGATGATCCTTCGTTGCGCGGGGTGCCTATGGTTGTTGGGCATCCCGGCGAACGCGGCGTCGTGGCGGCGGCGAGTTACGAGGCGCGTCGTTACGGGATACGTTCGGCAATGTCGTCGCGGGCGGCCTTGGCGCGTTATCCGGGGGTGGTTTTCGTTCCGGCGCGTTTCGACGTCTATCGCGAAGTCTCGCGTCAGATCATGGACATTTTCCACGATTACACCGACAAGGTGGAGCCTTTGTCGCTCGACGAGGCCTATTTGGACGTGACGGTCAATAATTACGGCATGCCTTCGGCGACTATCATAGCGCGTCAGATCAAGGAACGTATCCGGCACGTTACCGGCCTTACGGCTTCGGCGGGTGTTTCGGTGAACAAGTTTCTGGCGAAAGTGGCGTCCGATTATCGCAAACCAGACGGGCTTTTCGTCGTGACGGCTCAGGAGGCCGAGGCTTTCGTCGAGGGGTTGAAGATAGAACAGTTCTGGGGTGTCGGCAAGGTGACGGCCGACAAGATGCACCGGCTCGGCATTTATACGGGTGCAGACCTCAAACGGCGGAGCGAGGCTGAGCTCGTCTGGCATTTCGGCAAGGCCGGACATGCCTATTATCTGAATGCCCGCGGTATCGACAACCGCGAAGTCGTGCCGGACAGGATACGAAAGTCTGTCGGCAGTGAAAATACGTTCATGACCGATCTTGACGATCCGGAGGAGGTAGCGGCCAACCTGACCGCGATAGCCGAGGAGACTTGGCGCCGTGCCGCTCGGAGGGAGTTTTACGGCCGGACGGTGACGCTGAAGGTCAAGTTCGCCGATTTCGAGCAGATAACGCGCAGCCGGACTGTAGGCGGTTTCGTTACGGATTACGATTCGTTCAGGGCGATAGCCGGAGAGTTGCTCTCCGGAGTGAATTTCTCTCGCGGCAAAGTGAGGTTGCTGGGGCTGAGTATCAGTAATTCGGCCGATGTGGAACAGCCGCAGTACGGTCATCAGCTCGAATTCGACTTTCCGGAATGGCCTGAGAATGTCTCGGAAAAAATGTCTTGAAACGGTAGACGGTACGACTGTTGCTGTATCGAAAATAACGGCGCTGTTTATGTCTGAGTGCATTATGTATGTCCGGCATCGTTCGGAAGGTGCGTTTTTTGTCAAACCCGTTACAATGTCTTATATTTGTCGATACGATATGCCCAATCTTTATATCATAGCCGGTTGCAACGGTGCGGGGAAAACCACCGCATCCTATACCGTATTGCCGGAAATGCTCGGTTGCCGGGAGTTCGTCAATGCCGACGAAATAGCGAAGGGGCTTTCTCCTTTCAATCCTTCGAGTGTGGCCATGGAGGCGGGGCGTATCATGTTGCAGCGTATGGACGATCTGTTGTCCGAGGGAGCAGACTTCGCTTTCGAGACCACTCTGGCGACACGTTCGTATGTCCGTTTCATAGAACAGGCTCATGCCAAGGGTTATTTCGTGACGTTGCTCTATTTCTGGCTGCCTACGCCGCAGCAGGCGGTCGAACGCGTTGCCACGCGAGTACTCGAAGGCGGCCACGATATTCCCAAAAGCGTGATTTACCGCAGGTACGGCAACGGATTGAAAAACTTGACTTCGCTATATATTCCCGTATGCGATTATTGGGTGATATACGATAACAGTTCCGCTGACGAGGAGGTGAAAACCATAGCTTCGGGCGGAAGGTCTGCAACATTGTCCATAGAAGATACGTTATCATATAATGCGATTGTTTCCTATGAGTGAGATCGAGATTAAGCAGATGCAGGAAAAGATCAAGACCGGCATAATGCTGGCGCGTAAACGCCTGATCGAGAAAACCAAAAGAGAGAACGGGGTTCTGGTAGTCGTCCGTGACGGCAAGATAGTGCATGTTCCGGCCAAGGAACTGCAATAGTTTCTCCCGTATGTCGAAACGTAAATAGAGGCGTCCCGCAAGGGCGCCTCTCTGATTTTATACGGATCGGCGGTCGCCGTCGGATCGTTGTCTTTTGTGCCTGCGGTACGAATGGTTTTGTGATGAGTTTGCCCATTAATGGGCATTCTTCGTGGCGAAGCGATAAAGAGGATACTGTATGGCGGCGTTAATGGACATGGCCTGACAATGTCGTGGATTGCGGAGAGGGTATAAATGTGCGGGAATGCGGTAGGTTATGGTGGCTGGGATATGCGGATTCATCGCGACGTACATAAGATGTCATCCGCGGAGTAGTTCAAGATGGTGGCCACACACGAAAACCTGTAAAGGAACTTGCGATTACAATATAGTAATGCGATCAGCATCTCCGCGTGTTTGCTGTTCTGGCGCGGATGCCTGTGCCGTCGCAGTCCGGAATATATTCATCCGTCCGGATTGCCTCTCACGGTTGTGTGATATAGCGTCGCGATAATCCTCGTGCTCCATGATTTTGACGTGTCGTCGTGTTATGATACACTGCGGATTTATGGAGTATACGCCGTGTTGTCGCGCTTGTCGGAAGATAAAAGACGGTGTGTCACAACGGGCAATCAGCTGCGTTTCTATCGTGCTTCGGGCTAAGTCCTTCATCTTCTGTAGCCAATACACTCCGGCCTTGCATTTTACCGGTTCTTACATACCGAAAGGGGTTGTGTCAAAATACTGAATTTGACACAACCCCTTTCGGTATAGTATGGCAGCTATGCCGAAACGGCCTGATGAATGCCCTTTAGGTCTTTGGCCCATGCGTCCTGTGCACGGAGTACCTGTTCGATGATGTCGCGGACGCAGCCACGGCCTCCTCCGAATTCCGATACGTAGCGCGATGCCTCTATTATTTCGCACGATGCGTCGGCCGGGCATACCGGAATGCCCACCGTGCGCATGCATTCCAGATCGGGAATGTCGTCTCCCATGAATACTATGTTGTCAGGGTTGAGTCCGTGACGTTTTATGATGTCGTCCAGCACGGCTATTTTGTCCGATACGCCGAGATGCAGTTCCGTGACGCCAAGGTAACTGAATCGTTTGTATACTATGTCTCCGCGTCCGCCCGTGATGATGAATATCTTGTAGCCGTGCTTTATGGCGTAGCTGACCGCATAACCGTCTTTTGCATTGTACGAACGCAGATAGTCGCCGTCGGCCAGCGGTATTATCGAGCCGTCGGTGAATACGCCGTCTATGTCGAAAACGAATGCTTCCGTACGCGCTATATCTTCCTTGAAGTTTCCCATATGTCGTCGCTTAAAAGTTCGTATATTTTCGTAAGTCGTTCGTCGCCTTCTGCCGCGAGGATTTCCATGTGTCGCCGCAAAGTCACCTCGTCGTGCCGCACAGCGGGACCGGTCTGCACGTTTGCCGGATCGTCCGTCGAACAGGCTTTTGCGGCCGTTTCGGTTATTATCGGTTTGAGTGCGTCGAATCCTATTCCGGCCTTTGCGGCGATTCGCGACGCAAGATAATAAAGATGATTGGAAAAATTGCATGCCAGAACGGCTGCTACGTGCAGTTTGTTGCGCGTTTTGCTGTCGGCTTCCGTCACGGTGCGGGACAGGATGCGGGCGATGCGACCTGCGATATCTTGTGCCACGGCGTCGGAATATTCCGTGAACAGCGGTACCGAGGCCATGTCTATCGCACGGCCTGATGTGAATGTCTGTAGCGGGTAGATTACCGCACGGTGCGCATGTTTGCCGTCTATGGCGTCTATTGTAAGGCCGCCGCATGTATGAGCCACCACGGCATCGGCCGTGTCGGGTATGGCTGATGCCGTTTCGCTTACGGCCTTGTCGCTCACGGCGATTATGTATATGTCTGCCGCGTCGAGTTCTTCGGGGGTGCGGACGTAAGACGCGCCGCATGCTTCTGCGAGCTGTGTGCCGCGCGAACGGTTGCGGGCGCAGATTTGCGAAACGTAGGCTTCGTCGGTATCGCGCAGCGCCTTGGCGAGCGCTTCGGCTACATTACCGCTGCCTATGATCGCCGTATTTATCCTATTCATCGGTCAGTTGTGTAAGAGGCAGGTTGGCGTCGGAGTTTTCGATCAATGTCCGCATCTTGTTCACTATGCCGGTCACCGTCTCCAGATAACGGTTGCCGGCTGCGGTGCGGAAGGCCGTGCCGGTATCCTCCACTGCCGTTATTACATCTGACAACCGCATCGAGTGTACGTCCCGCGCCGGTACGTACATGTTGGTCTTTTGGCTTTTCTCCTGCGTTATGGCCACTATCAGTCCGGCTTCGTCGAGCGAATACATGACGTCGCGCACGAGTCTTACCGGCAGACCGAGTTCTGCGGCCGCCTTGGCCGTGGATACGGCCCCTTCGTTGCGCAGGAACGCACGCGTCACTACCAGCATCACGGCGATCATTACCTTGCGTCGGCTGTCGGCGTTTATGTTCATGGCGTCGTGTTCCTGTACGAAGTTGTTGACGTTCTGGAACGAGAAGGAGAGCTCCGCTCCGAACAGCACTATCTGCCAACTGGTCTGTATCCACAGCAGAAACAGCGGTACCGCCGCGAAACTTCCGTAAATGATATTGTAGGACGATACGCCGTTTTGCAGGTATACATATACCAGCTGGAATATCGAGAAGGCCACCGCGGCCACCGTAGCGGCTTTGGCCGCGTGGCGGAATTGTACTTTGGTGTTGGGAATGGCCTTGTAGGCTCCGGCGAACAGCAGCCATAGAATCAGGAACGAGCCTATGGCGTAGAGTATGTTGTACGGTATGGAAGCGTAGTGAGCTATCAGATTGCGCACGTAGGAAAGGACTACAGTGAGGAGTACCGCCAGTAGCGGCATGATGAATATGACTGCGGCATAGGTGCTGGCTTTGCGTGATATACTGCGCGACTTCTTGACCTCCCATATGGTATTGAACGCACTCTCGACGTTGCCGAACACGCGTGCCGCAGCCCAGACGAGTACGGCCAGACCGCTGACGGCCACTATGCCGCCGCTGGTGCGCTGGAGTACGTTGTTCACGAAACCGAGGGTGTCTCCGATCATCTGGCTGTTGTCGGGAAAACGTTCGTAAAGATAACTCTCCAAGGCTTCCTGCAAGCCGAATCCCTTGATTATGCCGAATGCCAGTGCGAGCATCGGGACGAGCGACATGAGCGTGAAAAAGGTGAGCGCGGCGGAACGGATCACGGTATTGTGGCGCTGTACGCCGCGTGCGGTGTAGAGTATCAGTCTCACCTGACGGACCAACCACCACTCCTTGCGCGAGGAGTAGTCGTCGGCGGTTTTCTCCCATACGCCCTCGCCTATGAATGCGCGCGCGCGAGCTATCAGCGAAGCCAGTTTGCCCGGACGTTTTGCATCGGTACCGTTGTCTGACTTTTTGACCGGCGTATTTCGTTTTCCATTTCGCTTCATGGTTTTAAAGTTAGGTTACAAAGTTAATCGATGTCGGCGGCGGCCGTGACCGTCTCCGCTATCTCCACGCGCCACGGCGTGCCGTTTATGCGTGTGAATGCCATGCATGTATCGTCACCTTCCCTGACGCCGAGCTTTGCGGCTATCGCGGCAGCCGATGCCGGAAAGTCGTTGGTGTATATGCGGACGGATCTTATTCCGCGGCGTTTCAACTCTTTTTTCAGGCGGGCGGGGTCGTATCTTTCCATGGATAAGACCTCAAAAACTTTGCCGATTATTTTGTCCGGGAGTTTCTCGCCGTCGTAGAATATGTAACCGCCATTGGGTATGGGGTACGAGCCGGGCAGGTATTGGCTGGCGTATGCGCAGGTGAGGCGCGCCTTCCGCAGGGCTACGTCAGGAATTATCATATAGCGGTATGGAGGGGCGAACGTCCCGTTTTCGGCGGGTCTGGTGGCTGAAAAAGGGTACCGTACCGATCCCGCGCCGATCGCCGACGCCGTGACTGTCGGCGATGTCGCTCCGGCGCCGAGTTCTATCAGTATCTCTTTGCATTCGCCTGCGGCGGATACGACCTCGACGCTGCAGCGTTCGCCGAAAAGCCGGAAGGCTTCGTCTACATCGAACAGTGGCGACAGCTTGGCCGCGACGCGGTCGGCGCACTTCAGCATCAGCGGCATGAGCGCGGTGATGTCGGGACTGCAATCTTCCGGGCGGACGAGTTTGCGGCCTGATGCGGAACGTCTGTCGGGGTCGACGTATACGAGGTCGGCATGGCCGCCTTCGAGTGCGGAACGTTCCAGAAAGTTTTCCGCGCTGTCGTTCACCACCTCGATGTTGTCGGCTCCGAGGCGGCGGAAGTTTATGACGGCGATTTCGGCGAGCGTTTCGTCGCGTTCCACCGTTATGACGCGATCGAACGAATACGACAGATGCAGCGAATCGACGCCGAGGCCGCACGTAAGGTCGATACAAGTGCCGCCCCTCCAGCGTTTATGTCCGGCGGTGAGGTGGCTGCTCGACTGTTCGAAGGCCAGCGGAGGTATGATGGCACGCGCCGCATGGTATTCGGGCAGTTTTTTCCGCGCACGCTGAAGGTATTTTATCTGAGTTGCCACGAGAGCCGGGTGCGGTAGACGTTTGTCCAGCGCCACCGCGTTCGGGTCGCGGTCTATGTTGGCTTCTATGGCCGTTCTTATTTCGGGCGTTTCGAGAAGCGTCAGGTCCTCTTTGTTCATGGTCTGTACGGGATCGTAGTAGGTTCGGCCGTGGAAAAAAACTGTTCGTCGCGGCCAGTCGCCGTAAAATTACATAAAACCGTCCGGTTTGCGAAACCGTGGGGACGAAGATGCGTTGGGTGCAGGCGGACTGCCTTTTGCCGGTGGTGAGGCGCATGCGTCGCGGCGGAGATTGTCTGATAATGGGGAGTGCAGTATTTTCCCGTGAATAGTCTATTCGGATATTGCCGTGGATATTTACACGTATGGTGCGTCGCCGTCCGGGTATCGGATTTGGGAGGCAGGGGATTTATGGCTGTTTCCTGAGTGCCGGTATTTTACGAGTATGAATACCGTCGCCATTGCCGCGTATATGGCGGCGGTCGTCCAGCCGTTCGGCCGGAACGGTATGTAGGCCCACGGCATGTCCGCGCAGAAGGATATCAGGTCGTTCTGAAACCGGGCAGTCCATTCCAGCAGACCGGCGACGGCGCGGTTGAGGAACTCCGCAGGCAGTATTATCCATGTTATGCCGACCAGAACTATGATATTTGCGGACAGTATCAGAGGTGGGTTGATGATGATTCCGATCAGCGGCAGTCGGCCGAAATAGTGCGCTGCCAGAGGCATGGTCGCTATTGTGGCGGAGAGTCCGACCATGAATACTGACCATAGTGCGTTCGGCAGTCTGTATCGGGAGCGTACCGCTCCGTACAGGGGGCGATATAGCGCGAATATTCCTGCGACGGCCGCGAACGATAGTTGGAAACTCACGTCGTAAAGGTAGCCGGGGCGGATAAGCAGCATCAGCGATGCCGTTGCCAGAAGTATGTTCGCCCTTGCCGCCGGGCGTGATGCGGCCAATGCCAGTTGCGCCCCGGAAAACATGGCGGCAGCCCTCACTACCGAGGGCGACAGACCTGTGAGCATGGCATAGCACCATATCAGTATTATGGCCGCTACATTTTTTATTATGTGGCCGTGGCGCAGTGCCGCTAACGGCCACAGCAGCAGATTCGCCAACATCATGACGATACCTACATGAAGACCCGATACGGCGAGCAGATGCGATGCGCCCGTGATGCCGTAGTCTTTCCGGAGTGCGGACGGCATTTTTCCGCGCACTCCTATGCTCATTGCCGAAACGGTCTGTGCGCTCCCTGGCGACAGATGCAGTCGCGACAATCTTTCGGCGGCCGCTGTGCGCATTTTGCCGGCCAGTACAGTGGGGGAATGTACCGCTGTGGGCAGAGGCTCGATTTTCTGTCGCCGGTCTATCCAGAATGCGCAGCCGTAACCCCTGCGTTGCATCAGACGGCCGTAGTCTGCGTATTCTCCCGACCCGATCGCAGAGGCGTGTCCGGTGGCGACCAGTTTCATACCCGGCCGCAGGTGTATCGCGGTGTCGGTGCGCAGAATGACTTTCTCGTCGGCCTTTTGCCAGCTGTCCGTATTGTCGTTTATATGCATGTCCGTCGGAAGACGCGCTTTGCCGGTCGGAGCGGCTATGCGGAACTCGTGTACCGTAGCCGTGTATTTGCACCAGCGGCCTGAGGGCGGTTCCGTGTCGGATATGCTCATTATTACGGCCAACTCTTCGCCGTACGGCAGCAATAATCGGGGCTTGTTGAGCGTCGCGCTGCATGCCGAAAACAGAAATATGAAAAGCACGAGGGATATGTCGCCCGCTATGCGTCTGCCGTGGAGCGTCGCAGCGGCGATGAATGCGACGACGGCGGTCGTCGTTGTCGCCCATACCGGTAGCGTCAGGTTGTCCGCCGTGATGATGCCGGCGATTACGATCGGCAGGATCTTCAGGAACGGGACGTTCCGTATGTCGTCATGCGGTTTCACCGTGTCGGTATCGGTTGTCGGTTTCTTATCGTACGGTTTCCAGTAGAATATCTGCTTGTCGGCGTAATGCTTTTACCGGGCAGGTCGGAGTAGGCTGTCTGTCGCGGTATTGGGCTGTAAAGAAAAAATGTGCGGCCAAGGTTAGGCGGATACTCGGATTGGGGGTAGATTTATCTGCTGGGTATGCGTATTTTAGTGTGGATATTCGATTTTCAAACTCTTGCCTTCTAATGCAATCGCATCGCTAAGAGCGATGCCGAGTTTTTGTTCTTCCGAAAAGCCTATGGTTTCACCGTCTTTCAGAGTCACGTCATATTCTAAAACATACGTCGCTATATCCAATAGGAAGTCGCGAATATCGTTCAAGTCGGCATTGGCGGCATATACTTCTATCTCTTCTTTTCCGAACTTTCTCATTCCATAGGTATATATACCTGCATATTCGTCTGTACGATATACGCCGAACCATACCCAGTCCAATATAGGCAATGCGTCTTCGTCTTGCCGCATGAATGAGGCGACTTCTCTATAGAATTGGGGTTGGAACACAGCTCCGTCCGTATAGACGGCAATGGCATTTTCCTGTTTCAGACAGGAAGAGACGATTTTGGTAAACAACCTTCCTCTGTCTATCAAGTCCGTATCTTTTCCAAGCACGGAAACCAGAATATGCGCTTTATGGCTCTTGGTCGTTTCTACTGCGTTTTCCCACATATAGTTTGCGCTTGCATAATATTCCGCTTCTTCATTCGGGACAGGAGCCGGCATAAGAGCTATCGCAAGTGTAATATCGTCCGTCACGGTCACCAAAGTATCGTCGTCGCTGTCGTTATCATTATCGGACAATTCTATATTCCAATCGGTTTTACAATCGTTTATAAGTTTCTTTTTATCCCAACGGTTTTTGGATAACAGCACAAAGGCTACGAAAGCTCCGGTTTGATTATCTTCCTTGTTCATGTGAGTATTTTTTTGTACGTGACTATTGGACTACAATTATAGTTATCATTTGCATGCGGTTTGTCGTAATACATAGTATATCGTCCGGCAAGGCTATGTCTGTATTTCGCGTGTCTGCATAAGCGCTGTCGTCGGTCGCATTCTGTATGTCAACCGTGTTTTATATATTGGTTGCACTGTTGTGGTCGGCAGCATTGTCCGTTAGCATGTCGTCGGCGTTGCCGTTCGGTATTCATGTTTGCGCCGACTTGAGTCGTAATCCGAGCTGCATTCGTGCTGTCGGCTGGCAGTAGGCCTTGCGGCTTGTTTCGTGTTTGCAGCCGTATCGAGCTTCGCAGAAAAAACGCTGCTGATACATGGGCTTAATTGCTACGGAAAGCGATTTGTCACATACCATTGTTGTCCGTGCGTTTCGCCGGTCGCGTGTGCCTTCGGCTTGACTCTATCATAGTCATACCTTATTATATCCGTGGGGTATGGCCGTCATGCGGTGGATATGCTTATTGTCGTAGTCGTCGGCATGACTTTCCCGTTGTTTCAGCGTCCCCAGTTCTCCCGGTCGAGGCTTCGGTAGTTGATAGCTTCGGCTATGTGCGCGGTGGCGATTCTCTCCGCACCCTCTATGTCGGCTATCGTTCTGGCTACCTTGATTATCCGGTCGTAGGCGCGCGCCGACAGATTCAGACGCTCCATGGCTGTCGAGAGTATGGCGCGGCAACTGTCGTCGAGCGGACAGAAACGTCTTATCATCGCGGAGTTCATCATTGCGTTGGTATGGATGCCCGGCATGTCGCGGAAACGTTCCTCCTGTATGCTGCGGGCGCGGACGACGCGTTCGCGAATGGCCGCGCTACGTTCCTGCGGCGTGTCGTCGGCTATTTCGTCCAGCGCTACCGGTACCACCTCTATGTGCATGTCTATGCGGTCGAGCAGAGGGCCGGATATGCGGTTCATATATCTGAATACGCTTCCGGCGCTGCATAAGCACTCTTTCGTAGGGTGGTTGTAATAGCCGCACGGACATGGATTCATGGCGGCCACGAGCATGAAGTTGGCCGGATATTCGACACTGTATTTGGCTCTGGTGACCACCACTTTTTTGTCTTCGAGCGGCTGGCGCAATATTTCGAGCGTACTGCGGCCGAATTCCGGAAGCTCGTCGAGAAACAGTATGCCGTTGTGGGCGAGCGATATTTCGCCCGGCAGGGGATTGGCGCCGCCGCCTATTATGGAAACGCGCGAGGCGAGGTGGTGCGGTGAGCGGAACGGACGTTGCGTTATCAGTCCGCGGCTGCAACCCGTCTTGCCGGCTACGGAATGTATTTTGGTGGTTTCGAGCGACTCTTCTGCCGTCATGGGCGGCATAATGGAGGGCATCCGCCGGGCGAGCATGGTCTTGCCCGATCCGGGCGATCCTATCATCAGTACGTTGTGGCCTCCTGCGGCGGCCACTTCCAGTGCGCGTTTGACGTGGGCCTGTCCTTTGACGTCGGCGAAATCCTCCGTATACGGTGGCGTGGCTGCCGGCAGAGAGTCCGGCATTTCGCGCGTGGGCGGTATGGCGATTTCTCCGTTGAGGAATCCGACCACCTGACGCAGCGATTCCGCGCCGATTATTTCGAGACCCTCTACCACGGCGGCTTCGGCGGCGTTTTCGGAAGGGAGTATGAAGCCGCGGAATCCGCGCTCGCGTGCGTTGACGGCCATGGGCAGTGCGCCGCGGATAGGTTTCAGTGTGCCGTCGAGCGAAAGTTCGCCCATTATCATGTACTGCGAGGTAAGGGTGTCGGAGACTTCCCCGGCTGCTGCGAGTATGGCCACGGCTATCGTAAGGTCGAGAGCGGTGCCTTCCTTGCGTATGTCGGCTGGAGCGAGGTTGACGACTATCTTCTTGCCGGGCATGTGCAGGCCGCAGTTGGCGAACGAGGAGCGTATGCGCTCCTGACTTTCGCGTACCGCATTGTCGGGCAGACCGACGAGGAACATGCCAAGACCGGGGGTTATGTTGACCTCGACTTCGACAGTCATGGCGTCGATGCCCGTCAGCGTGCTTGCATAACATTTGGTGAACATATCGCCGAATGGTTTTCGTTATGGTATGTCGTTCGGCCGCTTGTCGGGGGTGGAGGCCGGCGCGTGGTGCGTATCGGTGTCGGTTTCGGTTTCTGACATGCCGCCCGCGGATCGTGGGTACGGTCGTTACGATAACTCAGGCGCATTGCGGCCTGTATCAGAACGGACTATCCTCTTCGAAAGTGTTCATCGGACGACCGAACGCGCTGCCGCTGCCCAGATCGCTTTCGAATGCTGCGGCTCCAGCTCCGGAGAGCGAATTGTAGTCGTCGCCGTCGGCGTTCATGCTGCTGTCGATGCTTATCATGTCGTCCTCGTCGTAGTCGAGGAAGCGAGCCTGTTCTTTCCGGAATCGCAGCTTTACCGTGTCGGTGGCGCCGTTACGGTGCTTGGCGAGGATTATTTCCGCCATGCCCGCCGTGGGTTGCCCGTCTTCGTCCTGAGTGAAACCGAAATATTCCGGACGGTGAATGAAGGCTACTATGTCGGCATCCTGCTCTATGGCTCCCGATTCTCGGAGGTCGGATAGTTGCGGCCTCTTTAGTCCGGAACGGGATTCTATCGAACGGTTGAGCTGGGAGAGCGCGATGATCGGTATGTTAAGTTCCTTTGCTATGGCCTTCAGACCTCGCGATATGGAGGCCACTTCCTGTTCTCGGTTGCCTCGCGTGTCGGCATTGCCGGTCATGAGCTGGAGGTAGTCGATGATGATGATCTGTATGTCGTGCTGTGCCTTGAGTCTGCGCGCCTTGGAGCGCAGTTCGTATATGGACAGAGCAGGAGTGTCGTCTATGAACAGCGGAGCTGTGGGCAGTACGCGCGTGGTCTGTTCCAAGTGGCGCCACTGTTCGGTGGTCAGTTTGCCGCTTCGTATGTCCGACGACGAAAGTCCCGATTCGGCGACTATGAGTCGCATCATGAGCTGTACGGCGCTCATTTCGAGCGAAAAGAAGGCGACAGCCTTTTCATGGTCTACGGCCATGTTGCGAGCCATGGAGAGTACGAATGCAGTTTTACCCATTGAAGGACGGGCGGCTATGATTATGAGGTCGGACGGCTGCCAGCCGAGCGTGAGTTTGTCGAGATGGGTGAAACCCGTCGGAACGCCGTTCATCGTACCTCCTTTGGCATGCGCCTCCTCTATGGCCTTCATGGCCTTGTCGAAGACGAGCGCTGCGTCCTGTATGTCCCGTTTTATGTGCCCCTCGGATACCTTGAATATTTCTCCCTCGGCATAGTCGATAAGGTCGGTCACGTCGGTGCTTTCGTCGTAGGAGCGGCGCTGTATCTCCGTCGATGCGCGTATCAGTTCCCTTTGTACGTATTTCTGGGCGATTATGGTGGAGTGGTACTCGACATTCATCGCCGAGGCCACCTTCTGCGTCAGTTGGGCGAGGAACGGCGCACCGCCCACTTCCTTGAGTTTCTTTTGCTTCTTGAGTTTCTCGGTAACTGTCAGAAGGTCTATGGGCTTGTTCTCCGATGACAGCTCCTCGATAGCCTTGAATATGGTCTTGTGGGCGTCGAGGTAAAATGCGTCCGCAGAGAGGAATTCCTGTACGGTGGTTATGCAGTCGCCTTCGAGCATCAGCGCGCCCAATACGGCCTCTTCGAGTTCCACGGCTTGCGGCGGCAGGGTGCCGGGTATTTCGGCGAGCGACTCGTAGGCCTGACGGTTGTTCTGGTTGGGTGTATAACTTTTTGCCATTTCGGTATGTTGTGTTGTGCGGCTTGGTGTACGCGACGCCGTCGGTCGTGTCCGTAGGCGTGCAGTCGTACTGTCCGGGCGACGGTATTCGTGCGTCACGGTCTGTCGCCCGGTAAAGATACGAAAAATGTGCGACCCGTGTTCTTTAGATAACCCGGACGAATATCGTGAACATGTAAATGAAGATGCTGAAAGAATTGGCTGTTGTCGTGGCTTTGCGGCGTTTGTAGTATGTTCGGGAGATAAGTTCAGGTGCGTCCGCAGTGGATCATTTTGGAAAGACGGTCGTCGTTATTGGGTAATCGATGTGTGCTGTCCGCTTGCATGCGTCGCTCCGGTTTATCGTCGGCTTGTTATTTTGCGGTAATAGCTATCGTTCTCCGTAGGTGTGCACCGGTTTTGGGTCGAGAGGTTTAACGGAACAGATCTTCGGTGCTTGTCCTGTCGGAGCATGCGTGCGGAGTACGGATTGTTGCATGTTAAATGGTACGGGATAGTGTCCGTTCTCCGCAATCGGTCGGATAGGTGGCGTGGCGGTGAGTTATTTGTTTTTGTTGCGTTTCGCCGGGGAGGTACGGCTATGGTTGAACGTCCGGTTGCCGTGCCGGTGTCCGTCCAGCCGTCTGTCGTTCGTGTGGCCGGAGGCGGAGTTTACCGGTGCGTCGTTGCGTGTGCCGCGTGGTTTCGTCGCGCCCTTTGCCGCGTGCCGTTCGGCATCTGTCCGTGTGCCGGCGTGGCGTTTGGGGTGTCTTTCGCCGGTGCGGCGCAGATCGTCGTTTCCGGGCCGCATACGGTCGCCGGTGAGAAAGAAGTAGCTTTTCTGCCGGCGTTTGTCCTCCTGCGTGCGCGCTACGTACAGCGGCCTGCCGGTGTAGGGGTCGAAGCCCGTATAGAACATCACCGAACTGAGCGTCATGGGCGTAGGCGTGAGATCCTGCACCTGTTCCAAACGGAAATTGAGCGAACGGGTGATTTGCGACAGCCGTTTCATGTCTTCCTCCGTACAGCCGGGGTGGCTCGAAATGAAGTACGGGATCAGCTGGTATTTGAGCCCGTTTTCGCTGCATATACGGTTGAAGTCGCGGTTCAGTTCCCTGAAAAGGTCGAACGACGGTTTGCGCATCAGCCGCAGCACGTTGTCTTCGGTATGTTCCGGAGCTACTTTCAGACGTCCGGATGTATGGTTGACTACCACTTCGCGCAGATACTCGCCGCCGTCGTTGCGGTCGAACAGGTCGTAGCGTATGCCGCTGCCTATGTAGGCATGTCTGATCCCCGGCTGCGATACTATCTTCCCGTACAGGGCGAGCAGTCTGGCGTGGCTATTGTCGAGGTTGGGGCAGAGGCGTGGGTGAAGGCATGACGGACGGGTGCAGCGGGTGCAAAGCGTCTTGTCGCGGCCGCCCATTCCGTACATGTTGGCCGAAGGGCCGCCTATGTCCGAAAGGTTGCCGCGGAAACCCTCCATTGCGGCTATCTTTCCTACCTCGGCCAGTATGGAACGTTCGCTGCGCGAACTGATGAATTTGCCCTGATGCGCGGAGATAGTGCAGAAACTGCAGCCGCCGAAGCAGCCGCGGTGCATGTTGACCGAAAATTTGATCATTTCGTAGGCCGGTATGTCGCCTTTGCCGTCGTAGCGGGGGTGGGGTAGGCGCGTGTATGGCAGGTCGAAACTTCGGTCTATCTCCTCTTCCGTAAGTGCCGGATAAGGAGGGGTTACCACTACGTATCGGTCGGCGGTAGGTTCTACCAGCGTCATCTCCTGTACGAGACGGTTGCTTTCGGTCTCTATGCGGACGAAATTGTCGGCGAACGCCTTTTTGTCGGCGAGGCACTCCTCGAACGATCTTAGCGTGACGGTGCGCTGCGGGTCGAGTTTCTCGACGTAGCTGCGGTCGGCCACGAAAGCCACCTGCGGCAGTTTGCGCAACAGTTTGGCATTGAAGCCGTTTTTCAGCGCGCGGGCGACGTCCGTTATAGACTTGTCGCCCATGCCGTACATGAGCAGGTCGGCGCCGCTTTCTATCAGCACGGACGGTTTGAGCGTGTCGCTCCAGTAGTCGTAATGCGTGAGGCGGCGGAGCGACGCTTCTATACCGCCTATGACGACCGGTTTGTTGGGGTAGAGCGATTTCAGTATGCGCGTATATGTCGTCACGGCATAATCTGGGCGGAATCCGGCCTTGCCGCCGGGGGTGTATGCGTCGTCGCTGCGCAGGCGTTTGTTGGCCGTGTAGTGGTTGACCATGGAGTCCATGCTCCCGGCCGACACTCCGAAGAACAGCCGCGGTGCGCCGAGTTTGCGAAAGTCGCGCAGGTCGTCGCGCCAGTTGGGTTGCGGCACCACGGCTACCCGGTAGCCCTCGTCCTGCAACAGCCTTCCTATCACGGCGATGCCGAACGAGGGGTGGTCTACGTAAGCGTCACCCGAAAAGAGTATGACGTCTATGTAGTCCCAGCCGAGTGCTTCGACCTCTTTGACGGTCGTGGGAAGCCAGTCTGTCGATTTGTATTTTCCGTGCGGCATGATTGCGTGGGTATGGATTTATATATTGCCTTCGTCGAGAAAGAATCTCTTTATTTCAGGGCGCGAGAGCAGTTTTTCGGCAAAGGCGTCTGCCTGTGAAGATTCTATCAGCGGCATCTTTTCCTGCCGGAAGCGTAATGATCCGTCGCGTCTGGGGGCGACGAGTATACACCGGCCGAGGTCCAGATCCATCAGGCGCATGTTGACTATAGCATATTGTCGCCGTTCGGCTGTCATGAATGCGACATAATCGATTTTCCGGTTTACGGTGCGGAAATAGCCCTGACCGATAATGTCCGGATGGTTGCGTGAGACTATTTCGGAGCCGGCATGACTGCCTTCCTCGTCGATGAAATCTGTCAGGACTATTATCATGAAGAAGACCTCATTATTCATCCCGTCGGGCAGCATATCGCGGTTCAGAACATTCCGGTTGTTGAAAAACGCGTTGTACAGCAGGGTCTTGTCCCCGATGTGTTTGGCTGTTTCCCTGTCCGGTGTCATGATGTTACCGGTACCGGTGAAACTCTCCTCGATTATGGAATTGTAGACGGGAACCGGGAATGCGTTTCGCGCGAACGGCATGTATGCGTCTTCGCTTCCGAGATTCTCGATGTCGTGTTCGAGCAGTTGCATGTCCCATGTTTCGGGGTCATGCCTTGCCTCGAAATTCCTGCGGGCGGCATCTTCGTCCCATACGGAGGAACCGGCCTGTGGAGTGTGCCGGCAGCAGACCGTAAGCAGGACGGCGCATAATATGAGGCTCGGA
Organism: uncultured Tidjanibacter sp.; assembly: GCA_947852905.1. Lineage (GTDB taxonomy): Bacteria > Bacteroidota > Bacteroidia > Bacteroidales > Rikenellaceae > Tidjanibacter. The sequence continues at coordinate 35,944 of CANTVF010000008.1, read as the reverse complement.
AACGTCGGATTCATGTCGGACGGGTTTTTATTTGGCCACGGTTTCGGGACGTCTGAGCAGCAGCGAACTGTCGCCGTAGCTCAGAAAGCGGAATCCTTCGGCCAGCGCATAGTCGTATATGCGCTTCCAGTCCTCGCCTATGAATGCCGACACGAGCAGCAGCAGAGTGCTTTTGGGCTGATGGAAATTGGTTATGAGACCGTCCACCGTGCGGTAACGGAATCCGGGCATTATCATTATGCGTGTGGCGGCCTTGATGCTCCGCATGTCGTTGCGTTCCATATATCCGGCCAGTTCTTCGAGCAGTTCCCGTCCGGAATATGTTTCCGGTATGTCGTATGCCTCCCATTGGCCTATCGGCTCGTCGGCATGCGGGGTGCCTCCGGTCATGATTCTGTAGCCCAGCACCGGCAGCGACTCCAAAGTGCGTACTGATGTGGTGCCTACCGCTATGGTACGCTCCCGGTCGTGTATCGCGGCAAGGTGTCTTATCGTGGAGAGCGTCACCTCGAAATGTTCCGTGTGCATCGGGTGCTGGCGGGGATCGTCGGTCTTGACCGGAAGAAATGTCCCGGCGCCTACGTGAAGCGTTACCTCTTCTGTGCGGAATCCTTTGTCGCGTAGTTTGTCGAGCAGTTCATCTGTAAAGTGAAGACCTGCGGTGGGAGCGGCGACCGACCCCTCCATGCGCGAATAGACTGTCTGGTAGCGGGTGTTGTCTATCTCTTCGCTTTCGCGGCCGAGATACGGCGGGATAGGTATGCGGCCGAGCAGTTCGAGCAACTGTCCGAAAGCGAGGTCGGCATCCCAGCGGAAACGGACTATGTGTTCCATGCCGCAGGTATCTTCGCGCCACGCCTCCATGAGGTGGGGCGTTCCATCGATGTCGAAACGGATCGAAAGCGGGCCGTCCTTCCATTTTTTCAGGTTGCCTATGATGCAGTGCCACCGGCACTCTCCGCGGACGGCGAAAGCGCGTTCGTAGTCGGCCGGTTCGGCCGGTTCGAGGCAGAATATCTCGATACGGGCTCCGCTGGGCTTATGCATTACTATCCTTGCGCGGATCACTTTCGTGTTGTTGAATACGAGCGTTGCGCCCACGGGCAGTTCCCGGTCTATTTTACCGAATACCGTCTGCGATATGTCGCCTCCGCGGTATACGAGCAGACGCGAGCGGTCGCGCTCGTCGAGCGGGAATTTGGCTATGCGGTCTTCCATAAGCGGATAGTCGAAATCGGATATCTTTATGTCGGTCATTTTTTCTGTCTTTTTACGTGGCTCGGACATGTTTGTAGCCCGGAGGATCGGCGGCATGGCGGCACGTAGTATTGCGGCCGCGTTTCCGGGTTAGCCTCGCTTCTATAGCTGTAACTGCTCGGGATACGTATATCGTATGACGAGTCGATCGTCGGAATAAAAAAGGAGAGTCCGCATGCGTCTGTAAGCCGGGTTCTGTGCGTTCGCACGGCTCGCGCCGCGGAACGTTTCCGCCATTTATCTGTTCCTCCGGTCTCCCGAAAGGCTATAGCGGCCTACCCCCCGGCAGCGGGCGAGCAACCCTTGAATGCCGGTATACATGGCCTTGCAACCCGCAAGTGGTACGGCTCCGCGTGTCGCCACGACGGACGGTGGGCTCTTACCCCGCCTTTTCACCCTTACCGGCGAATACGCCGGCGGTCGTTTTCTGTTACCTTGAACTACGCCCTCACGGACATCTACCCGTTAGGTAGTGCGGCGCTCTGCGTTGCCCGGACTTTCCTCTCCCCGCACCGGATGCGGGTAGCGGCGGAACGTCGCGGCAGACTCTCCTCGCGACAAAATTAGTCATAATAGCCGAATAACTTACAATAAAAACATTACAGCGGTATATTAATCGTGTCGGACGGGATGTGGAATGCCTTTCTGATAAGAGGTGAGGTTATTTTACTGCCGTGCGGGAGTTTTATTCAAAAAGAGTGCGGACCGTCGGCATGGGTGGCTGTCGGAGATATTGTTGCCGTTGCGCCTTATTTCGCAGGTTGTCCATGTGTTGCGGGAATGACTGAAAATTGAAAATATAGTTTGTAAGTTTCAGATACTAATTTCTTCGTCAAACAGCAGATTCCGTGACCTACGGTGGGCGGACGTGGAACGCAACGCCGACCGTTACGATCTGCAATACCGTACTGCGGCCGACGACAAGGTACGCGAGCAACACAGGGCGATGAACGGCATAACGCTTCCGTCGACCGATCCGTTTTGGAAGTCGTACTATCCGCCTAACGGGTGGAACTGCCGGTGTACGGCCGTACAAGTGTTGAAAGACAAGTACCTCGCGTGGGATCCGGTCGTCGCTATGCAGGCCGGCGACAAGGCTACCGGCAGCCCGAAGCAACGCATTTTCCGCTTCAATCCCGGAATAGACAAACAGTTATTCCCACCGAAGCACCCGTATTACAAGCTGTCTAAACAAGAGGCAGAGAAGGTTAAGGAGGTTGTCGGAAAAATGGTGCAGACCGATGAACGACCGATGCTAAATATTGCAGAACTTATATCCGGGAAACGGATTACCTACGATAATATAGGAACTATAATGTCCGAACATGCACGGTTATTTCCGGATGACTATAACGGTGGCCTGCTGGAGGTCGTTATAAAGCACAGCAATAGTGCGTTCATGTCTAACGGACGTTATATAAATCGGCCGGGAAACGTATTGACAGTCCACAACTACAAATTCCGGTTACTGCGCGGTCAAAGTGTCGAACAGTTCAACCCCGCACGCGAAGTCCATGATGCGTTTCAGGCAATCGTAAACGGTCAGACATTGACATTCAACCAAGAGTACGCTATGGAAAGCCTTTGGCATGAGACATTACATGCCAAAGCCAAAGGATTAGTAAAGAATATGATGCCAGCGGAAATTACCATTATACAAATGGAAACGGTGAACCAATTCGTCGCCCGGCATACCTATCCACAGTTTATAGAACGCTTCGGAGGAAAAGCGACGCACCGCGAAAGCGTTCTGAAAGAAGGATACGGTTACGCGCGGTATGTGACGAACTTCCGTGCAATACTCGATCACTACCACATTGACGAGGCCGAAACGGTCGAGGCTTTGAAACCTGCATTACTCAACGAACCATACGAAATGGTCGGAAATGCCACAATAGAATATTTGAAACAAAAAGGTGTAAAAGATGCAAAAAAAACTAATGGAAAACCTATGGAATACCCCTCAATCGTTTAATGCACGACTAAGTTCTTAATCTTTGACGTATGTATAGTCGAAGCCACGCAGGAACTCGTCGCGGGCTTCCGGAATATGGCTCCATGCACGCGCCTCGTTTTCGGTATCACGACGATACCGGAACAATAATGCAAGACTAAACCATACTGTTTCTTCATCGGCTTGGTTGTGAAACCATTCTGGAGAATTATTACTACAGCCTATGGCTTCCAATTCTTCACGAGTGGGGTTGTGGTCATAAATAGTTTCCATAACATTAAAATTTTAATAACAAGCTATTACGACGGTTATATGAACGATTTAATGCAGAATATATTATCCGACCTGCGTGTAGAGTTACTCGACGAGTTCGACAGCAATTTTACCCGCAAGGCCTTTTTCGACCGGCCATGGCCGGCCAGACGAATGCCGGGCGGTCGCGGGTCGTTGTTGATCGTTTCGGGACGCCTGCGTCGTTCGCTGCGGTGTTCGCAAACGCGTTCCGCGCTGATGTTCTACTCCGATGCCGCCTATTTCAGTATCCACAACCGCGGCGGAAGGATTCCGGTAACGCCCGGAATGCGTAAATACTTCTGGGCAATGTATTACCGGTACGCCCCGTCGCCGGGCAATAGAGCAGGCGCGAAAAACGCTATCGCGGAATACTACAAGTCTCTCGCATTGACCAAAGCGCAGGAATTTACCATTCCGCAGCGTCAGATCGTCGGCGATCACCCAAAAGTAAACCGCGCTGTAGATGACATTTGCGTGCGCCATGTCAACCAATGGATAGCAAAGAACGTCGATCCAAAGTTTCGTAAAATTAGGTTGCGATTGTTTTCGTGCGTTTCTTTCGGGTGCGTTTCGGTTTTCGTCATTACCGTATGGCGGCATGCCGTCGCCGTGTCGGCAGCTATCTTCTGAAGATCTCTTCGGCTTTCATTCCGAGCAGGCGTTCGATGGCCGTCGTGCCTTCTTCGCCGATATCGGTGGAATAGCCGTTCACGAAAAGCGATATGTGGCTACTGATTACCTCTTCGTCCATCTCCTGCGCGTGTTCGCGGATAAACGGCAGCGACTGGTCAGGGTGGGCGACGGCGTATTCTATGCTGCGTCGCAGAGTGTCGTCTAAGAGTGCGCGTATGTCGGCAGGAAGATTGCGGTCGGCGACTATGACCCCCAACGGCAGCGGCAGACCGGTACGTTTCTCCCATTCCAGACCGAGGTCGGCCAGAAGGTACAGTCCGTAACGACGGTAGACGAAACGACCTTCGTGTATCAGAACGCCTGCGTCGCATTCGCCCTTTTCCACTATTTCCGGTATGTCGGAGAAAAGATAGGCGCGTTTGTCGGAGAGGTGGGGATAGAGGCGTTCGAGTAGCAGATTGGCCGTGGTGTGCATGCCGGGAACGGCTACCCTCATGTCGAAATCTTCCGGCGTGGACTGTTCGTCGCCGGCCACCAGCAGGGGGCCGTTGCCGCGTCCCAGTGCGCTGCCGCTGCGCAGGGCTTCGTACCGATCGGCGATTTGCGGCAATATGGCGTAACTCGCCTTGCTCACCTGTACGCCCCCGTCGGGTGCGACGAGCGCGGAGTTCAGCTCTTCGATGTCGGCGAATGTCGTGTCGAATTCGATTCCGGCGGTGTCTACCAAGCCGTGAAGCATGGCGTGGAACATGAACGTGTCGTTCGGGCAGGGAGATATGGACAGTTTTATCTTCATGGTCGTGTAGCGTTTGTCGTTTTATGCTTTTAGTCGCAGACAGTCTATCATTTCGGCCAGCGCATCGGCGAGGTTGGACGCGGCGTCGGGAATATTCCAGTCTGCCGGCGGCGCACCGACGATGTTGGATATGGCGCGCAGTTCGGCGAACGGTCTGCCGAGCGCCCGGCAGACGGCGAAGAAGGCCGCGCCTTCCATGTTCTCTATGTCTGCGTCTGTGAAGTAGCGGTTAAGATATTTGGTTCCGGCTACGGCCACGGTATTGGACGTTACGCTGTGCATCCGGCCGTACAGGGCGTGCGGATCCGTGTAATAGTTGGCGGCCGAGGTGCCTCCGAAAGAGAAGGGTAGCGGCAGGAATCCGCCGCTCCGCAGAGTGCCGAGGTCGGCGCAGTTCTCCTGTCTTACGGCTACCACATCCGCAAGCCCCATGCCGGAGAAGTGGTAGGCGCCGGCTATTCCGGCGAGTATCATGGCGTCGGGACGGTGATCCGCGAATATACGTGCCGCGGCGGCTGCGCATTCGCATTGGCCTACGCCGCAGATGTAAACGTCGGCTTTGCCGGGATAGCGTTCGGAGAAGGGCGCCGATTCGGGCGCCGTAGGAAACAAGACGGCTATTTTTTCGTACATGGTTTTCGGTCGGTTTGGACGGGATGTTTGACGTCGAACGCCCGGAAGACTATGGTCGGAGAGTCGGTGCGTATCGTGAAACGGTCTGCGGAGGCTTCGTTGAGGCTGCCGCACCACCACGACCGGAAGCCTCCCGGAGCCGGGATATAGACGAGGCCTTCGACGGATATTTCGGTACCCGGAATGATCGTGAAGATGGATACCTGTTGGCCGGGAACGCTGGCGAGCGTGCGTGTCGAATCGAAGGCGTCGAATACTCCCGTGGGCGTAACCATCTGTACGCGGGCGCGGCGCGCGTAGTCGGCGAGCAGGCTGATGTTGGCCAGCGTATGATCTTCACGGCGTCCGGTGGCGCCGAGTATGATTATGTCGTTCCAGCCCTGCGAGAGACAGTAGTCGAATACTTTCGTCAGGTCGTTTGTCTCCTGATCGGGGTTGCGCACGAACGCCGTGTCGGGGCATGCCAGCGTCGCGGCGTCTATAGAGTCGCCGTCGCCGACCGTTGCCGTCGGGCGGCCTCCGTCGGCTATGAAGGCGTTAGCGGCGCCGTCGCAGCATACTACGCGTTGAGCGTTGTGCAGCAGTGCGGCTTGCAGCCCTTCGGCGGGATATTCGCCGTTGGCGAGAATCACCGTCTGCGGAACGGTACGTCCGTCGGGCATTGGTATCGTTTTCTCTGTCGTCATGATGTTTACGGTCTGGTGTTCGTGACGCTTCGTATACTTTGCCGTTGCGTTTTGTGGCGAAGTACGTTGCGGGAGCGTAAAGTTACGGTTTTTGGCTGTAAAACAGCAGCGCGCGTCGGCGGCGTCTGACGAAAAAGTGTTATATTTGTTCCGGCGCGTGCGGGATAGGACCGATGTCCGCGATGCCGCGTGCCGTTATGGGCGGTCTGGCTGAAGCCGGATGCGCCCGCCATGAAAGGGAAATTGTTTAATTCAAAATAACTTTAGATGAGTAAAGTATTGATAATCGGAGCGGGAGGTGTAGGTACCGTAGTGGCGCACAAGGTTGCCGCCAATCCGATATTTGACGAGATAATGCTGGCGAGCCGGACGAAGAGCAAGGCCGACGACATAGCGGCCGCAGTGGGCGGAGGCAGGATCAAGACCGCCAAGGTCGATGCCGACAAGGTGGAGGAGCTTACGGCTCTGATGCGTGCGTTCCGTCCCGATCTGGTGATAAACGTGGCTTTGCCCTATCAGGATCTCACTATTATGGACGCCTGTTTGGAATGCGGCGTTAACTATCTCGACACGGCCAACTATGAGCCGAAAGATGAGGCGCATTACGAATATTCGTGGCAGTGGGCTTATCACGACCGTTTCCGCGAAGCGGGGCTGACGGCCATTCTCGGTTGCGGTTTCGATCCCGGCGTGACTTCCATATTCACGGCTTATGCGGCCAAACATTATTTCGATGAGATACAGTATCTCGATATAGTGGATTGCAACGCCGGCAATCACGGTATGGCGTTCGCTACGAATTTCAATCCGGAGATCAATATCCGCGAGGTGACGCAGCCGGGCAAATACTGGGAGAACGGCAAATGGGTAGAGACCGCTCCGCACGAGATACACAAGCCTCTCAATTATCCGGAGATAGGGCCTAGGGAGTCGTACCTCATCTATCACGAAGAACTCGAATCGCTCGTCAAGCACTATCCGACGATCAAACGCGCACGTTTCTGGATGACTTTCGGACAGGAGTACCTCACTCACCTGAGAGTTATACAGAATATCGGCATGGCGCGTATAGACCCGATTATGTACAACGGCGTGGAGATAGTGCCGATACAGTTCCTCAAAGCCGTACTGCCCGATCCTAAGTCGCTCGGCGAGAACTATACGGGCTATACCTCGATAGGTTGCCGTATCCGCGGTCTGAAGGACGGCAAGGAGCGCACGTATTATATATACAACAACTGCGACCACGAGCGTGCGTTCAAGGAGACCGGTACGCAGGCCGTCAGCTATACTACTGGTGTTCCGGCGGCTTTGGGTGCCGAGATGTTCGTCCGCGGGCTTTGGAAGAAACCCGGCGTGTTCAATGTCGAGGAGTTCGATCCGGATCCGTTCCTCGCGCTTTTGGGCGAACGCGGCCTCGAATGGCACGAGAGGTTCGACGTCGATCTGGAACTCTGATACCGTCGCATGTCAATTTATGCCTGTGGAGAAACTTTTCGGAAAGTTTCTCCACAGGCTTTTATTATGCCGTTTTCCGGTACGGTGCAGTCGGGCGCATCGTATTTGCGGGAAACTGTTGTCTATGTCAGCGGATTGTTAGGTCGTGCTGAGCCTGTCGGCTGGGAGCTGTGGCCGGATCGGTGGAGCTGTGATAGTGCAAACCGTTTCAAGGCTTGGCATATTCCTGCCGCAGCTATGACGTTGGGCGTGCGACCGTCTGGCGATGTGTTTTGCATTGCGTCTGCGGGTGTTACGGGAGATACGATGTAGTAAGTATAAATACTCATTTTCTCTAAAAAACGTTTTCGGCGGAATACGGATAAAAATGATTTTGGTACTTTTATTGCGTTTTTTAGCGGATTTTCCAGATGATCGATTTTCAGAAATTACCTTCGCCGTGTTTCGTGCTGGACGAACGGTTGCTGCGCAACAATCTGGCGGTGATAGACAAAGTCCGCCGGGAGGCTGGCGTGGAGATCATAGTGGCGTTGAAGGCATGCGCCATGTGGAAAATATTCCCCCTGTTGAGCGAACATTCCGACGGGGCTACAGCGAGTTCGCTTGCCGAGGCGAGACTCGTACTCGAAGAGTACGGCAGCAAAGCGCATACTTACGCCCCCGTATATACCGATGCGGAATTTCCTGAAATATTGCGTTGCAGCGACCATATCACTTTTAATTCCCTGTCCCAGTGGGAGCGTTTCGGTAGTCGCGCTATAGCTTCCGGCATTTCGTGCGGACTGCGCGTGAATCCGGAATATTCTACGGTTGAGACCGAACTGTACAATCCTGCCTCGCCATCGTCGCGTCTCGGCATTCCGGCGACGGCTCTGAAAAGTCTTCCGGAAGGTGTAGAAGGCTTGCATTTCCATACGTTGTGCGAGTCGCGTCCCGGCGATCTGCGCGGCACGCTCGATGCTTTCGAACGTCGTTTCGGACATCTGTTGGCATCGGTGAAATGGGTCAATATGGGCGGGGGACATCTGATGACGGCCGAGGATTACGACGAGAACGAACTGATAGCCATACTGCGCGGTTTCAGGGATAGGTATCCGCATCTGCGCGTGATACTCGAACCGGGCAGCGCGTTTACGTGGCGTACCGGCTGGCTGGTATCTACCGTCGAGGATATAGTCCGTAACGGCGGCGTCAACACCGCCATGCTCGACGTATCGTTCGCGTGTCACATGCCCGATACTCTGGAGATGCCATATAAACCCGCTATCGTGGGTGCGCACGAGCCTGTCGAAGGGGAGGAGCGTTGGCGTATGGGCGGCAACTGTTGTCTCGCGGGCGATTACAAGGGCGACTGGGCTTTCGACCGTACTCCGCGCGTGGGAGACAGGATAGTGTTCGAGGATATGATACACTACACTATGGTGAAGACCACGATGTTCAACGGCGTATCGCATCCTTCGATAGCCATTGCCCGCGAAGACGGCTGTGTGGAGGTGATACGCAGATTCGGTTATGAGGATTTCCGCAATCGGATGTCGTGACGGCGGCAGGCGAATATCGAACGAAAATTACAATTAATATAATAGGGAAAAGTTGATGGATAGTTTCAAACCTACTAAATACAAGGTTTCTTGCGTGGCTACGGGGCGCTGTTTCGACGACGACGGTCTCGTGCTGGAGGACAGACAGTGCAAGACTCCGTCGCTCATAAGGACAGATTACGAAACGAAACAGATCAATTTCAGGGGTGCCGAATACGGGTTGTACAAATATTGCGACTGGTTGCCCGTGAGACGTATATTGAAAGGATCTTCGGCTCCGGTAACGTATAAAAGCCGCGGACTGGCGGAACATCTCGGACTGGAAAACCTTTACATAACTTTCAGCGGATATTATCCTGCGATAGGGGCCAACATGACGACCTGTTCGTTCAAGGAAACGGAGGCTTACAGCGTATGCGGCCGTTTCGACGAATCCGAAGGAAGGATACTCGTCGTAGCTTCGGCCGGAAATACGGCGCGGGCTTTCGCAAGGGTTTGTTCCGACAACAACATCCCGTTGTTGCTTTGCGTTCCGGAGGACAATCTCGATGCCATGTGGTTCGAAGAGCCGTTGCGCGACTGCGTGAAACTTATTTCGGTGCAGAAGGGCGGCGACTATTTCGATGCCATTCATCTGAGCAACGTGGCTCTCAAGTCAAAACGTTTCGTCGCTGAGGGCGGTGCCAAAAACATAGCCCGTCGGGACGGCATGTCCACTACGGTATTGTCGGCTGTGGAGTGCATAGGCCGCATTCCTGATTATTATTTTCAGGCTGTGGGCAGCGGTACGGGTGCCATAGCCGCATGGGAGGTTATGCAGAGATTGCAGGCCGACGGTCGTTTCGGTACCAACAAGATGAAACTCATGGTGTCGCAGAATGCGCCGTTCGTCCCAATGTACGATGCATGGAGAGCCGGCTCGCGCCATATGCTCGAGTATGAAGATCACCGTGCCCGTAGGGATGCCGGGATAATAGATGCAAAAGTGTTGTCGAACCGTCGTCCGCCTTACGGTATTACCGGAGGTTTGTTCGATGCGCTGACCGATACCGGAGGCGAGATGTTCGTATCCACCAATTCCGCTTTGCGCAAGGCGGGCAAATTGTTCGAACAGCTGGAGGGCGTCGATATTCATCATGCTGCGGCCGTGGCTGTGGATTCGCTGATACAGGCTGTCGCGAAAGGTAAGGTGGAAAAGAATGCCGTAATAATGCTGAATATTACTGGCGGCGGAGAGAAACTCTATAAGCAGGGGAAGACTATGTGGTACATGAAGCCGTCCATTGTGTTCCCCCTCACCGCATCGGAAGAGGATATAATAGCGAGAACGGAAGCCCTGTTCGCGTAGAAGCGCGTAGCGGACATGTGGATATTGCCTGCCTGTTAGAGGTTCCGGTATGATTATGAGGGGTATGGCTGTGTTCTGTTTACGGTCGCGGCGTTGCGTAGCACCGGCTGTCGAAAAGTAGGGCGTGTCGCTGTACGGGGTTGCAAATGGGGCAGGGAACCGCGGACTATTGTATGTCGAAACTGTAAGAGCTTGAGGTATGTAGCGGTCCGCTTGTGTCGTTTCCAAAGGCGGCGACCGATACGTGTAATGTGATATAAATATGGAGTAATTCCCTATACGACCATTAAGGGCGGCATTAATTTGCCGCCCTTAATGGTTTGTGATACGGTACCGATCCGATCGCAGATTTTTACGGTTATAGTCGCTGACGTGTTGCGGCTATTTTCTCTACCACGGTGCGCTCTGGAACATGCGTTGCATGAACGGGAGTGTCCTTCAGCCGCGATCGCAACTGTTTTCGTCCGGATTGAGGCGTCTGAGTTCGTCGGTTATATCCTTGCCGGTTACGTTGTCGTTGTCCGGTTTGCCATCGTTGTCCAACATTACTTCACGGACCTTATCTTTGAGATCTTGCGGCAGTCTGTCATCGTTATTCTTTTTCATAATCGTTATTGTTTTGATGTAATAATTGCAAATATCCTGCCAACAGTGTCGTCGTGGGGCGGCTGGTATGGTCGGACCGTGGTCGGTACCGACTGTTGCGATCAGGGAGAACGTGATAATGCCGACCCATGGTATGGGTATATCGCTGTAAGGACGTTTTGGCCGGCGGTGCGAGGTAGGGTGCCTGACCTTAGTACGGATTTTTGGGTATGCGGATCACGAGAATCGTCGTATCGGATAGCGGATACTGTCGGTTCGTCGCAGTGGGAGCTGTCGGCGAATGCGGCGAAATTTACGACAACGGATAATGTTCCCGTTTAGTGTATATAATGTCGTATTGGTGAACAGGTTATAAAAATGCAGGGATTCAGATCGTCCGGTACATTTGCAGAAAAATACGTAACGGCAGTAAAAAAGAAAAGGAAACCCGGAAAGGGGGTTGCCCCCTTTATCCGTATTTCCTTCATTAACCTAAAACTACTAACCTAAAATGAACCTTAAAACTTCGTTGCAAAGATAATGCTCGGAGCGTTATCCTCCAAATTCTTTAATAAAAAATTTTATAAAATAGGGAGACTTCTTTTGTCTGTGTTACGCTGTTTTGCGGTAAGTGTTTGAATATTATTGGTTTGTTGGGTGTGTTCCTTTGCCGATGACTTTGATTTTTTTTGCAGGTAATCCTGTCTGTCTTTTTGCTAAAATGTGCTACGCCGGCATATTGCGGTGAGAGGCGTTTGTCGTAATGGCTTATAAGCGTATTTGTCTATCATGGCCGGTAGTTTACAAATGAGTGATTTTGTGTCGGACGAACGTGTCTTTTGACGTTAAATGTGTGTGATACATTATGGGTATTTTGATAATTTTGCTGTCGACGTGTTCCCGTCGGCGGTGAATATCCGCCGGCAGCATGCATTGTAGCGTGTTGTCGGGATGTCGGTTTGCAGTTATGAAAACGGAAAGGGAGAAAATGCTGGCCGGTGAGGTGTATGAAAACTCACCCGAATTATCGGCCTTGTGGCATGAGGCTAGGCGTCTTATGGTTGAATACAATAATGTGCAGTCTACCGATACGGTACGACAAAAGGCGTTGCTGGGCGAATTGCTCGGATCTGTGGGAACAGGTGTACATATAGCGGCTCCGTTCTTCGTCGATTACGGCAGGAACATACATTTGGGCGATCATGTGGAAATCAACATGAATTGCGTATTTCTCGATTGCAACCTCATAACCATAGGCGATTGGTCTGGTATCGGTCCCGGAGTACATATCTATACGGTATTTCATCCTGTCGATCCAACAGAGAGATTGCCGGAAAATGGCGGTTTGTGGCGGTCGCAGGCGTTACCTGTAACGATAGGGCGCAACGTGTGGATCGGCGGAGGCAGTATATTGTTGCCCGGAGTGACGATAGGCGACGGTACTACAGTAGGTGCCGGTAGCGTGGTGACATCTTCGCTTCCGGCCGGTTGCGTGGCTGTGGGCAATCCTTGTCGGATTATCAGAATGTTGTGAAAATAGGCAGATCCGCCACCTGTCGTGCGATATGTCGATCCGAAAGAAAACCCTCGCAGGAAAACGTATGCCTACGAGGGTATATTTTTGTCTTGTCGGGATTTCGGTTATCAAGCTATCAATCTGTATTCATTGAGGTACTCCCTGCAATAATCGGCACATTCGCGGCAAGCTTTCGCGCATTCCAGACAATGCAGATAGCCGTGGTTGCGGCATTCGTCGGCACAGCGTTCGCATGCCTTTATGCATACGTCCAGAACTTCTGGTGTGAAGTCGCCGGTATATGCCAGAGACGAGGCGGTAACTTCGCATATGTCGGCGCATTCGACAGTCAGTTTGATACAACGTCTCATCATCGCTATGGCCTCTTCTTCGAGACATGCGTTGAAACAATATTTGCAGGCGGTTTGACACTGATATATATAATCGAGTACTTCTAATGTGTTGGGGTTCATAATTATAAATGTGTTAATTTTGTTGTGTCTTAATAATAAACAACTATCGTGCCAAAACCGGGATAGCGTTTTCTTCCGAAAAATCATTCATCGGGTATCTTAGTGTAATTGGTTTGTGTACAGTGTGTTGGATGTCTGGGTAGAGCGTGTGTATATTCAGTCTGTGTGGATGGGCGGGTATGAATTGTCCTATCATTATGATAAGGTACGTGGCCATGAAACATTTTTTGCCGAAAAGGGCTGTTGTAAAGCCTTGCATTTTTTGCTAATTTCATCTCTTTGCGGTTCGAATGTCGTAATGTAACTGTATATAATACTCTATAAGGTATCGTTCGGGATATATATAATACGGTATTGCCGTATTGCGTTTTATTGATATGCGGGCAAAGTCTGTTTTTTATAGAAAAAAATGCCGCTCGCATTGCGAAAGGTACGCAACTTCGACTAAATTTGCATATTTGATAGGTAGCTTGCGATCCGGACGGTGCGATCTCGGTTTGCTATTTGCCTCATATGCGGGACAAAGACTCGTAATATGAATGATAAGATGTTGTATGACAGAATAATACAATTATAAATTTTTATACTACATGAAAAATCTCAAATATTTGTTGGCGCTCGCATGTGTTCTTGCGGTCGTTTCTTGTACCAAAGACCCGGTGGAAACGGGCGGAGCTTCTGTAGGTGACGTCGGTTTCTCGGACGACGAAGGCGTCGTTAAGGGGTGGATAAGGATTAAGCTGCAGGACGATTCCCAGCCATTGCAGGAGGGTGAATTTACCCGCGGAGCCGTAGAGTCAGGCAATGAGGAGCTGGACAGGATAGCTGCCATGCTCGGAGCCGAAGAGGTGCGCAGGGTATTCCCTTATGCAGGCAAGTTCGAAGAACGTCATCGCCGTTACGGTCTGCATCTGTGGTATGACGTCCGTTTCGACGAAGAGGTGCCTGTTTCGAGAGCTTCTTCCGAATTCGCTAAAATGTCCGGCATCGACATAATAGAGCCTATATATAAAGTGTATAGTACATCGGATGTGACGTTCGTGCCATCGGATGCCGTGTATACTCCGGCCGTATCGGTAATTCCCGCTGCCGAGGAGGCGCCGTTCAATGATCCGATGCTCGGAGATCAGTGGCATTACCATAACGATGGCGGCAAGAACGGTTTCGTTGCCGGCGCCGATATAAATCTTTTCAAGGCATGGGAAGTTGAAGTCGGCAAGCCTGAGGTTATCGTTTCGATACACGACCATGGCGTGAATGTAAACCACGAAGATCTCAAGGATCATATGTGGATCAATAGCGGTGAAATCCCCGGGAACGGCATAGACGATGACAACAACGGATTTACTGACGATATTAACGGATGGAACTTCGTGACGTACAGCGGTACGATAGACGGCGAGGATCACGGATCGCATGTGGGCGGTACCATTTCAGCCGTCAATAACAACGGCATCGGCGTTTGCGGCGTAGCCGGAGGCGGTAAGACACCCGGCGACGGCGTTAGGTTGATGAGTACACAGATCATTCAGGAGCCTAATACGTGGGCAACCAACGATGCCGCATCTTATACTTATGCGGCCGATATGGGCGCTGTGATTTCCCAGAACAGCTGGACGCTCGGCAAGACCGGTACGTTGCCTTATTCCTATAGAACTGCTTTCCAGTATTTCATAGATAATGCGGGTGTCGACGAAAACGGTGTTCAGACAGGTCCTATGAAGGGTGGTATCATTATTTTCGCTACGGGCAATACCGGTGGCAAAACCTTGCTGCCCGCATCGAGCGAACTCGTTATAGGCGTTACGGCAATGGGGCCGAATTATCAGAAGGGTACTTATGCCAATTACGGAGTGGATACGGATATAATGGCTCCGGGCGGTGCCGGCGGCAGTGCTGCGGCGAGTCTTAACGTGCTCAGCTGCGCAGGTGACGGCGGATATTACCAGGCATGGGGTACTTCGATGGCCTGTCCGCACGTGTCGGGTGTAGCTGCGCTGATCGTGTCCAAGTTCGGCGGCGAGGGTTTCACGGCTGACGAATGTAAGGAACGTTTGCTCAATGCCTATAAGCCCATGGGCGGTCTGATAACGGATGATGAGATTCTGAATAATATAGGCGTAGGTCTCGTGGATGCCGCAGCAGCGGTAATGGACGATCCTAAAACGGCTCCTGCAGAAGTGAGCGATGTGAAGACTGCATCTGATCGCAATAGAATGTTGCTGACATGGAAAGTGCCTGCCGATGCCAACGGGCTTGCTGTAGCAAGGTATTACATTACTGTCGTTCCTCAGAGTGCCTCGGCTTCGGAAGGCGAGGAGCCTGTAGTTATCGAGAACCTTTATGACGTGGGTGATGAGGTGACATACGGACTGGACGGTGATTTTAAAACTACCTACGATGTTACCGTAAAGACCGAAGACCGTTACGGCAACATGTCCGCAGGTACTACTTTCGAGGCTTCGACAGGAAGCTATACGAATGTGGCTCCTGTTGTTTCGCAGGAGATAGGTGACATGACTTTCGCCGGGACCGGTACCGGACATCAGAAGGATATCGATCTGTCGGAATACATTACCGACGATAATATTAGGAATGGGGATAAACTGACGTTTACGGTCAGCAGTTCCAACGAGCAGATTGTGACCGTTGCGGTCGGCGAAGACGGCAAAACATTGACTGTTACACCGATGTCTAAAGGATACAGTACAATAACCGTAGTAGCTACCGACTTGGACGGAGAGAGCGTATCGACTTCGTTCCGTGCTACGGTTACTGCCGGAGGTAGCGGTGGCGCAATTTCGAGCGTAAGGATCGCTTCGGCCAATCCTGTAGGGGATGAGTTGACGTTCGAGATGCTCAATGTCAAGAACACCGAAGTGAGCGTGACAATATACGATTCTGCTGCCCGTAAGGTTATAGGAACTTCTGTAGCTGTGAATGAGGCCGGACGTGGTTCCGTAAATGTTTCCTCGATTATTCCCGGAATGTATACGCTTGTGGCGAATGGCAGCAGTGCTACATTTGTCAAGAAATAAGCCGGAGACTTTTCTTTGAAGAAGATTTTCAGGCCGCGGATTGATATATCCGCGGCCTGTTTTTCATGAGCTGGTAAAGTAGAAACCGATGCGATATATTGTTGGTGGGTATTATGACGTTATTTTTATAATGCATGATAAAATTTCGTTGGAAAATATGTATATTCACATTTTGAACTGAAGCGACAGAAGCTCCAGTAATGTTGCGGTATTTTCGCGGAATCGTGACCTCTTACGATAGAGGCATTGAGGCGGAAACGAGTAAATTGCGAATTTGAATATTATCTAAAATTATATACTAACGTAAATTAACGATAAGTGATGAGCCGATTTGATTTCAAATTTGTTTTGCCTTTATTGCTTGCCGGCACACTGAGTTCCTGTGTAAAGGAGCCGGAAGTCGATGCCGTGAAGCCCGATACGGGTCGCGAGACCTTCGTCGACGAGGACGGAATATATAAAGGCTGGATAAGGATAAAGATAAACGATGAGACAAAGGCTTTGCCCGTAGGGGAGTTTACTCGCGGGAGCATGCGGTCGGGCGATCCGGATATCGATCGTCTTGCCGAGGAGATAGGCGCTACGGAAGTGGTGCGTGTGTTCAATGAGGGCGGGCGGTTTGCCGAACGTCGCCGCAAATACGGATTGCACCTGTGGTACGACATAAGGTTCGATGAAGATGTGCCTGTTTCGCGTGCGAGGTCTGGACTGGAGGGACTCCCGTGGATAGAACATGCCAACCCTATTCCCAAGATACGTCTTTTGGATGACGGTCCCGCCATGCCTGCCGAACTGGTGTATACGCCGTCGGTGGCTGCGGAACGTCCTCTTGAGCCGCCTTTCGATGATCCTATGCTGCCGGACCAGTGGCATTATAACAATGACGGACATATGCAGAATAGCATTGCTGGTGCCGATATCAATGTGTTCGAGGCATGGAAAGTTACCGCAGGCAAGCCTGAGGTTATAGTTGCCGTTACCGATCAGGGTGTGGAGTGGTCGCACCCGGATCTGGAAGCGAACATGTGGGTTAACGAGAAAGAACTCAACGGAACACCCGGAGTGGACGACGACGGCAACGGGTATATCGACGATATATACGGCTGGAACAGTAATGCCCAAAGCGGTACGTTGGAACCGGGGTATCACGGTACGCATGTCGCCGGAACGGTTGCGGCCGTCAACAATAACAGTATCGGCGTGTGCGGCGTTGCCGGCGGTGGTCTGGAGTCGGGCGACGGGGCGAGGATCATGTCGGTTCAGAACATGGGAAGTTCGTCGCGTCCCACATCTCCCGATGCGTATGCGTATGCGGCCGATAACGGTGCGGTAATATCGCAGAACAGCTGGGTTTACAGCAACGGGAATATGATGACTCCGGATTTGTCCGATGCATGGGATTATTTCATAGAAAATGCTGGGACTGATGAAAACGGTAATCAGACCGGACCTATGAAAGGAGGCGTGATTATTTGTGCCGCAGGCAACAACAATTCGTCTGCCGTTCAGTATCCCGCGGCGGATCCGAGGGCTATTGCCGTTACGGCCATGAATCCGGATTATTCCAAAGCCAAATATTCCAATTACGGTGTCGCCGCCGATATTTATGCTCCGGGCGGGGCATCGGAACTGGACGATAAATTTAAAGAGGATCAGCAGATATTGAGTACCGACCTGCACGGTTCGTATGCGTATTTGTACGGTACTTCCATGGCCTGTCCGCATGTCTCCGGCATAGCGGCTCTGATTGTTTCGCATTACGGTGTCGGCAATCCCGGTTTTACGGCTCAGGAACTCAAGGATCGTCTGTTACGTGCATATCGTCCGGTGAATGCATACATAGAACAAAAGTATGTCGGTTATCTCGGTATTGGACTCATAGATGCCGGGCTTATATTCATTGACGATTCGGGCAAGAATCCGGGCAATATTTCCTCTCCCAATATGAGTGCAGTAGATGATTTCGTCCGTATGTCGTGGACGGTACCGGCCGACGGCAACGGTATGGCAGTCGCCAAGTTCCGCCTCGATTATACGGCTACGGGTATAGGTGTATTGGATGGCAAGGAGGAGGCTGCTATCGAGGATGTATTGGAGCTGGTCAATTACGATGAGGTCGGCGATGTGGCCGAATACATGTGGACTGCGCGTTACAACAGGCATTACGACTTCAAGATAACCGCCATAGACCGCTTCGGCCGCGAATCCGGATCGGTGGATGCCAGCGTGGAAACGGGGACGTTCGAGAATAAACGTCCGTCGGTGGATGTACAGATCGGCAGCGTTACCATGGATAATGTAGGCGAGGAGTATGCCTTGTCGTACAATTTGTTGGACCATTTTACGGATCCTAATCTCGCACAGGACGATATGTTGTCTTATACTATAGACAACCGTACTCCGGACATCGTAACCGCGACCGAGGAGAACGGAGTTCTCAAGTTGTTGCCTATTGCCAAGGGAATCGGCGGGTTGAGTATCATAGCTACCGATCTATACGGTGAAATCGCACAGTTGTCGATAAATTACGAAGTACTTGACGGACCGCTGCCTCCTACCGGGGGTGACGGTGATGCTGTCGTGTCGTTGTCTCAGAGTGTCGTGGCTAACAATCTGATTATTATGGCGCCATCGCTCAGCGGGCTTAAAGCCGACGTGACGATATGGGACGCTGCGGCGAGAAAGATGACGGAGCGGAGGGTCGTATTCGGGGAAGACGGACAGGGCACTGTCAATGTATCCGATTTTCCGGCCGGTACATATACGCTTGCAGTGCGCGGCGGCGATGTAGACGAGGTGATGAATTTCATCAAGAAGTAATTCATCGCGCTATGGCAATAACGGACTGTGCCTGTCCGTTATGCGAATAGAATAAACGATTATATCATAAAAACCAACATAAATATATGGCGACTATTCAGACTTTATATTTGGGCGATTATCGTACCGAAATCACCCATGTACAGTCGGGCAACAAGGTTATTACCGATGCGCCGACCGATAATAACGGTAAGGGAGAGTATATTTCTCCTACGGATATGGTGGCGGCAGCACTGGGCAGTTGCATGCTGACGCTTATGGCTATAGCTTCGCAGCGTCTCGATATAGACCTTAAGGGAACGCGCGTCGAGATCCAGAAAATCATGGCGGCTAATCCGAGGCGCATAGCCGAGATACGGCTCGACTTTTATCTGCCGGGCGATTACGATGCCAAGAGCAAGAAGATACTCGAAGGCGCTGCCGAGACATGCCCTGTGGGAAAATCGTTGCATCCGGATTTGAAACAGACGGTGCATTTCCATTATGCGGCCGAATAATTCGTCGCACTGCCGAATTTGCGAAATTGCGGCTCCCGTCCTTGACGGGAGCCGTTTTTTTGACGGTGTAAGGTAAGGTGGTTTTATTGACCGTTGCTCCGTGAATGATGGGAGGTCGTATTTCGTAGAATTGTTTGGACAGTCGCGGAACCATATTTTTAAATGGGCTTTTGTATGTGTTCTGCGTTGCGGCAGTCTGTACCGGTCGGAGTGGGAGCGGTGTGCAGGATGTCTGATTGGCGGTGGAACGAAACTGTTTAAAGGAAGGGATGCAGACGGTTACATACGGTGCCGAGCGGCAGAATCGTGTGAAATGTTCTGATTTCGGATATGGAGAGGCTGAGTTTACGTTAGGAAAAAAATACAGTATAGCATCAGTCTGTAGAATGGAGCTAAAAAATGTCTGGATTTTGTGCGGTCTTTTTTAACGCTCATGACGAATTTGGCCGTAGGTAGTGTCGGTCTACGGAACGTTGGCGATAAAAGTTCGGAATTTGAACGAGTAGGTCGGCTTTATTCGGAACTTGTGGAGCGATGATTTGGATACCGCAGAGGCGAAATATCGCCGACTGTATTAGGATTGCCGTTTTTGAAGTCCCGTGATTTCTGTCGTTTTATGGCGATAGTCGGAGATGTTTTGAATGCAAAATCCCCGCGCAATATATAATTGCGCGGGGATTTTGTTATAACCGTATCGAGATTTATTTTGATTGCTCGAAAGCGGCGATACCGTCTTTAAGGAATTGTATGTATTCCTCGATGTTGAGGTTGTAACCCCTTACCGGCATCAGCGGCGTACCTTCGTGGTTCACTATGATGTAAGCCGGCTGGGCGTTCACGCCGTATTTCTCTGCCATGAGATTGGAGTTGATCCTGCCGAGTCCCTTCAATACCTTGCCGTTGGGAAGCGTTACCCAATCCTCTTCGGGAACGTTCTTCTTGTCGTCGCCGTAAAGCGATACCACGACGAAATCGTTACGCAGCATTTCCTGTACGGTCGGGTCGGACCACACGCGCTGTTCCATTTCGCGACAGTTCACGCAGCCGTGGCCGGTGAAGTCGATGAACAACGGTTTGTCGGCCTTGATAGCGGCTTCCATAGCCTGTCCGTAGTGGTAGTATCCGTCGATGCCGTAGGGCAGCGGTGAGAGGAAATCGGCGTATTTCTTGGTTTCGCCCGACGATGTTACGGTAGAAGTGCCGGTATAGGCCTGACCGGTAGTCGGACCTGTATATGCGCCGAGAACGAAATCCTGCGTCTGGATAGGCGGCATGTAACCCGAAAGTCCTTTAAGGGGTGCACCCCACATACCGGGCAACATGTAGGCTACGAAAGCGAATACTATGATAGCCAATACGAGCCTGCCTACGGAAATATATTTGAGATCGCTGTCGTGTTTGAATTTGAGCTTGCCGAGCAGGTAGAGACCCAGAAGCGTGAAGATGGCGATCCACAATGCCAGATATATTTCACGGTCGAGCAATCCCCAATGGTATGTCTGGTCTGCAACGCTGAGGAACTTGAGACCGAGGGCGAGTTCTATGAAACCGAGTACCACCTTGACAGAGTTGAGCCAGCCACCGCTCTTGGGCAGTTTGTTGAGCAGGGACGGGAACAGTGCGAGAATGGTGAAAGGCAGTGCGAATGCTACCGAGAAGGCGAACATGGTGATGATCGGCTGCCAGAAGTTACCGCCCGAAATGGAATTTATCAGCACGTTACCGACGATCGGACCGGTACAGGAGAACGATACGAGTACCAGCGTGAGTGCCATGAAGAATATTCCTCCGAGACCGCCCTTATCCGATTTGCGGTCGGTATTGTTGACGAGTTTGCTCGGCATCGTGATCTCGAACGCACCGAAGAACGAAGCGGCGAAGATCATGAAGACTATGAAGAATATAATGTTGGGCAGCCAGTGCGTAGCGAGCCAGTTGAATATGTCGGCCGTTACCGCGTCGCCGCCGACCATTCGGGTGATGATTATCAGAGCGGCTATAGGCACCGTATAGAGCAATATGATGAACAGACCGTACATGGAAGCGCGGAAACGCCCTCTGGTTTTGTTCTCGGACCCTTTCATGAAGAATGATACGGTCATAGGCACCATTGGGAATACGCACGGAGTAAGCAATGCTGCAAACCCCCAGAGGATAGCCTCCAGAATCATTCCCCAAAGGGAACCTCCGCCACCTGCGTTCGAGGTACCGGTCGCGGCTATTGCGGAATCTGATTTGAGGTCTATTTCAAAATCCCAATACTGCAGCGGCGAGCAACCCACGTCGTTGCATACCATCCACTCCATGTAACCGGTGAGTTTGGCTGTCGGTGCGGTCACTTTCACTTTCTGGGCGAAAGAAGCCTCATGTTCGTAATAGCCGATCTCCATGCCGAATATATCTTCGTATATTTCGATAGGCTCGGTGAGTTCGTACGCCTCCCCTTCGAGTTGTGCACCTTCGATCTCGGAGATCACTATCGCCGTGGGGTTGGGGCCCATGTCGTCGTACGGTCCTAAGTCATACATGTGCCACGTGTCTTCGATCTGGGCGGTGAATACTATCTCGTAAGTATTGTCGCCTGCTTCGTTGACTTTGTAGCTCCAGCTGACGTCCTGTGCGTCAGCCAGGGCTGTTCCCAGCATCACCGAACAAACGGCTCCGAGAACGATTCTGAAAAGTCTCTTCATAGAAAATACTGATGTATGGTTAAATACCCTTGAATTAACTTAAAGATAATCGGTTGTACAATTTATTTATATCTGTGCACGTTATTGTCGTGAAAGACGGCAGTGGACGTAAGCCTCCGTTATTCAGGCACAATATT
This sequence comes from uncultured Tidjanibacter sp., assembly GCA_947852905.1. GTDB lineage: Bacteria > Bacteroidota > Bacteroidia > Bacteroidales > Rikenellaceae > Tidjanibacter. The sequence goes on along the minus strand of CANTVF010000008.1, from coordinate 13,588 downwards.
AGTGAATAATTTGCTCCGAAACAATTTTGTTGCTAATTTTGACAGAGACAAGCGCATAGTATGGTTTCGGCAACTCCTTGTAGCTGTATGTATTGCATGCTGTAATGGGGCGTCGGACGAGAATAATGCATATAATTAAAAATACTTTATCTACACTATGAAAAAGCTTTTTGTAACGGTAATGGCAGCTTTGCTCGCCGGAGCCGCAATGGCGCAGATGCCCAACGTGAAAGTGGAAACGCAGAGCGGCGAGGAGATCAGCACCGCATCGCTTCTCGATGCTAAAACCCCTATGATCGTATCGTTCTGGTCTACTACCTGCAAACCGTGTCTGTTGGAACTCAACACGATCAACGATCAGCTCGAGGACTGGTTGGCGGAAGCCGATTTCCGTGTAGTGGCCGTGTCGATCGATGACAGCCGTTCCGCATCCAAGGCCAAGGCGCTCGCAAGCGGCAACGGGTGGGACGATTTCATCGTTCTGTATGACAAGAATCAGGATTTCAAACGAGCCATGAACGTAAACATGGTTCCCCACGTATTCGTTCTCGATGCCGACGGCAAGGTGGTGTACAACCATACGGGCTATACTCCCGGCTCGGAGATAGAGTTGCTCGAAATCATCAAGGGCCTTCAGAAATAAGGAGCAAATAGCTTATACGTACTTACGGCTGTCCGTTGCGGGCGGCCGTAATTTTTTTACCGTATCCCAGACGTGATGCCCTGAGAGGGCACCGGGACGGTAAAATTTTAAAAATTATCGTGTTGCATGCAACAAATCGCCGTCGTCGCGCATCTAATAATATGAAAGTTCCCCGGATAATGCCCGGAACTGCCTAACCCGAACTTTGGTTATGAAGATTTGTTATCATGCGCAAGCGGAACTGCCCGGAGGCATGACTTCCGGTGCGGTAGATGCGCAGAGTGTCGTAACTGACCCTGAACGGTACGCGCCTGTAACCGTCCGGCTACAGACAAAAGATCCCCCGTGTCGTTCTCTTGCATAGAGGTATAAAACCGTTATATGCGGTGTTTGCATTATATTTACGGTTGTATGTCGCGGTATATATGTCAAAATTAAGATATTATGAGAAGGTATGTTTACATCGTGGCGACATTGCTTGCGGTCGCCTTGGTATGCACCAGTGAAACTGTGCCGTCATATCCGTATCGGTACGAGTATGCACCGGTCTATATGGAACGGAGCGAACTCGAAAAATCGGTCGGTTATGTTTCCGGTGCGCGCAGAATGGAGAATCCGGGCAAGATATATATCCACGGGGACCGGATATACGTCAACGAAAAATATCGTGGTATCCATGTCATCGACAACAGCGACCCGTATACTCCGGAGCAGATAGGGTTCATAATCGCTCCGGGTTGTCTCGATATGGCGGTCAAGGGGAACATAATGTATTTGGACAATGCTGTGGATTTCGTGGCTTTCGATCTGGAATCCGGCGAGGTGACGGAGCGTATACGCGACTTTTTCCCCGAACACCTGATCTCTCCGGACGGTTATTTGCGTGACGATCCGAATGCCCGGCCGGAGGGTATGATTCTCGTAGGGTGGCGGAAAGAGAACGTGTAATCCCGAAAAGCGGGTGTTCTTGTAGTGTGGCTGCTCGTAAAATATGTAACGAGTACGGGAACTGCGGCTCCGATAACCGTAGGATTGTGTAAAACGATTAAATAAACAGGATGTTATGAAAAGAAGATTGCTATATATGCTTTCCGTCGCGGCTGTGTCCCTTGTAGTAGTCGCGGCATGTACGGCCAATTTCGACAAGGTGGCGCCTTCTCCCGGTCAGGGCGGTGGCGGAGATAGCGGTCAAGGCGGCTCCATGGCACGTTTCACCATAGTGGGCGACTATATCTATACTGTGGACGACAATACGCTGAAGACGACGCGTATCGTAGATCCGGCACATCCGCAACCGTTGCCTTTCAAGGATATGGCTCTCGGTGACGATGTCGAAACCATATTCCCGTACAATGACAAGCTCTTCATCGGATCGCGTTCGGGAATGTACATTTACGACGTGTCGAGGCCGGGATTCCCGTCGTTGCTGTCGTTCACTTCCCATATAAGGAGCTGCGATCCGGTGGTAGCACAGGGAAATTATGCTTACGTGACGCTCAACAGCGATAACGGTCAGTGCGGTCGCGGTCGCAATGAGTTGATAGTGTTCGATATATTCGACGTAAGGAATCCGAAGCAGGTGTGGACGGATACTTCGCTGCGCTATCCTAAGGGACTCGGTATAGATGCTTCGCTGGAGAGGTTGTTCGTGTGTTGTCGCGGAGGTCTCAGGGTGTACGACATATCGGTGCCGTATGAGCCGGTGTGGGTGGACGACCTGACCAATATTCCGGAAATCGGGTCCATAGATGCTTACGACGTGATTCCCAACCGTGGCATACTTGTATTAATAGGAGACGACGGATTGTACCAGCTCGATTATACAGGTGAGAACGTCGAATTCGTCAGCAAGATAGATTTGCGCGGCCAAGGAGAGTAAGGCTGCGGCGTGAACGTTCCGGGATGCGGCGATCCGAAACATAGGTGTCACATCACGATAAATTTAAAATCAGACAGGCATGAAAAAGATTTTACGTTTGGCCGCAGTCGCGATATTGGCGGTTTGTACAATATCGGGCAATGCGGCGGCACAGAACGGAAAGGCAGACATAAAGCGGTTGTACTATATAGATAGATCCGGATATGTGGATTGGACGCGACAGGAGGGCGGGCGTTATACGGTTGCTTGGGCTCCGCTGTCGGTGCGTCACAGTTGGCTGCGATTCGATTTCGAAATGGAGTTGCCGCAAGGCGGGCAATGGTTACAGTTTTCTGTTTCGGGGCGGTTTACTCCCGAATACCGTTATGCCAGCGGGAAGCACGACCAGTTCTATTCGACGAGGGGCGGAAAGGAAATAGTCGGTATCGGCGGTTTCGGTATCGGCGCCGCATACAAATATATGTTCGGCAAGCGGGGATGGTATCTGAGTGCCGGACTCGATTTCGGATACAACAGGGTGAAATCGTATGAAACCGTCTTTAAAAGTTTTCAGGAGGACGGGCTCGTTTTCTATGAGAAGGCGGACGCTCTGGTGAGCCGCGATTATTTCCAGCCGGCCGTCGATGTGAACGTGGGGTATCAGTGGGCTGTGTCGCGCAGCGTGTTTTTCGATGTATATGCAGGACTGGGATATGCATACGGCTTTTGCAGCGATCCCATGGCATATAAAACGTATTATCATTATCATGACAGTATGCTGTGGGTCGGGTACCGCGGAGTCTCCGTTAATGCCGGGCTGCGCATCGGGTATCTGTTCGGTAACAGATAAATGTAGGGCCGATACCGTGGCTTTTCGATAATGGTCGGGGCGTATGTATATGTCCCGACCGTTTGTTTGCAGGTATGGCCGTAAAAATGTAGCGGGCTGTTTCGGCCGGTACTGAACGCTAAGGCAAGCGCGCCGGGTCTAGAGCCTATGAATGCATGTGGAATCTGCGTGCGAGGTTTGGCGTTTGCGGTCTGAGTAGACGATATCGCTTTATATTGGCGGCTATCTGTATGGACATGTCAAGTGGCAAGCTGTTCTCGGCCAACGGTAATTCATGTGGATGAATGATGTGCGTAACGTGTTGGCGGCGGAATGTTTCATATGGCCGTATTGCATGGGCGGAAAAGTTTCCGTATGCGGCGGCCTGTGGTGGACGATTGGCCGGCGATTCCCCCAAATGTCCGTTCATCCGCGTCAAGACGTTTGTGTTCACCCGTTTGTGATCGGTACGAGGCTGGCGGCGGATACCGTCATGACAATTATTTGCCGTATTTTAACGTTATCTTACAGATAATGATTAATTTTATGCCGAAATTACAGCTATTGCAGTTTGGGCTGTCGGGAACAGGGCGTCAGGTACTTGCATGAGTACGGGCAGGTGTCTTTCGCCGTATCCGCTTAATTTTGGCGTTGGAATTATGGCCGTGCGGCATATAAGCATATGTATGGGAAGTTCGTGTTTTACCAGAGGTAACAACACAAACCTCGAAATAGTGCGGAGGTTTCTCCGGGAACGGGGACTCGAAGCCGAGGTCGTATTCAGCGGGCGGTTGTGCGAGAACATGTGCAACAGAGGCCCGGTAATATGTATCGACGACAAAGTTTACGAAGAGGTGAACGAATCGTTGCTTTATAAAATTCTGGAGGAGGAATTCGAATGTTGAGACCTGTCTACACCGAGCCTGAGAACTGTAAAGACTGTTACCGTTGCATCAGGGAGTGTCCGGTAAAGGCTATCAGGATAGAGGACAACAAAGCCTCCATAATAGCCGAACGGTGCGTATATTGCGGACACTGTACGCAGATATGCCCTACGGGGGCCAAGAAGATACGCGACGGTTTGTCGAGCGCGCGCATGGTCATCTCGCGCAATCCGCGGAAAACATATCTTTCGCTCGACGGGTCGTATGTCAGCGAATTCGGCGACGTGCCGCACGAGGCTTTGATACGAGCCGCGCGCAGGCTCGGTTTCGCCGGAGTGTCGGAAACCGCTCTCGGTGCCGAACTCGTTACCAGAGCCACGGAGGAGTTTCTCGCTTCGGCTCCCCCAAGTATATATATATCGTCCGGGTGTCCGGTGGTAGTGGATTACGTGCGCAAGTACGATCCTGAACTCATACCGTGCATAACCCCGGTGGTATCTCCGATGATAGCCCATGCGAGAATGTTGAGGCAGCTGTATGGGAACGACATAAAGATCGTTTTCGCCGGTCCGTGTATAGGCCGTAAGGCCGAGGCGGACGCATACGGCGATCTGGTGGATGTCGTCATCACGTTCCGCGATCTGTCGCTATGGTTCGAAAGGGAAGGCATAGACCTTCAGGAAATGGCCGAGAAGGCTACCGAAGACGACCGTTTCGTACCTTATATGGCAGGTATGGGTGAATTGTATCCCGTTGCGGGAGGTATAACGGCTGGTTTCAAGATGCCGGGCAAACTGGCTACCCGAATGGCTTTCTCCGACATGTTCAACATAACCGACCTGCTCGACCATATCGAGATAACGGATATGCAGGAATCCATATTCATGGAGCTGCACGCATGCAAGGGGGGATGCATAAACGGACCGGGCAAGCTGAAGAACACATCCGTAGCACTGAAACGTTACGATGTGGTCAACAAGTGCGAGCGTCGCGAACCGGAGATGAATTTTCCGGGGATAGATCTTTCCGCGTCTTTTACCGCCGAGAATCTCGATGGGGCATCGCGCGAGTACCCCGAATATATGATACACGAAGCTCTGGCGGCCATAGGCAAGAATTCTCCTGCCGACGAACTGAATTGCAGTTCGTGCGGATATTATACCTGTCGCGAGTTCGCGGTAGCCATGATAGAGGGGCGCGCGGAAGACAACATGTGTGCTTCTTACATGCGTAAGATCGCCCACGACAAGGCGTCGGTACTCATGCAGAAGATACCGGCAGGTATCGTCATTGTGAACTCCGAGCTCAAGATAGTGGATATGAACCGCAATTTCGCGGAGGCCATGGGCGAGGGGACGCTCGGTATTTACGACATGTGTCCCGGAATGGCCGGGTCGTCGCTCGCAGGCATGTGTTCGTTCGACGAACTGTTCCGCACGGCGATAGCCACAGGAGAGGAGATCAAGGAACGGCGTGTCAAGGAGGGGGACAGGACGTGGCTGCTATCCATTTTCAACATACAGCCGCGTCGGCAGGTGTTCGGCCTGTTGCAGGACTTGCAGGAGCCGGCCGTGAGAAAGGAGTGGATGGTGGAGAAGACCAGAGAGGTCATACGTAACCATATGATTACAGTGCAGAAAGTCGCCGGATTGCTCGGCGAGAACGCCGCATATACGGACGTTACGTTGCGCAATATACTCGAAGCCTATGACAAGGGCGACGAGAAAGAGAATTGAAACGGACTGAAACGATAGTATCGTGAGGGTAAACGGAGAGTTCATAGAGGTGGATTGCTGCCAGAAGAACAAGGGCGCCAACATAGTGTGCGGCGATACCTTCATCTCCCACAAGTTCAAAGAGGAGGGAAGGGTCATCAGCGTCATATCCGACGGCCTCGGCAGCGGCATAAAGGCGAGCGTGCTTTCCACCATGACATCCTCCATGCTGCTCAAGTTCACCCTAATGCACGAGGATATAGAGGCAGCCGCTGCCACCATAATAAAGACATTGCCGCGCGACGAGGTGCGCAAGATAAGTTACTCGACGTTCTGCATATGCGACATAGACTATTTCGGGCATGCGCGCATAGCGGAATACGAGTCGCCGTCGTATCTGCTTTACCGTGACGGAGGATTCGTGGAGGTCCCCAAACGGCGGGTGCCGGTGGAAAGGGACGACATAGGCAATACGGCGCTGTGGATTTCCGAATTCCGCATGGAGAAGGAGGACAGGATAATATTCTTCAGCGACGGGGTGTGGCAGTCGGGAATGGGAGAACGGAATATGCCGTTCGGTTGGGCGGAGGCTTCGCGGGATTTTATCCTGAGGTGCATAGCCTGCAAGCCGGGCATATCGGCCAACGAACTCTCGCGACGGATAGTGGCCGAGGCCGAAAGGAATGACCGCAATACGCTGAAAGACGATACGAGTTGTTGCGTCATATACATGCGTAAGCCGCGTAACCTGCTGATCTGTACCGGTCCGCCTTACGACGAGAAGAACGACGGGCATATGTATAAAATGGTCGAGGAGTTTCCCGGTCGTAAGATAGTGTGCGGAGGAACGACGGCGCAGATACTTTCGCGCGAGAGCGGACGTGAGATAACGGTAGACATGGATTTTATGGACAAGGACCTGCCGCCTGTGTCGCGTATGGAAGGGGTCGATTTGATTACCGAAGGCATACTGACGCTCAGTAAGGTCGAGAGGCTGCTTTCGGGAACGGATGCGGCGGAACAGCACAAGACCGAAGGACCGGCAGACCTTATATTGAAGATGTTGGCCGACAGCGACAAGATAACGTTTCTGGTGGGAACGAAAATAAACATAGCGCATCAGGACCCGACTTTACCCGTGGAACTGGAGATCCGGCGCAACGTGGTGAAAAAGATCAAGCATCTGCTCGAAACCAAATGGCTGAAAGACGTTGACATTACTTATATATAGCAATGGATAATTTTATCTGAAATCCCAGTATATTACTAAAACTAAATGGCTATCAACTATGGGTAAGATTGAAGTGAAGATTTGCATGGGCACTATGTGCTATGTAATGGGCGGCGCCGAACTTAAGGCCGTCGTCGATACACTGCCTCCCGAAATACGCGACCGCGTGGAGATAAGTTATTCCCCTTGTCTGGGGACATGCAACAACGGTGGGGAACCTCCGTATGTGAAGATAAACGACAGGCTAGTCGCACGAGTAAGCAAAACCAGTCTCTTACAAATAATAAAGGAAGAATTGTACAATGCTGTATGATAACTATGCGATGCTCACGAAGCGTGAGCTTCTGATTCGTATCGTAAAACTGCTCAAAGAAGGAAACCTCGTCGACGGTGTAAAATACATACCTGTCGAAATGCGTCCGCGCGACGACAAGAACATAAGTTGTTGCGTACACAAGGACAGGTACATAATCCGCCACAAGATCATTTCCATACTCGGTTTCGATATCAAGAACGATGAGGATATCGACCTGATGTCGCTGTCCGATTACGCACAGAGATCGCTCGACAACAAGAATACCAAGGAGGATATACTATCCGTGGTACACGAGTCATGCAACGCATGTATGAAGTCGCAGTACTTCATAACCAACATGTGCCGCGGTTGCGAGGGACGTCCGTGTATGATGAACTGTCCCAAGAGCGCAATATCGTTTAAGGGCGGTAAGGCTTGCATATCGCAGGACGACTGCGTGAGCTGCGGTCTGTGCGCACAGGTTTGTCCTTATCACGCCATCGTTTATACGCCGGTGCCTTGCGAGGAGGCTTGTCCGGTGAAGGCCATTTCCAAGCAGCCCGACGGAACGGAGCATATCGACAAGAGCAAATGTATCTATTGTGGCAAGTGCATGCAGGCGTGTCCTTACGGCGCCATAATGGAGCGTTCCAAAATCATAGACGTTCACAAGGCGCTGACCGATCCGAACAAGAAGATCACGGCTATCGTCGCTCCGGCAATCAACGGTCAGTTCGACGCTACGCCGGGGCAGATTCTCGCGGCTATCAAGAAGATAGGTTTCGACGATGTTGTAGAGGTAGCTCTCGGTGCCGAGGATACCTCGCGCAACGAAGCCGCCGAACTCGTCGAACGTCTCGAGTCGGGGCAGCCGTTCATGACCACCTCTTGCTGTCCGGCATATGTGGGCTGGGTGGACAAGCATGCTCCCGCGCTCAAACCGTTCGTGTCGCATACGTATAGTCCGATGGTGTACGCGGCCAAGCGTGTGAAGGCTAAAGATCCGAATATGGAGGTTGTCTTCATAGGCCCGTGTCTTGCAAAACGTAACGAGGCGGATTTTGTGCCCGAGGTGGATTACGTCATGAGTTTCGAGGAATTGGGTGCTTTCATGATCGCTTATGATGTGGATGTCAATTCCTGCGGAGAACAGGAACTCGATGCGGAAGTGACGAAGTTCAGTCGCGGTTATGCAATGGCCGGAGGCGTTCGCAATGCTATCGTAAATGCCGTGGGCGACGGTTACAAGACCATGAACATAGAGGGGCTCGACAAGAAGAACGCGGCTTTGCTCAAGGCCATGGTCAATCGTCCGGCAGCTCAGTTTATCGAAGTAATGGCCTGCGAAGGCGGCTGTGTGAACGGACCTTGCTCGCTCGCTCCGCTGACGCTCGCAAAACGTCAGATGAAAAAAGCCATGGAACGGTAGAATGTTTCCGTGAATCTATTACAGATGTCCCCGGCGCAACCAAGCGACCGGGGACAGATGTTTTTGCTGTGTTGTCCATGTGTACTCTGCCAAAACGGGACGGTGGGGAATATTATCCGGCAGTCGAGCCGTCGCCCGCGCCGTTACCGTTAATCGGAGTAATAAAAAGCGGAGACGAATCAGTCTCCGCTCAGTGAATAAAGTATTATGTTTATGTTGGGGGCGATTTAAAGTTGGTGATTATCGCATGTGTTTTGTTTTTGATATTCAGGAGTTGGTAATAGTTTGAAAGCCGGAATACTACCGTAAAATTCTGGGGTTACCTCTTGGATCGGGCGTGATTGGAAATATTCCAGATACGGTTGGTCTTTCATCCATTCTTTTATAAAACCGTTGCATATCGACCATATATATTGTTCTAATTGTGTTGCAGTATGATTTTCGATTATACTACTTTCAATTAGTTTGAATCTTGGTTGTATGCCGTACATTACAAGTGTTAGATTAACATTCTTGACTGTTATGTTGGAATCACCCGGATGATATCTGTTGGTAAAAGTGACCTTAAAAATAGGACTGACAGTAATGGGTTCGTTTACTAAATCCGTGTAAAACGCTATTTTGTCTCTGTTGGAAGTTATCATTATAGGCGTTTTTCTGTCTTGTGCGCTACATGTTGCGATGAAGCCTGTTAATAGCATAATCAAGATAATTAGTTTTTTCATAGAGATTTAATTTATTTAATCGAATGAAGTTAGTGCAGGATCTTAGTATTGCGGTATATGGAATGAGTCATCGGTGATGATGGGGCGTCGAATGTATCGTATCGTCCGATAGTGTTTACCTTTTCACTTTCATCCCGTCGGCGAGCCATATGTAATGGAACTGTCTGTCCTGCGATGCCATGCCCGATAACAAATTTAAATAAAAAGCGGAGACGAATCAGTCTCCGTTTTTGTCTGCTTATTGTAGAGATTTTATATTGTCACCTTTTATTTCAGGTGTGTTTTCAGTTTTTTTGCTTTTGTTTTTGAAACACATTAAAACAAAGAATATAACCGCCCAGATAAGTTGGTCTCGTATAATGGTTATTATAAATTGCCTGAGGATACCTGTGCTTTTTTTATTATTATCAATTCTTCTTCGATACTCTGTGTATAAACTGGGTAAAGTTCAAACTTATATAATAGATCCCATTCTATATATTTAAGAATAAGGTGAAGAGTGTTAGCTAAGGTTAAAATTGTGATGATTAAATCTCTTTTTTCATAGATCTTTATTGATTAGGTTGTGCTGTCGGACTTGCATGGGGGCTTTTTTAGTTGCATAGAAATCGTTTTTTTGTTGCGTTCGCAATTTTGCACCATACCATATAGTCATTTGTAAAAAACAATCAGATATTCTGGCGGGGATTTTTATAAATGACTATTACCACCACACTATTTTAATTTAGTCCTTCTAGAGCGGGTTTGAGTCTGAAAGGAATTCCTATTGCATATGTTTTTAATGGTGTATTCTTGATATTTATACATTCTCTGTAAGGTTGTTCTTTCAACCATTCTTTGATTATACCATGACAAAGTTCCAGAACATATCGTTCTCGTGAGTTCATATTGAAATGTATTCGATGTATGTGCCTTGACTATTGCGCAAAGCGCTTTCTTTGAATTGTTACGGCTTGATTGAGCTATCGTATGAAAAATTTGTATAGGTTGAAAAATGCATAGTTTCATAATATTTTTCTCCTCTAAGAGTATTGTTGCCTTGTAGGCTTTTTGCATTTCGTGCCCTTCTCCATGTCGATTACTCCCAATTGCAGCACTTTATACACAGAGGATATATGCTCTCACCTAATTAGTTATCATGTATTTGATCGATATTTTGTTTGGATTCTGGAATTATCTTTTCCATATTAATAAGAAGAAAAATAGGATGAATACAACTACGATATAAGATGCTATTACCGAGCCTCGTTCCATTCTCTTATCCATGGGTTCTTTTTCCCATTTTTCTTTGTTTTCCCCTAGATTTTTAATCAGTAGAATGAATATACAAAATACGACGGGAATGCTTATGAGAAATATGATGTTGTAGAGTAGGGTGTCTGCGATTTCGTATTTTGGCCATATTCTGTCTGTAATCAAAACTATGTCTAAAACAGATAACCATGCAGTAAATGTCATGATACCGGTAGCACTTGTGCGAAATGAAAATGGGTTGTTCCGCACATATCTCGATAATCGGAAATGAACATATTTTAATAGTCGTATCATTGTGGCAGTTTGTACTATAAAACGGAGATCAATTTGTCTCCGCTCAAAAGTATTATGTTTATGTTGGGGGTGATTTAAGGTTGGTGATTATCGCTTTGTCGTGTCCCTTTATATTCAGATATTGGTAATAATGTTATAACGGTAGCGATTCTAAATGCACGCCGCGATTCCGGAATCTTAGACAGAACTTCTATATACGGTTGGTCTTTCATCCATTCTTTTATAAAACCGTTACATATCGACCACATATATTGTTCCAATGGTGAGAAGGAATCTTGTTCCTCTGTTGTGATATATTTGCTGAATGAGCTTTTGTAATATATAATATACGAGAGTTTGATGCTTTTGATGTTTATAATGGAATCCCCCGGATGATACATGTCAGTAAAATAGATACTAAAAGCAGGACAGACAGCAATTTGTTCGGTTACTAAATCCGTGAAAAATGCTATATTTTCTCTATTTGGCGTTATCATTAAAGGCGTTTTTCGCTCCTGAGCCTTACAAGTGGCGATTATACCGGTTAATAAGGCAATTAAGATAATTAGTTTTTTCATAAGCTTAATTTATTTAATTGGATGTAGTGTGAGCGGGATCATAATATTGTGGTATTATTGAATAATCAACGTATGAAATAGGAGGGGAATATTATAGGATACTATTATGTCGCTTGTGCTCTGTCTTTAAATTGGATTATGGCTTGATTGAATAACTCGTAGGAAAACTCATAAAAAATTAAGCTAAACATGGCGGTTTCAATTTTTCGTCCAGCTTTATTAAGCCCAATAAATGTTGTTCATAGACTATTTTTGTCATGTATTGTGTAGCCCAAATTCTCACGTGACTTACTTTCAGTGTGGTTTTCGACTTCGGAAAATGTTGTTTTGATTGTATTCGTTTATCAAATAGCCGAGATATGCCTTGTAAGTAATTTCCGTTTCGGAGTCCAGCACTTTTGTTCCGTCGGCGAGCCATATGTAATGGAACTTTCTGTCCTGCGACGCCATACCCAATAACAAATTTAAGAAATAATTTCAACGATAAGTGTACTGATAATAAAAATCCCCGCCGGTTACCGGCGGGGAAAATGATCAAGTTAGTTTATTTTGTTGTTGGGGTTTGTTCGTCGTATCTCTTTTGCAGGGCTTCTTGGATCTGTGGATCATTTTCGCAAAATTTCGATAATCTCAATGAATCTACTTTTGTGTATATCAAATCGTATTCGTCCTGTAAATGGGTTTCGTCTATAATCTTGTATTTGGTTATTTTTGGATATACTTTCTTTGCCTCCTCTTCTTCTTGTGCCCTAATGTCTCTTAGCCAGTTTGCGGTACTGTCTGAGTACTCTGATAAGGACTTTTCAAATTCTTCATCGTCCATGACAGGTCGATATGGTTCGTTAAGTATCAGAGAGTCTCCGACATGTTTCCATGTACCCAGCAATACATTTCCCATCAACGGACTGAATAATATGGGTATTGCGAATGTAGAATCCGTATAAAGGATAAGTGCATGATGGTAGCCGTTATTGTCTAAGTCATATATCCCGCTCATGTCGGGTGGTATGGCGAATGCCACACATAATGCCGGTAGTGTTACTAATGCGGCAAATTTCAGTGATTTTAAATTCATTGTTTCTTGCTTTCTAATTGTTCTTTAATCTGTTTTGGCATATATATATCGCCATTATATTTGAATACTATATTTTGATTGTTAGCATATCCTGCTATACTTTGTTTAGAACTGTTCTTGAAAGCGGGGTTATTATAGGTACTCTGTTGTGTAGTCCTGTCTGCTATACTACTATAGTCTTTACTCCAGTTAGGTGGTGCTTGTCCGAAAAAGGAACCTATGTAATATGCCTCTAATTCATCTTGCAGGTCATAGAATGGGTTTTTGCATAATTGTGTGTCGTCGGCTTCATAACTCATTTTCCCCAATTCGAATTGTATCATGTGAGTTAGCTCGTGGGCGAATAATCCTATATCATCTAATGTCGGTATTACTAATTCTATATGTCCATTGTTCTTGTTGAACCACGCTTTGCCTACATTTCTGTCGCTGTTAAATTGTTTTGACAGTTCGTCGCTTATTACCAAATCGTATACCATTTCGGAATTTTGTAATAGAGTGATTCCCATTGTCAGAAATATAAATACAAACAGTATTTGTTGATTCGATAGTGAGCCCCATTTCGTAGGATCTAATGATACAGATAAATTGTGGTCCTTAGCAAATTGATCCATAAATTCAGCTATTGCACCGCTTAGTTTCCCTGATATAATTTCGCCTTTAGGGTCAATGAACACAATCGGACTATTTCTGCAATATGCATATGGTGAATAGTTTACATCTCTGTTTGCTTTGGGGTCTACCGAGTTCCACCTTGCAATAGTCGGGTCGTACATTCTCGCGCCGAAGTTCAGGATAG
>CANTVF010000007.1 GCA_947852905.1 uncultured Tidjanibacter sp. | reverse complement strand
ATTATCAGTAATTTGCAATTTTATGATATTTCTTGAATGTATAGGTTCGAGAGCCCCTCTCTCCGCCAGATATCATTGACGTAAAAACAAAGCCCTGCAAATAAAACTTGCAGGGCTTTGTTATTTTTTGCCTTATGAGAAAAAGAACAAGAATCATAAAACATTGATGTTTATCATTATGTAGTTAAGCAGTATCTGAGAAATATAGTAAAGTAATGTCGTAGTGTCGGGTGTAGTCGTCGAATGTAGAGGTCAGGAGCGTTGCCGTTGAAGGTTTGTAAAAGACATATATTGTCTTGTACAATTTGGATCGGAGGCAACAGAATCGGCGAAACTGCATTTATCCTTATTCCGAATATGATTTCGAGCGGCGGATATGCTTTCCCCGGCCGGGGCTTGTCTGACTTTTGCGGTAATGAGTGAAAAGATATATTCAATCGGTCTGGAGCGGGATAAGATCGGAAAGATTGTTTTACATTGGTGCAATATTAAGATGTGATAAGTCGCGAATCGTTTTGCGAAGTATAGTCGCGAACGTTGTCCGTTATATCCGAGTGTTTTTTATGCTTTTGCGCGGCATATGTTTGAAAGTTGAATTTAATAATTATTTTATTTATGAAAAAAGGCGTTTTTTATATAGTGGTGTGCTTTCTGTCGATGATTCAGTTTTACATGAGTGCGCAGGAAGTTAAGACATTCAACTATCAGGGCGAAGTCGATTTGATGTATTCATTCGGAATCGATGACGAAACCAATAACGTGAATCTCGAATTTGTAAACGGTATAAGATTTTCCAGATATCTCTTCGCAGGTGTTGGAGGCGGACTGACGATGAATTTTGGCGATGAGGCTGTCATCGTTCCTCTTTACTTGAATGTGAAAGGTTATATGCCTGTATCGAGAAAGCTGGATCTTGTGGCCGGGCTGAATCTGGGAACGAAACTGGATTACTATTATGACACCTCCGGCGGACTGTTATTGCGTCCTGAGTTCGGATTTCACTTTCCTTTCAGAGGCAAATCGGGAATGGATGTTTCGATATTCTATGAATACTATTCGTATACCGTGTATGTCCTGAACACGACAATAAAGGGTAAAACCAATCAGATAGGCTTCAAAATCGGTTTCCATTTTTAATATTCATTGCGGGCGTTGTTCCATTACGGAATTCGTCGTATGCGAGTTTGTTCGGTCACCGCCATTTTGCGATCGTGTCGTTTATGTTTGTGTGTCCGTTTTACGGGTGTCGTTGCGGCATTTATACGTTAGTTATTGCCGGGACGCTGTGAACATTCGTTTTTGCATTCAGCCGATGAAGCTGCCACTGCCGATAGCTGAATAAAATTGTTTGTATTATAATCGTGCCGGTGCGAGGTTATGAATTGCGAAATTGGTATCTTTGTCTCCCGGCAACCATATTAAACATAGATATGATAGACAGATACAGCAGGCCCGGCATGAGGGCCGTTTGGACCGAGCAAAGAAAATTCGAGGCTTATCTCAAGGTCGAGATACTCGCTGCGGAGGCGTGGAGCGAACTCGGCGTCATTCCGAAGGAGGATGTCGCCAAATTGTGGGAAAAGGCTTCGTTCGACATAGACCGCATCAAGGAGATAGAGGAGCAGACCCGGCACGACATCGTGGCTTTCACGCGTGCCGTGAGCGAGACGTTGGGCGAGGAGCGCAAGTGGGTGCATTACGGACTGACGAGTACCGATGTGGTGGATACTGCTAACGGATACCTTATCAAGCAGGCCAACGAAATACTGCTGAAAGATATAGAGGATTTTATCGAGGTGTTGCGTCGTCAGGCTGTCCGTTTCAAGGATACGCCTTGCGTAGGCCGTACACACGGCATACATGCCGACATAACCAGTTTCGGTCTGAAATGGGTGCTGTGGCATGAGGAGATGATGCGCAACATTGAGCGTTTCCGTGCGGCGGCCCGCAATATAGAGGTAGGTAAGCTGAGCGGAGCGGTAGGCAATTTCGCGAATATACCGCCGTTTATTCAGGATTATGTGTGCGAGAAGCTCGGCATTCAGAGCGCCAACGTTTCGACACAGGTTATACAGCGAGACCGCCACGCCTATTATATGGCTACGTTGGCCGTAATTGCGGCTTCGCTCGAACAGATGGCATTCGAGATCAGAAACCTGCAACGTACCGAGGTGCATGAAGTAGAGGAGGCTTTCGGCAAGGGGCAGAAGGGGTCGAGCGCGATGCCCCACAAGCGTAACCCGATAAGCAGCGAGAACATAACCGGTTGTGCGAGGGTGATGCGCGGCTATATGCTGACTTTCTATGAAAACGTGGCTTTGTGGCATGAGCGCGATATTTCCCATTCGGCTACGGAACGTATCATATTGCCCGACGCGACGATGTTGCTCGACTATATGCTCGTCCGTTTCCGCGGAATACTCGAAAACCTTACAGTATTCCCGGACGTCATGTTGGAGAATATTTACCGCACACGCGGAGTGATATTCGCACAGAGGGTTATGAATGCTCTGATAGGCAAGGGACTCGCGAGAGAGGCGGCGTACGATATGGTGCAGCCGATAGCCATGCGGGCATTGAGCGAAAGACGCGATTATCAGGAGTTGTTGCGCGGGAGCGACGAGGTGATGAAATATCTTACGCCGGAAGAACTCGACGCATGCTTCACTCTTGATTATTATATGAAGAACGTTGATTACATATACCGCCGTGCCGGTATAATCGAAGATTCAGAAAAATAGAGACGATGAAAAACAGACTGGTCGTTGTCGGAACCCAGTGGGGGGACGAGGGAAAAGGCAAGATAACCGATTATTACGCTTCTGGCGCCGATGTGGTCGTGCGTTATCAGGGCGGTAACAATGCCGGCCATACGATCGCTTTCGACGGACAGAAGTTCGCTTTGCAGAGTATCCCTTCCGGTATATTCAATCCCCACATAAAGAATATCATGGCCAACGGCATGGTGGTGAATCCGGTGTCGGTAGTGAGCGAACTGGAAGCTCTCGAGGCTCGCGGAGTGACCGATTACAAGCTGTTCATTTCGGACAGGGCTGCCGTTGTGATGCCTTATCACTCGGTACTCGACGGCGCCGCTGAATCGCTCAAGGGCGGCAAGCAGATCGGCACGACCAAGAAAGGTATAGGACCCGCTTATGCCGACAAGTTCGACCGTATAGGTATCCGCATGGGCGACCTGCTCGATCCGGACTATTTTGCAGTCCGGTTGCGCGATGCGCTTGAGATCAAAAACCGAGAACTCGAAATGTTCGGTTGCCGAACTTTCTCTTTCGATGAGATCTACGGACAGTATATGGAGCTCGCCGGACGTATCGGAAAATACATATGCGACACGTCGGTACTTATCAATGACGAGATAGAGAAGGGGTCGAAAGTGCTTTTCGAGGGGGCGCAGGGCGTAATGCTCTGTATAGATCACGGTACATATCCGTATGTTACCTCTTCAAGCCCTACGGCTTCGAGCGTTCCGTTGAATGCCGGCATAGCTCCGCGTTACGTGGACAACGTGCTCGGCGTTTGCAAAGCCTATACCACGAGGGTGGGCGAGGGTCCGTTCCCTACGGAACTTGACGGCGAGGTGGCCGACTACATACGCGAGCGCGGGCATGAGTACGGAACCGTTACCGGCCGTCCGAGAAGGGTGGGTTGGCTCGATGCCGTGGTGTTGAATCACACTCGTCGCGTTAGCGGCATCAATTATTTGGCACTTATGCTTTTCGATGTGCTTTCCGGACTGGATACGGTCAAGATCTGTGTCGCGTACGAGCTCGACGGCAAACGTATCGAAACGATGCCGGCGACTATTCCGCAATTCCAGCGTTGCAAACCGGTCTATATAGAACTCCCCGGTTGGAAAGAAGACATATCGGGCATAAAGAGTTTCGACGAACTGCCGCAGGCGGCAAAGAATTATGTGCGTAAGATAGAGGAACTTACACGCACCGAGGTGGCGGTATTGTCTGTCGGCCCCGACAGATTGCAGACCGTAACGCTTAAGGATATTTTCTGACGTTACGATATTTCGGGAAAACAGTACAGCCGGACTTATCAAGTCCGGCTGTACTGTTTATGCAATCTAATAATGGATCAGATGAAGATTATGGATCAAATAATTTTGCTTAAGGAAATACATAGCCCACTAATCCCCTGTTGTAAACATTGTAGTTACTGTTTACATGGGAAGTCGATGATGTAGTAGAAAAGAATTTGTTGTCTACGACAATCTGTAATTGTCCGTTGGTATTGAATGCGGTATACTGTTCCTGAAATTGGTACAGAGGAACTGTGCCCGGCAGTTGTCTGTCAAAAATAAAAAATGCAACCTGCCCGGAGCCTGTAGTGGTGTAGTAATTACCGTTGATTACGCTGTTCTGATATACCGGTATTAAATAATCATACAGGGGATGGCTTGATAATGGCAGCACATTAAATGTTCTAAAACAACATTTGTTACTTATAATAGTATTGACTAATGCAAATTGTTGATAAGTGATAATTCGATTGGCGGAATTTCTGCAAGCGAAATATGTTAGAATCTGTGTGTTAATTCCGCCTAAAGTCATCTCTTTGGGTACATCAAATTGTTTGTAGGAACTTGCGACTACTTTACCGGTATTGTTGAGCAGTTCGCCTTTGACAAAATAAGTTCCTGGTTGTTTGAGTACTACGATCTTGTATTGCAGGTTGCTGGTTGTAGATAATTCAATGATGTTATCGGATTGTTCTGTATATTCTCCGGAACTTTCTTTGATATATACACCCCAACGGACAGAATATTCACCGTCGAACGACATATTGAAGGTCGCGGAATTTCCCATTCTGATGGTAGTAGGACCTGTAACCTGAAAGTTTACCCAACCGCGAGTTTCATTTTCATTGGCTTCGTTTGACAATGTCATGTCATTGTCGTAGGTCGATGTACATCCTGTTATAGTTAATAATGCTGCGGCAAAAATAAATGCGTAATTTCTTTTCATAATTTTAGTTTTTTGGGGGTAATTAAATTTAGATATTAGCAAATTGAGTTGAGATATAAGCCATGGATATATATTGATTAGTTTTGATATGTAATGTAACTACTTTTTATATGAGTGGCTGGCACATATAAATGTTTACATCTATATTGGCAATATATATTAATTTTTACAAATACGCAAATGTATGGTTAATATTTTTGTGTGTTTGAGCTATGTTTTTTTATTGTATATATAATTGTTGAAATATTTAATTGTATATATAAATTATTTTGTCTGTTTATCGGTAATTGATGAGAGATATTATGTAGGTGGCGTGGTTTTTGCAATAATATTTGAATGACTGTGGAAACGTTGCCTTATGATAAGGCGTAGACAGCGTAGTGTGTGCATATCTGTTTGCGGCTTTCGCGGTAAGAAAATAAATTAATGACGGGAGACGCGCTTTCGGGTGCTGGCCGTTAGTTATTAACCAAAAGAGATACTGATTATGTATTACAGCAATGGAAACTATGAGGCTTTCGCGAGGCCTCGGAAACCCGAGGGGGTAGACAATAAACGCGCGTATTTAATAGGTGGCGGACTCGCTTCGTTGTCTGCTGCGGTGTTCCTTGTGCGCGATGCGCAGATGAAGGGTGACCGTATCCATATTCTCGAAGAGTTGAAGCTGCCGGGTGGCAGTCTCGACGGTATTCTCGACGCATCGCGGGGATTCATTATACGTGGCGGACGCGAAATGGAAAATCATTTCGAATGTCTGTGGGACATGTTCCGTTCGATTCCTTCTCTCGAAGTGCCAGACGCTTCGGTGCTGGACGAGTTTTATTGGCTCAACAAGGACGACCCCAACTACTCGAAGATGCGTGCTACGGAACAGAGGGGGCAGGATGCACATACCGACGGTAAGTTCGGACTGACTGACAAAGCGTCGGAGGAGATCATCAAACTGTTCCTTACCGCTGAGTCCGAACTCGACGACAAGACTATAGCCGATGTTTTCAGCGAGGATTTCTTCCGGTCGAATTTCTGGCTATACTGGCGTACGATGTTCGCGTTCGAGGAGTGGCACAGTGCCATAGAGATGCGTCGTTATATAGCAAGGTTCATTCACCACATTGGCGGTCTTCCGGATCTGTCCGCGCTTAAATTCACCAAGTATAACCAATACGAGTCGCTCGTAATGCCTCTGGTGAAATACCTCGAGCAGCACGGCGTACATTTCCATTACGGAACTCAGGTGAAGAACGTGATAGTGGATACGGCCGGCGGCCGTAAGGTGGCCAGAAAGATCATGTACGAGACCGACGGTATGTTGAAGACTCAGGAACTTACGGAAGACGATCTGGTATTCGTCACCAACGGCAGTATTACCGAGAGTTCGTCTTACGGCGATCAGTTTACTGCGCCTGAGTTCAACAAGTCGCTCGGCGGAAGCTGGACACTGTGGAAAAACATTGCGGCTCAGGATCCGGCTTTCGGACATCCTGAGAAATTCTACGGCGACGTGTCGCGAAGCAATTTCGTTTCGGCCACGCTGACGACGCTCGACGGACGTATCCCGCCATACATAGAAAACATATGTCTGCGCGATCCTTTCGCAGGCAAGGTGGTTACGGGCGGCATAGTTTCGGTGAAGGATTCCAACTGGCTCATGAGCTGGACGCTGAATCGTCAGCCCCATTTCAAGAAACAGCCAAAGGATCAGCTCGTAGTGTGGATTTACGGCCTGTTCTCCGACCGTCCCGGCAATTACGTGCATAAGCCCATGAAGGATTGTACGGGTATCGAGATAGCCGAGGAGTGGCTGTACCACATAGGAGTACCCGAATCGGAGATTCACGATATGGCCGTCAATTCGGCCAATACCATTCCGTGTATGATGCCTTATGTAATGTCCTATTTCATGCCGAGGGCGGCGGGCGACCGTCCGGACGTAGTTCCGGAAGGATCGGTGAATCTGGCGTTCATAGGTAACTTCGCCGAGACTCCACGCGATACGGTATTTACTACCGAATATTCGGTGCGTACCGCTATGGAGGCAGTATATACGTTGTTGGATATAGAACGAGGCGTTCCGGAGGTATTCGCTTCGTGTTACGATGTGCGTACGCTGCTCGAATCTTCGGCTCGTCTTATGGACGGTAAGAAGTTGCAGGACATGAAACTGCCGTTCATTCTGAAATTGCTGGAAAAGAAAGGCGTTGAAAAGAGCAAGGGGACTATCATATACGAATTGTTGCAGCAGTCGGGGCTGATCTGACCGTATGCAGTTTTGAAAAAAGGAGTTGCGGGAAATTCATTTCCCGCAACTCCTTTTTTATTTGTAGCAATTATATATTTTAATGTCATTATCCGACAAATCACAGCGTCGAATCCAACGGTTACTTATTTGCCGTCTATGACTGTGCCTGTAGATATGACTAATAATAATACTTTCAGTCCTCTTTTCGCAGAAAATTTTGGGGAGCGTAATGCCCCCCCCAAAAGGTACACTGAATAGTACGATCACCTTTTTAGGTGATCGTACTATTCGGCGGGCGTCTGATAGTGTACCAGAACCTTGTCGATCCGGGCACCGTCCATGTCGATTATCTCGAAGTCGAATCCGTTCCACGCCATTTTTTCGCCTGTCGCGGGAATATGTTTCAGATTGTCGAGTATCAGGCCGCTGAGCGTGTTGTATTCGTTGTCGCGGTAGAGTTCCTCGCGGTCGAAATGTTCCAGAAAATTGTAGAACGAACATTGGCCGTCGACCAGCCAGCTGCCGTCTTCGCGTTGTATCATGTCGGCTTCTTCGTCTTCGTCAGGAACTTCGCCTACCAATGCTTCCATCATATCCCGCAGCGTCACGATACCAAGAACTTCGCCGAATTCGTCTATTATGAATCCGTATGCGGAGTTCGTCCGTTTGAACTCTTCCAAAGCCTCGTATACGCTTTGGTTTTCGGGCAGGCAGTTGGCCGGACGTAGTATGGATTCCAGATCGAAGTCGGGGCGATGCATGTTGCCGAACAGGTCTTTCATGTGTATGGCGCCGACCAGTTCGTCAGGGCGGATACCCGATACGGGGTAGACGTCGTGCATGTCGCTGCATACCTTGTGCATTATTTCATCCGCAGTGTCGTTTATATTTAACCATACGAGTTCGCTGCGGTGCGTCATTATGGAGTCAACGTCCCTGTCGCCCAGACTGAATACACGTTCCACTATGTCGTGTTCTACTGCCTGCACTTCGCCTGTATCCATGCCTTCTTTGACTATGGCCTTTATTTCCTCTTCGGTGACTTTGTTTTCGCTGTCTTTCAGGCCTATGGCCTTTACTACGAGTGCGGTGCTTTTGGACAGCAGCCACACCAGCGGGGCGGCTATTATCGACAGAGCTTTCATGGGGCGCGACACGGCTTTGGAAACGTTTTCAGCCTTGGCCATACCGATACGTTTCGGGACGAGTTCCCCGAATATGAGCGTCAGATATGTGACGGCTATGACTATGACGGTCTGTGCTATGCCGTAGGAATACGGGGCGAGTATCTCCCAACGGGCTATGACTTTCGCAAAATCGGCGGCGAACGTTTCGCCCGAATAAAGACCTGTTAGTATGCCGATAAGCGTTATGCCTATCTGTATCGTGGACAGGAACCTGTCCGGTTCGCCGGAAAGCGAGAGTGCCGTGCGTGCGGCCTTGCTACCGTTGCGGGCTTCTGTCTCCAGTCGCGACCTGCGTGCCGATACCAGTGCTATTTCAGACATGGCGAGTATGCCGTTGAGGAGTATCAGTAGCAGGATAATTAATATTTCCATGGTGTATTTGATGAAAATTTGAATCGTTTCTAATGTATTTCTAATTCTGATATGGGATGCATCACCCGGCGGAGTATATACGGACAGACTTGTCGTCGGATTTCCATAGTTGTACGGACAACTGCCGTTTTGGAGCCGTATTTCTTAATACGATATCGGGCGGTATGCCGCCGTCATTCCTTGAGCACGGTATTGATTATATTGACGAGAATGCGCAGCCGGTTGGAAATTGCACGGCAGGTGGTATTGTTGTGAAAAGCAATATGTTCCCTGTAGCTAAAAGAAACACACAGAACGCGGAGAGGTACCGTTTCCGTTTCCATGCACTGTTCGGTCTGTATGTTGCCTCGGTGTTTTGCGGCTTTGCGATTTTTGTGAAACAATGGCCTGCGCTATGTGCAGGGCTCTTTTCAGTATGCGAATATCGTAAATTATTTTTAATCTCCGTGTGTCTTCCGGCTTATTTTTCGTCTGCCTGTTCTCGTCGTTTTGCGTTTTTGCGTTTCGATTAGGTCGTCTGCGAAAGCTGTTTCTTCTTTTCGGGAACGGTACTTTGACGAGGATATGTACGGGTGGGTGGTCAATATTCGGAAGACCGTTACTTTTTGGAGCGGTACTTGCCTAACGGGTGGTATTCGTTGATTGTCTGATGTAGATGTCCCGTGTCGAGGTGGGTGTATATTTCGGTTGTCGTTATGGATTCGTGGCCGAGCAGTTCCTGTACCTGTCTTATGTTGGCACCTCCTTGAAGCAGATGCGTCGCGAAGCTGTGGCGGAACGTGTGCGGACTGACATCCTTGTCTATGCCGGCCATGGCTGCGGCATCCTTTATGATGTTGAATACCATTATGCGGGACAGCGGTTTGCCGCGCCTGTTAAGGAATACCGTGTCCGATGCGCGCTCGTCGGCAGGCGTTTCGCGCGCTTCTCGCAGATAGAACACGATTTGCCTCCGGCAGTTGTCGTTTATCGGGACGAGCCTCTGTTTATTGCCTTTCCCGCATACACGTATGAAACCTTCGTCGAGGAACAGGTCGGATATGTGCAGCGATATGAGTTCGGAAACGCGTAGACCGCAACTGTAAAGCGTTTCGATCATCGTGCGGTTGCGGTGTCCCTGCGGCGCAGAGAGGTCTATCGCATTGATTATGGCGTCGATTTCTTCTACGGTAAGCGTGTCTGGTAGATATTGTCCGGCCTTGGGGTGATCTATGAATTCGGCCGGAGAACTTTCCAGAACGTCCGTGCGAACGAGAAAATTGAAAAAACTCCGTATGCCGCTGAGCATACGTCCCTGCGTGCTTTTCTCTGTGTCGCACTCGAAGAGTTCCGTCATGAAATCCTCTATCATGCGGGATTCCACGGTGAGCGGAGATGCGCCGTATCGTTCTGTTGCGAACCGTGCGAAACTTCCGGCATCGTGCATGTAAGCCTCTACGGTGTTGTCCGACAGCCTGCGTTCCAACTTGATGTAGATGCGGTATTTATTCAGGTATGTATTCCAGTCGTTTGCAGGTGGCGTGTCGCTACTTGTGTGCATTTGTTGTCGGGATGTTTTTTGTTTATGTACGGCTGTGAAAAATGAGAGCTGTGCGGTGTCATTCGCCGGTGATGAACGTGCCTTTTTCTACGTCGAACAGTCCCGTGTCGAGCAGCCGTAGGGCAGGAATTACCGGTAATGCCGTAAACGAAAGCGTTGTGAATGCATCTATGTTGGGGTTTACTCCCATGCCGTGGGCGATCTTTTCCAGCCTGTCTATCGCTTCGGAAGTGGTTTGAGCATCTTCTGCCGCCATAAGTCCGTAGGCGGGCAGCGGCAGTTCTCCGGTCACTTTTCCGCCTGAAGCTATGACGTAGCCTCCTCCGAGCTGTCGCAGACGGTTGCAGGCTACGGCCATGTCGGTACCGTTGTCGCCGGCGCACACCACGTTGTGCGAGTCGTGCGATACGCTCGTGGCTACTGCACCGTTGCGTATTCCGTATCCCTTGAGCAGACAGACGGACAGGTTGCCGTTTTTACCATGGCGTTCCACGGTCGCCAGAAGCGGAAGTTGCTCGGCCTCGTCGTCGGTCACCGTTATTTTGCGCGTGAGTAACTGTCCGTCCACCAGTTCCATGGCTGTGTTCCTCAACTTTTCGGGTACGATGAAATCATCGGCCGACAGTTCCCGGAACTTTACTGTGTTGGCGAAAGAGCGGATGCTGCGCATGTCGGCTTGTCGTACCGTTGGCGACAACTTGCTGTCCGTGGCGGCGAGGATTCCGTTCTTGAACACATGGAATATGTGTTCGCATGCGTCGTCCGTTACGACGATGTCGGCTATGTATCCCGGTCGTATGTTGCCGCGTTTTTCCAGCCGGTAGTATCGGCACGGGTTATACGATGCCATGCGTGCCGTCTCGCCCCAACCGAAACCGAGGCGGCGTGCCATACGGACTATGTAGGAGATGTGGCCTTCCTGTGCGATCGTAGCCAGATGTTTGTCGTCCGTGCAGAATGCGAGGTGAGATATGTCGAGGCCCCGTTCCGCTGCGCATGTCAGCAGAGCCATGGCGTTGCGTGCCGCGCTGCCTTCGCGTATGTAGATGTTCATTCCCTTGTCGTAGCGTTGCATCATGCTTTCCGGATCGGAACATTCGTGGTCGTTCTGTACTCCGGCTTGTATGTAGTTGTCGAGCAGTTCCGAAGGCATTCCTGCGGTATGGCCGTCTATAGTCTTGTCAGCGAATAGAGCTATCTTGTCCATAATTTCCGGGTTGCGGCCTGCGATGTCGTAGTAGCACATCACTTCTCCCAGACCTACGATTTCGTCTCGGTCTGCGAAACGAGCCATGTCGGCGGCTGTGAACTTACCAGCGCCGTTGGTATCGTAAGGCGTGGCCGGAACGCTCGATGGTATGCATACGAATATGTCTATAGGGGCTTCACAGGCCTCGTTCAGGAATTCTGCCAGTCCGTCGGCTCCGGCCACGTTGACTATTTCGTGCGGATCGGCTATTATGGCGGTCGTGCCGTGCGGAAGTACGGCTTCCCCGAAGGCGGCTGGGAGTACCATGCTCGACTCTACGTGTACGTGAGAGTCGATGAATCCGGCCGTTATCACGCGGCCCGTACAGTCCATTACCGTACAGCCGTCGGCGGACAGTCCCTCGCCCGTTTCCGTTATCATGCCGTTTTCTATGCGCACGTCCGCCTGTCGTGCGGTGAGGTTTTCGCTGTCTATTACGGTACCGTTTTTCAACAGCCATTTTTCCGTTCCTATCTTGGCTGACAGTCCGTTGCGTCGCAACGGGTATTGGCTCTCTTTCTGTGTGCGGTTATTGTCGTTCATAGTTCTGTATTCGTAATGGTCTTTTCGCGGACGCTGTTTCTTGATTTCTGGTTCTTGCTGTACGGGGCGTAGCGTAAGGATATTATCTTCCGTGGTGCCTTGCTGCCGTTACGGTATCGTTCATAAATGGTTGCGTCGGAGCGTAGAAGCAGTTTTTGCGGATCGCTTCCACGAAATTATTTCGTATCTTTGGCTTTATCCGGGATATTCCTGCTCGGCAAAATGCAAACTGGCTTGCTTTTGCTCTCGGCTTATTCGTATCTTTGACGCTAAGATAACGTTTGTCCCGCGAATATCAAAACCGTTCGGTCGGTGCATTGCTGACAAGGCGTCGTGGTGCGTAACGGTTTTAAGCGGTCGACCGGTGTACAGTGTGTGCCGACGATAGGTAACAATAAAAAAAGGAATACGGTTTATGGATTATGTGGAGTTGAACGTGCCTGTGTCGGGAGCCGAACAGGCCGAAATAGTGACGGCCATGCTGGCCGATTTTCCTTTCGACAGTTTCTCCGATGAAAAAGGCGTTCTGAAAGCATACATTCCGCGCGACGAACTCGTCGGCTGTAAGGAAGAGGTAGACGGCATGTTGGCCGGTATGGGTATTTCCGGAGCGACCTATATAGAGATAGAGACGCAGAACTGGAATGCGTTGTGGGAGTCTAATTTCGAGCC
The DNA here is from genome assembly GCA_947852905.1 of uncultured Tidjanibacter sp. GTDB lineage: Bacteria > Bacteroidota > Bacteroidia > Bacteroidales > Rikenellaceae > Tidjanibacter. Next base: position 113,205 of record CANTVF010000007.1, on the reverse strand, counting down.
TGTCGAGATAGACGGAGTGTGTACGGTACGTGCGCCGTTCTCGCCTGCGCCGGTTTCCGGTCTGGATATAGTCATAATGCCTAAGATGTCTTTCGGTACGGGACACCATGCTACGACATGGCTCATGACGGCCGAGATCATGAAACGCGACCTGACCGGGAAAGCCGGCCTCGATATGGGAAGCGGTACCGGCGTTCTGGCCATAGTCGCCGTCAAGCGCGGTGCGCAGCATGTCGATGCCGTGGATATAGACGACTGGGCATTCGAAAACTGCGCGGAGAACATATCGGTCAACGGTGTGGCCGACAGTGTGACACCCATACTTGGAGATGCGTCGGCTATTGCCGGCAGGCATTACGATTTCATACTTGCCAACATAAACCGCAACATATTGCTTGCCGACATGCCGCGTTATTGCGCTACGCTCGCCGAAGGCGGCGAATTGCTTATGAGCGGTATTCTCGAACGCGACATACCTTCCATTACCGGCAGAGCTTCGGAAATGGGACTTGCGGTTACCGGTACCCGTATACGTGACGGGTGGGCTGTGGTTGCATGTCGTAAGGAATAACCGTAGTGTTTCTGTGGCCGCAACGGTGTGTGGCGAAAATGCGTAAACTGAAAATTATGGAATATGATTACGCGGTAAGTTATGTCGTAAGGAATAAAAGATGTGACGTAGGTGCGTAAATTTGTCCGGCCAGACAGAAAGGGTGGTGCGGAAGTGTCGGCGTATTTGCTGCTTCGTTATATACTTACGGAAATATTCTATCCCGAAGCGTTGGAGACCGTGTCCGGCAATGTCGTTCGGAACGAGTATATGGCCGCGAAATTCTCTGTCGGGGCTTTGCCGGTACCGATAATTTTCCAAGTCGAAAATTCCGTAAAGGCGTCATGCTTTACGAAGAACGGAACGGGAAGGAGGCCGAGTTGTGGGGCGACGGTGCGATAATATTTTTGTCGGCAGGGATTTGTGCAGCGGATTTTTACGGGCGAAGGAAGTACGTCGCTGTGGGACGAGCTGTGTGCCTTTCGGGGCGTCGATGAACAGGATTTGCAGAATTATGTGATAATGGCGCAGTATGTGAATGCCGTGAAGCGTATTGGCGGCTCGAATATTGTTTCGGAAAGGAGACCGCTGTCTGGCGCTCAGAGGCCGGTCGTATGGGGCGTGGGCAGTCGTGCTGTGGGTACGTATAGGGCGTGAATCGGTATGGTGTTTCAGGATTCTGTGCGCGTAGGTGCAGTGGCGGGTAGTCCGGCGGATAGGTGGCGGCCGGCATGCCTGTTTCCGCTGTTTGCGGTAAGCGGTCGTTTACAGCCGATGTGCGGCGTAAAAGTTGTCGTGCTATAGTATTGCGACGAGTTGATATATATTTTTGTATTTTTGCACCGCACGGTAGGAAAGCGTTTCCTCCGGTGCGTATCCGATTATATGTGTAAGCGGCCGGAATGGCCGCACAACCTGTTTTGAAAATGAATCTCGAAACGGACTATCTGGTGATCGGCAGCGGCGCCGCCGGTCTCAGTTTCGCCCTTAAGGTTGCCGAAAGCGCGCATGTGGTCATAGTGACCAAGGGCGAGATGAACGAATGCAATACCGACTATGCCCAAGGCGGCATCTGTTCGGTCACTTACGAACCCGACAATTTCCAGAAACATATAGACGACACCATGGTTTGCGGCGCCGGGATATGCGATCCGAAAGCCGTGGAACTCGTCGTGACACGTGCGCCGCAAATGATAAAGGATCTCGTGCAGTGGGGTGTCCGTTTCGATAAGACGGTCGAGGGGCGTTACGAACTCGCGCGCGAAGGAGGGCATTCCGAGCACCGCATACTGCATCATAAGGACGAGACCGGCGCCGAGATAGAACGTTCGCTCATATCGCAGGTCAAGAGCCATAAAAATATAGAGGTACTGGAATATCATTTTGCCGTGGATCTGCTTACGCAGCACCATTTGGGACAGCTCGTCACGAGGCATACTCCGGGCGTGGAGTGTTACGGCGCCTATGTCATGGACCTCAAGCGCGAGTGCATAAAGACGATTTTGGCGCGGGTGACGGTTATAGCTACCGGCGGTGTGGGAAACGTCTACAACGTGACGACCAACCCCGGCGTCGCGACCGGCGACGGTATAGCCATGGCGCATCGTGCCAAGGCGATAATATCCAACATGGAGTTCATACAGTTCCACCCGACTGCTCTGTACAATCCGGGAGAGCGTCCGTCGTTCCTCATTTCGGAAGCGTTGAGGGGTTTCGGAGCCATACTGAAAACGCAGGACGGCAAAGAGTTCATGCACAAGTATCATCCTATGGGATCGCTGGCGCCGCGCGACGTGGTAGCCCGCAGCATAGATAACGAAATGAAGGTGCGCGGAGACGATTTCGTTTATCTCGACATCACCCACCGCGATGCACGCGAGACGATCAACCATTTCCCGAACATATACCGCAAATGCCTGTCGATAGGCATAGACATTACCAAGGAGATGATACCGGTAGCGCCGGCCGCCCACTATTGCTGCGGCGGGGTGCAGGTCGACCTGAACGGGGAGACGTCTATAAAGCGGTTGTACGCTTTGGGCGAGACTTCGTGTACGGGACTGCACGGAGCCAATCGTCTGGCGTCCAATTCGCTGATAGAGGCCATAGTATATGCCGATCAGGCAGCACGGCACAGTGCGGCGCACCTGCACGAATACGGATTGCAGCACGGCATTCCGCAGTGGAACGACGACGGAACTACGGCAACCGAAGAGATGATTCTCATAACGCAGAATGCCAAGGAGATGCAGCAGATAATGAGCAACTATGTCGGAATCGTTCGTTCCAATCTGCGTCTGGAGAGGGCGCGCAGGCGTCTCGAAATCATATTCAAGGAGAACGAGGAGCTGTATCTTAAGTCCAAGCTGAACAAGGAACTTTGCGAGTTGAGGAATATGATCGAGGTGGGATATCTCATTATCAAACAGGCACAGGCCATGAAAACGAGCATAGGACTCCATTATTCGCTCGATTATCCGCTTGAGACGTGCGTAGGCCGCAAGATAGCCACTGAGTTTTGATATGGCCGAGTTACGGGAGCACAACGGCTCTCGCGGGATGTTTTCCGGCGGGGCGGAGGCGTTTTGCATTTTTTTAGAAAGCATTGAATACATAATAAATGGGATTGAAGGAAGAAGTACGGAGGCGGAGGACATTCGCGATAATAAGTCACCCGGACGCCGGTAAGACGACGCTTACAGAGAAACTTTTGCTTTTCGGAGGCGCCATACACGTTGCCGGCGCCGTGAAGAGCAACAAGATAAAAAAGACGGCTACGTCGGATTTTATGGAGATAGAGCGCCAGAGGGGTATTTCGGTGGCTACTTCCGTAATGGGATTCGAGTACGGCGGAGTCAAGATAAATATACTAGATACGCCCGGTCACGAGGATTTCGCAGAGGATACTTACCGGACGTTGACGGCTGTGGACAGTGTCATCATAGTCATCGACGGTGCGAAGGGCGTAGAGACGCAGACGCGCAAGCTGATGAACGTCTGCCGCATGCGCAAGACGCCCGTAATGGTGTTCGTCAACAAACTCGACCGTCCGTGCCGCGATCCGTTCGACCTGCTCGACGAAATAGAGACGGAATTGCAGATCGCCGTGCGCCCGCTCGCATTTCCGGTCAGCAGCGGACCGTCGTTCAAAGGGGTTTACAACATTTACGACGGCAGTTTCTCTGTATTCACTTCCGGAGACCGCCAGACGGCTTCCGAGACTATCAAACTGGGACTCGATTCACCGGAACTGGATGAGTACGTAAAACCTTACGGCGAAAAGTTGCGCGACGACCTCGTACTTGTCGAGGGGGTTTATGAACCGTTCGACAGGGAACGCTACCTCGCCGGAGAACTGGCGCCGGTGTTTTTCGGTAGCGCTATCAATAATTTCGGTGTCAAGGAGTTGCTCGAAACATTCATAGAGATAGCTCCTTCGCCGCGCCAATCGACGACGCAGACACGCACCGTCGATCCGCTCGAAGAGAAGATGACTGGTTTCGTATTCAAGATACACGCGAATATGGATCCGAATCATCGCGACCGTCTGGCGTTTCTGAAGATATGTTCCGGCGTGTTCGAACGCAACAAGAACTATCTGCACGTCCGCAGCGGCAAGCAGATGAAGTTTTCGTCGCCTAACGCTTTCATGGCCGAGAAGAAGTCGGTGGTGGATTTCGCATATCCGGGGGACATCGTCGGTTTGCACGATACTGGTAATTTCAAGATAGGTGATACTTTTACGGAAGGGGAGCAGCTTAAATTTACAGGCATTCCGTCGTTTTCGCCCGAACTGTTCCGTTACATCGAGAATGCCGATCCGCAGAAATTCAAACAGTTGGCAAAAGGTATAGACCAGCTTATGGACGAAGGCGTGGCGCAGCTTTTCACGAGCAGGCTTAACGGTCGCAAGATAATAGGTACGGTGGGTGCGCTTCAGTTCGAAGTCATACAGTACCGTCTGGAACATGAGTACAATGCCCTTTGCCGTTACGAGCCGATACAGATATACAAGGCGTGCTGGATAGAGTCCGACAATGCCGCACAGCTGGAAGATTTCATGAAGCGTAAACATACCAACATGGCCGTGGACAAACACGGTCGCAACGTCTATCTGGCCGATACGAGCTATGCCTTGCAGCTGGCGCAGGAGAAGTTTCCGGATATTCGTTTCTACTTCACATCGGAGTTTTAACGGCGACGTTTTCGAGTATGAAATAAGGGATTGCGTCAAAACACTGAGTTTTGACGCAATCCCTTTAAAGTGTTTTAGAACGGGAAAAATGCAATACCTTGTTAAGACGACAGGAATTTGTGTGAGGTAAATGACTTAACCCGAATCACGATAAAAACGCAACAGATTGCCCGTTATGACACACCGTCATTTATTAAGCCGTTGCAGCCCTTACGCCAGCTGTGTCGACCGCAAAGATTATGACTATTGCTGTATCAGTGCGTGCGCATGAATGTTTCCATTGTTTCGAGTACCTTGTCGCGTACCTCCTTGCGGGAGAGTACCAGATCGTGAAGACCGCCGGATACCTCTTCGAGCGTTACGCCGCGTCCCAATCCGGCGCCATAACGTTTTATGTGTCCGACATTTAGTATGGTGTCCGATTCCATGGCCTCTTCGTGCCAGTGGCAGTGATATGTCGATTTGTCGGAAAACATGACGAGCACCGGCATCTGCAATTGCGGGTCGTGCCGTACCTTTTTCTGTGCGAGCCGCACGGCACGCAGCCATGCGAAGTAAAGCGGCGGCGCTACGGCAGGTTTCAGAGACGTGTCGAAGTTCCATTCGCCGTACTGCGAATCGTGTACGGATTTGAAATAGTTGGGTGACAGGACGTTTTTCATATGCGCATACGGGAATACGAGGCTCAGTGTTCCGGCTATGGGAATTGCTATTTTGCGTGTAGCCCAATTCGTATTGAATTCGAGAAACGGCGAATTGAGAATGAGCCTCGATATTTTGTCCCTTCTACTGCCTTCGGCGCAGTAAAGCGCGCTGAGAAGTCCTCCCGTCGAGTGTCCCATAAGCGTCAGGTCGCGATTGCCGGCTGCGATTATGCGGTCGATAGAAGCGTCTATTTCCGGGAAATACTCTTCCATGCGGCGGCAGTAGTTAAAATGCTGGTGAGGAAGCCATGCCCGCCCGTATTTACGCAGGTCGAGCGCATAAAAATCGTAGCCGCGCGAGGCGAAAAATTCACCCATGTGGTACTGGAAATAATAGTCGAGATAACCGTGTATGTACAGTATGGCGCGGGTTGTTTCCTGCCCGGACGGGTGTTTCATCAGAACGGCTTCGACTCGGCCTTCGTAATCGTCAGGCAGGTTTATGGTGATGGTTTCCGGTTTCATTATCATCGGGTTTTGTGGAGTAATATTATAGCGGCTTTTCTGTGAGCCGAAACATGCTTTGCGAAATATGCTGTTTCCGACTGAGCATGCTTTTCGGGCAGAGAGTAGCCGATAGCTGGCAGCCGTTCCGGCATTGGGCTAGGCCTTGAAAAATACCCTGTCGAGCGAATATCTCATTCCTCCGCTTATGGCTATGGCTACGTATATGCCCATGTACATGAACGAAAGTTCGTTTTCGGCGAATGTGCCTGTATTCACGAATGTGGCCACGCACATGGTCATTGCGAGTAGTATGGCTGCCGGACGTACGAACAGGCCGATTATGAGCAGAACGGAACATACCGTTTCGAGACCTATGGTGAGTATCAGCGATGCATTGCTGCCTATTCCCAGCGGATCCGGGAACGACGTGAAGAGCATTTCGTAGTTGTTGATCTTCCATATGCCGTGCGTCAGCATCATGACGCCGGCGAATATGCGCAGGAAAAATACAGCGGAGTCTTTCCACCTTTCCGTGGACAGAAATTTGTTGATTCTCTGTTTGACATTCATAGCGACAATCTTTTAACTGTGTTTTATTATCGTTTGAATTGCTTCAATAAATATACCAAACATGGCGGCGGCTGGATATACGGGCGCGTTTTCCGTCGCTATGTCATGTCTGTGTCGGGGCGTTTGTCAGGGTTATGGTTTTGGTTTATCTTTGATGCGAAAAAATTACTTATAATGATAGACATGAAGTCGGAGCGCAACCAAAACAGTGGATCGGAGATGAAAAAGAGGATATTGTTCGTATGTATGGGCAACATATGCCGGTCTCCGGCTGCGGAGGAGATTTTCCGGAGCAAGGTAGCTGCGGCGGGATTAGACGACTGTTATGTCGTGGATTCGGCCGGAACGTATCCGGGACACAGGGGTGAAAGTCCCGATGCGCGTATGCGTGAGGCAGCCTACCGACGCGGTTATCTGTTGACGCACCGTGCGAGACCTGTGGCAGACAGTGATTTCGGCGATTTCGATATGCTGATAGCCATGGACGACCGGAATTACGATGCATTATGCCGTCTGGCGTTCACTCTCGACGACCGTGCCAAGATATACCGTATGGTAGAGTTCGGCAGCCGTACCGATTACGACCATGTGCCGGATCCGTATTACGAGGGTAGAGAGGGTTTCGAACTCGTACTCGATTTGCTGGAAGATGCCTGCGGCGGATTGCTCGATTATACGGAGAGGCATCTTTGAACCGACACCGTATAAATTGTTGCGCCCGTCTGAGGCAAGCTCGGTAGGCGGTTTTCTGCCGCGGGCGTAAATTGTTCCGCAACATACCAAAAAATAAGGAAGTGCAATGAAGGTAATAGGAATTAATGGTAGTGCCCGAAAGAATGGGAACACGTCTATCATTATCAATAAGATTTTTGCGGAACTCAATAAAGAGTGTATTGACACCGAGTTGATACAATTGGCAGATTATGAGATCCAGCCTTGTCGAGGATGCTTTGCCTGTAAAGGTCGAGGCAACTGCATGTTTAATGACGATGGCTTTGCAAAGATATTCAGATGTCTGTTAGAAGCCGATGGCATAATACTCGGTTCTCCGGTATATTCTGCTGATGTATCGGCTAAGATGAAAGCCTTTCTGGAGCGTGGTGGTGTGGTTGTCGCTACGAATCCGGGATTGTTGCGCCACAAAATAGGAGCGTCCGTTGCCGCAGTCCGTCGTGGTGGCGGCATGACGACGGTTGACACGATGAATCATTTTATGCTCAACAAAGAGATGATAGTCGTTGGCTCGACCTATTGGAACATAGTATATGGCAAGAATGTAGGCGACGTTCTCCACGATGACGAAGGTATGGCAAATATGCGCAATCTGGGTGAGAATATGGCATGGATTATAAAAATGAAAACTCTTAATGCAAAATAGTTAACGGCTTTAGGAGATGACTTTGGATGTTAGGAAAATAACGTATTTCATGCATTATGGAACTAAACGAGAGTTTTGATTACTCTGATAATTACAGTGAGATAGTGCATGACACACAACCGATAAGTGCGAGAAAGTTAGCTGCCCGATTTTTCTGCGCACCGCAGTGGGTTATTGCCTTGATGAAGTTCCGTAATGCCGTAGTGAAACCTTTTGGTCTGAAAACGGAGGACAATTTATCGGATTTAGTCAAAATCGAATCCGAAAACAGGGCTACCTTAAGTAAAATTGACAAACATCTTGATTTCAATGTTACGCTGATGACCGAAAATATCGGAAATGGTAACCAATGCATATCGGTCAGTACCAAAGTCCGCTTCCATAATGGTATGGGAAAATTCTATTTCGCTATAATAAAACCGTTTCACGGTTTAATCTGTAAGACACGGTTAAAACGAGTCGGGAAAGATTTAGAATTATCATAATTAGTATCCTTGCCCTTTCTCGATCTTCCAATAATATTTGCCTGCAGCGATGTCCTCAATTCCGCTGTGGGTTTATCTCGTCGAATAGTCGGTGGCTCCCTAAGAGGTATGCTAAAGTATATAATCGCGTATACCGTTACAGGTGTCCGAAAATGTATTGCGGCAGGATGTAATCAGGGAAGTTCGGAGTTGCTACAAGCTGTTGCCGAGAAAGCCGAGTATTACGATGGAGGCTACCGCAACGGCGAGTCCCGCTATTTTCAGGCCGTCGAGTTTTTCGCGGAATACAGCCACTCCGACCAGCGTCGTGAGTATTACGACGCTGATATTGTAGACGCCGTAGAACGTACTCGAAGAGAAATATTTCAGACCGTTCATGAGTCCCAAGGTCACGAAGTAGTTGAATGTTCCGAGACACAGACCTCCTATTATGCTGCGCCATTGCGGACGGAAAGCCTTACGGCCTTCACGTATACCGTAGTAGGTCGCCGCACCTATGACGGCGGCGCCGAAGAGCAGCATTTCGAACAGCGGGTAGTCGGTAGCGTATTCTCCCGAAGTCTTTATGAGATGCTGCGATGTTTTCATGCATACGGCTATGAAACCTACCGACAGGAATACCAACAGAGGCATTATTACCGCGGCTGCCTTTTCGCGGCGCGATTCCGTCGTTACAGCAGCGTTGCGCTGCGGGCGATAGATGATGAGCGCGAAAGCCAGCAGGACGAGCAGCGTGCCGACGATCTCCCAAATCGTGATACGTTCGCCGAGAAACAGACATGCCCAGAGGATCGGTAGTATCACCGACGTGCGCGAAGCCATGGTGGTTATCGCCACGCCCGCTTTCCGGGTGGAGACGGCCATTATGTCCATCGAGCCGAAATAAAGCAGACCGGCGATCGGTGCCAGATACCACCATGAAGACCTGAATACCGCGTCTATATTCGCTGCCGATAGAACATCCCTGCCGTTTATCACCGCTATTACGAACGCCAGCGCATAGTTGACCATGACCACCTGAGGTATGTAAATGCCCTTGACGTTGAAGAATTTGAGGGCGAGCATTATGAGCGTCATGGCCGCTATGGCCGTAAGAAGGTATATCATATTCTTTTCTGTTTGTTGTCGGCTCGTATGTGCCGATAAAATACGGTCGTAAAGGTAATAAAACTTGGGTAAAACATTGTCGGCCTGTTTGCCTGTGGGCAGGTCGGCGTTGTCGTCCGTATTATAAGGTAGCGTGTCGGCGGTGTCATGTCTTGAAAAGGAAACGCTCCTGCAATTTGCAGGAGCGTTTCCTTTTCAGTATTATGAAATGTGATTATTTTTTCAGCTCTCTGGCCAGAGTATTGGCGCGGTCGGCGGCTATGTGTATATTGTCGCATATGTTGTCCGCGCCTATCAAAGCGTCTATGCCGGCTTTCAGCAGAGTCTCCCTGACGCTCGGCGTTACGCCGGAGAGAATTACAGCGATGTTTTCCTTTTGCGACGCATGTATCAGGTTTTCGAGGTTGTGCAAGCCTGTGGAGTCGATGAAAGGTACCTTGCGCATACGGATTATTCGCACGAGCGATTTGTCTCCCATGCGATGCATTATGTCGTCGAACTTGCTGGCCACTCCGAAGAAGAACGGACCGTCTATCTCGTAAACCTCCACTCCCTTTTCTACGTCCACCTTGTCGTCGTTGTGGTGCCTTTCGGCGTCAGCGTCGAGGTCTATCTGGTTGCGTATGACCGATATGTTGGTACTTTCCATGACGCGGCGCATGAACAGTACCACCGCCATGATCAGACCGGCGGCTATAGCTATAGTAAGGTCGAATATCACGGTAAGCAACAGTGTGGTGAACAGTACGATGACATCGGCTCTGGGATTGTGCATTATGCCACGTATGGTCCTCCAGCCGCTCATGTTGTACGATACTATGACGAGTACGCCCGCCAGACATGCCATGGGGATGTGTTTTGTGAGGGGGGAGAGGAACAGCAGTATCAGCAACAGTACGACGGCGTGTATTATGCCGGATACGGGCGTCTTGCCGCCGTTGTTTATGTTGGTCATCGTTCGGGCTATTGCTCCCGTGACAGGAATGCCTCCGAAGAACGGAACGACTATGTTGGCCGCTCCTTGTGCTATGAGTTCTGTGTTGGCGTTGTGTCTGTCGCCGGTGACACCGTCTGCTACGGTAGCCGAAAGCAACGACTCTATGGCTCCCAGCATGGCTATTGTGAATGCCGGAGGCAGCAGTCCGCGGATCGTTTCCAGACTGAAGCTGAAGCCTTCCGGGGCGGGGATGGACGGGTTGATGGTGTACCTGTCGCCTATGGTCTCGATGCCGTCAACATGGCAGAAATGCTTTAGCAGGTAGGATGCTACGGTGACGATTATTATGGCCGCGAGCGATCCGGGTATCTTGGAAGATACTTTCGGGGTGAGCAGTATTATCGCGATGCTGACGAGGCCTATTCCGAGTGACCAGAAGTTTGTCGTGTCGAAGTTCTGGAAGTAGACCGCCCATTTTGAAATGAAGTCGTCCGGCACGCCTCCTTCTATGGTGAGTCCGAACAGGTCCTTGATCTGGGTGGAGAATATGGTAAGCGCGATACCTGCCGTGAATCCCACAACTATGGGGTATGGTATGAATTTGATTACCATACCGAGTTTCAGGACGCCGAGCAGCACGAGTATGACGCCTGCCATTACGGTGGCAATGGCCAGACCTTCTATGCCGTACTGGGTGATAATACCCGACACGATGACGATGAATGCTCCCGTGGGGCCTCCGATCTGAACGTTAGTGCCGCCTAAAAACGATACTATGAAACCGCCTATGATAGCGGTTATGAGTCCTTTTTCGGGCGTAACTCCGCTGGCGATACCGAACGCTATGGCGAGCGGCAGCGCCACGATACCTACTATTATACCCGCCATGAGGTCGGCGGTGAATTTCCGGCGGTCGTAACCCTTGAGCGCCGAGAAAAGTTTGGGCTGGAAGTCGAGTGTGTATTTCAACTCTTTGGTAGTTTATTTGTTATACGAATATGTCTTTCGTTTGCCGGCGCAAATATATGAAAATAAAAGTATCATGTACAGAAAATGCGCTGTTATATGATTAACAGTCACGCGATTGGCTGCGGCAGACGTTAGGCGTGGATTGACGTTTTCTCGTTGCGGGCGTATGGAGTGGGCTGCCTGTTGCGCAGGTGGTATGTGCAGATGTGTTCGTTTGCCTGTTCGCCGTTTTTGCGAGCTTGACCGGAGAGGTGCGTGGAGAGATGGCGGGTGGAGTATAGTGCGGCCTTGGGCTATCAGGTTACGTTGTGCAGTGGTCGTAAGCAAAATAAAGACGGTGTGTCATAACGGGCAATCTGCATAGTTTATATCGTGATTCGGACTAAGTCATTACCTTTCGTAAATTCCTGTCGCCCTCACACTCGCCCTCACAGCCTTGCATCTTACCCGTTCTTACACACCTTAAAGGGGTTGCGTCAAAACTCAGCGTTTTGACACAACCCCCTGTATTAACATGTTGCGTTCCGTGTCACTCTTTTGCGAGTATGTTCTCGATGCGTGCTTCGGGTGTTACCGAAAGGTCGCTCAACAGGCCTTCGCTGTAACGGAAATAGCCTGCTACGGCTATCATAGCCGCGTTGTCGGTTGTGAACTTGAGCGGCGGCAGGAATGTGTGCCAATGCCTTTTTTCGCCTTCGGCAGTGATCGCGTTACGCAGTCCGGAGTTTGCCGATACTCCTCCGGCTATGGCTATATCCCGTATTCTGTACTCCTTGGCTGCTTTTACGAGTTTGTTGAGCAGGATATCTATTATGGTTTTCTGGAGCGATGCGCACAGATCGGCCTTGTTGTTTTCGATGAAGTCGGGGTCTTCCTTTACTCGGTCGCGTAGAAAATACAGGAACGAGGTTTTCAGACCGCTGAAACTGTAGTCGAAACCTTCGACCGACGGTTTGGCGAAGCGGAATCGCGACGGATCCCCCTGCGCGGCGAGCTTGTCTATGACCGGTCCTCCGGGATAGGGCAGTCCCATTACCTTGGCGCATTTGTCGAAAGCCTCTCCGGCTGCGTCGTCTATGGTAGTGCCTACGATTTCCATATGAAGCGGTGCCGAGACCAGAACTATCTGTGTATGTCCGCCGGATACGAGAAGACACAGGAACGGAAACGCCGGGTGTGGGGTCTCTTGTCCCGGAAGGTCTATGAAATGCGATAAAATATGTCCTTGCAGGTGGTTGACCTCCACGAGCGGTATGTTATTTGCAACCGCTAAACCTTTAGCGAAGGATACCCCGACGAGTAGCGATCCGAGCAGGCCGGGACCGCGTGTGAAAGCTATAGCGTCGATGTCGGAGATTTCCGTACCGGCGTTTTTGAGCGCCGTGTCCACCACCGGGACTATGTTCTGCTGGTGAGCGCGCGAGGCCAGTTCGGGAATCACTCCGCCGTATTGGACGTGTACTGCCTGGGAAGCTATGACGTTGGAGAGCATTTCGGTGCCGCGCAGGACGGCGGCGGAAGTGTCGTCGCAGGAGGACTCTATGCCGAGTATCGTGATGTCGGAAGCCATATTTTGTTATAAACGGTTGTTCGTGTCGAATGATCGGTAACGGTAATATCCGTCCGGTTGCGGAAACCGTGCGGACAAGTGTGTCGGATGCGTTCTTTTTTAAATAATGTCGTAATGGCTAATTAGCCAAAATTTCGTAAAATTGTGGGCTGTTTAGGCGAGCCGACAGCCGAAGAAAGTTCGTAATGCGCAAAGTTATAAAAATATTGGGAAAAGTGCTGTCGTGGATCATTGTCGCGGCGGTCTGTCTGCCTTTGATAGTGGTTTTGCTGCTGAATGTCGAGGGGGTACAGAATTTCGTCGTGGACAAGGCTACGGGTTGGTTGTCTGGCAAACTCGGTACCACGGTGGCCATGGATCATATCCGCATAAGGGGATTCAGCCGCGTTACCGCCGAGGGATTTTATGTCGAGGATTATTCGGGCGATACGTTGCTGTACGCATCCCGTCTCGGCGCCAATCTGAGCAAAAGCGCATTGTTGAAGGGGAACATCGTTATCGGGGACGCTTTCTTGGATGGTGCCAAAATTTATCTTTTCACACCGACCGACGGCGAAATCAACATAGCGCAGGTTCTGGCGCGGTTGAGCAGCGACGAGCCCGATACGGAGAGTTCCACCAGACTTGTATTCAATCGGGTCGATATTTCCGATTCCCGTTTCAAGTTGCAGACCGAGGGTGCCGATACCGTTACGCACGGAGTGAATTTCGGCAATATGGTTTTCGACGATTTGTCTATCCATAGCCGTAGGCTCGTCATCGACGGCGGTGCCATAACGATGGATTTGCACGACGTCTCGTTCAAGGATATAAGCGGTTTTGCGATAAGGAATATGTCGTCCGGGGAACTTAGGATAGACGACGGATTGATTTCATTGACCGATACCGAAATAGTTACCCCAGATTCCGATTTGGTAATGCCGCGGTTTTCCATGAAAGGTTCTTCGTGGGAAGCCATGTCGGACATACTCGACAGCGTCAGATTCGATGTGCGTATAGACCGCAGCCGCATTACTACCGATATGCTCGGATATTTCGTTCCGGGTTTCGGGACGGGGAAGAATTTGACGTTGACCGATGCGGAAGTCTCTTTCGTGGGCGCTATCAACGATTTCGATGCGACCGTTTCGTTCGGAACTTCCGCAGAAAAGACGCATGTGGCCGCTAAGGCTGCGTTGCGTAATGTGATCGATTTGCCTAACGCTTCGTTCGCAGTCGATGTCACGAGATTCGAGACTGACGGCAACGGTGTTGCGGAGTTGTTGGGTGCCTTTATGGCGGATTCGTTGTCGTCCGGCGTGAAAGATATTCTCGACCGTGCCGGCAGGATAGGCGTGAGGCTTCGTGCAGACGGGCGTACCGGCGATTTCGGCGCACGTCTCGCCCTGAATACGGATGCGGGCGGTGTCGCATTCGACGGGCGCGGCGGATTGGCTTCTTCGGGCGATGTCTCTTTTTCCGGCGCTCTGCGTGCCGACAACGTGAATGCCGGAAGACTATTGGCCGATACGGTATTGGGACGTCTGACCGCCGAAGTGCATGCTGCGGGGCGTATCGTCGGTGGGCAGATAGATGTTCGGGGCGACGTGTCGGTGCCTAACGTACAATATAACGGATACGATTACGGAGGAATAACGGCGAGTGGCGGATATACCGCCGGCGTGGTAGATGCCGTTGCGAAGTCCGTGGATCCTAAGCTCCTTTTCTCGCTTGCCGGCCGTGCGGATATAGGTCGTGAGGTACCGTATTATGATATAGACCTCGATATGGAGCATGTGGATATGCATGCGCTGAATATAGACCGTCGCGATAGCGTAGCAGTATTAGGCGGACGTCTGTCCGTGCTCGGAAGCGGATCGAATCTCGACAATATAAACGGTCGCGCGGTACTTTCCGGTCTGTATTACAGATCGTCGGCAGATACCGTGCGTGCAGATACGGTAATTTTTATGGGTCGCAACAGTCCGTCGAGCAAGTATCTCGCCATGAACTCATCGTTCGCCGATATAGAGTTCAGTAGCGGCATGGGATATATGGAGGTTTTCGATTACCTGAAACATGTGATGTACGATTATCTGCCGGCGCTTTCGTTAGACGCCGATTTCGTGTATGAACACGATAACCGTCCGGTAGTGCGCCGTGCGGGGACAGTCGCTTTGCCGGTGACCGGTGTTGCTAACGTGGCTTTTGCTCCGGTATCTGGTGCCGGTATGGATGTGACGGCCGTACCGATACGGCCGCCCATGTCCGAACTGCATATAAATATAAAGGAGGCGAGCGGTATCGCTGCCATATTCCTGCCCGGATTCAGCATTGCTCAAGGAACTGAGGTGAATGTGGTGTTCGATCCCAAAACAGAGGATTTCAGAATCGACGCGAACAGCGATTACATAGAGTATTCCGACTTTTTCGTGACGCGTCTGGGGTTCAAGGCCGACAATACGACCGAACGCGGCGCCGTGAATCTCGTGTTCACTACCGAGGACCTTTATCTGCCGAAATACCGGATGCCTTCCAACAATATTTCGGCACGCATACAGAACGATACCATAAACGTCCGTGCGCGTCTGAGCGACGGAGCTTCCGATCTCAGCGCGTCGCTCGATATGCAGTCGTTGCTCTCGCGTACCGAGACGGGAAAGGAACTTGTTTTCGGTCTCGCTTTCGAGCCGACATCCTACGTTATGACCGGTCCGCAGAGGTGGAATATAGCCTCGCGGCTCATTTCGTATTCCAAGGAGGGGATCTCTGTCGATGACTTCGCCATAACGAGCGGAGACCAGCGCCTTCAGGTGGACGGCGGAATATCGTCCGGTAGAACGGATACGCTACGCCTGGAGCTCGACCGCTTCAGTGTCGGCATCATGAACGGGATGCTTAATTTGGACGGAGTACGTGTAGGCGGAACTCTCGACGGCTCCGCGCAGCTGGTGTCCGGAGAGAACGATCCGTTCCTGATAGCGGACATTGCCATGGACAGTCTGCGGGTGAACGATTACGTGGCGGTGCCATTGCGGTTACGCAGTGCGTGGAATTTCGCCGATGAGAGAGTCGTGTTGTCGCTCAGGAACGAGACTACCGGCAAGAATATAGTCCGCGGATTCTACAGGCCGGATATAAACGAATATTCCGCAGAGGTGGATGTAGACAATATTCCGCTCGCCGCTGCCGGATCTTTCCTGCCTCCGGAGGCAGTGAGCGCGTTGGACGGGTCGGCAGCGATATTCCTCGAAGTGCGTAGCCGGGACGGAAAACCCGACATGCATGGAACGCTGTCGGTATCTGATCTGGCGGCTACGGTCGGTATGACCAATGTGACCTATAGAGCTTCGTTGTTGGACGTGGATATAGACGGCGGGCGAGTCGTGATTCCGCGGACGGTACTTACCGATAACGAAGGCAACAGCGCTACGCTCGAAGCCCACGCGGATATAAGCAATATGGCGAACATAAGCTACGATCTGCGTCTGGTGCCGACCAATCTCATGGCAATTAATACCACATCCAAGGATAACGCGCAGTTCTACGGCAAGGTATATGTTTCCGGTGCCATAGGGTTGCGCGGCGGCAAAAACGGTATGGACATAGATGTTGCGGTATCCACACAGGACCGTTCGGCGTTTTATCTGCCTCTGTCTAACAAGTCGAGCATATCCGAGGCGGACTGGATCGTTTTCGTAGATAAGTCGGCGGAAACGGTTTCGCCGGACAATATAGTGGAACACAAGAAACAGCAATATCTTTTGTCGAGGCAGGAGGCCGAACGGAAAAAGAAGCAGGAAACGGACATGCGTCTGAACGTGTCGCTGACCGTTACGCCGGGATTGTTGCTGTCGATCATAATAGATCCTGCGACGAATATGACGCTGAATGCCAAAGGTGCCGCCAATATAGACGTGCAGTTGAATCCGGGAACCGGAGAATTGGCGACGTTCGGTACGTACGAGATCGCCGAGGGTGATTTCCTGTTCAGTCTGCCGCCTATAATATCCAACCGCAAGTTTACTTTGCAGCCGGGCGGTACCATTCAGTTGAGCGGAGATCCTATGGAAGCCGTATTGAACGTGGAGGCCGTTTACAAGATGCGTGCGTCGTTGCAACCTATCGCGAGTTCGTTCGAGGGAACAGGTATCAATACGAGTACGAGAATACCGGTGGATTGTGTGATGCGCATAAGGGAGAGCCTCAAACAGCCGGACATATCTTTCGATATAAGGATACCTTCGGCCGATGCCGATGTGCAGAACGTTTTGAGCGGCATTCTGTCTTCCAATGAAAATACGGCGATGAATTTCATATGGCTCGTCGGACTCGGATCGTTCGCGCCGGACGGCAGTTCGAGTGACGATAACGGTGCGGCAACCGCAACGAGTGCCGGAGCTTCGCTCGGTCTCGATTTTCTGACCAACCAGCTTACCAACGTGCTTTCGAGCGAGAATTTCGATATACTCCTTAATTACCGACCCCAGCAGGACGAGACTTCGTCCGATGAGCTCGACTTCGGATTCACATATAATGTCGGCGGTAACGACCGGTTGATACTCGAAGTGGAAGGTAACTACGACATAGGCAATAATAATCCGCAGAATGTCTCCAACATGTCCGGAGACGCCTCGATAACGTGGCTACTGACCCCGTCAGGAGACTTGAGGCTCAAAGGATTCACACGTACCATAACGCGTTACGACGAGAACCAGGGCCTTCAGGAGAACGGTGTAGGTATATATTACCGCGAGGACTTCAACCGTTTCGGCGATATAGTGCGTAAGTATAAGATGCGTCGCGAAAAGCGTCGCCAGAACCGTATCGAGAAACGGCGGGCGGCTCAGACCGTTGTGGGAGATAGTCCGGGGAACGGTGCCGTGACGCTGCCGTCCGACGGCGTGACGGTTACTCCCGAAAGCACGTCCGAAAGGGGAAATGCGACGGATGCCGGAACGCTGAAGAGTCGCATAGAACAGCGTCGTGCGGAGAGCGAGGAGCGCCGGCGTCGTATGATCGAGGAACGGCGTGAACGGGAGGAGGCTGCCAGGGCACAGGCCGACAGCGGATCCGCGCAGAAAAATGTTGAACAGACGGAGCTGTAGTCGCAGTGACTTTGCTCCGGTACGGAGTAACTGTCATTGTGTTTGGCTGATCGGTATGTTGCGGTACGGACGCTTAAAGTCTGTACGGGATGTAAGATAACATGTTCCTTGACGATATATTCGGAATATGTTTTTAAATTTGCATGTTTCAACGCCGTGCGGTATCCGTCGGAACGATGCCGCAGTTCGTTTTGTGATAGAATAATTAAACGATAAATATTGAATTCATTATGACACTATTTCTGCAAACGGCTCCTGCCGTTCTGGCCGAGCAGCCCAAGACAATGAGTTTCGGAGAACTTTTCCTTGCGGGCGGCTGGCTTATGTGGGTATTGCTTCTGTTGGGCGCCGTAGCCATATATATTTTCGTGGAACGGTTCATTGCCATTCGCAAGGCGTCGCGTATAGATGCCAATTTCATGAACAAGATACGCGATTTCATCTATGAGGGACGTATGGATGCTGCTGTAGATCTGTGCCGCTCGACCGATTCGCCCGTCGCTCGCATGATAGACAAGGGTATAGAACGTATCGGTCGTCCGATGACCGACGTACAGAATGCTATCGAGAATGTAGCCAACCTCGAAGTGTCGAAACTCGAAAACGGACTTCCTGCTCTGGCTACCATTTCGGGCGGCGCTCCTATGATAGGTTTCCTCGGTACGGTAATAGGTCTCGTGCAGGCGTTCATGAACATGTCTATGGCCGGCGGCGTGGTCGATATGAGCCTTTTGTCGGGCGGTATGTATGTGGCCATGATAACCACCGTCGGCGGTCTGATCGTGGGTATCCCGGCCTATTTCGGGTACAACTTTCTCATAGCGCGTATCGAAAAACTCATATTCCAGATGGAGGCCAATTCGATAGCCTTTATGGATATTCTCAACCAACCGGTAGATAAACGATAACAGGGCATGGCAATAAAGAGAGGATCGAAGGTAAACGCGTCGTTCAGTTCGGCGTCCATGACCGACCTGATGTTTCTGCTTTTGGTGTTTATGTTGATAGCGACGACGCTGATAAACCCGAACGCGTTGAAACTGACCTTGCCGACGAGCAATAATCAGATCAAGGAGAAACCGTATACGACGGTATCCATAACGGCCGATTTGCAGTATTACGTCGAGTCGGTACCGGTATCGCTCGGCGAACTGGAGAATGTGTTGCGCGGTCGTCTGGAAGGCGCCGAGCAGCCTACGGTATCGTTACATGCCGACAAGAGCGTACCGATAGACAATGTGGTCAAGGTGATGAACATAGCCAAGGACAACAAATGGATGTTGATTCTGGCTACGAGTCCGAACTGATTCCCGGTGTGCGGGTAAGAAATCGTTAAAAACAGTCGGCTTGCAGATGTAAGACGGCGTACCGGCACAGGAGCCGGGAGCCGGGAGCCGGTCGGGCGAGCCGTTTAGAGAATATGTATTATTATAAACCGGATAATAACCGTCAGGGCAGACGTGCCGGGGCTATAGCTCTTGCATGCTATCTGGTAGTTTTCCTCGGCGTCAGCTTTCTCGTATCGTTCCGTATGGATTATCCGGCGGTCGATCAGGGGATACTCGTGGATTTCGGAGAGAGCGACGGGAGCGGTGAGGAGAATGTTATGTTGTCTCAGAGCGAGGAGACCGTAGCTCCGCGATCGTCGGCTTCTCAGGAGGAGTTTATGACGCAAGATTATGAACAGGCTCCTTCTGTCGCGAGCGGTCTGCATGCCGAACGTCAGCCGTCGCGGAACGACAACAGCCAGATGAATAACGAAAGCGATACACCGTCGCGTGAGGAACAGGCTCACGAGGTGAATCGCAGAGCTTTGTTTCCCGGTCGTAGCATCGCTTCGCAGTCGGTATCGCAGGGAGATGCAGACAGTGACGGTAATAGCGGACATGTGTCTGGTGCCGACGGTGTCAGTTCGGGTACTGGAATAGGTACTGAAGGGGTTTCGTTCAGTCTTTCCGGACGTCGGCCGGTCGGAAGTCTGCCGCGTCCGAGTTACGATTCCGATGCTCAGGGCAAGGTCGTCGTGGAGATAACTGTGGATGCGCAGGGGAGGGTGCAGACCGCTGCTTTTCAGCCTTTGGGCTCCACGACGCAGGATCCTAAACTGACTGCGGCGGCTTTGCGTGCCGCACGTTCCGCACGATTCACTCCCAGCGAGAACAATGCCGTTCAGACCGGTACCATAACTTACGTTTTCCGTTTGCAGTAAAGAGTTCCGATATTGAGCGTGATAACTGGAAAATATTTCGGGGTGATGTCGGAAATAACCTGTTGCGTGTAGGAACGGTTTAGTGGAGGGCGGAGTGTTTCGACATGAGCTACCTGTTTTGACGAGATTAATCGTTGTCGATGAATTAAGTGTCTTTTATGTGGATAAAGTCGTTTGCGGCATGTTTGTGTTTTATGTACGTTTCGTTCGCTGCCGCTGCCGGAAATTTTAGCGGGTCGGAGAGTCCGGAACACGGTGCCGTAATTTCGTTCGAGAGTATGGCGCATGATTTCGGGACTATCGAACGTAAAGGCGCTTCACGGACGGTCGGTTTCGTATTCCGCAACGACGGCGATGCCCCGCTTGTAATCACCCGTGCAGAGACGAGTTGTACGTGTCTGGCCGTCGATTATCCCCGTCAACCGGTGATGCCCGGAGAGTGCGGGACGGTGGAGATAACTTACAGGCCGGGACGGGAAACAGGTCCGTTCAACAACAATGTAAAAATCCATTCCAATACAGCCTCTAAGTATCCCGCAGTGCTTTTCGTGCGCGGAGAAGTGGTCGAAAAACAGTAATTGTCGATGCTGTGAACGCGTAGCCGTATACAGGGAATATCCGTGTGTGTGGCATATGATTTCAGAAGTTCGTACGTAAATGTATTTCCCAATTTTCAGGATTGCTCTCACGATTCGTTGTCGCAGGTTTGTCCGTTCAAACTAATGTCTTTTAGTTTGTATAGGTTTTCGGGAGGACGGATAATATTTGCTTTGTTACGGGGGATATCTGTTTTTGTCAGTGCTTAGTAATCGGTTTCGTATTCGCGGGATGAAATTTTGCTCTTCGTTACGTCGCGCTTATTTTGGCGTTTAAATGAAGTGTAGATTTCAGCGGTACGGTCCGGAAGAAATGGTGGTATGATCCTAATGGCTTATAGAAAGATTGTTTTGCCCCGCAGATATTCGCATATTTCTTTCCGTTTTTTTCGATAGATCATCATGCACACGATCCTGTGCATGTTTCGGAAATTTGAGTCAGACGCTTTAAATGACAATACCCTGCATTGTGCAGGGTATTTCGCTTTCATTTTTGTGACTCCGACAGGATTCAAACCTGTAACCGCCTGATCCGTAGTCAGGTACTCTATTCAGTTGAGCTACGGAGCCATATTTCCTGATTGCGAGTGCAAAGATAGGCATTTCTCGTGAACTCGCAAATTTTTGCGGAGATAAATTTATTTTTTTTCTATGAATTTTGTATGTCCGGTATAGGCTCCTGACGATCGGCGGCATCTGACCGATGTATATCGTCGGTATGTAAATGCCGTATTATATGGGTGTTAACGGGAAACGTTCTGTGATATTATCGTTAGGCGAAGAATCGATATGTATACGGCGAGCTGTCTGTCGTAAGGTGATTTAAAAAGCCACCGGTACAGTTTCTGAGAAACTGTACCGGTGGCTTTTTAAAATAGTGCGATTGATTTATGCTCCGATGATTTCGGAAAGTTTTTCCTTGAGCTGGCTGCCGCGCAGGTTCTTGGCTATTATTTTGCCGTCGGGACCTATAAGGAAGTTGGTCGGAATGCTGCGTGCGTCGTATTTCTGTGCGGCTTCGTTCTCGGTAAAAGAGCCGCCGAATACGTTGACCCATGTCATATTCTTTTCGGAGAGGGTTTTAGCCCATTTTTCCTTATCGGCTTCGTCGTCGAGCGATACGCCGTATATTTCGAATCCAAGGTGTTTGTACGCTTCGTAAGCCTCTGCGAGGTGAGGAATTTCACCCATGCAGGGAGCGCACCATGTAGCCCAGAAATCTATCAGGACATATTTGCCTTCGCCTACGAGCGATGAGAGTTTAACCATGTTGCCGTCTTTGTCGGGATATTCGATTTCCATGTACTCTTTGCCTATTTCGGTATTGCGTCTCATTTCTGCCGATTTGCGCAGTTCTTTGCCAAGATCGGTCTGGGTTATCTCCTTGGGCATGCTGTCGAGTTTGCCGATGATCTGGTCGCTGTCGAATTCTGCCGCAAATTCGGAAAGCATCAGCAGACCGAAGTAGTTGTCGAGGTTGGCGTCGAGGGTTTTCTCCGCTTCTTCGCGCATTTCGGTAAACAGTGCGAGACGTTCCTCATCCGAACCTGTGGCATACAGACGCTGCATGCATTCGTACTGGTATTCGTTGTATTTTGAATAACCGTCGTTTGCCGGTGTGCCGCTTACGGTTATCTTTTCGGCCATGTCACCCGTAACCGAGATTTCGCCGGGTTCGAGGAACAGCATTATTATAGGCTGAGTACCGTCGCTCAGCAGACCGAGCGAGGGAGTCGCGGCTTTGCCCTTGATCGTAAACTTACCGTCCGTAGCTGTCACGGTGGTCAGAGTGTCGCCTTTCTCGTCTTGCAACATGATGGAATTACCGGTCAGGCCTTTGATGTCGCCGTTGATAGTGTAAGTGTTTTTACTTCCGCAACTGCACAGCAATACAGCTATAGTTGCGATCATTAGAATTTTTTTCATGTCGGTGTTTTGTGTTTGTTATACTTTGTTTGCTCGATTTTAAATGCGTAATCGCTCAAAGATACGAATATTTGGCAGTTAAATTCGCTTTATTAGTGAATTTGATATTGAAAACGTATGATTTCGGTCTGTGTTCGCGGCCGTTCGCATTCGCGTGCTTGCCGTTTTCCCTACAGTCGTGTGCAGGCAATAGTCGTGCCGCGGAGCCGAATGCCGTGCTGTAAAATAGTTGTCGTGTCGGAGATTATCGTTGCGTTATATTACGACAGACTGAAATTGCAGAGCAATCGGTTTCGGTGGCGTGGGGTCGCACCTCCGTTCGTATGCGGTTTGGCATATGGCTCTGAATGTCTGCGGTATTCGGCGACGTCCGTTTATACATACGTTATTGGGTAAACGGTGCAGTTATGGGAACATTATTGCAGTCGGATGTGTTACATAACTGCAATGTAAACTGGCGCATGGGCAACTGTTGCGGAGAATCGTTTATTTGTCTCCTTTTTTCCCCGCTTCGCGTTCCGGATTGCGGGCTATGTATTCTTCCCAGCTTTCCGATTTGGTTTTCCTGACCGGTTTGCTGTTGCGGTGTCCTATCGGCGAAGAGCTTTCGAACCAGTGGCACATGGCGACCGCCAGCCCGTCCGTAGCATCGAGCCGTTTGGGGTTGTACTCTACACCGAGCATTCCTTTGAGCATTGCGGCCACCTGCTCTTTTGCGGCGCCTCCTACGCCCGTTATGGCCTGTTTGACGCGACGGGGCGCATATTCCGCCACAGGTATTCCGTGATGCAGGGCTGCGGCCATGGCCACTCCCTGTGCCCGGCCGAGTTTGAGCATACTCTGTACGTTTTCGCCGAAGAAAGGCGATTCGAGAGCCACCTCGTCGGGGGCGTATGCTTCGATAAGTCCCGAAACGCGTTCGAAAATGTGCCCCAATTTGGCGTAGGCATCCGGCAGTTTGTGAAGTTCTATGTCGCCCATGACGACGCACGATACCTTGTTGCCGCATACGTCTATTACGCCGTAACCCATGCGGTTGGTGCCGGGGTCTATCCCCATTATGCGTCGCGTTCCTTTAGTTGTCATGTTTTGAGTTTATAGTGAACGACATTTATGACTGCCGCCGACAACGGTTGCGGATTTGCCGTATCCGTAACGCGGTATTGTCGGCGGCGCAGTATGGTAAGGCGGATCGCATCCGTTCTAAGCGAGCGACACGACCGGTCGGGGTTTTATTCCGTTTTCCCTTTTTCCGCGGTCAGTTCCGCCATCTGTTTTTCGAGGCGGTATACCGTCTTGCTAAGTTCGGGCAGGTTACGGAACACAGCATTGGAGCGGTGGAACTTGCCGACCGGCAGGGCGGGGTAGCCGAGGTATGTTTCGCCCGAAGGCACGTTGTTCGAAATTCCGCTTTTGGAGCCGAGTTGTACGCGGTCGCCCACGGTAAGATGACCTGCGAGGCCGACCTGTCCGCCGAACATGCAGTTGCTTCCCACCTTGCACGTTCCGGCTATGCCCACTTGGGCTGCGCATACGGTATTTTCGCCTATTACGACGTTGTGACCTATCTGGATGAGGTTGTCGAGTTTCACGCCGCGGCGTATGATCGTCGAGCCCATAGTCGCGCGGTCTATGCAGGTGTTTGCGCCTATCTCCACATCGTCTTCTATCACGACGTTGCCTATCTGTGGTATTTTGGAATACGTACCGTCGGCATTGGGGGCGAATCCGAAACCGTCGGCGCCTATTACCGTTCCGGCATGTATGGTTACATTGTCGCCTATGCGGCATCCTGCGTATATCTTGACCCCGGAGTTTATCGTCGTCCCTTTGCCTATTGTGACACCGTCGCCTATGTAGACATGCGGATATATGCATGTGCCGTCGCCTATTTTCGTGCCGGCTTCTATTACCGCGAAAGCTCCTACGTAACAGTCGGTTCCTATACTGGCGTCGGGCGAGATGTCGGCCTTGTCGCTGATGCCGCGTTTGCGCGGCTGGTGCGCGGCATACAGTTCGAGCAGTTTGGCGAACGATCCGTAGGCGTCGTCCACTTTGATGAGAGTGGGGTGTACAGTTCCGGTCGGTATGAAACTGCGGTTGACGATCACTATCGTAGAACGGGTTTCGTATATGTAGTGTTCGTATTTAGGGTTTGCTATGAACGAAAGCGCACCTTCGCGGCCTTCCTCTATTTTGGCGAATTCGGATACTTTGGTTCCGCTGTCGCCCACTATGTCGCCTCCCAGGTAGGATGCGATCATTTCTGCGGTAAATTCCATGTCTATAGATAGTTCTTTATGTCTATATTGTCCGGCATCAACTCTCTCGGATCGCCGCCGAATTGTATTATTTCGCGTATTATGCTCGACGATACTGCTACATAGCGCGGCGGGGTGAACAGCAGTACGGTGGTTATTTCGGGGAACAGCTGTTGGTTGACGATCATCATGTTGCGTTCGTATTCGTAATCCACCGTGTTGCGCATTCCCCTCAGAAGGAATTGTGCGCCTATGCGTCGGCAGAACTCTCCGGTCAACTCTTCGTAGACGGCCACTTCCACACGGTCATGGCCGCCGTACAGGTCTTCTATAAGCCTTCGGCGGTTTGCTACAGTGAGCAATCCGCTTTTTTCGGAGTTGGCTCCGATACCTATCACTATGCGGTCGAATATTTTCAGTCCGTCTTCCACTATTGCCTGATGACCGAGAGTGAACGGATCGAAGGAACCGGGGAAAAGCGCTTTTTTCATTGTTCGTGCTTGGTATGAGTTATCTGCGTTACGTGCTACGCGACTCCACTACGGTCCCGCTCGGAGCAGTACGGAATCGGTACTCCTGTCGCCGGGGCGCGTTGTGTCGTGCGGTTACATGCCGTATGCGGTTTTATTGTAGCTTGTCGAGCAGGCCGCGCAATCCCGCGTTGCGTTCTATCATCGTGTGCAGATCGTCCATGTGTACGCGCACCTGTTCCATGGTGTCGCGTTCGCGTACCGTAACGGTACCGTCTTCGGCGGTCTGGTGGTCTACCGTGATACAGAACGGGGTGCCGATAGCGTCCTGACGGCGGTAACGTTTTCCGATACTGTCTTTTTCGTCGTACTGTATGTTATAGTCGTATTTGAGCATGTCTTTTATGCGGTGAGCTATTTCGGGCAGACCGTCTTTCTTTACCAGAGGCAGTACGGCAGCCTTGACAGGTGCCAGCGGCGCCGGTATGGAGAGAACGGTGCGTTCCTCGCCGTTCTCGAGTTTTTCCTCCTTGTATGCGGCCGAGAGTACCTGAAGTACCATGCGGTCTACGCCTATGGAGGTCTCTATGACATAAGGTATGTAGCTTTCGCCGGTTTCGGGATCGTAGTAGCGTATTTTTTTACCGGAGAACTCTTCGTGTCGGCGCAGGTCGAAATCGGTGCGCGAATGTATACCCTCCACCTCCTTGAATCCGAACGGAAAGCGGAATTCCACGTCTGCTGCAGCATTGGCGTAGTGGGCGAGTTTCTCGTGGTCGTGGAAACGGTAGTTGTCGTCGCCGAAGCCGAGTGCGCGGTGCCAGCTCATGCGCGTGGCTTTCCATTTCTCGTACCATTTGAGTTCTTCTCCCGGACGCACGAAGAACTGCATCTCCATCTGTTCGAACTCCCTCATGCGGAATATGAACTGGCGCGCCACTATTTCGTTGCGGAACGCCTTGCCTATCTGGGCTATTCCGAACGGTATCTTCATGCGGCCCGTTTTCTGGACGTTGAGAAAGTTTACGAATATGCCTTGTGCCGTTTCCGGACGCAGGTATATGGTGTTGGCGCCTTCGGCTACGGAACCTATCTTGGTGTCGAACATGAGGTTGAACTGGCGCACTTCCGTCCAGTTGCGCGTGCCGGATATGGGGCACACTATCTCGCAGTCGAGAATTATCTGGCGAAGGCCTTCGAGGTCGTTGGCGTTCAGAGCTTCGGTCATGCGTTCGTGTACCTCGTTGCGTTTGGCCGTGATTTCGAGTACGCGGGCATTGGTTGCGCGGAACTGCGCCTCGTCGAAACTGTCCTTGAAACGTTTGCGACCCTTCTCTATCTCCTTTTCGATTTTTTCGTCCTGTTTGGCTATCCAGTCTTCCAGCAGCACGTCGGCGCGGTAACGTTTTTTCGAGTCCTTGTTGTCGATCAAAGGATCGTTGAAAGCACCCACGTGTCCGGAAGCCTCCCATGTGCGCGGATGCATGAATATGGCTGCGTCTATGCCGACGATATTGTCGTTGACACGCGTCATGGCATCCCACCAGTAACGCTTTATGTTATTCTTCAGTTCTACGCCGAGCTGGCCGTAGTCGTACACGGCGCTCAGTCCGTCGTATATTTCGCTGGATGGGAATATGAAGCCGTATTCTTTGGAATGCGCTATGAGTTTCTTGAAAAGTTCTTCCTGTGTCATCTTTTATGTCGTATTATTATTGTTTCCTTACCAGTGCTTTGAGCAGAAAAATGTTTTGAAATTTATGCTTGCTGTCAACCCACAAAGATATAAATTTAACTGCATTTTTTGTGTAAAACCGTTATAATTCGGTGTATTTGCCATAATTCCGTACCGGTCCGCTTATGCGTGACCGTCTGCGTATAGTTGGGACAGGCCTTTCGGGGCGGGCGAAAACGGATATTTTTGCCGGAACGATATCGAAAAGTTTTAAATCCGGGGTTAAAACTTTACCTTTGCAGTCGTTACGGCAACGGAAATATTTGCCGCGACAGGAGGCGGATGGGCAGAATAATGGCGATAGATTACGGTACCAAGCGTACCGGCATAGCGGTGAGCGATCCGCAACGGATCATTGCCGGTGGGCTGGAGACCGTGCCGACGCACGAACTCGTCGATTGGGTGGTGCGCTATTGCGGCCGGGAAACGGTGGATATCGTGGTCGTGGGCAGTCCCGTGCGTACCGACGGCTCGCCGAGCGACACGTTCGCCGCAGCCCGTGGTCTTGCGGCGAAACTCGGCAAAGTGCTCGGAGAGGGCGTGCGGGTGGTTATGTTCGACGAGCGTTTTACATCGGTGCTCGCGCACAGGGCCATGATTGACGGGGGCATGAAAAAGATGCAGCGTCGCGACAAGGCGGTTGTCGACCGGATCAGCGCGACGATATTGTTGCAGGATTTCATGGAGAGCCGAATGTATGCCGGGATGAAATAAAGGTCTGTCCACAGCGTTATAATATTATTGTACGAAACAATTTGATTGAAACGATAACGGCGGTCGTGCAGCGGCCGTCTTAAATAGCGGAGAAAATGATATATCCTATTTACATATACGGCTCGCCCGTACTTCGCAAAGAGTGCGAAGATATAACACCTGATTTTCCCGATCTGAAAAAGCTCGTGGCGGACATGTTCGATACCATGTACGCTTCCGAAGGGGTGGGACTCGCCGCACCGCAGATCGGAAAGTCATTGCGGCTGTTCGTTGTGGACACGTCTCCATTCGCGCAGTACGATCCTACGGCGGGCAATTACAAGAGGGCGTTCATCAATCCCGAAATAGTGGACGAGTCGGACGAGGAGGTGCTCATGAACGAGGGGTGTCTGTCACTGCCGGGGCTGCATGAGGACGTATATCGTCCGGAAAAGATTACCATAAGGTATCTCGACGAGAATTTCGAGGAACACGAGGAGGAACTTGAAGGGTGGCCTGCCCGTGCCGTGCAGCACGAGTACGACCATATCGAAGGCATGGTATTTACCGACCGTCTCGCTCCGCTTCGCAAGACGTTGATCCGCAACAAGCTCAACAACATGGCCAAAGGTAAGTACGAAGCCTCTTACCGCACGAAACAGACCAAGTAGCTGTTTGAAAAAGTCTGTCGAAGATGACATATGAATATCCGGAGAATGAACCCTTTCTCCGGATATTTTTTTGCGGTATTGCAACGGGTATCGCACAAGTTAGAATCCGTTACCTGAAAACTGCGTATTAGGATCGAATCGAAACGATAATAGGCGTCGTCGCTTGGAATTGATATTAAACTTGATTATTTTTGGAAAATCTAAAATTAATCGGATTAATGAAACAAACTCTTATAGATCCGGCCGTTGTCAGAACGGTTATGGACAAGTACGATCTTACTGATCTCAACAAAGGCTCTATCAGGCAGATAGGCGGAATAGTAAAGGCCCTCGAAAAGGAGACGGGCGAAGAATTCGTGCATTTCGAAATGGGTGTGCCGGGATTGCCGCCTTCCCCTATAGGCGTAGAGGCCGAAAAGAAGGCTCTCGATGCCGGTGTTCCGGCCATATATCCCGAAATGGCGGGTATTCCGGAACTTAAAACGGAGTCGTCGCGTTTTCTGAAGGCTTTCGTCGATGTGGACGTAAGTCCGGAGTGCTGTATCCCTACAGTAGGGTCCATGCAGGGCGCCTTCGCGGCATTTACCATATGCTCTCAACTCGACAGCAAGAAGGATACGATCCTGTTCATAGACCCCGGTTTCTCGGTGCAGAAGTTGCAGGCTGAGGTTATCGGCGTCAAGAAGGAGCATTTCGACGTGTACAGCTACCGTGCCGAGAAACTCGGTCCGAAGCTCGAAAGCTATCTGCAGAAAGGAAACATTGCGGCCATTCTCTACTCTAATCCGAATAACCCGACGTGGATGTGTCTGCACGAGAGCGAGCTTAAGACCATAGGCGAGCTGGCTACGAAATACGATACGCTCGTTATCGAAGACCTCGCATATATGGCCATGGATTTCCGCAAGGATCTGAGCAAGCCGTTCCAGCCGCCCTTCCAGCCGAGCGTCGGCAAGTATACCGATAATTTCGTGATACTGATGAGCGCGTCCAAGATATTCAGCTATGCCGGTCAGCGTATAGCCGTAATGGCCATATCTGACAAGGTGTTCTCGCGTCCGTACGAAGGATTGCAGACGCGTTACGGCATTGCCAAGTTCGGGTCTGTCATGATCCAGCGCATACTTTACTGTCTGTCGTCGGGTACGGCGCATACTCCGCAGTATGCTCTGGCAGCCATGCTGAAGGCTGCCAATGACGGCGATCTCAATTTCGTGGAAGAGGTCAGAGAGTACGGTCGCCGGACGAACCGTCTGAAAGATATTTTCCTGCGCAACGGTTTCCATATAGTCTACGACCATGACCTCGAAGAGCCGCTGAGCGACGGATTTTTCTTTACGGTCGGTTACAAGGATGTAGAGGGCGGCGAGCTGCTGCGTCTGTTGCTACATTACGGCGTCAGCGCTATAGTTCTTTCCACTACGGGCAGCAAGCAGCAGGGATTGCGCATCTGTTCTTCTACCGTCAAGCCGCATCATTTCGATATGCTGGAGGAGCGTTTGCGCCTGTTCGACGAGAATTACGGAAAGATAAAACTTTAATTCGTATTTTTGCAGGTGCGTTTCCGTCGAGGGGCGCACCTGTTTCATTATATAAAAATATGCCGTGCGGCGGCGAGCGGTTTACCATGGCGGAAAATCGACCGGCGAGAATGTCGTGGCATCGCGGTGCGGCACAATATTATCAGCCATATTTGTAATATGATTAACGAAAAGCTATTCAATCCTTCGAGCGTGGTCGTGGTCGGCGGCTCGGACGACGTCTATAAGCCCGGCGGCGCAGTTCTTCGCAATCTGGTGCAAAGTCCGTTCAAGGGACAGAAATATGTCGTGAATCCCAAGGCCGATCAGGTGCAGGGCGTAGTGTCGTACCACGCCGTAGAGGATCTTCCGCAGGTGGATTGCGCTATCATAGCCATTGCGGCCAAGTTCTGCCTGCACACCGTCGAGGTACTTGCCAAGGAGAAGGGAACGCGCGGTTTCGTGATACTGTCGGCCGGTTTCGGGGAGGAGAACAAGGAAGGCGCCGAACTGGAGCGCCGCATAGTGGAGATAATCGACTCTGTAGGCGGCTCTCTCATAGGCCCTAACTGCACCGGACTGTTGACCACCAATTACAACGGGTCGTTCACTTCACCCGTACCGCAGCTCGATCCTCACGGTATAGACTTCATTTCCGGATCGGGTGCGACGGCTATCTTCATCGTGGATAACGGTATGCGCAAGGGCTTGAAGTTCAATAGCGTGTGGTCTGTCGGCAACTCTGCTCAGATCGGTGTGGAGGAAGCGCTCGAATATCTCGACGAGTCGTTCGATCCGCAACACAGTTCACGCATCAAACTTTTGTACATAGAGAGTATCAACAAACCGGACAAGTTTCTGCGTCACGCTTCGTCGTTGGTGCGCAAGGGATGCCGCATCGCTGCCGTCAAGTCGGGCAGTTCCGAAGCGGGTGGCCGTGCGGCTTCGTCTCATACCGGAGCGCTCGCCAGTCCGGATATCGCGGTCGATGCGCTTTTCCGTAAAGCGGGCATAGTGCGTTGCAGCGGTCGCGAGGAGTTGACCACCGTGGCCGGTATATTCATGTATCCGGAACTGCAAGGAAAGAATATAGCTATCATAACCCATGCCGGAGGCCCTGCCGTGATGCTTACCGATGCGTTGTCTAACGGCAAGATGGAAATTCCCCACCTTGAAGGTCCCAAGGCGCAGGAGTTGCTCACGAAACTGTTCCCCGGATCGGCTGTCGGCAACCCGATAGACTTTCTCGCTACAGGTACAGCCGAACAGCTCGGATACATACTCGATGCTTGTGAGAACGATTTCGATAATATAGACGGCATGGTCGTCATATTCGGCAGTCCGGGACTGTTCCCGATATACGACGTATATAAACTTTTGCTCGACAAGATCAAGACTTCGCGCAAACCTATATTTCCGGTATTCCCGTCCTATACGTGGGTTAAGGGCGAGATTGACGAATTCGTTGCGCAGGGCGGAGTCTATTTCCCGGACGAGGTGCTGTTCGGCAATGCTTTGGCCAAGGTATACCATACGCCTGCCGTTCAGGCTGCCGATGCCGGTTTCCCTTGCGTAGACGTGGAACGTATACGCAGCGTAGTGAATCGTGCCGGAAACGGATACCTCGCTCCAGACCAGATACATGACCTTCTGGATGCCGCAGGCATAGCCCGCGCCAAGGAGGGTACGGCGGATAATGAGGCGGAGTGTCTCGAACTCGCCCGCCGGATAGGTTTCCCGCTCGTCATGAAGGTCGTGGGACCGGTGCATAAGTCTGACGTGGGCGGCGTCGTTCTGAATGTGAACAACGAGGAGACGGTAGTCCGCGAATTCAACCGCATGATGAAGATCAAGGATACCTATGCCGTCATGCTCGCGCAGCAGCTGCACGGTACCGAAGTGTTCATAGGAGCCAAACGCGAGGGGGCTTTCGGTCACATAGTGATGTGCGGACTGGGAGGTATATTCATAGAAGTGCTTAAAGACGTCAACGTAGGGCTGGCGCCGGTGGCAGAGCCGGAAGCCCGTGCGATGATACGCAACTTGCGTTCTTATAAGATAATACAGGGTGTTCGCGGTCAGGAACCTGTCAACGAAGACCGTTTTGCGGAAGCCGTTGTGCGTGTTTCCATGCTGGTGGCTACCGCTCCGGAGATATTCGAGATGGACCTTAACCCGCTGCTCGGCAATAAGGACGATGTGGTAGCCGTCGATGCACGTATACGCATAGAGAAATAATGAGACCGTAGCTTCCGTCCGTAGAATAGGTCTGCGGTATTAGGACGTATAGGATGTAAACGAGGTCTCCTGTTACAAGTCAACCGACTTGTAACAGGAGACCTCGTTTCATGTTTATACCTTTTGTGTACACTTCTGTTTTCGTATTCGGTGTCGTTGCATTCCTTGAGCGCTATGTCGTAATCTTGTCTCGATGTTATGCGCTAATGATTGATTCATAGTTGATTATTGGTTGTATTCAGGGCGCATGGTCGCTTACTGTCTTATCGGGTATAATAACATTTACAGTTTATTTGTTGCAAGTAACCGACGTTGTGAATATGTATTTTACTTAATTTTGAATAACAGAATCGATGTGAATGTTTTGTAGTTGAAATGATTTTTATTTAACTGTTAACTAAATTAATCTTATTATGAGAAGTGTTTACAAACTCGCAGCCCTTTTACCGGCATCGCTGATGTTGTTGGCCGGCTGCGCGAAAATCGACGAAGACATCCAGTTCGTCCGCTTGGAAGAGACGACCTACTCGTTCCAGTACAAGGACAACGAGCCGCAGACCGTCGCAATAGAGGCTTCCGGCCAGTGGCAGGCCGAGGCATCCGTATCGTGGATCGAGATCGTTGAGCAGACCGCCGACGGCGTGGTCATCAACGTGCAGGACAATATCGACGGCACTGAAATACGTAAGGGCGAACTTACCATTACCTGCGGGCAGGCGAATGAGACGGTGTACGTATATCAGCTGGCCAATACCTCCAGCGACTGGACATATTACTATCCCAGAGAGTTCGATCAGGGTGCAGTGATTTCACCTAACGGGCGTTACATAGTTGGGCGTATTCCTGATATGCTCGAAGACGAGTCGTGGTACAGTACGGTCGTTTTCATAGATACCGAAACCGGTGAATGGCGCGAAGTTTCCGATGTCCTGCATGCACAGTTCCTGTTGCAGGTACCTTATATTGTAACTGATCAGGGACAGGCGTTCTTTTTGGACGGCCACATGGGCGGCTGTTTCATGATCGACTTGGAGGGTAACATCGCGAAACCTCAGGTTCCTGACGAGTATCCCAACGGCGGATATGTACAGTGTGTTTCGGCCGACGGCCGTCTGTGGGGAGGCTGGATGCAGACGAACCCCAACGAAGGACCCATATATCACCCGGCTCTGTGGACGGACGGAGTCCCCGAACTGCTGCCCATTCCTGAGCTCAATTATCGTAACAAGCCTTATCTTGCCGGTGTCATGGTACGCGGCATGAGCCACGACGGCTCCGTTCTTTACGGCTCCACGTGGGATAATACCGACAGAGGCATGATATATTGGAAAAAGGATGCATCGGGCAAATATCAGGTGGATTACTGCTGCCGTGACAGGATCGAAGAGGTGGAAAAAGAACATAACGGTATAATAGCCAAGACCACGCAGGTTGACGGTATGACTGTTTCAGCCCAGCTTACCAACATAAGTCCCAACGGAAAATATATCGCCGGTACATACCGCGAGGAGACTGACAATGGCTGGATCACGTATCCTGCGTTCCTGAATACGGAGACTAAACAGGTTTTCAAATTCAAGGATCATGACGGCAGTGCAAGAACGGCTACGGACGACGGCATAGGATTCGTAACGAACGGCTACCTTCCCACTAACGGTTCGGTGGTGGATATCGAGAACGGTGTCATACTCGGTACTGTGCAGGATTGGGTTATGGAAAACTACGGAATACGGGTAGGGGCAGGATATATCACGAACGTATGCCCTGACGGTACGCTCCGCGCACAGTCCATCGAAACCGATGCTTCCGGACAACGTACCGTCAACTGGGTGCTTGCCCACGCGCCGGCTGCAAACTGACGAACACAGATACTCCGTATACCTGTTTATGGTTAAAGTGGTTTATATAAGATTAGGTTGATGTTGCCGGCAAACGAAACGGCGCAAGCGTATACGGAGTATATTTTTTATCAATACCTATAAATACGAACTTAAAATGAAAAGGAACATATTGTTTCTGTTTGCGATCGCCATGATGATCGCAGGATGCAAGGGTGAGAAGATAGAGACGCAGCCGTCCCTGACTACCGAGCCGTCGGAACTGGTCTTGGAAGCCGCCGGAGGTGAGGTGCAGACCGTAACGGTAAAGGCCGTGAATGTGGAATGGGATTACTCGCTCGCTCCGGGCGTTGAGGAGTGGCTGACCGTCTCGCGCGACGGGGATACACTTTCCGTTTCGGCGAAAGAAAACCTCAAAGGCGAAAGCCGCAACGCGATGATAACCGTAAAACCCACCGACAACGCCGATGTCAAGGAACGCACCGTTACCGTCATGCAGAAAGCATCGGACAATCCCGTAGAGTACACCATGACGCTCAAGCCGCTGCGGCTCGATTTCGTCGGCGAGGGAGCCGCTGCGCAGGAAGTGACAGTGACCATAACGGGCGATTTCACATGGGAAGCCGCAGCCGCGGCCGACTGGATAACAGTCACTCCCGGCGAGGGTAAGTTCACTGTCACCGTATCCGACAATCCCGACACCAAGTCGCGCGAAGGCGAAATAACGGTCACTCCGAACGACAAGTCGGTGAAAGCCGAGACCGTACTCGTAGTGCAGGAGGGCAAGATACTTCCGCCCGAATTCGAGGTGGATACCGAAGAGATATCGTATCCGTTCAACAAAAACATAGGCAATAACAGTCGCATAGTAAACGTGACGGCGGTAAGTGTAAAATGGGAGGCGTCGCTGGTTGCCGAAGATGGAGGCAGTACCGAATGGCTCAATCTTTCGGTAATGGAAAACCAAAATAAGGTTAACGTCGTTCTTTGGGAATCCAATGGTGCATACGAAGAACGTCGCGCGTGGCTCGTATTCACTACCGACTGGGCGGAAAAACCGGAAGTGCGCATACCGATAGTGCAGGCCGCCTATGAAGATCACCTTTCGACAATCGTTTCCGATGTGGATGTTTCGTCTAAGACGCTGACATGTACAGCCTCCACTTCACCATGGGATCCGGCGGACAATGACGAGACTGTCAATCCGAATGTCGTCAACAGCGAATGGGATATCAAGATGACGGAGAGTCTGAACGGTACCGCCTATAACCAGATCAAGTTCAAGTTGATCGCCTCGCGGGTGGAACATAACGAAGCCGGAGAATACTCGATAGAGGAACGTGTATATACCGTCATAAAACCTTTCGATACAGGCAGTAAAAAAGAATCGGGGCATATAGAAGCCGGTACCGCAGCCAGATCCTCATTCAACAAATATCCGAACTTTTACTATCTCGAATATGAGGACAGCAAGACCGTACTCAACTCGGCTCCTATAGTAGAGGGTACCGTGGAGGTTAAACATAACGGAGGCAACAACTACACCTTTATTTTCGATACCAAGGACGACCTCGGCAACGCCCTCAAGGGGACATGGACGGGCGATGTCGAAATAAAGGCATAGACGCTCTCGGATATCAGTAACTCATATACAAGTCGGCAGGAGGTATTCGCATCTTCCTGCCGATTGTTTGTTATCGGTAACGGCTTGCTTACGGCGACAGTATCGGATATCGTGTTTCCTGTTGCTGATTGATGTGTAAAATGTCGTACTACCCATATGGGTAGTACGACATTTTCGTATAGTGTGCACTACGGTTGCAATCCGTCAAACGTCATAACACGCTTCATACGAGAACTATACGAATACCAAGGATCCGCCGGACATTCCATTCGTTACTATCCGACGGCTGGATCGAGAGGTGTATAATCGGCTGCTGATTTCCGATATAACGAAACTGCATTACGTCCTAAATATCAGAATAACAGTTTAATATATTCAAGTAACTAACGGAATGAGTGTCTGTTTTACTTAATTTTGAATAACGAAAATTCGATGTAGTAAGTTTTTCTGAAAATAAATTTTATTTAACTGTTAACTAAATTAATCTTATCATGAGGAGTGTTTACAAACTCGCAGCCCTTTTACCGGCATCGCTGATGTTGTTGGCCGGCTGCGCGAAAATCGACGAAGACATCCAGTTCGTCCGCTTGGAAGAGACGACCTACTCGTTCCAGTACAAGGACAACGAGCCGCAGACCGTCGCAATAGAGGCTTCCGGCCAGTGGCAGGCCGAGGCATCCGTATCGTGGATCGAGATCGTCGAGCAAACAGCCGGTGGCGCAGTAATCAACGTGCAGGACAATATCGATGCTACAGAGATGCGTGGGGGTAAAATTATAATTACATGCGGACAGGCGAGCGAGACGGTGTACGTTTATCAATTAGGTAATACATATAATGAATGGACGTACCGTTATCCTATACAATTTGATTTAGGGGCGGTCGTATCGCCTAACGGACGTTACATAGCAGGACGGATCCCGGAATTGCAAGAAGATAATTCTTATATAAGCCGCGTCATTTTCATTGATACAGAAACAGGCGAGTGGCATGAAGTGGCAGAAATTCCGAATTCATTGTTTGCTATTGAGAAACCGTATGCCGTTACCGATCAGGGACAGGCATTTTTCCTGAATACTAAAGGTAATGATTGCGTTATTATCGATTTGGAAGGGAATATTACAAAAGTACAGGCTCCGGAAGAGTATAAATACGGCGGTCATGTACAGTGCGTATCGGCCGACGGTCGTCTGTGGGGAGGTTATGTTAGTAGACCTCGTAGTGAAGGGATTCAGTATATGCCGGCATTATGGACTGACGGAGTCGCCGAAGTGTTGCCGATTCCGGAACTTAATTACCATAATCAACCGCACAGTACAGGTATCTTATTACGCGGCATGAGCCATGACGGTTCCGTTCTTTACGGCTCCACGTGGGATAATAACGATTTCGGCATGGTTTATTGGAAGAAAGACGCATCGGGTAAGTATCAGGTGGATTATGTTGCGAGGGATAGAATAGAGGAATTTAAAACCGAAGTAAATGGTAAACTTATAACAAGAGTCGAAGTAGACGGCATGACTGTTCAGGCGCAATGTACCAACATAAGTCCAAATGGTAAGTATATCGCCGGTATTTATAGAGAGGAACATGGAGATGTGGGAAATTGGGTCAAATACCCGGGATTTTTAAATACCGAAACAGGTGAGGTAACTACTTTCCCGACTCATGACGGCGGAGGTGTGACTGCGACTGATGACGGTATAGGGTTCATTACCAACGGTACTGTAATACCTACGTCGGGCGCAGTGGTCGATATAGACAATGGTGTGATGCTCGGCAGCGTAGAAGATTGGGTATATGAGAATTACGGAATTCATGTCTCTTTCGGTTACATTACATATGTATGTCCGAACGGAACACTGAAGGCACAATCCAAGGATTTGGGACCTATTGTGCGTACTGTTACATGGATAGTATCTCCGAGTCCGAAAGAAAATTAAAATCTGATATATGCATACCCCGTATCTCATTAAGGTAAGTAGTTTAGGTTTAAAAGATTAGGTTGGTGTTCCGGTAATATTATCTCCGGAGTATGATGTATGCGGGATATTTTTTTGACAAATATTAAACACTAATATTGAAAATGAAAAAGAATTTTATTTTTATCTTTATGGCTGCCATGCTCGCCGTAGGGTGTGAAACAGATAAACCGGAGACGGCTGCGTCTTTGACCATAGAGCCGTCGGAACTGGTCTTGGAAGCCTCCGGAGGTGCGGTGCAGACCGTAACGGTAAAGGCCGTGAATGTGGAATGGGACTACTCGCTCGCTCCGGGCGTTGAGGAATGGCTGACCGTCTCGCGCGACGGGGAGACACTTTCCGTTTCGGCGAAAGAAAACCTCAAAGGCGAAAGCCGCAACGCGATGATAACCGTAAAACCCACCGACAACGCCGATGTCAAGGAACGCACCGTTACCGTCATGCAGAAAGCATCGGACAATCCCGTAGAGTACACCATGACGCTCAAGCCGCTGCGGCTCGATTTCGTCGGCGAGGGAGCCGCTGCGCAGGAAGTGACAGTGACCATAACGGGCGATTTCACATGGGAAGCCGCAGCCGCGGCCGACTGGATAACAGTCACTCCCGGCGAGGGTAAGTTCACTGTCACCGTATCCGACAATCCCGACACCAAGTCGCGCGAAGGCGAAATAACCGTTACTCCGAACGACAAATCGGTGAAAGCCGAGACCGTTCTCGTAGTGCAGGAGGGCAAGATACTCCCGCCCGAATTCGAGGTGGATACCGAAAAGGTAGAATTCCACTTTAATAAGAATGTTGGAATTTCAGATCATGTAGTCGGTATTACTGCTGTCAGCGTTAATTGGGAAGCTGCGTTGGAGTCGGATGTTGAAGGCGGAAATACCGATTGGCTTAAGATATATATTTTGGATGCCGGCGTTAATGTGGTTTTACAAGAATCCAACTCGGATTATGAGGAACGGCATGCATGGCTCGTACTTACGACCGACTGGGCTGAGAAACCGGAAGTGCGCATACCGATAGTGCAGGCCGCATACGAAGATCACCTCTCGACACTGACTTCTGACATAGACATTTCTTCCAAGACCATGACATGTAAGGCACAGATTGCGCCGTGGCTTCCGGAAGAGAATGACGAGAGTCTTGATCCTAACGTTGTAAATAGCGAATGGGAGGTTACTATGATAGAAACGGTCGATGCTATGAGATATAATAAGATCAAATTTAATTTGATAGTATCGCGTGTGGAAGTTAATGAAGCCAAGGATTATTCCATAGAGGAGAGTGTTTATTCGGTTGTGGAACCTTATCCTCTGCATACTAAAAAAGATAGCGGAAGCATAGAGGCAGGCGTAGGATCCACATCGAGTTTCAGATTATATCCGAACTTTTATTATCTCGAATACGAAGATGACGTAGACGAATTTAACGATAACAGACAGCCTACCTTGAATTCCGCTCCGATAGTAGAGGGTACTGTGGAAGTCAAACATAACGAAGGCGATAACTACACCTTTATTTTCGATACCAAGGACGACCTCGGCAACGCCCTCAAGGGGACATGGACTGGCGACGTGGATATATTTTCTACAAAATGATGTAATGAAATGACATGCCGCATCGGTTTGTTATGATGCGGTAGTTACAGGTGTCTACCGGTTTCAATGAAGCCGGTAGACTTGTTTTTGTAACGATTTTATGTTAAGTCTGTGTGAAGAGTATATTTTCTTGAAATCGAATTCGTTAGAAAATATTCTATTTACGGGTAATGACTGTGGCAACTATCCCGGTTGCCACAGTCTGCATAGGCTTTGCTTGTGAGAATAACTCTTGCAGATGTACAAATAGGAAAATAATGCTGTGGAAAAAGGAAAACAGTTTTATCACTATTCAAATACAGGATCAGCAATTACTTACCACGTATTCAAATGTATCCTATCTTCGGTATTGATTTCTTTTTGTTTTGGCAAAAAAGCATTTTCAGTGGGATATCCTATTGTTAACAAACACGTGAATTCATACCCTTGGGGTGCATGGACTATGCCTTTTATCTTCTCAGCTTCATCACCTACGGGTATATGGAACACTGCTCCAAGCCCTTCCGCAGTGGCGGCAAGCAACATGTTTTCCAACGCACACCAGGCCGAGGCAAAATAGTTGAGAGAGCTTTGTTCCGTAGGTGAGAGCAAAGAACATGTCAGTTGGCGGAAAAACGGAATGATGAGCAATCCGCTTTCCATGAGCATTTTTTGCTGTTTTGGCAAAGCGTCGGCGAACATCGTCATTTTGTCCTCGTCACCAGACTCGTCTACCTCGGAAACAAGAACTTTAAACTTCTCCATATTCTTGGTAATCGGAGCAATAACTTTGGCGATGTGTTCACGGTCGCGCACTACGACAAACTCCAATTGGCGCAGGTGGTCATTGGTCGGAGCTTTGAATGCAGCTTCGATAACTCTGTGCAAAATCTCATCGCTTACTTCACGGTTGGAAAAGTCACGGTAAGTGCGTCGTTTTTCCAATACTTCATAAAAATCCATACGTAAAAGAAATTTACTGATTACGTCGGCAAAATTATATCACTGAATTGTTGCTTATTTGCGTTATTGTGTCTTATGTTTGTCGTATATTTGTATGTGTCGTGCTTTCACTTTATGAATGAGACTGTAATACCTTATGAGTTGCCCGAAGTAGAAGACCATTCGTTTTTCTTCATCGAGCAGCGTATAGAGATAGATCTCGAGGCTAAACTGCATCAGCACGACGCATGGGAACTGTACTGTGTCGTGCATGGTCATGGAAATAGGATAGCGGGCGATACTATGCAGCCTTTTATGGAAAATGACGTGGTGTTGATACCTCCGTCCATGTTGCACCGATGGATTTATGCGCCGGAATCGGCAGATGCGGACGGGTGCATCGGTTATCTGATGGTAGCTTTTAGCCACTATTGGGTACAGCGATGCATCGACGTATTTCCAGAGCTGAGAAACAGGTTGTCGGAAACAGTGTTTCCTACTGACGCATTGAAGTTTGGAACGAAAAGTTCTGCAATAATACGTAGGGCATTGTCTGAAATGAGTGGCAAGGATGAATTGGGTCGTTTGTGCGAAATGCTGCGCTTGCTTCCTTTTATCTTTACGACTTCAGACCATACATTTGCAGGAAAACCTATACGCATAGACCGTGATATACGGCGTATGCAGCAAGTCAGCGAATATGTCATGGCGTATTATGCCCGTAAGATTACCTTGAATGACGTTGCTACAGAAGTAGGTATGAACCGTTCAGCATTCTGTATTTGGTTTAAGCGGTATAAAGGAATGTCCTTTTCTCAATTCCTTACCCAATATAGGTTGCACACGGCTTGTGAGTTATTGAAGCATTCTCAGAAATCTGTTTCTGAAATAGGTTATATCGTGGGATTTAATGACATTCCTCATTTTATAAGGGTGTTCACAAAGGCAATGGGTGTTTCACCGGGGAGATATAAAAAGAGTTATATGGTTAACTGTGACAGGTAGTGTAAATATTACGGCAACCGGGGAGAATTACAAACAGTTGTGGTTTTCCGAAAACATAAACTCGCTGTTTCCCGTTGGTGGAAAGTTATATCACCCAATGTTTCTCTCCTTTGGGAATGTCGCAACTGTTCTTCTAATGGATGAGAACAACTTAGAACTATTCCCTGATCGGTTGTCCTTCAATTAAGATACAGGTTTTGTTTTTAAGGGCTTTGACCATTTGGAAACCTGCCTTTTCAGTCGTAAATTTTCATTTGGGTTCTTCCGATTGCACCTTTGTAGAATAGATGTTTGCTGTTGATGCGTGTTTCTGTCTGTCGTTGAGACCGATTTTGAAGCCGAAGTTCTCCATTAGCGTCGTTGTGCGTAACATTTTAAATAATGCTTTCAGACGAATATTACATTCGTGGGATAATACGACATAAGGCTGCTATCTTACATAGCAGCCTTATGTCGTATTATATGGGTCTACCTACAGCACTCTCTTGCCGCCGAGGATCATGCCTGCCGTAAGCGATACGCCGTAAG
Source organism: uncultured Tidjanibacter sp. (assembly GCA_947852905.1). Lineage (GTDB taxonomy): Bacteria > Bacteroidota > Bacteroidia > Bacteroidales > Rikenellaceae > Tidjanibacter. The sequence continues at coordinate 71,391 of CANTVF010000007.1, read as the reverse complement.
CATACGGAATGAATTCCAGTGACGATACCGGCTCCGTGATCCACAGATCGGCGCGTTTGCCTTTCGTGACCGAGCCGTGGGTCGCCTGCAGTCCCATAGCGTATGCGCCGTTGAGCGTTGCGGCATTGATAGCCTCCTGCGGATTCATGCGCAGTTTGATACATGCCAGCGACAAAATGAACTTCATGTTGCCGGAAGGCGAGGAGCCGGGATTGAAGTCCGATGCTATGGCTACGCCCAGTCCCGCATCTATCATCTTGCGTGCCGGCGGGTAGTTCATGCCGAGGAAGAACGCGGCGCCGGGCAGTATCGTGGGCATGGTGCCGGAGCCGAGGAGCACGGCGATTTCCTCGTCTCCCGTAAATTCGAGATGGTCTACCGACAACGCTTTGTGTGCTACGCCGATTTGTATGCCGCCCGATGCGGCCAGTTCGTTGGCGTGTATCTTGGGGCGCATGCCGAATTTAGCGCCGCATTCGAGCATTCTGGCCGTCTCTTCGGGCGTGAAGAATCCGCGGTCGCAGAATACGTCCACGAAGTCGGCAAGCCCTTCGGCGGCTACGGCCGGGATCATCTCGTTGCATATCAGGTCTACGTATTCGCCTTGACGGCCTATATAGTCGCGTGCTACGGCATGTGCGCCGAGGAACGTTGCGCGTATGGTCATCGGCGACGCTTCCGCCATGCGGCGTATTACGCGCAGCATTTTGATTTCGTCTTTCGTGGAGAGACCGTAACCGCTTTTGATTTCGGCGGCTCCTGTTCCCGACGCGAGCATCTGGTGCAGGCGCGGCATGGCTTCCTCGAAGAGTTCCTCTTCGGAGGCTTCGTGCAGCCTGTCGGCCGAATTGAGTATTCCTCCTCCGCGGCGTGCTATCTCTTCGTAGGAGAGGCCGTTGATCTTGTCAACGAATTCCGTTTCCCGGCTGCCCGCATATACTATGTGGGTGTGAGAGTCGCACATGGCCGGCAGCACCGCTCCGCCGCGTGCGTCGGTCTCTTCGTCGAAACGTCCTTCTGGAAGATCCTTCATGCTGCCGTAGGACGATATGAGACCGTCCTCGCATATCACGTAAGCATCGGTCATGGTGGCGAGATTCTTCATTTCGCCGCCCATTATCCTGTCGCGTCCGCTTTCATCGATTCCGACGAGTATGCCTATGTTTTTTATAAGGGACTTCATCGTGTTGTCCTGTTTTTGTGTCTGTCCGGTCGCCGGCCGCATTTCTCAAAAACCGTAACGGCGCAACTTCGGTGAGTGTTGCCGTTACGGTCTGAGCCCTGCGCACCCTTACTTTTGCCGCAGCAGAATCGCTACCGGTACGGGCACTGTTTCTACATATTGTGTTTTACGAACTGTACCGAACTTTCTATGTGCGGATACATGATTTCGTCGTTGGATATGAACGGTACGTATTTGCGATATTCGGCGAATATGGCCTCTATCGCAGGCGACGATTTGAGCGGTCGGCGGAATTCGAGAGCCTGCGCCGAGTTGAACAGCTCGATAGCCAGTACACGTTCGGTGTTGTTGACGATGCGGTAGAGTTTGGTCGCCGCATTGGAACCCATGCTGACATGGTCTTCCTGTCCCTGCGAAGAGGGTATCGAGTCGGCCGATGCGGGCATGCAGAGTCCCTTGCTCTGGCTCACTATCGAGGCTGCCGTGTATTGCGGTATCATGAAGCCGCTGTTGAGACCGGGGTTGGCCACGAGGAACGAAGGAAGTCCGCGCGAGCCGGAGATCAGCTTGTAGGTCCTGCGTTCTGATATGTTGCCGAGCTCCGATACGGCTATCGCCAGAAAGTCCATCGCAAGGGCTATGGGTTGTCCGTGGAAGTTGCCGGCCGAGATGACCATATCCTCGTCGGGGAATACCGTGGGATTGTCCGTGACGCTGTTTATTTCGGTCGTTATTACGCTCTCTACGTAATCGATCGTATCCTTCGAGGCGCCGTGTACCTGCGGAATGCAACGGAAAGAGTAGGGGTCCTGTACATGTTCCTTGTGGCGTGCTATCAGTTCGCTGCCCTGAAGCAGTTCACGGAAGTTGCGCGAGGTGTCGAGCTGTCCCTTGTGCGCGCGAACCTTGTGTACCGGCTCGTAGAAGGGCTCTATGCGGCCGTCGAAAGCGTCGAGGGACATGGCGCCTATCTTGTCGGCGCATTCCGACAGACGACGTGCGTTAACCACTCCCCATACGCCGAATGCGCTCATGAACTGCGTACCGTTTAGGAGCGCGAGCCCCTCTTTGGATTGCAGCTGTATGGGCTGCCAGCCGAATTTGGCGAGAACTTCGGCAGCCGGCATATCCTTGCCTTCGAATTCCACTTCGCCGAGACCGAGCAGCGGCAGCGACATGTGTGCCAGCGGCGCGAGGTCGCCCGATGCGCCGAGCGAGCCTTGCTGGTAGATGACCGGCAACACGCCGTTATTGAAAAAGTCGATGAGTCTCTGTACGGTGGCTACCTGTACACCTGAGTGTCCGTAGGAGAGGGACTGTATCTTGAGCAGCAGTATGAGGCGGACTATTTCCGAAGGTACCCTTTCTCCCGTGCCGCATGCATGCGACATGACGAGATTCTTCTGCAGGTCGCCGAGCTGTTGTGCGCTTACGGATATGTTGCAGAGCGATCCGAAGCCGGTCGTAACGCCGTATATGGGCGCTTCGTTACGTGCGGTCTTGCTGTCGAGATAGTCGCGGCAACGCTGTATGCGTGCGCGAGCGTCTTCCGATAATTCGAGCTTATAGCCGCCCATGGCTATTTCGTAAGCCTCGCGCGGAGTTATGTGCGCCGAGGATATTTTGTGTATTTTCATACCTTATTATTTTTGTTTCGGGCGCGACAAAACTGCCGCGCCCGGTTTTATACATCGTTACATTATAGCTTTGAGTGCTTCGTCGATCACTTTGTCGTCGGCTATGTTGGGAAGCGTTACCTTCAGTCCGGGCGTACGCTCCATTTCGCGTTTTATGGCGAACATGGCGCCTTCGTTGCGTGCCCAGCTCCGGCGGGCGATACCGTTGTTGACATCCCACAGAAGCATCTCTTCTATGTGCCGGCGCGAATCGTCCGACCCGTCGATTACCATTCCGAAGCCGCCGTTTATGACTTCGCCCCAGCCGACGCCTCCGCCGTTGTGGAGCGAAACCCACGTGGCTCCCCGGAAAGAGTCGCCTATCACGTTCTGCACGGCCATATCAGCGGTGTACGAAGAGCCGTCGTAAATGTTGGATGTTTCCCTGTACGGCGAATCGGTACCCGATACGTCGTGGTGGTCGCGGCCGAGCACTACCGGTGCGCTGATTTCGCCGCGGGCTATGGCCTCGTTCATGGCGAGCGCTATCTTGGTGCGGCCTTCCGAATCGGCGTAGAGAATACGTGCCTGCGATCCGACGACGAGTTTGTTCTCTCCGGCCTTGCTGATCCAGAGTATGTTGTCGTCGAGCTGTCCCTTGATTTCGTCCGGTGCGGTCTTGCGTATTTCACGCAGTACGCTGAGCGCTATCTCATCCGTTTTTGCGAGGTCTTCCGGTTTGCCGGATGTACATACCCAGCGGAACGGGCCGAATCCGTAGTCGAAGAACATCGGACCCATTATATCCTGTACGTATGATGGATAACGGAATCTTACGCCGTCGGCAGCCATAACGTCGGCTCCTGCGCGCGATGATTCCAGAAGGAATGCGTTTCCGTAGTCGAAGAAATACATTCCGCGTGCGGTCAGCTTGTTGATAGCCGCTATCTGACGGCGGAGCGATTCCTGAACTCTCTTGTGGAACTCTTCCGGCTCTTCGGCCATCATGCGGTTGGATTCCTCATAGCTGAGGCCTACGGGATAGTATCCGCCTGCCCACGGATTGTGGAGCGAGGTCTGGTCGGATCCCAGATCTACGTCCATACCTTCTGCGGCGAGTCTTTCCCACAGATCGACCACGTTGCCCTGATATGCCAGCGATACCGCTTCTTTGTCGGCCTGCGCTTTGCGTATGCGGGGAAGCAGTTCGTCGAGCGATGTGTAAACTTCGTCTACCCAGCCCTGCGAGTGGCGCGTGTTGACCGCCTTGGGATTGATTTCGGCTATTACGCTCACCACACCGGAAATGACGCCTGCTTTGGGCTGTGCGCCCGACATGCCTCCCAGACCAGACGACACGAACAGCATGCCGGGTATCTCTCCCTTGCCGCGTTTCTGGAGCTGTTTGCGTGCCGCGTTGAGTACGGTGATCGTCGTTCCGTGTACGATACCCTGCGGACCGATATACATGTACGATCCGGCCGTCATCTGTCCGTACTGCGTAACGCCCATGGCATTGTAGCGTTCCCAGTCATCCTGTTTTGAATAGTTGGGTATCATCATGCCGTTTGTAACTATCACGCGGGGAGCATCCTTGTGCGAGGGGAACAGTCCCATGGGGTGACCGGAATACATGACGAGCGTCTGTTCGTCGGTCATTTCCGAGAGGTATTTCATGGCGAGGCGGTATTGCGCCCAGTTCTGAAATACGGCTCCGTTGCCGCCGTAGGTGATGAGTTCGTGCGGGTGCTGCGCAACGGCCTTGTCGAGGTTGTTGTTTATCATGAGCATGATAGCCGCAGCCTGACGCGAGCGTGCAGGATATTCGTCTATCGGTCGGGCATACATTTCGTAGTCCGGTCTCAGACGGTACATGTAGATGCGGCCGTATGTCTTGAGCTCTTCGGCGAACTCTGCGGCCAGTTCCTTGTGGTGTTTGGCCGGGAAGTAGCGCAGCGCATTTTTGATGGCGAGCGCTTTTTCGGCCGGTGACAGTATATCCTTCCGCTTGGGAGCGTGGTTGATTTTAGGATCGTAAGGTTTCGGCGCCGGGAGTATGTCGGGTATACCGGCCCGAATGTCGTCCTGAAACTCTTTGAGTGTCATATACGGTATGTTTTTATCTAACAGCTGCGCGGATCGGTTGTGTCGTATCCTTCTTTGCGGAACGGGGAGAGCCTTGCAGGCTTCGTATCCGATTCGCGCTGCTGTTTGTCCGTTATTATTTTATCTTTCCGTTTACTATCGCCAATACCTCCTTTTCGAGTTTTTCGGCTTCGCGTCCGATCTCTTCGGCTTCGGCTATGATGGAGTCGGCCACCGCTCTGTCCTTGAGGCCTGCGGCGTTGATTTTGACGTTGAGGAGTGCGCCGAGTACGGCCGAGCGTGCCATGAGTGCGCCTACGCCGGCATCGGAAACAGAGTTGGGGTTACCTTCCGAAGCCATTGCGCCTACTATCTCGAATACCTTAACGGCGGCTTTCATGGTGCGCAGAGGCACTTGTGTTGCGTAAAGCGTAGCTTCCTGAAGCGCTTTGGCGCGGGCGGCCTTTTCGGCATCGGTCGATTTCGGCATTGCGAATACGTCCATTATGCGGTTGAAGGCTTCCGTGTCCTCGTCCACGAGCATGAGAAGTTCGCTCATGAGAGCCTGTCCCTTGTCTGCCCAGTCGGAGAACTCTTCCCAACGGGCGTCCCAGCCTGCCTTGTGCGAGGAAAGGTTGGCCACCATGGTGCCGAGAGCCGCGCCGAGCGCACCTGCGTAAGCGGATATGGAGCCTCCGCCGGGGGCAGGCGATTCGCTTGCCGTCTCTTCGGCGAAGCCTTTGCAGGTGAGGTCTATAAGGCGTTTTTTCTTATTTTCGGCTTCGAGCAGGTATTCGATGACTTTCTCTTCCGGTTTGAACGGAGCCAAGTCGTTGAGTCCCATGCTGTGTATAGCTATCTTGATTATTTCGCTTTCGGGAATACCCGTCGAACGCTGTTGTTTGCGCAGGAAGTATTTGCCGGCGTCGATGAGCGAACTTTTAGGAACGAGGCCTACGATTTCCGTGCCGGTAACCCTCACTCCGCGGGCTGCCGCTGCGCGTACCACTTCGTCGAACGCTACGTGCAGGGGAGTCTGTTTGATGTCGGTTATGTTCATGGAAACCTGTGCAATGCCGTATTCGTCTATGAACCAGCCTATGGCTTTGGTGCCCTTGAGCGTACCGGGAATCATTATGGTGTTGCCGTTCTCGTCTTTCATGGGTTTGCCGACTACCGAGCCGCCTTCGCGCATCGGGCGTCCTTTTTCTCGGACGTCGTAAGCTATGGCGTTGGCGCGGCGAGTGGAGGTGGAGTTGAGGTTGAAGTTCACGGCTATCAGGAAGTCGCGCGCTCCCACTACCGTAGCTCCGCTACGGGCTGCCTGTTCGGTGAATTTGCCGGGACCGAAGTCGGGAGCCTCTTTCGGATCCGATATTCTCTTTTCGAGACCTTCGTATTCGCCCTTGCGGCAAACGGCCAGATTGCGGCGTTCGGGAGTACGGGCGGCTGCTTCGTAATTGTATGTAGGAATCTCCAGCTCGGTGTAGATGCGTTCGGCGAGTTTTCGGGCCATTTCCGCACATTCTTCGAGCGTGATGTTGGCCACCGGAATGAACGGCACCACGTCTGTCGCTCCGATACGAGGGTGCGCACCTTTATGCTTGCGCATGTCTATAAGCTCCGAGGCTCTTTTGACACCGCGGAAAGCCGCTTCCGATACGGCTTCGGGCTCGCCGACAAACGTAACCACCGTACGGTTGGTAGCTTCGCCCGGATCGACGTCGAGAAGTTTGACGCCTTCCACCGTGGCGATAGCATCGGTGATTTCCTTGATTACGGCCATATCGCGCCCCTCGCTGAAGTTGGGGACACATTCCACAAGTCTCTTGTTCATGATTATGTCTTGTTATTATATGTATGAATTTTGGTTCTATCAAGCCTTCAAATTTAGCGTTTTTATTTCGGACTTTAATAATACGTGGCGTGTTTTGTTAATTGTCACCGCTATTCGCCGGGTATTGTGATGCCTTTTACGGAAAATCGGGTACACTGCAGGCGTTACGGTTTTTCGCGGAATACGCGCTCCGTCATGCGTTCTGTCTGTACGGCAGCATCCTTTAGCGCGAGTTGCATGGGGATGTGGTCCGAGAGGGCATGTACCTCTTTTATGCCTGCTTCGCGCAATGTATTCTCAGACAGGTCATCGCCTTTGGTGCCGCATATTACCGTTACGGGTACTCCGTGGCGTGCGGCGAGCGATGCTACGTATCCTACGACCTTTCCATGCAGGCTCTGGCTGTCGAACTTCCCTTCGCCGGTGACTACGAGGTCGGCTCCGGCGATGTGGCGTTCCAGTCCGACGGATTCGGCCACGTAGACGGCTCCCGGAACGAGTTCGGCATCGAGGAACGTGCGCACGGCCCATGCTATGCCTCCGGCGGCACCGGCTCCTGGCTCGTTGCGGAAATCCTTGCCGGTAAGTTTTATCGCCGTCTCCGAAAAGGCTGCGGCTCCGGTATCGAGACGGATTACCGCCGCTTCGTCTGCCCCTTTCTGGGGTGCGAATACGGCTGCGGCTCCTTCCGTGCCCAAAAGGGGATTGTCCACGTCGCATAAGACAGTGAAGCGGCACGACCGTACCGGAGAGTCGGTCGGCGGCAAGATTATGTCGGCTATGCGGATTGTGTCCTTTCCTCGCGGCGTGTCGATGACGTTTCCGTCCGTGTCTTTGAAAACATAGCCGAGAGCGGCGAGCATGCCGGCGCCGCAGTCGCTCGTGGCGCTGCCTCCGACGGTCAGTATTATGTGCCGACACCCACGGGCAATGGCGTCGGCGACGACGGTGCCCAATCCGTAAGATGTGGTCAGTTCCGGATTCCGTTCACGCTCCGAAAGTCGGAACAGGCCTATGGTATCCGACGACTCTATGACGGCTGTTTCGGTTCCGTCCGCGTTTTTTATTCCGTAATGCGCTTCTATGGCGCGTATCAGTGCGTCGTAGGCCTGTAAGCCGACTATTCGGCCTGTATCGCCTATGATTGCGGAGAGTGTCCCTTCGCCGCCGTCGGCCATCGGAACGGAAAGTATTTCAGGCATTTGACCGTCGCGGGCTGCGATAGCGGAACGTATCCCTCGCGATATGGCCGCAGAGGCCTCCGCAGACGACAGCGAGCCTTTGAATTTGTCCGGACAGACTACTATTTTCATAACGTGGTAACGGGTTGTTTGTCGGTGTATTGCGTTTCGGTTATCAAAAGTAAGGAAAAAAGAACTATATTTGCTCTGTTTCGGGAAACGGTAGTCCGTGCGAAATATCTTTGAATCTAAATAACAGTCTTATTTATGGAGGAAAATTTACAGAACAACTCTCTGCCGGAGAACGCTTACCGCGAACTTGCGCCGGGGGAGGAGTATAAACCTATCATGCCCGCGTCGAGCAAACCGAAGGAGGTGACGGCCTATTCGGTGACTATGGGTATAGTCATGGCCGTTATTTTCTCGGCCGCGGCCGCATATCTCGGTCTGAAGGTTGGGCAGGTTTTCGAGGCGGCTATACCTATCGCCATTATAGCCGTGGGCGTAGGTACGATCACCGGCAAGAAAAACATGCTGGGGCAGAACACCATTATCCAGTCCATAGGCGCCAGTTCGGGCGTTATCGTGGCCGGAGCGATATTCACACTTCCGGCCCTTTATATTCTCGGTCTGGAGGCACAATTCTATCAGGTGTTCCTGTCGTCGTTGCTCGGCGGACTGCTCGGCATATTGCTCATAATTCCGTTCCGTAAATATTTCGTCAAGGACATGCACGGCAAACTTCCGTTCCCGGAGGCAACGGCGACCACCGAAGTGCTCGTGTCCGGCGAGAAGAAAGGCAATCAGGCCAAAGTGCTTGCCGTCAGCGGTCTCGTGGGCGGTCTGTACGATTTCATAGCCAGTACGTTCGGCCTGTGGGCTGATACTATATCAACCCGTATAGCCCATTGGGGTACGATGATAGCCGATCAGTTCAAGGTCGTGTTCAAGGTCAATACCGGGGCGGCAGTGCTCGGTCTGGGTTATATAATAGGCCTTAAATATGCGGCGTTCATCTGTGCCGGATCGTTTACCGTATGGTTCGTTCTGCTTCCTCTGATAAACTATTTCGCACCGGGCATGACGATTCCGGTCGGAGAGGGAGTAGCCGCTACCGTCGGCGCCATGTCGCCTGAGGATCTGTTCTTCCATTACGGCCGGCCGCTCGGCATAGGCGGTATAGCCATGGCCGGTATCATAGGTATCGTCAAATCCTCCAAGATAATCCGTCAGGCACTCGGCCTCGCCGTCAAGGAGCTTACCGGCAAAAAAGGCGTCGAGAAAGCCGAAAGGACGCAGAAAGATATCACTATGAAGACGATACTTTCGATATTGATAGCCGTCCTTATCACCATGTTCATATTCTTCCAGTTCGGTGTGCTGAACAACTGGTTCCATACCGTTCTCGCCGTACTGCTCGTATTCGTCATATCGTTCCTGTTTACGACGGTGGCTGCCAACGCCATTGCCATAGTCGGCAGCAACCCCGTTTCGGGTATGACGCTCATGACGCTCATACTCACTTCGCTCGTTCTCGTCAGTGCAGGTCTCAGCGGTACGAGCGGCATGACCGCCGCGATGATAATAGGCGGTGTGGTATGTACGGCTCTATCGATGGCCGGCGGCTTCATCACCGACCTCAAGATAGGTTACTGGATAGGCGTTACTCCGGCCAAACAGGAGAAATGGAAATTCCTCGGGGCGGCCGTTTCCGCGGCTACCGTCGCAGGTGTCATGATGCTTCTCAACAAGACTTACGGTTTCGGCCCCGACAGCCAGTTGGTGGCTCCGCAGGCCAATGCCATGGCAGCCGTCATACGTCCTTTGATGGAAGGCGGCGCCACTCCGTGGATACTCTATTTCGCGGGAGCTGTGTTCGCACTGATTCTGACCATGATAGGTGTTCCGGCTCTGGCTTTCGCTCTGGGTATGTTCATACCGCTTGATCTGAATACTCCGTTGCTCATCGGCGGTATAATAAGCTGGTTCGTCTCGACGCGCAGCAAAGACGATGCGCTCAATAAGGCACGCAAGGATCGCGGAACGCTGATCGCTTCCGGTCTTATAGCCGGCGGTGCCCTCATGGGCGTAGTGAGCGCCATATTGAAATATCTCGAAGTGGATTGGATGACTACCGGGTGGCTCGGAACGACCGGTGCGGAGGTTACCGGCCTGTGCGTTTATATCGCGTTGATAGTATATGTTATCTGGGACTCCAAACGTGCCAAGAAGGAATTGATGTAAAAGAGGGTTGCGACGGCTGTCTGTAGGCCATGCCGTATGTATACCGATACAAGATATGTCCGCCGCATGGCGGAGGGGAGATTTTCGCAGACGGTCGGTCCCGAAAGGGGCGGAACGAGTTCGGCAGACCGTCTGTGGGAATGCTTTCACTGAAATGACAATAATTTTGCCGAACTCCGTAAACATTAATGTTATGGAATTACTCGATAGGTTTTTGAAGTATGTCGGCTTCGATACCCAGAGCGATGAGAACAGTACGACGTTCCCTTCGACCGATAAACAGAAAGTCCTGCTTTCTTATCTGGCCGAGGAGATGAAGTCGTTGGGAATGGTCGATATAGAGATGGACTCTTACGGATATGTGATGGGTACCGTACCGGCTACGCCCGGATACGAGGACAAGCCGGTGATAGGATTCATTTCTCATGTCGATACGAGTCCCGACATGAGCGGCAAGGACGTAAAGCCGCAGATAATCGAGAATTATGACGGAGGCGATATACGCCTTAACGATTCGGTTACTATGACGGTGGCGGATTTCCCCGAACTGTCGTTTTTCAAAGGGCATACGCTCATAACCACCGACGGTACTACGTTGCTCGGCGCCGACGACAAGGCCGGTGTGGCCGAGATAATGACGGCTGCGGAATATCTCATGTCGCACCCTGAAGTGAAGCACGGAAAGATAAGGATCGGATTTACTCCCGACGAGGAGATAGGGCGCGGGGTGGACTATTTCGATGTGAAGCGTTTCGGAGCCAAATACGGCTATACTATGGACGGCGGTTTCGAGGGTGAACTCGAATACGAGAATTTCAATGCTGCTGGTGCCAAATTCGAGGTGCAGGGCAAGAACATACATCCCGGCTCGGCCAAAGACAAGATGTTGAACGCGCTTCAGGTAGTCTGCGAGATAAACTCCATGCTCCCGCCCGTCCAGCGTCCGGAGCATACCGAGGGTTATGAAGGCTTCTATCATCTGGTCGGAATAGGCGGCGGGGTGGAGAAGGCCGAGTCGAGCTATATAATACGCGACCACGACCGTGCGAAGTTCATCCGCAAGAAAGAGTTCGCACAGGAGGTCGCCGATTTCCTGAATCGCAAGTACGGCGAAGGTACCGTAACGCTTACGCTGAAAGACCAGTATTACAACATGCGCGAGATGGTAGAGCCGCATCCGGAGGTGATAGGCAAAGCGGAAAAGGCAATGCGAATGGCCGGTGTCGAGCCGCTCATAAAGCCCATACGCGGCGGAACGGACGGTTCGCGTCTTTCTTATATGGGCCTGCCGTGTCCGAATCTTTTCACCGGCGGCATGAATTTCCACGGTAAATATGAGTACGCGTCGCTGGATACCATGAAAAAGGCCATGCAGACGATAATCAATCTCGCAGGGCTTTGGGCCGAATAGAAAACGTATTTTATACAACCATAAAATTTTTTAAGTTAACGAAATGAAAAAGATTCTTTTGACAGCGTCGGCCGTAGTTATGGCGTTTACGCTGACGGCGCAGGACGAAAAACCGGCGCAGCCTGCCAATCCTTATGAATTTACCGTAGTTTACGATGTGCCCGCAACGCCGGTTAAAGACCAGTTCCGCAGCGGCACGTGCTGGAGTTTCGCAGGCATCGGCTTCATAGAAAGCGAACTGCTCCGCGAGGGTAAGGGCGAATACGATCTTTCGGAAATGTGGATCGCACGTAACGCCTATCTCGAAAAGGCTATCAAATATGCCCGTATGCACGGCAAGATAGAGTTCTCGCAGGGTGGCGCTACGCACGACGTGTTCAATATGATCGAAAAATACGGCATCGTTCCCGAAGAGGTATACAGCGGTTTGCAGTACGGTACCGACAATCACAGCCATTATGAACTGGAAGCCGTGCTGAAAGGTTACATGGACGGCGTTCTCAAAAACGGAAACGGCAAATTGTCTACCGCATGGATCGACGGTCTGAACGGTATTCTGGACGCATATTTCGGCCCGATGCCCGAGAAGTTCACTTATAACGGTAAGGAGTATACTCCCCAGTCGTTCGCCGAATCGCTCGGTATCGACTGGAACGATTACGTGTCGATCACTTCGTTCACTCATCACCCGTTCTATACACAGTTCGCTATCGAGGTGCCCGATAACTGGGCTTGGGGATACTCCTACAATCTTCCGATAGACGAAATGATGGCTGTGGTGGACAATGCTCTCAGCAACGGCTATACGGTTAACTGGGGTGCCGACGTCAGCGAGCCCGGCTTCCAGTACTCCAAAGGTTTCGCTATCATTCCGAATGCCGTAGACGAAAGCATGGCCGGAACGGAATGGGCCAAGTGGGAAAACATGTCGTCATATGCCCGCAGTTCCATGATCGCTCAGGCTACCGAGCCTATAGCGGAAGTTACCGTAACTCAGGAGATGCGTCAGGAGGCGTTCGACAACTACGAAACGACCGACGACCACGGCATGCTCATCACCGGTATTTTCAAGGATCAGAAAGGCAACAAGTTCTATAAGGTCAAGAACTCGTGGAATACCGACAATATTTACGACGGCTATTTCTACGCTTCCTACCCGTTCGTTGCCTACAAGACGATGAATATTTTCGTAAATAAGAACTCCATACCGAAAGATATTCGCAAGAAATTGGGCATTAAATAGTCCGTATAGTTATGCCGTAAGAGATATCGACTCTTATTAATGAGAAAGGGAGAGAAGTATTATTATTTCTCTCCCTTTTCGTTATTCGTATTTTTTATGTTTTGGATAAGAATATTTATAGATAGTTGATAATAAAACGGTAATTGCGGCTGTAGTGGTGTATTAATATTTTTAGTATTTGGTTTTTTTGTGTTTGTTTAAAAAACGAAATTAAACAACTGTGTAAATGTGTCGGGGAATATTTAGGCTGAGTTTTGTAGTTACTTTTGTTATAACGCTTTGCAAGCGGAGTTTAATACTTTATCCACTTTCTAATACAAAACTATTTACCTATGAAACACATTTTATGGAACGGTGCGGTCGCGTTATTTTTAGCGGGATTGTTTCTGACAGGATGTACTACCGACAACGAGGAGTATCAGTACGTGAATCTCAGTCAGATAGCATGTACTTTTCTTGGCTCCGGAAATACGCCGCTCGTTATTGAAGTCGAGGCTTCGCCGTCGGTTTACGAAATCACGCCCGGTGCTTCTTGGCTGCATGCCGACAAGAGCGAGGACGGTAGGACCATTACCGTCACGGTCGAAGACAATGATACGGAAAACGAGCGGGAATCTATAATTTCCGTCACGGCCGGACTGGCTTCCGAAGAGATCGTCGTTATTCAACTTCCCAAAGACAATATGCTCGCCCGGTTCCGCTATACAGGCGCTTTTTCGCAAGGGCTTGCCGTAATGTCTCCCAGCGGCCGTTATGTGGGAGGTTATGTGGCCACTATAGGAGAGGACGATCTGTATGTGCGTGCTCCGGTAATCATCGACCTCGAAACAGGGGAGGAGAAATCGTTTGGTCCGTTTCATTCGTCGTTGCACAATCTGACTCAAGTAATGGCGATCTCCGATCAGGGGGTGTTATTCATTAATGACGGACTCAACGGAGGACAGATAGCCGTAGATCTGACTGGAGATGTCACAATTCCAGAAGCTCCGGCCGGATATCAGTTCCTGCCGGAAATAGAGGGGACATCGGCGGACGGTAAATATTGGGTAGGTGCTGCAATGGATAAAAAATCCAGTGCCGGAGGGCTTTATCGACCCTTGCTGTGGATTGACGGGAATCCTGTCGAACTGCCGTTCCCGGATAAGAATTTCCGTGACGCCGAGTTTCGAACCGGTGTGATAGCTCGTGGCATTTCGGCAAACGGCTCCATTATTTACGGTACTTCGTGGGAGAATTACGACTTCGGAATGTTGTATTGGGAAAACAACGGAGAGAATACAGCGAAACCCCACTGGGTAGGTGAAGACGTCCGGGAAGTATGTACTGTGAAAAGGCAAAGAATGGACGGTACTGAGTATGACTATACTTGTGTAAACGGTATAATATGTCAGGCATGGAATACGCAGATCAGTCCTTCCGGAACTTGGATAGCCGGCCGTTACCGTCAGGAGTTCGACTCTGCTACCGAACAGGAAGTGGACGAACCTGAATATGCGGCATTTTACAATACGGAAACCGAAACGACCGTCATCGTCAGAGATTACGGTGAGTCGGGGGGCAAATTCGTGACCGATGACGGCATTGCGTTTATTACGTTGGGCACTTTCGGCGTATCTGTCGGTAAAGTTTACGATCTGAATACGAGGACAGACTTGGGCGACGTCGCGGACTGGGTATATGAACGATACGGTATAACAATTCCTACCGGGTATATTACATATGTTGCGCCTGACGGTAATGCCGTGCTCGGCGTTACAGCTTCGTCGGGTGCCGGAGGTCGTAACTCTACGCATTGGTACATTGCGTCGCCTGTCGGGGAATAGTCTGTAATTAATTATAAATCGATAATTTGTAGAATCATGAAACGGTTTTTTATAATAATATCAGTATTCCTGTTCTCCATGGCTTGTACTCCCGAAGACGACGGCATGGATGTTTCGCTCGACGTATCTCCCTTGTCTCTCGTATTTTCCGCAGATGATGCGAATCCGCAGGAGATTAGTGTAAACGCTTCAGAAGGATTGGAGTGGGGTTATAGCGTTTCCCCGACAGCCGACTGGATTACGATAGTGGAGGAGGCAGATAAGTTAATTGTTTCGGTGGCCGAAAATATTACGGAAGAACCACGTGTCGCAACCGTTGTCGTTGCTGCGGATAATGAAAATATTCCGGAAAAGAATGTGATCGTAACCCAGAAGGGAGCCGATACGCCGGAGGTTTATTCGTTGACCGTAGAGCCGGCATTGCTTTCTTTTGCATCGGAGCATGTCGAAGCCCAGGTAGCGACGGTGACCGCTGTCGGCAAGGGAATTACATGGAGTGTTGCGGTGGAAGAATCCGGGCAGAAATGGATTACCGTTTCAGCAATGGAGGGTATTGAAGGTGAAACTGCGCTTACTGTCACAGTAGCCGACAATCCCGATACGAAAGAGCGTAAGGCCGATATTGTAATTACGTCTGACAAAGAATCCGTTTCGCCCCAGACTGTTCGGGTAGTTCAGGAGGCTAAAGTGTTGCCGCCTTCCATGTCCGTTACTCTCGACAACGGAGCCGAACCGGATAAAGGTTACGCTTACGATTATAAAGGAACGGACGGTACGCAGAGTAAAATTACGGTTCAGGCCGTAAATGTCGAATGGTCCGCGACAGTGTCTTACGATTCCGAAACAACAGATTGGATTACGATAAATCAGTATAAGGGTGAAGAGGTCAATATGATTACTTTTACGGTTGCCAAGAATCTTTCGCCGGAGAGCCGTACGGGTAAAATTATCGTCACTACGGAAACGGAAGGAATCGGCCCGTTGGAAATTCCGGTTACTCAAGATGGAATGCCGGAATTTCTCAGTACATTGATCGAAGATGTCGAACTGGGTACTTTTGTAAACAACAAAGTTATAGTTTCTCCCAACAATGATTACAGAGACTATCCTTATACATATTGGGATATGAGGTTCTGGACTGAAGATATATCGCTCAACAAATTCGACCGTTATGTCGGGTCCGGCGAAAAGCTGTGTATTTATCTTGCATCTACTCCTCTTCAAGCCGACAGCGATGAGATGTATCTACCTGACGGCGTTTACGATGTAGGCGCTTATTTCGAGTACGGCGTGGAACCTGAACCGTGGGTTATCAGCGGCGGAGCGGATTATTCTAATCCTACGTATCCGAATGGATGCTGGTATCAGATATTGCTGGATGACGAATATACCGACAGGGTATGTCTGACAGGAGGTACTATGACAGTGTCACGTAGCGGCGATGTTTATACTCTGACATTTGATTTTATCAGCGATGCCGGATATAAGGTTACCGGGTCTTTCGAAGGAACGTTCGATTTGTACGTACAATAGCGGTGCGATATTTCATGTGGACATTGGGCCGGCACGCAAAAGCCGGCTCTTTTTGATTTAGGCAGGTTGTGTGTTCCGCAGAGAGAGCCGATTTACGGATATAATTCAATGTATTTTCGTTCGCCGCATTTTGTCGTCGGCTTCTTGAATAAAACCGGGTTTCGTGTTGGGTATGTTTTGCCTGTGGTCTGTACGCGTGGCATTCGGAACTTTGAAGTAATGCAGGGGTGTTTTATGTGAACTCACCGCGCCGAAACCCGGCGCGGTGAGTCGTTTGTTTCATGCCTGTCGATCGGTGTATGTCAATCAGTCGAAGATAGTCTGTCGAGCGCCGTTTCGATCATCCTTGTCACGTATGGCGAGTAATCCGTATCGGATTCCTGTGCTATGCGTTGTGCTATTATGGTGCATATCGTACCTGCGCGATGTCCCATTAGTGCGGCCAAACCAGCTATTGCGGAACTCTCCATTTCGTAGTTGGTTATTACGCGGTTGCCGTAGCGGAACGACTCTATGCGGGCGTTCATGTCTGGAAATGCCGGTTGCAGGCGTACCCAACGTCCCTGCGGCGCGTAGAATCCCGGAGCCGATACGGTGATTCCCGGTGTCGTGACATTGCGGAACAGGTCGTACAGACTCTCGTCTGCATTTATGAAATAAGGCGCGGTCCATGTATCCGGCCAACGCACATGTTCGCAGAAGGCCCTTTCGAGTTGCGTATCGCATACTTCGTCGCGGCCGGCGTAGAAGTTCAGCAGGCCGTCGAATCCGGCGGAAGTGCGGGCGAAGACGAGCGAGCCGAGCGGCAGATCGGGTTGCAATGCGCCGGAAGTTCCCAGCCGCAATATGGTAAGACGCCGTTTGTCGGGTTTCTCTGTCCGTGTCGTGAAGTCTATGTTGGCGAGCGCGTCTATTTCAGTCATCACTATGTCGATGTTGTCGGTGCCTATTCCGGTAGATATGACCGACATGCGTTTGCCTCTGAATGTTCCCGTCACGGTGCGGAATTCCCGATTGGCGGCTTCCGTTTCTCGGGTGTCGAAATAGGAGGCTATCGTTTCTACACGTGCCGGGTCGCCTACCAATATTACCGTTTCGGCCAGTTGGTCCGGCTTTAGATGAAGATGAAATACCGAGCCGTCTTTATTGATTATCAGTTCGGAAGCGGGGATAGTTCTCATAAAAATCGGTTTGTGCTTTTATGTTGAGATAAAAATAGCTATTTTCGTAAGATTATGAAAATTATTAACTGTTTTTAAGTTACGATATGACACTTATCAAATCTATTTCAGGAATCAGGGGTACTATAGGAGGATCGCAGGGCGACAACCTTACCCCTTCCGATATAGTCAAATTCACGATAGGATATTCGAGGTGGCTCCGTGAGCGCAATCCTGAACGCAGACTTTCTGTGGTCGTCGGGCGCGATGCTCGTATTTCGGGTGAAATGGTTTGCAATCTCGTCCACGGAGCACTCATGGGATGCGGCATAGATGTCGTGGACGTAGGGTTGTGTACCACTCCGGGTGTGGAAATGGCCGTTACCGCGAGGAAGGCGGACGGAGGTATCATAATCACCGCGAGCCATAATCCCCGGCAGTGGAACGCATTGAAACTGCTCAATGAGAGGGGTGAGTTTCTGAGCGATGCCGACGGGCACGAAGTTCTCGATATGGCCGAGAGGGGAATGGCGGAATTTCCCGGAGTGGACGAACTGGGCGTAGTGATAGAGAGGGCCTCTTTCGACGATGAGCATATCGACCGTGTCTTGGCTCTGCCTTTGGTGGATGTAGACGCTGTTGGGGCCAAGAAATTCAGGGTGATAGTGGACGCCGTGAATTCTGTCGGAGGTATCGTTATACCGCGTCTTCTGGAGCGTTTGGGTGTCGAGGTGGTGCGCCTTAACTGCGAGCCTACCGGAGATTTCACCCACAATCCGGAACCTATTGCCGAAAATCTGACACAGATCATGGAGGCTGTGCGCAAAGGCGATGCCGATATGGGTATCGTCGTCGATCCGGATGTAGACCGTCTGGCATTCGTTTGCGAGAACGGCGAGCTGTTCGGAGAGGAGTATACGCTGGTTGCGGTAGCCGATTACGTGCTTTCGTGTACGCCGGGCGATACGGTGTCCAACCTCAGTTCTACAAGAGCTTTAAGGGATGTTACGGAACGTCATGGCGGAAAGTATTTTGCCTCGGCTGTCGGTGAGGTCAATGTAGTGGCCAAGATGAAAGAGGTCGGCGCAGTGATAGGCGGCGAGGGTAACGGTGGAGTCATATATCCGGAGTTGCATTACGGAAGAGACGCTCTGGTAGGCGTGGCATTGTTTCTGACGCATCTCGCGCATAGCGGAGCGAGCATGACCGAGCTGCGCAGGAGCTATCCGGAATATCATATGGCGAAAGGTAAGATAACCTTGCGTCCTGGTATGAATGTCAAGGAGATACTTGCGCGTGTAAAAGAAGAATATGCCGGCGAGAAGGTTACCGATATAGACGGTGTCAAGATAGATTTTGCAGACAGTTGGGTGCATATGCGCAGTTCCAATACGGAGCCTATCATTCGCGTTTACAGCGAAGCGCATGACAAGGCTGCCGCCGAGGAACTGAATCGTCGGTTCATCGCGAAAATAGAGGAGGCTGCACATGCGTGACATGATATAAAGCATGAGTTTTGATTAATGTTATTAATTGTTTGTCATATAAATAATTGTTATGGAAGTAAAGAAGTATATAGAGCAGAATCGCGACAGGTTTGTCGAGGAATTGTTCGAGTTGTTGCGTATTCCGTCGGTAAGCGCGCAGAGTGCCCATAAGGGCGATATGGTGCGTGCTGCGGAATGGTTGCGCGATGCGTTGCTCAAATCCGGCGCCGACAAGGCCGAGGTGATGCCCACTGCCGGCAATCCTGTGGTTTATGCCGAGAAGATTCTCGAACAGTCGTATCCGACCGTTCTGGTTTACGGTCATTACGACGTGATGCCCGAAGATCCGGTAGACGAATGGTTGACAGAGCCTTTCGAGCCGGTTATAAAGGACGGCCGCATATGGGGACGCGGCGCCGATGATGACAAGGGGCAGCTTTACATGCACGCCAAAGCTTTCGAGACATTGGTGGCCACAGGGCAGTTGCGCTGCAACGTTAAGTTTATGCTCGAAGGAGAGGAGGAGATCGGATCGCAGAGCCTTTACAAATGGTGCGAGGATCATAAGGAGTTAGTGCGCGCCGACATAATTCTCGTGTCGGATACGAGCCTTATAGCATGGGATACACCGTCGATAACCTGCGGTTTGCGCGGCCTGTGCTACATGCAGGTAGAGGTTACGGGACCGGACAGGGATCTGCATTCGGGACTTTTCGGCGGAGCGGTGGCCAATCCGGCAAACGTGCTTGCTGGCATGATATCGTCGCTGATAGACGAAAACGGACATATAACGATACCGGGATTTTATGACGATGTGCGCGAATTGTCCGAGGCCGAAAGAGAGGCCCTCAACAAGGCTCCGTTCGATGTGGAGAATTACAAGAAACTTATAGATATACCGGCGGTACAGGGCGAGAAGGGCTACACCACAATGGAGCGTACCGGCGTGCGTCCGTCGCTCGATGTCAACGGCATCTGGGGCGGTTACATAGACGAGGGAACGAAAACCATCATTCCGTCCAAAGCGTCGGCCAAGATATCCATGCGTCTGGTGCCTCATCAGGATTACCGCAAGATAGCTGAGTTGTTCGAGAAACATTTCCGCAGCATAGCTCCCGAAAGCGTGCGCGTGGAGGTTAAAGCCCTGCACGGCGGTCAGCCTTATGTTTCTCCTACCGATCTGCCTGCCTACCATGCCGCCGAAAAGGCTATGGAAGAGACGTTCGGCAAGAAGCCTCTGCCGTTCTATTCGGGAGGCAGTATCCCGATAATAAGCGGTTTCGAGTCTATACTCGGAATCAAGTCCATACTCATGGGATTCGGTCTCGACCGCGATGCCATTCATTCGCCTAACGAAAGCTACGGGCTCGAGAATTTTTATCGAGGAATCGAAACCATAACCCTGTTCTACAAATATT
This sequence comes from uncultured Tidjanibacter sp., assembly GCA_947852905.1. Lineage (GTDB taxonomy): Bacteria > Bacteroidota > Bacteroidia > Bacteroidales > Rikenellaceae > Tidjanibacter. The sequence goes on along the minus strand of CANTVF010000007.1, from coordinate 51,170 downwards.
TTGCGGAGACTGGTAAATAGTGGAAAGTCGTCCGGAAAGACATGGTTTGCGGATATCCGGAGGGTCGACGTAGTGGAGTCTGCGTCGGCGGAGTGTCTACGAAACGTATTTTTCGGTTAGCTCCTGTGTTAAAGTTCCGGATACGGATTTACAGTTTGGCGCATTGCGGCGCGCCGCAATGCGCATATGCATTATGACAACAGGCTGCTGAATATTCCAGCAGCCTGTCTTTTTTCTGTCATGTATCGGTAAATTTGTGCGAGCTGCGTACACCTGCATGCCGTGCAGTGGACGGATCAATGTTTTGCTGCCGAGTAAGCCTGTTCCATTATGCCGATATACTCCTCGGCAGTCATCTGCGGCGCGACTTCCCTGCGGAACACTATGCCTTCGCAGTCTATCATGTAGACGCGCGGAATATTGGCGCTCGCGAACTTTTCGAAAATCTTGCGGTCCGGATCGAGGGCATAAGGCATCGTGTAGTTGCGGGTATCCCAATATTCGCCCACTATGGTTTCCGTCTGGGCGTAATCGCCTTTTCCGCCGCGGGCTATGGTTATGAGGCGATATCGGTCGTCGTCTTCGATTTTTCTGTACAGCCGTTCCAACTCCGGCAGTTCCGCTTGGCAGTTGGGACACCATGTGGCGAAGAACACTACTGTCGTGATATGTCCGATGCAATCGTCCGGTGTGCGGAACGTATCGCCGTATTGCGTGGTTACGTCGAATGCGGGTACCTCATCTCCCTGCTGTACGCATTCTTCGGCCGGTCGTTCGGCCGGTTCGCGTATGCAGCCTTCTGTAGTCGCTGCGATGCCGAGCAGCAATACTGCCGTTATTACTGTGATTTTCATGATAGATATTGGAAATTTGGTCTGAATCCGTATTCTGATGTAACGGTCGTAAATTTAATGAATAAGTGTTGAACTGTAATCCTGTGACTTTCGTTTTTTTTATCCGTCGTTGCGATATGTGAATGTCGACTCGGTTTTGCCGAATGGCCGGCATGAGGTTTAAACTTTTTCATGACAATGAGTTTGCATGCCGGTAACGACGAATAGTTTCATTGGTGGGTACGGAGTGTTATGACAAGGGCTCGGAGTTAGGTATAGGGGAGTTGTTGCGGCGGTTTGGACGGCTATGTTGCTATAGCCGGAAAGAGTGCCCGTCGGGAAGATTTGTTTTGGCGAAATCGGGTAAAAACATTACTTTTGAAAATTAATATGCAAGTATAATAATCTAAATCCATACAGACCATGAAATTCGTCATATCAAGTTCGTCGCTGTTGTCGTGCCTCTCGACCGCATCTAAGGTGATAAGCAGTAAAAATACGCTCCCCATACTCGATTATTTCCTGTTCGAGGTCAGGGATGGCGGTCTGAAGGTAACGGCTTCCGATCTGGAGACGACCATAACTTCGACCATAACTCCGGATTCGATAGAATCGGAAGGTGTGATAGCCGCGCCGGTGAAACTGTTGATCGACATGTTGAAGGAATTTTCCGAACAACCGCTTACCTTCGACGTGGACGAATCTTCGTGCGAAATAAAGATCAGCTGGGCGACCGGAGCGATAACGTTGCCGGGAACCTCCGGTGTCAGCTATCCGGCGGCTTTGCCTCTGGGTGACGACGCTCAGGAGACGGTGTTCGATGTGGACGTACTTCTGGGCGGTATAAACAAGGCTATTTTCGCTACTGCCGACGATGAGTTGCGTCCCGTGATGAACGGTATATTCATCGACCTCACTCCCGGCCGGTGCATATTCGTGGCTACCGACGCGCACAAGCTCGTGAAGTATACCGTAGAAGACGAGGGAAACAAAGTCAGCGCATCGTTCATATTGCCTAAGAAACCCGCCAATCTGTTGCGTACCATACTTCTCAAGGAGGACGATGCCGTGAAAGTTGCTTTCGACAACAAGAACGTGAAGTTCACCTTGAGTAACAGTACTCTCATGTGTCGGCTGATAGAAGGGACATATCCCAACTATAACGGCGTGATACCCGCCAATAACCCCAACAGGCTGATCGTCGATAGGGCCGGCTTGCTGAACGCCATCAAGCGTGTGGCCGTATGTTCCGATCAGGCGACCAACCTCATCAAGCTGGACATAGCCGACAACGTCATAAACCTTACGGCACAGGATCTCGACTTTTCTTATTCGGCTAACGAGAGTCTGGCATGCAGCTACGAAGGCACCCCGGTGGTCATCGGATTCAAGTCGACGCTTCTGGTTGAAATATTGTCTAATCTCGAAACTCCGAGCGTAACGATAGAGTTGGCCGATTCGACGCGGTCGGGCGTTTTCAAACCGTTGTACGACGATGTGCAGCCGAGCGAGACGCTCATGATACTCATGCCTATGCTCATTAACGCATAGCGGTTATGAAATTGAAACTCTCAAGGCCGATAGTATTTCTCGATCTGGAAACTACTGGTGTCGATCCGGCCAAGGACAGGATAGTGGAGATTTCGCTCGTCAAGGTTTTGCCCAATGGAGACGAAGAGATCAAGACGAGGCGGATAAATCCCGGTATGCCCATACCTCCGGAATCTACCGCCGTACACGGCATAACGGATGACGATGTTAAGGACGAACCGCGTTTCGAACAGCTGGCCAAATCGCTTGCCGCCTACATAGACGGTTGCGATCTGGCGGGATACAACTCCAACAAGTTCGATATTCCGGTGCTGGCCGAAGAGTTTCTGCGTGCCGGCGTGGATGTGGATCTCAAGAAACGCAGATTCATAGACGTTCAGAACATATTCCATAAAATGGAGCAGCGCACTCTCGTGGCCGCTTACAAGTTCTACTGCGACAAGGAACTCGAAGCCGCGCATTCGGCCGAGGCCGATACTTTGGCCACATACGAAGTGCTGAAGGCGCAGCTGGACCGCTATCCTCAGCTGGAGAACGATGTGGAGTTTCTCGCCAAGTTTACCGAGCAGAACCGGCCGGCGGATTATGCCGGACGTATTCTGTACGACAAGGACGGTGTAGAAGTGTTCGGATTCGGAAAATACAAGGGGCGACCGGTGGCGGAGGTGTTCCGTGAGGAGCCGAGTTATTATACGTGGATGATGAACGGCGATTTCCCCCAATATACGAAAAAGGTGATTACCGAGATCAGGTTAAGGGACGCCGCCGTGAACAGAAAGTGATAGGTCGCATGTCTCCGTTTTGTCGCGATGCTGTGCGGTAGACACGGTGACGTGAAATTGCGGAGTGCTGTCAAGTGCTGCCGATCTTTAAATTTGAGTTGTATTGTGGATATGAGAAGATTTCTGGTCTTGGTGGCGGCTGTCGTGCTTGCCGGAAGCATATGTATTGCGCAGGAACCTTCGGACAGGGCGTCCGAAGTGGTGCGCATGGACGGAGCCGATTATTATCTGCATACCGTCCTTCCGGGAGAGACGGTCTATTCGCTTTCGCGGCTTTACGGTGTTGACGAGGCACGACTTTACGATGACAATCCTGCGGTGAAAACGGACGGTCTGAAAGCCGGACAGACGATAAGGATACTGTGTACCGACCGGCCGGAAATAAAGATGACGCGCCGAAAGTTGCAGCGAACGTTTTCGCGTCACACCATACAACCGGGCGAAACGACCTATTCCATAGCTAAAAAGTATTCGCTTTCTATAAATACTCTCATACAGGACAATCCGGGACTCGATCCGGCGCATCTTCGGGCTGGTGACGAGTTGCTTATACGAAAGTCTGAAATGGACAAGACCTCGCCGCAGACGATTTTGTCACAAATGGACGATTTCGCAGAGACTCTTACGGCCGTGTCGGATGAGTATGTGTACCATCTCGTCGAAATGGGCGAGACGCTTTATGCGCTTAGCCGTCGATACGGAGTGTCGGTGGAGGCCATAGAGGCGGAAAACAATGTGAAAGAAGGACTGAAGGCGGGGGTGCTTTTGAAGATACCTGTACCATGCGAGACACTTGCCGGCAATGGTTCCGATACTATGGAAAACGGTATGTCGCTGCCGCCGGTCGGAGGCGTTGCGGGGGACATGGTGGATATGAAGTATCTGCCCGGAGGCGTTACGAATGTGGCCTTTATGTTGCCGCTTACGGAAAAGGGGGCGGTAAAACCCGTTTTCATGGAGTTTTATCAAGGGGCTTTGCTCGCTGCGTGTGAACTGGCTGCCGGAGGGAAAATTCTCAATATAGATTTGTACGATACGGAACGTTCGCCGCAGAAAGTGGCCGCCTTGATCGATAAAGGCGCGCTGGACGATACCGATCTGATAATAGGACCTGTGTACGAGGAGACGCTCGGTGCCGTGGTCGGCTATTCGAGAGCCAATGGCATTCCTGTGGTGTCGCCGCTTGCCGATGTGCCTATGGGGTATGGTAATACCGTATTCAGACTTTATCCGGAGCGGGATTGCCATTACGAAAAACTCGCATCGCTGCTGGACGGGGACAAGAATATAATATTCATTACGTCGGACGTGAACGATGCGGAATTCGAACGCAGAATGAAGGAGGTGGTCGGAAACAGGCATTACCAGCGTATAGTATACCGTAAGGGGACGCCTTCGGAGCAGATAGACGACCTTTTGATGAAGAGCGGTACGGAGAACGTATTCGTCGTTCTGGCCGGCGACGAAACCGGTGTGGATCTGATTCTCGCTGCGCTCAGTTCGGTGCAGAACAGTCGTCTCGCCCGTTCGATACGTACCGGACGCATGTCGGTAATCGGGAATTCCAAATGGATGCGTTACCGTAATCTGGACCGCAACCTGTTCTTCAAACTGAACGTTTCGTTCGTGACGTCATACCATGCCGACAGGGGGAATGAACGTGTACAGAATTTCGACAGCCGTTATATAGAGGCTTTCGGGCGTATACCTACGTTGTATTCTTACAGGGGGTACGATGCCGTGATGCTTTTCTGCGGCGGACAGGGTGCGGGCGGAATGCTTTCGGGCGATCCGGTGGCGCCGTTGCAGACTCCTTACGGATTCGAAATGACGGATGCGGGAGACATATGCAATACCCAGTGGGCGTTGGTCACATATTCCGGCGACTATACAATAAACGTGAGATAAACAAACCGACATATGCCTAACAATATTCCCGAAAAGACAATAGAACGTCTGAGCGAATATCGCCGGACTCTGATGAACCTTCACCAGCAGGGAATTTCCCATATCTTTTCCCACGTACTGGCCGGCATACACGGCATTACCGCGGTACAGGTGCGCCGCGATCTGATGCTCATAGGATTTTCGAGCGATACGAAGAAAGGATACGATGTGGAGGTGCTTATCGAGTTCATCAACAACATACTCGACAGTCCCAATCCGGTCAATATAGCCGTAATAGGCATGGGACATCTGGGGCAGGCTATCACCCGTTATTTCAACGGCAAGGGGTTGAATCTGAAAATCGTGGCCGCATTCGACGTGGATCCGGCCAAGGTAGGCACCACCATAGACGATATTCCCTGCTACAGCATGGACGATTTCGAAGCCGACGTGGCTTCTATGGATATAAACATAGCCGTGCTTTCGTGTCCGTCGAGGGTGGCTGCCGATCTGGTAGTGCCGATTGTCAATGCCGGTATCAAGGGTGTGCTTAACTTTACTTCCAAACCGCTCAATTTCCCGCTCGGCATAGTGGTGGAGAATTACGATATTACCACACTGCTCGAAAAGGTGGCGTATTTCGTAAAGGAAAACGAGGAGAACAACGACATGTGATCTTGAAATCGGAGAGCGATGAAAGTTTATTATACAACGGAAGATATAGTCAAGTCGGATAATGCCGTTGTTACGGTCGGATCTTACGACGGCCTGCACTACGGACATCGCGCCTTGCTCGATGTGGTACGTTCGCGTGCGGTGGAGATCGACGGACAGAGCGTAGTGGTCACTTTCTGGCCTCACCCGCGTCAGGTGTTGGCGCGCGGCGGCGATGTTAAATTGCTCAATACGCTGAAGGAGAAACTTTTCCTGTTGGAAGAGATAGGAATAGATGTATGCGTAGTGTTGCCTTTCGATGCAAAGCTGGCTGCCATGACGGCAGCGGAATTCGTAGGCGAAATACTCGTCGGGCGTATAGGGATGAAATACTTCGTTGTCGGTTACAATCATCATCTCGGAAGCGATCACGGCGATTTTTTCTCCATGCTCGATTTACAGCCCAAGTACGGTTTCGTGTCCGAGCGCGTATCGCGCAGGGATGTGGGAAACGAAAAGGTAAGTTCTACCGTAGTGCGTAACGTTATTGCGGAAGGAAATATGGAGCTGGCGCACGAAATGCTCACGCGCGGTTACATAGTTATCGGGGATTTGTGCGGCGACGGCAGAGTGATTATCGAAGACAAGGCGAAATTGTTGCCTGCAGCAGGGGAGTATGCCGTGAAGGTGTCTGCCCACGGGAATTCCGTGCCGGGCATATTGTATGTCGGTGGGGACGGAACCTTGCGGTTGTCATCGGAGTTGTCAGGCGAGATGAAAGATGTGATGATGACTTTCGAGTAGAACGACGGGTTGCTGTCGTTACTTTGTGGCGGAGCGTTCAGACTTGCCGTACATGGAATTCAGAAAGGAATTACGTTGCGTGAATAACGGATTATAGACGCTATGATGACGGAATATGAAGTTAAGATAAGGGTACGTTACAAGGAGACCGACAATATGGGAGTGGTGCATCACTCCAATTACGTAAATTATTACGAGGTAGCCCGCACGGAGATGATGCGTTCGCGCGGCATTTCCTATCGTGAAATGGAGGCCATGGGCGTCATGTTGCCCGTTCGCGAGGTATCCATGAATTATATAGCTCCGGCGTATTACGACGATCTGTTGACGGTAAAGATACGTGTCGCCGAGAAACCCGGCGTCAAGTTGACTTTCGACCACGAAATATATAACGAGGCTGGCGATAAGATCAATACCGGTCGTGTGGTTCTCGTATTCGTAGATGCCGCCACACGTCGACCCATACGCGCGCCGAAATGGTTTTTGGAACTGTTCGGTTTCTGACGCGGAACGCGCCCGAGTGCTGTAAAAGTGTGAGCGGAGGATTCGGTAATTACGGAGATCTGACGTAGTGTAACCGCTATGCTATTACGATAAACGAGGGTATGTCATAACGGATAATCTGCTGCGTTTTTATTTTGATGCGGGCTAAGTCATTTACCTCGGTAAACTCTCATGTAGCCATTGCAATCACGTCATTGCATTGTATCCGTTCTCACCGCCTTAAAATGGTTGTGTCAAAACTTAGCGTTCTCATACCCCCCCCCTTGTTTTGTATGTACCGCTTGGCAATCTCTTCCCGTGAATAACGTGATCCGCGCATTGTATAGCCGCATATGTTCGTTGCTGTTATTCTCGCGGTCGGCGGTGTTTGAACATTCGGTCGGATATTTTGACTTGCAGTTCCAGAAGCTGTTGCCACCCCCATGAATTGCCGTCGTAGTGATGTACCGACGATATTTTCAGCGATATGTCGGAAGTGAAGTTACGTTTCCAGTATATTTCCAGACGATTGTATATTCCGTCTTCGGTACGGTAAAACGGTTCTCCGAAGTAGAGCCCGTCTCCGTATACCGGTTGGTCGGGAAGGGTGCTGTAATAATACGGCATCAGGTTGCCGCCGAGGTACAACGTTTCGTACACTCCGAATCCCCAGCGTGTCTCGGCGCGGGCTTCGAGCTGAAAGCCGCCGGGCGTGACGTATTTGCCGACGTATACTCGGTCGTTCTGAAAAGCCTGTAGCCAACCGGCCTGTATGTATAATGTCGGGAATAACGTAGGCCAGTATGACATGTCGAAGCCGATGTAAGGATATATGAGCAGGTTATCTACGACGCCCTTTTCCGTACCGCTTACCGAATGATGGAACATGCTGAAGTTGTATCCGCCGTACAGTCTGCCGCGATTCAGCAGACCGGATGAGAAAATCATGAATTTTTCCCGTCGATCGGCCGCATACATGCTGTTCCAGTCGCAGACGAGTTCCACGTATCCGTTGTGACCTGCATAGTTTATCAACAGACCGTCCAGATTGCTGTCGTAATAGGTCACGTATTCGCTGAAGAAAGCGTTGGAATATGTGCCGATCATGTTTGTGCGCGGGAAACGTCCTGCCCATACGCCGAATGTCGTGGCGTCGCCTCGTCGTATATAGTTGTAATAAAGGACCATTTCCGGTATGCGTTGCGAATTGGTGCCGAAATCTATGATTACGTCGGCACCTGCCATAATACGGTGGCGTTTCATTCCTTTACCCCATTCCAAACCTATTTCCGGAGTAAGTCTGACACTGAAATATGTAGCCGACGTATACGGATTCTTCATGGAGGCGTATTCCCTGTTGTCGAACTTGTAGTCGAAATCGGCGTCCCAAACGAATTTCTGGGCATGCGATGCAAGGCAAGACACCGAGAGCATGGCGGATAGTATGGCGAGTCTTGTAAAATATTTCATGTCAGTATATGTAGAGTGAAATTTACCGCGCCGCGGTAACGGTTGGCGGCGTGCTTTTTACATATACTGCAAAAGTATTAAAATAAAACGCTATTTCAATAGTATCTGCCTCGGTGAATGTTTGCTGTAGCCTCATATTCAAACGCCGCAGCTCCGTTTATGGGCTGCGGCGTTTGTACAGTTGGCGGGTCGGTATCAGAACAGGCTGAGTGCCACATGGTAATTATAATGCGTGGAATGTTAGTGGTTTTGTGTATGAGTAAATGAATGCGTATCTTTGTTAGCATATATTGAGTTTTTAGTAAATATCATTTGTATGATTTGCTAATCACGAAGATTTTAAATTTTCCGGATAACAAGATGTTCATTCAAAAAGGTATTTTAGCAACTCAGTTTTTATATTGATCGTAGGCAAATATTGATTGACAGCGATAATGATGGATGATGTGTTTAATATAAAAGCAGCCAGTGCGTGGGCTTCGGAATATTTGGGCAAAAATGTAACGAGTTCAAATATTGCCTACCTTATCAATTATGGAAAAATAAATAGATTTATCGAGAACGGGATTGTATTAGTATCCAAAAAAGAACTTATTGACTATTATAGTTCTCTGAATGGCCCACGAGAAAAAAAATGGAAAGAAAAACTTGGAGAGGATTTAAATTGGGGATTATCATTTGACAATTTAAAGGAAACAGAAACAACTAAGCATGTACATAGGTTACATCCTTATAAAGGTAAATTTATACCTCAACTGGCTGAGTATTTTTTGGATCAACATGTTGACGATTTCAAGACTTCGGTATGTTTCAAGCCCGGAGATGTAATTTTGGATCCATTTTGTGGTAGCGGAACAACTTTAGTACAAGCTAACGAATTGGGGCTACATGCTGTAGGTATAGATATTTCTGCATTTAACGCTTTGATTTCTAATGTAAAAATATCATATGTCGATTTTGTACGGTTAAAAGAAGAGATTGAGCATATTACGTCGTCTTTAAATTCTTTTATTAAAGGCAGCCGCACTACGGAATTCGAAGAAGAGTTATTGTCTGAGTTGAAAAAATTTAATGACGTGTGGTTCCCGGTACCGGAATTCAAAAGAAAAGTGCAGTTGAAACAATTGGATGACAGTGTATATGGTCAAGAAAAGGCTGGCGAATTTTTGCCGATATATATGAGGTTAATTCAAAAATATGATATACGGTTGCTACAGGATAACTCCAATAATTTTATCGAAAAGTGGTATACCGATCATATTAGACGTGAATTAGATTTTGTGTATGATCTGATTAAGCAGGTGCAGGATACGAAAATAAAAAATGTTTTGTATGTGATATTGAGCCGCACGATGCGTTCTTGTCGTGCTACGACACATGCAGATTTGGCTACATTAAAAGATCCTGTAACAACCACATATTATTGTAGAAAACACGGGAAAATTTGCAAGCCTTTGTTTTCAATATTAAAATGGTGGAAAACCTATAGTAAAGATACAATTGTAAGATTAGCCGAATTTTCCAAAATAAAAACAGATACACATCAATATTGTTTGGCCGGTGATAGCAGATCTATTGATTTGGTACAAGCTTTAAATGAACAATGTCCTGATTTATGGAGTATTGTTAGTGGACAAAAAATACAAGGAATATTTTCAAGTCCTCCATATGTAGGTATGATCGATTATCATGAACAACATGCTTATGCATATGATTTATTCGGGTTTGAGCGTCATGATGATTTGGAAATTGGACCTCTATATAAAGGTCAAGGAAAAAGTGCGCTTGACAGTTATGTTGTCGGAATATCTGAGGTTTTGCTTAATGCAAAAAAATATTTGGTAGATGATTATGATATTTTCTTGATTGCGAATGATAAGTATGATTTGTATCCTTCTATTGCAGAGCGTGCGGATATGCGTATCGTTAAACGTTATAAACGACCGGTTTTAAATAGAACGGAAAAAGATAAAGGTGCTTATGCTGAAATAATTTTCCATATTAAAAATAAATAACCATGTCGTTATCTAATGATAAAAAGGAGCGGATTGCCCATGCGGTTATAAAGGTTTTGTGTTCCAGATTTGCTTCATTTCCTGAGAAGTCAGGTATTAATCGGAATGCTCCGTTTCATATAGCTTTTTTAAATGCATTTGCAAATAAACTGTCCGGACGAGTTGGCAATATATATGATTTTATCAGTCTGAGCAGTTGGATGCATGGATTGAATACTGCATTGGGACTATCTTTTTTTGAATCAGTCGCACATATTTTGTGTGATGGTGAAAAGAGAACATTTTCAGGTAAAACTATTTATGAATATCAAAGTAATGTGATTTCTAATATAATGATTGATCTTAAAAATGGCAATAGGACACCATGTGTTTCGATTGAAGATCAATTGCTTGCAGAGAATGCATTCGGTGAGATGCAAGATGCTTCAAAATTTACGGTAGATTGTATGTTTATAACTGGACAGGAAGTTATTGCGATCGAGTTGAAATCTGTTAGACCGAATTCAGGGGAAATGCGTAGTGAAAAACAAAAGATACTTCAATCGAAAGCCGTTCTTAAATTATTATATCCGAATAAACAGGTAAAATATTTTTTCGGATTTCCATTTGATCCAACATCTGATAGTAATACGGGATATGATAAAGAGCGTTTCCTTAATTATTTGATTGAAGCTGAGAAGTTCTGTGCTCCAGAAGAGATTTTGATCGCGAATGAATTGTGGACATATTTGTCAGGAAGTGAAAATGCTATGGATGAAATTCTTCATATTATTAATACTATAGCAACTCCGCAGTTCATGGAATATTTTGGATACGTACAAAATATTAGGCCAGAAGATGCGGGGAACTATAAAGAGTTATTGGAACGTTGGTTCCTTTATTCAGAACTTGAAATTATAGATCGGATTTCTGAAATCCGAAATGAATCGCAGATAAGAATATTGAATCAGGCTATTTTTAAACCGGATGGAAGTTACAATACCAGACGACTGTCGTTATTAGGGAATGGCTGTTTGGGATAATGTTTTAGTTAGTATTTTTTATGTGTTTTCGCTTTTATAATGACTGAAATGATTGGTGTTTGTAATAGAGTTATTTGAGAATAACAGACTTATTAAATTTATATTTATTCAAACGCCGCAGCTCCGTTTATGGGCTGCGGCGTTTGTACAGTCGGCAGGTCGGTATCAGAACAGACTGAAGCCTACCGTGAGACCTGCCATTACGATAGCTACCATGCTCATGAGTTTGATGAGGATGTTGAGCGAAGGACCCGAAGTATCCTTGAACGGATCGCCTACGGTGTCGCCTACGACGGTAGCCTTATGACTTTCGGAGCCTTTACCTCCGAAATTGCCGTCTTCGACATATTTTTTCGCATTGTCCCATGCGCCGCCTGAGTTGGCCATGAAAATGGCGAGTACGAATCCTGCGCCGAGGGCGCCGACAAGCAGACCGATAACACCCGAAACACCGAATACGACACCCATAAGTATCGGTACGAGTATGGCTATGAGGGACGGCATCAGCATTTCCCTCTGGGCGCCTTTGGTCGATATGGCTACGCAACGGGCGTAGTCGGGCGTAGCGTTACCGGTAAGTATGCCTTTTATCTCGCGGAACTGACGGCGTACTTCGTTGACCATGCTCTGGGCGGCACGGCCTACGGCATTCATGGTAAGGCCGCAGAAGAGGAACGACATCATGGCTCCCATGAATATTCCTATGAGCACTTTAGGATTCATGAGCGTTATCTGGTAGTAATCCATAAAGTCGAGTATCGTAGCATTGGCTACTTCTACGGTTCTGCCGCCCGAAAGTTCCAGCGTCTTCTCGCCGAGGTGTCCGAAGCCGATCTTTATTTCTTCTATGTACGATGCGAGCAGTGCCAGTGCGGTGAGTGCGGCCGATCCTATCGCGAATCCTTTTCCGGTGGCTGCCGTCGTATTGCCGAGTGCGTCGAGTGCGTCGGTGCGTTTGCGTACTTCCTCGCCGAGACCTGCCATTTGTGCGTTGCCTCCGGCGTTGTCGGCTATCGGGCCGTATGCGTCTGTCGCGAGGGTGATGCCGAGTGTCGAGAGCATGCCAACTGCGGCTATGGCTATACCGTAGAGACCGATCTGGAGATTCTGTGCCGTCAACATGTTTGCCACGTCGAATCTTATTGCGCACAGGAACGACATGATGATTGCTATGCAAATCGTTATTACTGGTATCGCGGTCGAAATCATGCCCATTCCGATGCCGGAGATGATCACGGTGGCCGGTCCGGTTTCGGCGCTGCTGGCTATCTTGCGGGTCGGTTTGAATGAGTGCGATGTGTAGTATTCCGTAGCCTGTCCTATGATGACGCCTGCCACGAGGCCGATGACTACCGAACCGGCTATCCACGCCCAGTTGGGCATTTCGAGCAGATAGAGAATGGCGAACGAAGCTATGGCTATCAGTATGGAACTGAGATTCACGCCGAAGCCGAGCGAGCCGAGCAGCTGTTTCATGGAGGCGCCTTCGCGGGTGCGCACCGTGAAGATGCCTATTACGGAAAGAATGATACCTACCGAGGCGATAAGCATGGGGGCGAGTACGGCTTTCATCTGTATGGCCGGATCGAATATGAATGCCGCCGCACCGAGGGCTGCGGTTGCCAGTATGGAGCCGCAATAGCTTTCGTAAAGGTCTGCGCCCATGCCGGCCACGTCTCCTACATTGTCTCCTACATTGTCGGCTATAGTCGCCGGGTTGCGCGGATCGTCTTCCGGTATTCCGGCTTCGACCTTGCCGACGAGGTCCGCGCCTACGTCGGCTGCTTTGGTGTATATGCCTCCGCCGACACGGGCGAAGAGTGCCTGCGTGGAAGCCCCCATTCCGAATGTAAGCATGGTAGTGGTCATTACCACCATCTTCTGCGGACCGTCGATATCGACGAAATGGTTGAGTATTATGTACCACAATGAAATATCGAAAAGTCCGAGTCCTACTACCACGAGTCCCATGACTGCACCGCTGCGGAATGCTACCTGTAGACCGCGGTTGAGCGACTGGCTGGCGGCGTGCGCCGTTCTGGAGGAGGCGTATGTAGCCGTCCTCATACCGATGTATCCGGCCAGACCTGAGAAGAAACCGCCGGTGAGGAAAGCGAACGGCACCCATTTGTTCTGTACTCCGAGGCCGAATGCGAGCCATGCGAAGAAGAGCGCCAATACGACGAATACTATTATTACGATCTTATACTGTTGTCTCAGATATGCCATTGCGCCCTCGCGCACGTACTGAGCTATCTCTTTCATTCGCGGTGTTCCTTCGCTCTGCCTTTTCATTTGCCTGAAAAATATCCAGGCAAACACAAGTGCGATAAGCGACGCCGCGGGTATCAACCAGAAAATTGTCGGAGTGTTCCCCATAAGCGAAATGTGTTTAAGCGGTTTTTAAATAAATAATTGATAATTTTGACCGCGAAGGTCTCGATTCTTCAAACCATAAATGTATAAATTTTTTTTAACTGTACAAAGGTCGGAGGTGCATTATGCGTAAAAAACACTTCGCGCCTAAAACAGAATAACCGATGAGAAAGATAAGTAACGAGGAACTTCAACGGCCGAGCGTAGAAGAGTTCGCGCATGCTGCGCGTATTCCGGTAACGGTGATACTCGATAATGTGCGCAGCGCCAATAATGTGGGCTCGTTTTTCCGCACGTGCGACGCTTTTGCCGTGAAGCGTCTGTTGCTGTGCGGCATAACGGGAACTCCTCCTTCGCGCGAACTGCACAAGACGGCGTTGGGTGCCGAGAATACCGTGCCGTGGAGTTATTACGGCGAGACGGCGGAGGCCGTGACCGCCATGAAGGGGAATGGATACCGCGTGATTGCCGTGGAACAGGTAGAGGGTGCGGTGATGCTCGATGAATTCGTGCCGGAGGCGGGTGTGGAGTACGCGCTGGTATTCGGCAACGAGGTGGACGGCGTTTCGCAGTCCGTGGCCGACATGTGCGACGGTGGAATCGAAATTCCGCAGGCAGGAACTAAACATTCGCTTAATGTGGCGGTATCCGCGGGTGCGGTGTTATGGCATATGTTCGGTCACTACCGACGCGAGCTTCTTTAGTTCCTTTGGTCGTATAGGTATTGCCGGAGTAACAGTCAGTCAGAGCCGTGTTCGATTTTTCATGCAGTTACTTTCGTAAAGTAATTGTCCCGTTTATCGGAAAAGTCTTATAACTTTGTCCGCCTATAATATAATTTAACGATGTCAACAGAAGGAACACTTAGGCCCGTTACTACGCTCCGTTTGTCGGAGATGAAGAAACGCGGCGAAAAAATAGCTATGCTTACGAGTTACGACTATTCGATGGCCTGTATTCTCGACCGTGCCGGAATAGACGTGATACTCGTAGGCGATTCCGCAGCCAATGTGATAGCCGGATACGAAACGACGGTTCCGATGACTCTCGACAAGATGATATATCATGCGCAGTCCGTAACCCGTGCCGTGAAGCGTGCTTTGGTAGTCGTCGATATGCCTTTCGGAACGTATCAGGGCAATTCCAAAGAGGCGCTTTGTTCGGCGATACGGATAATGAAGGAGACCGAGGCCGGAGCTGTGAAGATAGAGGGCGGAAAGGAGATCATGGAATCCGTGGACAGGATACTCAGTGCCGGGATTCCTGTCATGGGGCATCTGGGGCTTACGCCGCAGTCGATACATCGTTACGGAACTTATGCCGTCCGCGCGAGGGAGGAAGCCGAAGCCGAGAAACTCGTCCGAGACGCGCATCTTCTGGAAGAGGCCGGTTGTTTCGGTCTCGTGCTTGAAAAGATACCGGCACAGTTGGCCGGACGTGTGGCTAAAGAATTGAGCATACCGGTAATAGGTATAGGTGCGGGGCGTTATGTGGACGGGCAGGTGCTCGTCGCACACGACATGCTCGGAATAACCAACGATTTCTCGCCTCGTTTCCTGCGTCGTTACGCGAATATAGGCGAGGTCATGGCCAACGCTTTCGGGGAGTATGTAAGCGATGTAAAGAGCGGCGGTTTTCCCAACGAGGACGAACAATACTGACCGTCCGTATGCGTATATTGAAACAAGCGTCAGGCTTCTCGAAGAAGCCTGACGCTTGTTATTTTTGGACAGCCGGATATGTACAATGTGACCGTCGCTGGCGTTCAATGTTCCCGATAGCGGTTATACCCGAATTGCGGAATGACAGCTTTGTTATTTTCCGTAAGATTGCGGCTATCGAAAGTGTATTCGGCCGAAGTCGCGCCGATACGCATGATAGAAGTTTTTATATTGAGTGTACAGTTATAGATTGAAACGCGGAGTCTGGACGCCGTGTCGGCGTTTATCAGGTTGAGATATCGACCGGCATTTATAACGCGGGTGCGTATGGCTGTGTCTGCATGCATAGTAGGGGGGGCGGGAGCTGTCGCGGAATACGAAAACGGCGGGACAGCAACTGTCCCGCCGCGCTTGTCGATTATCGGATACGGCAACGCTTGCCGTATTGGGCATTATTTTTCTATCATATCGACGCTCCGTTTGATGAAGTCGGTGAGCTGGCTGCCGCGCAACATTCCGCCTGCCAGCAAAGCCAGATCGACGAGCTGTTTGACGATCCTGTTTTTCGATCCCGCTTCACGGAGTTCTTTCGTGCGTTCTTCGCGCAGTTCCGACAACTGTTTCTCGAAAGCTGCCTTTTGTTCCTTTTCTTCGGACGTAAGATCGGCTTCTTTCTTGTCTTTGATAAGTTCCGTAAGACTGTTCTGCTGTTTCTCGGCCTCGCCGATTTTCTTGTTCAGTTCCTTGAGCTTATCGCCGTATTCCTTCTGTACATCTTCGAGTACGTCGATTACGAGCGGATGATTGCCATTCACTGCGAGGGTGTAGTTGTCGGGCATCTGGCCGTAGAACTGCATCATGCCTCCTCCGCCCATAGCGGCCATTTCCTTCATACGCCTCATGTATTCGTCCTGTACGATAGTGACAGGCATATCTGTCGGCGACATGGCTTCGAACTCGACGTTGTAGAATATCTTGTCTCCAGTCGGAAGCTGGCTTTCGAATACCGGTCGCATGATGTCCTGCTGCTCGCTGCTGAGCGACATGGTACGGTTGTCGTCCTTTTCTATAAGTTTGTCGGTAATGTCGGAATCGACACGGACGAAACGACAATCCTTGTACTTGTTTTCGAACCAGCTTATGAAGTGGTTGTCGAGTTGGCCGTCCATGAGCAGCACGTCGTAACCTTTTGCCTTGGCGCCCTCGATGAAGCTGTGTTTGCCTACGGTATCTTCGGCATAAAGGTATATGAGCGTGCCGTTCTTGTCGGTCTGGGCTGCACCGATCAGTTCCTTGTACTGGTCTATGGTGAAGTATTTGCCGTCGGTATTTTTGAGCAACATGAATTCGGAAGCCCTTTCCGAGAATTTCTCGTCGGTGACTATGCCGTATTCTATGAATATTTTCAGGTCGTCCCACTTGCCTTCGTATTCTTCGCGTTTGTCGCGGAACAACTCCTGCAGTTTGTCGGCTACTTTACGAGTGATATAGCCCGAAATCTTGCGGACGTTGCCGTCGCTCTGCAAATAGCTTCGCGATACGTTAAGCGGTATGTCCGGCGAGTCGATGACTCCGTGCAGCAGCGTCAGGAATTCCGGTACTATTCCTTCCACGGAATCGGTGACGTACACTTGATTGCTGTAGAGCTGTATCTTGTTTTTCTGTATCTCGAAGTTGTTGTGTATTTTCGGGAAATAGAGTATGCCGGTGAGGTTGAACGGATAGTCTATGTTGAGGTGTATCCAGAACAGCGGGTCTTCGCTGCCGGGGTACATGTCACGATAGAAATTGCGGTACTGTTCGTCGGTTACATCGGCTGGAGCATGCGTCCACAGCGGGTCGGTATCGTTGACTATGTAGTCCTTGTCGGTATCTACATATTTGCCGTCTTTCCATTCCTGTTCCTTGCCGCAGGCTATGGGTATGGGCAGGTAGCGGCAATATTTACGCAACATGCCGCGGATACGCGTTTCGTCGGCGAATTCTGCGCAATCTTCGCTGAGGTGAAGCACGATGTCCGTACCGCGCGACCTTTTTTCGGCGCGTTCCTCCATGGTAAATTCGGGGGTACCGTCGCACGACCATACTATAGTCGGAGCATCTTCCCTATACGATTGGGTTATGATCTCGACCTTGTCGGCTACCATGAATGCCGAGTAGAATCCCAAACCGAAGTGGCCTATGATCGTCTGGTTCTTGTATTTGGCCATGAATTCTTCGGCGCCGGAAAATGCGATCTGGTTGATGTATTTGTCGACTTCTTCCATGGTCATGCCTATGCCTGCATCGGAAATGGTGAGCGTGCGTTTATCCTTGTCCGCTTCGACGTGTATGGTAAGGTCGCCCGTTTGGCCGTTCCATTCGCCCATTGAAGAGAGCGTCTTGAGTTTCTGCGTTGCATCTACCGCATTGGAAACGAGTTCACGCAGGAATATCTCATGGTCGGAATAAAGGAATTTTTTGATAATGGGGAATATGTTTTCTGTCGTTACCCCTATCTTGCCGTTCTGCATATGTGTTTATGTTTATATGATTGCGAATGTAAATAGACATTCACCCGCAGCGCAAACAGTATGCCAGCACCCAGAAAATGACATTATGGCACTGTCGGCTGTCAGTTCTGTCTGCCAACAGCGTATCCGGGCATGTTTCTGCTGACTGTTTGTCGCCGTCGACGGTTGCGCACGGGGACGTTTGGTTACCGATATGAGGGAATGCGTTCGTAGGAGGGAGTAGGTGAAAAGCAAGACGGTATGTCATAACTGGGAATCTGCTGCGGTTTTATAGTGAATCGGTTTAAGTCATTTACATTCCGTAAGCTCCTGTTGTCCTTACTCACAGCCCTTTTTTTACCCGTTCTAACACACTTGAACGGGGTTGTGCCAAAACACTAAGTTTTGGCACAACCCCGTCGTAAATGGAGCCGGTGCGATGTAGATGATTCTCTGCCGTGACGACGTTAGGTAAGGTCGTCCGGATCGTCCGCTCCGTGTAGGTCGGATGGTTACGAGTGTTACTTTTTGTCGGGTTTGGCGAGACTTTCGCGCATCTGCGTGTCGGCCTGTACATTCTGTAGACGGTAGTAGTCCATGATGCCGAGATTGCCGTTGCGGAAAGCTTCGGCTATGGCGCGAGGTATCTCGGCTTCGGCCAATATCACTTGTGCGCGTGCCTCCTGCGCTTTCGCCTTGTTCTCCTGTTCCCATGCCACTGCCATGGCGCGTTTTTCTTCGGCTTTGGCCTGCGCTATGTTTTTGTCGGCATTGGCCTGATCTATCTGGAGTTCTGCACCGATGTTTTTACCCACGTCTATATCGGCGATGTCTATGGAGAGTATCTCGAACGCAGTTCCCGCATCGAGTCCTTTTTCGAGCACTACGCGCGATATGTTGTCCGGGTTCTCGAGCACTACCGTATGCGACTCGGCCGAGCCTATCGACGAGACGATGCCTTCGCCTACGCGGGCGAGTACGGTTTCTTCGCCGGCGCCGCCGACCAGTTGCTTGATATTGGCGCGGACGGTGACACGGGCTTTAGCTATCAGCTGGATACCGTTTTTGGCGACGGCCGATACGGGGGGAGTGTTGATGACTTTCGGGTTTACGGACATCTGTACCGCCTCGAATACGTTGCGGCCGGCCAAGTCTATTGCCGAAGCCATTTTGAAATCGAGGTTTATATTGGCTTTTTGCGCCGATACGAGGGCTTGAATCACGTTGGGTACATTGCCTTTGGCGAGATAGTGCGCTTCCAGATCGTTCGGATTGAGCGTCAGTCCGGCTTTGGTCCCGGTAATCATTTCGTTCACGATAAGAGTGGCCGGCACTTTTCTCCAGCGCATCAGTATGAGCTGGAGCATAGATACCCGCACGCCCGAAAGCATGGCCTTGAACCACAGGCCTACAGGGATAAAATAGAACAACAGCCACAGCAGCACTATTATCACTATGGCCGATACGATTATAAGTCCGATATTTTCCATTGGTTTTGAGTGTATTTGATTTTATTTAAGTTTAATCTTGATGTGTCGTCGTGCAGTAAGGTCGCCTTCCGGTTTGGGGTTATGTCATGTAGGTTTCATACCTGTTGCGATTCCGGGCAGGGCGGCGGTCATGCGTTATGCGTCGTATCCTCGGCTTCGCGGACTAGTATCGAAAAATTGTCGAATCCGGTGACCTCGACCGTTTTGCGGGGATCTATGTAGACGTCTATGGATTTGGCTTCGAATGTGCGGTCGCCGATCTGTACCTTGCCTACGGGGGCGAGACGCGTGATCGTCGTTCCGCGGTCGCCGGGTTTTATGTTTTCGTTTTCCGGATTAGGTTGCGACGAACTGTCTATTTTGTTTTTGAGCGACAGTCTGTTCCATGTTTTAGCCCTCATACCGACGATAATAAGTATGACGGAGAGGACTATGACGGCCGCGAGAGCCAGAAGGCCGCCCGTATTGCCGTAGTCGGCGAATGCCTTGTAGACGGCGAATCCGCATGCGCCCAAAGCGCCTATGCCGGCTACCGATATGCCCGGCAAAAGGAAGAGTTCTACTCCCAGAAGGAATATTCCGAGCAGTATGAGGATGATGATTACGGTCATGTCGTATTATGGTTAATTATATGAGTATTCGTATTCGTGTGCGTCTGGCGTCGTCGTGCGTATTATTGTATCGGTACTACCTTTATGTTGAGCGAAGGGTCGGCAGCCGTAATGTCCGCTGCGAGAGTGTCGGCCAGAGCTTTGGTATTGAACGATCCGACGATGAACATGGTCTCGCCGTTTTCGGCATTTACCAGTCGCGATATCTCCTTGCCGGCAGCCTGATTGGTTATAGCGTCGCGTACCATGCGGCTGAGACTGTCTCCGGCACCGGTTATCTCTATACGGTATTTTACGGTACCCGTCGTCGCGAGATTTTTAGATTGTCCCGAAGCGGCCCCGTCGTAAACGCCGTCGTGCCATGCGACGACCTGAGGATTGCGGAATCCTTGTTTTTTTAGCCGGGCAGCCGCTGCGGAGGCTTCCTCGAGAGTCGCGTATCCTCCGGCGTAATAATAGTGTTTTTTGTCGGCTTTGGTTTCCTGCGACATCGGATATGCTCCTTTGAATATTGATATCGGTTGGGGACGAGAATATGCACCCAACAGTATGCGGTATATGCTGCCGCGCGGGAATATCTCGACTTGCGGAATACGGTTAGTGTTGGCATATTTTGCCGGTTTGACGAGTTCCACGTCCGACAGGTCGTAGAACATTCTCTCCCGCGTATCGAGTTTTTTCAGGAAAAAGTCATCTATATGTTGCGTCGGCGGAACGAGCGATCCAAGCGAATCTACCGCTTCCGACAGTCCGGCCATGTCTGCTATACGAGTTTCGTAGCCGGTTATCAGAAGTTTTTCGAGAGCGTATCTGGCCAGTGAACTATACATGTATTCGCCGTTGATTTCGCTTTCGAGCAGTCGCAGGTTGTTCATCTGTCTCTCTTGATCTTCGAGCAATACGCGTTCGCCGTTCTTGTCGAGAATATAGTTATAGGAATAAATTTTGGTCTCGAAGATGCTGTTCCATACGTTTGCGAGCGAAGCGGCCAAAGTCTCATTGGCGTCTGCGAGCGAAACTATTATATTGTATATACTGTCGGCCTGTGGCCCCTTGTCCACTATATAGTAGGTGGAGAGCAGTATGGCCATACGGTCGTAGTTGCTCTTGATCTCTGCGGCCGTGGCTGCCGCGGCGGTTTCCTGAGACTGGGCTTTCGCAAGCAGTTCGTAGTCGTCGGCAGGCATGTTGTCGCGGAAATAGGTATTGGCGGTAAGCATGGCTTTTTTAGGCGTGCGGTCTGTAGTTACAGGCATAGTTGCCGGGCGGCTGTAGCCTTGCTCCTGTTCCATGGCGTTTATCCGTGCCGACAGTGCGTCGAGTTCTTCTCGCAGCGAGAACAGCTGTTTTTCCAGTTCCATGATCCGGGTACCGAGGTTTTCCTTGCCGGGACCGCCTGCGGAAAACAATTCCCGTGCTTCGGAGAGTTGCTTTTCAATTGTAGTTTCAGAATGTTTCAACTCGGAGAGTTTTTCGAGCATCTCTTCGTAGGTCGGTTGCGGCCGGACGATTTCGGTCTTGTCTCGTTTCTTGTCCCTTTGGGGTCTTTGCGCCGAAACCGCCTCAGGCAGTAACAGGCATATCGTGATGAGAAGTATTGACAGGCGTTTCATAACAAATCGTTTTTAATGGCTTGCGTGTCGTCGGAATATAGCCGGTTACATATAGGCAGTCCTATACCCACCATTTGATCATGAACAGTTGCAGTAGGCCGAATATTTCCAGACGACCGAAAAGCATGAGCAGCGAGGAGGTCAGTTTTCCTATGTCGGGCATTGCCGAAAAGTTGTCCATGGAACCTACGATTCCGAAGCCCGGCCCGACGTTGCTCATGGAAGTCGCCGATGCGCTGAGCGAGGATATGAAGTCTACGCCGCATGCCGTACATATTAATGTCCCTAAAATAATAAAAAGTAGATAGACTACAATGTACAACATGGCGAAATTTACTGTAGAGTCGTCTTGGGTGACGCCGTCCAGCTTGATGCGTAGCACCGCATTGGGGTGCTGTTGCTGGCGGATTTTGTTTTTGAATACCTTGGCCGCGAGCAATACACGGTCGCATTTCAGACCTCCCGCCGTAGAGCCTGCACATGCGCATTGTATCATGAACATGAACAGTATGGCTATCGAAAGCGGCGGCCATACATTCGTATTGGCTGTGGCGAAACCTGTGGTCGATATTATCGTGACGCCTTGGAACGCGCTGTAGCGCAGTGCTTCGGGAAATGTGGTATAGGTGTTGGTGGTCCACAGGTTCAGAGCCATTATAAGTATTCCCGTTACGGTGAATATGAAATAGTAGCGTGCCACTTCGGAACGGAATACGTTGTTGTGACCTCCTATGAGCGTCGTGAATATCAGACCAAAATGCAGACCGCTTATAAAAGAGAATACCGATATGATGATTTCTACCCATACGTTGTCGAACGCCGCTATGCTGGCATTCTTGGTACTGAAACCGCCTGTCGCCATAGTGGAGAAGGAGTGAGTTATGGCATCGAACCACTCCATGCCGGCTATGCGCAGCAACGATATTTCGGCGAACGTGAGGCCGACGTAGACGAAAAGCAGTATCCGGATTATTTTCTGGGTCTGAAAACGGTAGTTGTCCTTGGCCAGCGTGGACAGTTCCACGCGGTAGAGCGTCATGCGTGTTTTGCCCAGTGCAGGCAATATGGCCAGTGCGAACATTACTATGCCGACGCCCCCGATCCAATGCGTGGATGCACGCCAGAACAACAAGCTTCGCGGCAACGCCTCGACGTCGGTAAGTATCGTAGAGCCGGTAGTGGTGAATCCGGAGACGCTTTCGAACCATGCGTTTACCATGTCGAATTCACCTCCCCAAAGCAGATAGGGGAATGTCCCTACCAGACAGGACATCAGCCAGGCTCCGGTGACTATGCAATACCCCTCCTTGGCATTGATCTGTTCCTTGCGCCTTACGAAGATCAGGGGAAATATTCCGAGTATGGCCGTTAGGAAAAAAGATAGCATGAGAGGCGTGAAGCCGCTGTCCATTCCGTTGAACCACGATATGACTGCCGATATTAGCATGAATATCGAATCGAGCAGCAGTACCGCGCCTATGTATTTGAATACCAAGCCTGTCCTCATTTCGATTTGCGTTGTTCGATGAGTTCCTCGATAGTTTCCTTGATTCCGATTATTTCGTCGTCGTTGCTTTCGAATTTGGGTGCGAACGGTATGCGGTGTTTGACATAATTGCGCAGGGACTGGTATATGCGTGTGATCGGACGGACATAGAAACTGTCCACGAAAAAGTAGAACATCAAGACTATGATGATAGCTATTATAAGTGTCAGAATGCTCGGTGTTATGGTCTTGTAGACACTGTCCTCGAGCATGGAGATACGTGCCGTGTTGGATGTGGCCGGCGAGGTCACGTAATTCATTATGGCTTCGTCGAGCTGGTAATAGGCGTTAAGGTATGTCGACGAAAACCATTCTGTCGCTTCGCCGTTTTCGACGGCTTGCGTGTATCCCGATATTATGAATCGGTAGTGGGTGTTGGCTTCGTATATTTCTGTCAGGTCTTTCCGTTCGGTAGTCGATGCTGAGGCGTCTGCGAGCGCTTTGTCGAAATCGTTTTTACCCGTCGTGTAATTGTCGTCCGGTGTCGCGCCGCCGGAAAGGGTCATTCTGAGTATGGAGCTGTTTTGCTTGCGCAGGGCTGCGAACATCTTGTCGGCAAGACGGACGTTGCGGTCGCTCGTCTCGAGTACTTCGCGGGTTTGTCGTTGCAGCCTGTTGAGTTCGTACATGGATATTCCACCTGCGAATAACAGTATGAATGCCAGGCTTATGAACCCTATGGATATTTTCTTGCGCATATTTCGGACTTGTTTGGAGTGTAGTTTTTATGCGGCGGTTGCCGGTATGTCGTGGCGGTGACGGGCGTCTGTCTGCACTCGCAGCCCGCAGCCGTTCGATCAGCAAATATAATAAATTAACTCTCCGGAATATGTATTCCGGAGAGCCTGTTGCTGTTATTTTTCGGTTACGGATGTTTTCATTATGCCGTCCGAATCGGTTTTTTCGAGTCTTACATCGCATATTCCGTTTACAAGAGCCGGATCGTAGGGGGCTTTGCAGCGTATGTAGTTTCCCGTGTAGCCGTACATCATGCCGTTGTTGCCGCGGTATTCGAAAAGCGCTTTCGAGCGGGTGCCTTCGTGACGTTCGTAAAATTGGCGGTGCAGCCTTACGCAAAGTCCGTTGAGACGTTCCGCCCGTTCCGTCTTTACGGCAGGGGAAACCTTGCCGGGCATGGAGACGGCCGGAGTTCCTGCTCTTTCCGAGAACGGAAATATGTGCAGGTAGGCCGGAGCGAGTTCCGCGAGTAGATCGTAGGTCTGCATGAAATCCTCTTCGGTTTCGCCGGGAAATCCTACTATGATGTCTATGCCGATGAACGAATCTGGCATTGCGCTGCGCACGGCGGCGATTCTGTCGCGGAATACGGCCGAGTCGTAACGGCGTCCCATGAGACGCAGTATTCTGTCGGATCCGCACTGTAGCGGTATATGGAAATGCGGTTGGAATTTGTCCGAGGCGGCGCAGATGCCTATGACCTCGTCGGTCAACAGGTTGGGCTCTATCGACGAGATTCTGTAACGTTCGATTCCTTCCACGCCGTTCAGCGCCGAAAGCAGTCCTGCGAAAGTTTCTCCCGTACTTTTGCCGAAGTCGCCTGTGTTGACGCCCGTAATGACTATCTCTTTCTGGCCTGCGGCGGCGATCTGCCGAGCTTCCGCCACTATGTCGGCTATAGGCATGTTACGGCTGCCACCGCGTGCATAATGTATCGTACAATAGGAACATTTGTAGTCGCAACCGTCCTGTACTTTCAGGAAAGCTCGCGTGCGGTCGCCTGAGGAGAACGCAGCGAAAAAGTTGGTCAGTTCGTTGGTGCCGCACGAGTAGACGTGCGCACCCTCCTTTCCGCCGAGCGCGGCTACCCGTCGGAACAGATCGCCTTTGTCGCGGTTGCCGAGTACGAGGTCTACACCCTCTATGGCGGCTATTTCGTCCGGTTTGAGTTGGGCGTAACATCCCGTTACGGCTATTATGGCCGAAGGGTTGTCGCGGTGAATCTTGCGTATCAGGTTGCGGCATTTCTTGTCGGCGTGTTCGGTAACCGAACATGTGTTTATGACGCATACGTCGGCTTCGGCAACATTCTGAGTGCGGACGTATCCGCCGGAGGCGAACTGGCGCGCTATGGTGGATGTTTCCGAGAAGTTCAGCTTGCAGCCGAGCGTGTGGAAACTGACTTTTTTGGGCGATTGCATTTTGCGGAGATTTTTATCGTGCGAAAATACAAAAAAAGAGGCGAAAGGTCAGATCGTACTTGTCATATTGCTGTCGAGGCGATCGCGATTCCCCGGTATACAGGCGCATTTCCGGGGAGCGGCTGCTTGGAAATGACGGGCTAAATGTTGCAGTGCGGATAATAAGGTCGGGAGTTACCGGCGGAAGTTATGCGATGATTGTGTGCAGCAGTAAAGTCGGAGTGTAGGACTAAAGGTTATTATGTCATCGCCGAGGCGGAAACCTGCGGAATTTTGAGTAGATTTGCACTTCGATATGTGTGGCATGCGGCGTCGGAATCGGGGCGGATGTCATGCGTATAGGGGGATTGTATCGATGGATTTCTTCAACGCTATTCTGGAATACGGCTTTTTGCGTAATGCGCTTTGGGCGGCTGTGCTGTCCGGAGTGGTTTGTGGTATAGTCGGCACTTATATAGTGGCGCGTCGCATGGTGTTCCTCAGCGGCGGGATAACGCATGCTTCTTTCGGCGGGATAGGCATAGCCTATTATCTTGGTTACGATCCGGTCTGGGGCGCGTTGATATTCGCAATCCTGTCATCGCTCGGCATAGAGTGGGGTGCCGGCAGAGGTAAGATCAGGGAAGATTCGGTCGTGGGCATAGTATGGAGCGTCGGCATGGCCGTCGGAATAATATTCGTCTATCTTACGCCCGGTTATGCTCCCAATCTGATGAGTTTTCTGTTCGGCAATATTCTGACGGTTACTGTGCGCGACATATGGGCGCTCGCGGTGCTGGCTGTTGTATTGACGTTAGTTGCGACGGTATGGTGGCGGCAAATCATGTATGTCGCTTTCGACGGCGATTTCGCCCGTAGCCGCGGGGTGCCTGTGGGGGCGGTTTCATATATCATGGCGGTATTCATAGCTCTGGCTGTCGTGTTCTGTATAAGAAGCGTGGGGATCATACTTTTGATATCGCTACTGACCGTGCCGGCCGTTATAGTGAATTCGCTTACCCGGTCGTTCGGCCGGATTACCGTGTGGGCGGTAATAGTGGCCGTCATCGGTAATGTGATAGGGCTTTATATAAGTTACGTGCTCGATATTCCTGCGGGGGCGGCCACAATATTTCTGCTGGCGCTGGCGCTTGTAATTATAAAACTACTACCTTTGTGTAGCCGAAAAAAGTTGTGCCGTAGTGAAAACCCTCGATAAATTCCTTTTCAGGTCATATCTCGGGCCGATGATACTGACGTTCCTCATCGTGTCGTTCATCTTTCTGATGAACTTCCTCTGGAGGTATATAGACGACCTGGTCGGCAAGGGG
The DNA here is from genome assembly GCA_947852905.1 of uncultured Tidjanibacter sp. GTDB lineage: Bacteria > Bacteroidota > Bacteroidia > Bacteroidales > Rikenellaceae > Tidjanibacter. The sequence goes on along the minus strand of CANTVF010000007.1, from coordinate 24,411 downwards.
CTTTCGGTAGGCGTCTTGTTGGAGCTGATGTGGTATGCAGTGGCTACCACTATTCCCATGGCATTGCCTTTGGCAACGCTTTTCGCAGCCATCATGACTATGGGTAACCTCGGCGAGAACAATGAATTGTTGGCCATGAAGGCTTCGGGAATTTCGCTTCCGAGAATCATGCTCCCCTTGATCGTTGTGGTCTTTTTCGTTGCGATAGGCAGTTTCTTCGCATCTAACAATCTTGTGCCTTACGCGTGGAAAAAGATGTACTCCATATTATATGATATCCGTAACCAAAAACAGACCATAGAGTTCCGCGACGGCGTGTTTTTCAACGGTATAGAGGATATGAGTATCCGCGTGACGCATCAGGACAAGGAGACGGGACTGTTGCACGAAGTCTTGATTTACGATACGAGCAAGAAGGACGGTACAATGTCCACTACCATAGCCGATTCGGGATACATACGTCTTTCGGACGACAAGAAGTTCCTGCTCGTTACACTATTTAACGGCGAGAGGTACGAGACTTCACGAACCTACGACTGGTATAACGAAAACCAGCTTACGCATCAGTCTTTCGGCCGTCAGGATGCCGTGATAGAGATGGAGGGTTTCGATTTCGAGCGAAGCAACAGCGAACTTTTCAATAACAGCCAGACAAAGCCCATAAGCCGTCTGAGCCGGGATATAGATTCGCTGGACGTGATAGTCAACAGGGATATGGCGCTTTCGTACGAGCCGTTGTTGCGTAACAGTCTTTTGCAGTATGATCCGTTCATCATGGGTATGGCCGACAGTGTGGCGACCGATTATTCGTATCGGCGTCCGTTAGACATTTTCTCGGAGGTGGAAAATCTCGGCCTCGTGCAAAAAAAGGATGTATACAGCAGGGCGGTGCAAAGGGCGAAAAATTCCGGTACGATGATAAACTACGAGGAGTCGTCGGTTAAGAATAGTCTGAGCGAGCTTTACAAGTACCAGATAGAGTGGCACAAGAAAGTGGTGCTACCGGTTTCCATAATCATATTTTTCCTTATAGGCGCCCCGCTCGGAGCTATCATACGTAAGGGTGGGCTGGGGATGCCGGTAGTCGTTTCCGTGTTGTTTTTCGTCGTATACTATGTTATAAACATGTCCGGCGAGAAGATGGCTCGCGACGGTATACGTACTGCTTTCGAGGGAACGTGGCTGGCGGTATTCATACTTTTGCCCATAGCCATATATCTGATATACAAGTCCACCAACGACTCCAACTTGTTCAATATGGACTGGTACAGGATACAGTTCGACAAACTCAAGACGAAATTCAAAACCTTGAAACGCGAAAATAAAAAATAGATAAATCGAATATATATTATGAGCACAGCAAACAGAAAACTGAATACCGTGGAGGAGGTCCTCGACGATTTCCGAGAAGGTAAGATAGTGATCGTCGTCGACGACGAAGACAGGGAGAACGAAGGCGATTTTATCGTCGCGGCCGAGAAGATCACGCCGGAGATAGTCAATTTCATGCTTCACAACGGCAGAGGAGTGCTTTGTGCTCCGATTACCGAAGAGCGTTGCCATGAACTCGAACTGGATATGATGGTCGGCGACAATACCTCGCTGCTCGGAACGCCTTTTACAGTGACTGTTGACTATCTGCACGACGGGTGTACGACGGGTGTTTCGATTCACGACCGTGCCGCGACCATACGTGCGCTCGTGGATCCTGCGACCAAACCGGAAGACCTCGGACGTCCCGGTCATATCAATCCATTGCGGGCACGCAATAAAGGCGTGCTGCGTCGTCCGGGACATACGGAAGCCGCCGTCGATCTGGCGCGCATGGCAGGTCTTAAGCCGGGCGGCGCGTTGATAGAGATCATGAACGAGGACGGTTCCATGGCGCGTCTGCCCCAGCTTTTCGAGATAGCTGACAAATTCGGTCTGAAAATAATTTCGATAGCCGACATTATCGCTTACAGGCTCCGCAACGAGAGTATCGTGGAAAAAGGCGAAGAGGTGGCAATGCCTACCCGTTGGGGCAATTTCCGATTCATACCGTTCCGCCAGAAGAGCAACGGTCTGGAGCATATGGCATTGATAAAGGGCGAATGGAAACCGGGCGAGCCTGTTCTGGTGCGTGTGCATTCGTCGTGCGCTACGGGCGATATTTTCGGGTCTGTCAGGTGCGATTGCGGTGCGCAGCTCGAGGAATCCATACGCATGATCGAGAAAGAGGGCAAAGGCGCTATCGTATATCTCATGCAGGAGGGACGAGGCATAGGTCTGTGCAACAAGATACGGGCTTATAAGTTGCAGGATGAAAACGGTCTCGATACTGCGGAAGCCAATCTGAAACTCGGTTTCGGCGTTGATGAGAGGGATTACGGCGTAGGTGCGAGCATACTGCACGAATTGGGCATCACCAAAATGCGTCTCATGACCAACAATCCTTTGAAACGCGCCGGACTCGAAGGGTACGGTCTTTCGATAGAAGAGATCGTGCCTATCGTGGTAACTCCTACGGAGTATAATGCGAAGTATCTTGAAACCAAAGAGATGCGCATGGGGCATACTTTGGGCTTGTTCGGAGATAAGAAAAATTGAGCGATTTGACATAAAGCGACAGTCTGCATTACGGAGTATCGTGTGCGGGCTGTCGTTTTGCGATATTTTATGGCAGCGCGATAACGTGCGGATATGTAACGAGCTGTAATAGATAGGCCTGTATATCATGCGACGGTGCGTGTCGTGATGCGTGTTGTCTTTTTTTAATACGATTCGTAAATGCATACCGATCCCAAATCTTTGAGAATTGTCTATATGGGAACGCCCGATTTCGCCGTGGCGCCTTTGCGTGCGTTGGTAGAGGGGGGATACAATGTCGTAACGGTTGTTACGATGCCGGATAAACCTGCCGGTCGCGGACTGAAAATGCAGGAGAGTGCCGTGAAACGATACGCCAAGGAGGTGGGATTGCCGGTTATGCAGCCTGAAAAGCTGAAATCGGAGGAATTTGTCGCAGCTTTGCGTGAGCTGGATCCCGATCTCGGTATAGTAGTGGCATTCAAAATGTTGCCTGAGACGGTGTTCAGCTTGCCGCGTTATGGTACTTTCAATCTCCATGCTTCGTTGTTGCCCCAGTATCGCGGTGCGGCGCCTATAAACTGGGCGATAATCAACGGTGAGACGGAAACGGGAGTTACGACGTTCATGCTCAATCCGCGAATGGACGAAGGTGCCGTAATAGACCGCCGTGTCGTATCTATCGACGGTGACGACAATGTAGGTACGTTGCATGACAAGCTAATGGTAACGGGGGCTGGTCTCGTGACAGAAAGCGTCGGAAAGATTGTCTCGGAAGGGTTCGTTCCGCAGCCTCAACCCGCCGTCGCGGCTTCGGAACTGAGACCGGCTCCGAAGATATTCAAGGAAACATGTCATCTTGATTTCGAGAATAGCGGCAGGGATATAATCAATCTTATCCGCGGATTGTCGCCGTATCCGGGCGCATGGGTGTCCATGAAGGAGTGTGTCGGAGTGGAGACTGTTCGGGAAAGTCAGATGAAAATATACGCCGCCCGTTTCGAGCCGGCCGATACTTCTGCGGTGCGTTGCGGCGACGGGTTCGTGTCGGACGGTGTTTTGCGCATAGCCTGCCGGGACGGTTATGTATTGCCGGACACGGTACAGCCTGCCGGTAAACAGCGTTTGGGCGTCAGGGAATACCTTAACGGCCTTAAACACAAGGAGTGCCTGCGCTTCCGGTAGCAGATATTAACGTTGACGTTTTGGCTTTCGGATAGGCTTGCCTATATGGCAGTGCGTACGAAACGATAACGGTCCGGGGAAAAGTATATCCTTTCTCCGGATCGTTTTGATTGTATGTTGCGAGTAGGGTGATTTGATAGTAGAAATTGCGGTCGCAACGGTAAGTTAGCTGCGGTTGTCGTCCGAGAGGTCTTGTGTCGTTTCTTTATTTGCTGTGTATTATAAGGCCGTATTTATCGCAGGTAATTCCTACAGACAGAGAGAGACCGGTGATAGGTATGGCGAATAATGGGAGCTAATAGTTGTTGTGGCGATTGAACCGCGAGTTAGCACGTTTTTTTATTTTTATGCATGGCTCAATGTTCCTGGTGTCATTCAAATCTCTTAGTGTCGATCGTCTCTTGTCGGAACAATGCGTTCAATCTTTTTCGCAGGGTACTTGCTACTGTATTATCGGGATATTGTTAGGTAAACGGAGTCGGCATTTCGGCATTAAATGAGCCGGTGTCCGGCAAATTATGCTTGGTTGCGGAGTCTCTTTTTCTGGTTGGTCTTTACCGCTTGGAGGTCGTATATTACATCGAGGATGTGTTTCCGTGCAGCCGATTCGTTATGGCCGCGTTACGGAATGTGATGCAGAATTCTGTAGCTTTTCATGCGACCGGTGGTTGGTGACGGCGCCTCGCTCCAGAGGTGTTTTCGTAATAGTTATTCTGAGTATTGGTAGAGATTTGTCGTTCCGACTGTCGAGTTGACAAGGGTTGTGGACGTATAGAATGTTACAGACACTGCACCATACCTGTCTTGTCTATGGCAGCGCCGTATGTTGGGCAGTCTTTTTCAGATGCCCGATTTCTTTTACCGGTTACGCAATACGATTATTCGATGTCCGGCATGCTTTATAATGCCGTGCCTTTCGACGGAACGAACAGGCCTGTCATATCGGCATGTTCGAGCGCAAGCAGTCGTGTTTTTCTCGTTATGCCTCCGGCATAGCCTGTAAGGCTTCCGTCGCAGCCTACGACCCGGTGACATGGTATTATGATACTTATCGGGTTGTGGCCTACCGCACCTCCTACGGCTTGAGCCGACATGCTTCCCGTTCCGCGGGCGTGCGCAACTTCTTCGGCTATATCTTTGTATGTCACGGTTTCCCCGTAAGGTATCCTGCACAGTATCTTCCACACTTCGAGTCTGAATGGCGTACCGGTCGGCCGTAACGTCGGAGTGAAACCGGGATCGCGGCCGTTGAAATAACAGTCCAGCCACTCCGATGTCTCCTTGAATATCGGCAACATTTTTTCTTCGTGTTCCGCAGGCAGCGTGGCTGCGAAATATTTCTGTCCATCGAACCATAGTCCCGTAAGACCGTATTCGTCGCCGGCTATCGTGATGCTTCCGAGCGGAGAGACGTATTTGCAGGTGTATTGCATGGTTATGAGCTTTTATTGACAGACGAATCGGAATCTTCCGGCGCCTGTGTCCGCGGATCTAACGTATAGGTGAGTGCGATGTTTCTGTAATTTTCAAAATGGTTCGAGCGGTCGAATATTTGTGCGGTGCGGTGTCGCGGGTCATTCCTCCAGTATACGATTAGGAGTATTACATTTGTTGCGCCCCCCCCCGGATTTTATGCGGTTTTTATCTGGTGGAGCAGTGTTATGGTGAAAAATATGCAAACGATGATGCAAAGGAGTATCAGCAGGGTATTGAGTACGGCAGCCGAAGGTTTGGACTTGCCGGATGCATGTGCCATGACGTATTCTCGGAAGAATATGTACAGTGCGGGCACGAGGCTGAATACCAGCAGGTAATCCTCTATGATTCCGAAAAAGTATATTTTCGAGAATCCGAGCAAAGCCCAATGGGCGAGAAACATGGCGAGTATGATATTGACACGTTCGGAAAACGCCAGCATGAGTCCTATGGTGAATACGGCTACCGAACACGGCATGACGGGCGATGTCATCATGGGAAATGTGCGTCCCAGTGCGAGCGACAATAAAGGGTATACTATCGGCATCACGAGGAGTACTACGGCGAAACTCTGGTGTTTACCGGTCAGTTCCAGAGATGCGTGTTTCACGGCCAGATCGTAAATCCACAGTCCGCCCATTATCGCCCAGAACAGAGCCATGAGACCGTTGTACTCACGCGGAGCGCAATAGATTAGATAATAGACCGCGGCTATCCAGAAGTTCAGGAATATCATGAACAGTTTCATGGCGATCCGTACTGTGCGCGACGGACGGAAATAGAGCAGAAGTGTAAGTATCAGACCTATGACGACTATGGCGATCTGTAGCGGCCATGTGCCTGAGTTGTAGTCGGCGATAGTATTCCAGAATGTTTCCATGTGCGTTATTTATTGATTCTGTTTCCGGCGTCTTGTGAGCGAAAAGGCTCGTCGGCTAAATATGAATATTGGAAGCGTTGCGCCGGCTGCGAGCATTATTATGACGCTCACCGATACCGTCGCGTTCAGGAAAAATTGCTGCATGTATTGTACGCCTTCGCCCGGTACGTTGAGCGATTGCAGGAACATGATGAGCGAAAATACGGTTTTATAGGCGTAGATTCCGGGTATCATGGGCAGTAGGGCGGGAATATACAGCACTGTCATGGGGCAGCGTACCCCTCGTCCGAGCCACAGACTGCCGAGTCCTATTACTACTGCCGCGCATAGAGACGCCGTAGCGATGTCTACCGATGCGTAGCTCATCAGACAGAAGCGCAACGCATGTCCCACGGCTGCCAATAAGGCTATGCGCGGGAAAGCCCGCATGGGCGGATCGGAAATAGCACCGAAACCGATGGCGGCTATTGCGGCGAAGACGCCGTCCAGAAGTATGTCTACGGCTATCATAACAGGCTGTCCTTTATCATCAATAATGTGGCCGACAGGCCTATGGCGATGCAGATTATTAGCAGCATGGCATTTATCAGGCGGCTGACACCTATGAGTATATGTCCGTCGACTATGTCTATGACGCCGTTTATCAACGGTACTCCGGGTACCAGAAACAGGACGCTCGTGGCTAAAGCCGTTTCAGCAGTGCAGTCGAAGAACAATGCCGACGACGCGCATAAGGAAGCCAGAAATGCGGAGATTATGAAGACGAGAAAATGGTTTACGCCGCGCGCCTGCATTTGCTGTCTTGCCGAGAATCCGACGAGCGTGGAGGTGAATACTATTCCCATGGCTGTCCAGTCGCCGCCGAAAAGACGGCAGAACGACGCGTTTGCCAGTCCGACGGTAATCAATACGAAGATCGGGTCTATGCGCGGTTTAGCTATCAGTTTTTCATAGCGTCGCCTGATTTCATCAAGCGGCAGTCGTTCGTCCAAAGCATCCCAGCTCAGTGCGCTGAGGTCGGAGTTGCGTTCGAAACTGATCGGCAGGGCAGGGATCGCCACAACCCGAGTGATAGCTTCACGGCTGTGTTCGTCGTGAGCCGTTATTATGATGCTTTTCTGGAAACTCGACAGTTGGATATCCACTCCCTGCGATACGCCTATACGCTGAGAGTTGCGTATTACGCGTGAGGTATGCACCCCTGAGCCCAACAGATATGTCGCGTATTCCGTGATAAAATCGAGTATTTCGGTCAGCTCTTGTTTGCTTTTCATAGAGGGAGCAAAAATAGTATTTTTTTAGACTATAATGCCATTCTACGCATATCTGAGGCATATTTTATCTATTTATACTATGCATTGCCGGGGGTGGTTTATATGCATAATGGGCGTCCCTTTAGGGACGCCCATTATGCAAAATGCGTAGATACAACGCGTTATTGCAGTTTCCTCTTTTCTTCCGTTATTTCATAACCTTCTATGAAGTCGCCTACACGTATATCGTTATAGTTTTCTACGTTAAGGCCGCATTCCATACCTGACGAAACTTCCTTGACATCGTCCTTGAAACGTTTGAGCGATCCGAGGCGACCTGTGTGTATCACGATACCGTCGCGTATGACGCGTATCGGGGTATTGCGGGTGATCTTGCCTTCCCTTACGATACAGCCTGCCACCATGCCGACTTTCGATATCTTGAACGTTTCCATGACCTCCACCGAGCATACGATCTCTTCCTTCTTGACGGGTTCGAGCATACCTTCGATAGCGTCCTTTATATCGTTTATAGCGTCGTAGATGATCGAGTAGAGCCTTATTTCTATTTCTTCGTTCTCGGCCATTTTTCTCGCACCGCTGCTGGGACGTACTTGGAAGCCGACTATGATCGCATTCGATGCCATGGCGAGCATGACGTCCGATTCGGAAATCTGTCCGACGGCCTTGTGTATAACGTTTACCTGTACTTCTTCGGTCGAGAGCTTGATGAGCGAGTCGGTCATGGCCTCGATGGAGCCGTCCACGTCGCCTTTCACTATAATGTTGAGCTCCTTGAAGTTGCCTATGGCTATGCGGCGTCCGATCTCGTCGAGAGTGACGTGTTTCTGGGTTTTAAGTCCCTGTATGCGCTGCAACTGTTCGCGTTTGTTGGCTATCTCTCTCGCGCTGCGTTCGTCGTCCATGACATTGAACGTATCGCCTGCCTGAGGTGCGCCGTTGAGACCGAGAATGAGTACCGGTGTTGCGGGCGGAGCCGCTTCTACCTTTTGGCCGCGTTCGTTGAACATGGCTTTGATCTTACCGGAATGTATGCCGGCTACTATCGGATCTCCTATGTGCAGCGTACCGTTCTGTACGAGTACAGTAGCCACGTATCCGCGACCGCGGTCGAGCGTCGATTCTATTATGGTACCCATAGCCTTGCGGTTGGGGTTGGCTTTCAGTTCGAGAAGTTCGGCTTCGAGCAAAACCTTTTCGAGCAGTTTGTCGAGATTGATACCCTGTTTGGCAGATATTTCCTGCGATTGGTATTTGCCACCCCAATCTTCGACGAGATAGTTCATGTTGGCGAGCTGTTCCTTGATATGGTCGGGATTGGCGTTCGGCTTGTCTATCTTGTTTATGGCGAACACCATGGGAACTCCGGCAGCCGTCGCGTGGTTGATAGCTTCTATGGTCTGGGGCATCACGTTGTCGTCCGCGGCCACGATGATTATAGCCACGTCGGTCAGTTTGGCGCCACGTGCACGCATTGCAGTGAACGCTTCGTGTCCCGGCGTATCGAGGAAGGTGATCTTCTTGCCGTTCAGATCGACGCTGTAGGCACCGATATGCTGTGTGATACCGCCCGCTTCGCCTTCGATGACGTTGGTCTTGCGGATATTGTCCAACAGCGATGTCTTACCGTGGTCTACGTGTCCCATGACGGTTACGATAGGCGGTCTTTCGACGAGATCCTCTTCGTTGTCTACGGTATTGTCTATGGATTCTTGTATATCTACAGTGACGAATTCCACCTTGAAACCGAACTCTTCGGCTACTATTACCAGCGCTTCCGCGTCGAGACGCTGGTTTATGGAAACCATGAGGCCGAGATTCATGCAGGCCGTGATGACCTCAGTGACCGGAACGTCCATCATGGTAGCAAGTTCGCTGACCGTTACGAATTCGGTGACTTTGAGTATGGATTCTTCCATGTGCGCCTTTTCCATGGCTTCGTCCATTCTGGCGCGGGCATCCATACGTTTTTCCTTGCGGTACTGCGCACCCTTGTTTTTGCCGCCTTTAGAGGTGAGACGTGCGAGGGTGTCCTTGATCTGTTTCGATACCTCCTCGTCGCTAACTTCGGGGCGTATTACTGGTTTTGGCGCATTCTTTTTCTTCTTGTCTTTTTTGGAAATAGGAGCGTTCTGCCCGGCATTGTTTCTGCCGGGACCGGACTGTCCGCCGCCGTTGCGGCCGCCACCTTGTGTCGGCTGCTGTTTGGTGACGTCTACCTTGTCCTTGCCGATGCGTTTGCGTTTCTCGCGTCGGCCTCCTGCGGGACCGAGATTCTGTACGTCCATCTTGCCGAGCACCTTTGGACCGGTCAGTCTTGTGCCGTCGTCGGGACGGAACACGTCGTCGCGGTTTTCGGCCATACGCTGGTCATAGGTCTTTTCCTGTATGATGATCGGTGCCGGTTGCGGTTTTGCAGTCGGCTCCTGTACTGTAGCCGCACGGCGTTCGGGTTGAGTTGCCGCCTTTGTCTGTTGGCCGGTTTTCTCCTCCTTACGCTCGCTGTGCTGCATGGGTTTCTGTACCGGAGGTACGTGTTTCTGCGTTTCGCGTACCGGAGTCTCTTCATGTATCTTTGCCGCAGGCGCCTGTTCGCGTTTTTCGGCTGAGTGTGTTGCAGGCTTTTCTGCGGCCGGTTGCGTAGCCGCAGGTTTTCTGTTCCCGCCGTCCAGGTCTATTTTGCCCAATATCTTGGGTCCTGTTTTCGTTTCGTCCTTAACGCTGATAACGCCGCTTTTGATTATCACTTCGTCTTCTTGATCTGGTTCCTGTTGGCGTGCCGGGTCCTTCTTGTCGTGCAGTGACACGCTTTCGGGTTTGAGATGCATTCTTTCGCGGACGTTGGCCCGGTCGTTAGAGGTGCGGTTGCCGCCAAACTCTTTTTCAAGAACGGCATACACATCCGGCTCTACCTGTGTATTGGGCGAGCTTTCTATATGGATGTCCTTCTTTTCCAAAAAGTCGGTTATGGTGGCAATGCCTACCTTGAACTCCTTTGCAACCTGTAGGAGCCTCAGTTTTCTTTCATTTGACATATGTTTCTCTCTTTTCGGCGTTATGTTTCGTTTTATTTCTCAATGTTCCGGGACACATTTCTTGTCACCGGGGTTTTGCGGCCGTTATTCGGCTGCGTTTGCGGGCAGGCATTGCGGCCACGCGGGGCGAATGTCTGATCTCCGAGCCGTTTATTCGAACTCGGACTTAAGGATATTGATTACCTCTTTGACGGTATCTTCTTCGAGGTCTGTGCGGCGTGCGAGGTCGTCGGGTGAAATTTCCAGTACGCTTTTGGCCGTGTCGCAACCGATTGCCTTAAGTGCGTCGATGATCCACTGGTCTATCTCGTCGGAGAATTCCTGAAGATCGACGTCCTCTTCTTCGACATCTCTGTATACGTCTATATCGTAACCGGTCAACATGCTCGCCAGACGTATGTTGAGTCCTCCCTTACCGATTGCGAGCGACACTTCGCTCGGTTTGAGGTATACCGAAGCAGTCTTCTTATCTTCGTCTATGGATATGGACGATATCTTGGCCGGATTGAGCGCCCTCTGTATGAGAAGTTGCGTATTGGCCGTCCAGTTCACTACGTCTATATTTTCGTTGCGCAGCTCTTTCACTATCGAATATATGCGCGAGCCTTTCATGCCGACGCAGGCGCCTACAGGGTCTATGCGTTCGTCATACGATTCTACGGCCACTTTGGCTCTTTCGCCGGGTATGCGCACGATTTTCTTAATGGTTATCAGACCGTCGTAGATTTCAGGCACTTCCTGTTCGAAAAGTTTTTCGAGGAACTCTGGCGCCGTGCGTGAGAGTATGATGACCGGGCTGTTGTTGCGCATCTCCACTTTGGTGACGATTGCTCGTATTGTGTCTCCCTTGCGGAAGAAGTCGCTCGGTATCTGTTCGCTTTTCGGCAATATGAGTTCGTTGTCTTCGTCGTCGAGTACGAGAATCTCCTTTTTCCAGACCTGATAGACTTCGCCCGTTATGATCTCTCCGACACGTTCGCTGTATTTCTCGAAAAGGCTGGCTTTTTCCAGATCGAGTATTCGCGATGCGAGATTCTGACGGAGCGAAAGTACCGAACGGCGTCCGAACGAGTCGAGCTTTATTTCGTCGGCCACTTCTTCGCCCACTTCGTATGTCGGATCGAGTTTCTTGGCGTCCGATATGGAAATCTGCTGATTGGGATTTTCAACCTGACCGTCTTCCACGATAATCCTGTTGCGCCATATTTCGAGGTCGCCCTTGTCGGCGTTGATGATTATGTCGAAATTCTCATCTGTGTCGTAAGTCTTTATCAATAAGTGACGGAAAACATCTTCCAGCACGCCTATCATGGTGCTTTTGTCGATATTTTTAAGCTCTTTGAATTCGGCAAAGTTGCTTATCAGATTGAGATTGTCCATGGTTTTCGTTTACTTTATATATTTTCTTTTGCTTTGACTTATACGTTTTTATTTGAAATCGAGGTATTCTTTGGTGCTTTTGACTTCGCTCAAAGGATATGTGTTTACCACATCGAAAGCCTGCTTGCGTTTTTTGCCTTCCACCGCACGCATTTCGGTATATGCGAGCGTTATCGAGTCGTCTGTGGCGTCACGTAGCTGGGCGATTATTTTGGTGCCGTTGGATAGCAGTACTTCTACCGATCCTCCGATAAGCTTGCGGTATTGACGCGGAAGTTTCAGCGGTTGGCCTATGCCGGCCGACGTTACCGTCAGTTCAAAGTCCTCTTCCTCGCGGTCGAAGCGTTCTTCTATAGCCCGGCTGAGGGCAACGCAATCGTCTATGTCCACAGAGCCGTCGCTGTCAATAACGACTTCTATTTCGTTGCCCGGAGTGGCCGTTATATCCACCAGAAACAGGGGAGTACCCTCCAATTGCGATTCGGCTATCTCTTTGATCTTGTCGATATCAATCATGGTAGTAATTCTTTGTGTAAATGTCTGCCTGCAAATCGTCGGCTGAAGTAAACGGTTTGGGTTTACATGAGACTTCGTTGACAAGCATATTGTTTCGGAATGTCCGGTGTGTGCCCTGCCGGCGTTCATATTCGCCTGCTGTCGGTCGCCCCCAATTACGAAATTTGGGGACTCTCGTCCCCAAATCGTGTTTGTTAGCCCGTAACGGCTGCAAATATAATGCATGTTATCGTAAATTCCTAATCTTCGTCTCAAAAAACGTTCGAGTCGATTTCTGCCATATTCGGAGCCGTCATTGAATTTGGTACTGTACGGCTCGTCAGGCTCGGATGTCGTTACTCCTCTTCGGCTGCTATCGTGGCGTTATACGGCTTGAGTATACCGCGTTTGGACGAACGTATGAAATTGACTATCTGATCGCGCAGTTCGCTCTGCGGGAATTGCGCCACTACGATGTCGCATGCACGGCTGTAGTTGTGGCCGTCCTGAAAGATTATTCTGAATATGTCCTGTATTTCGCTGATTTGTTGCGGTGTGAATCCGCGACGGCGGAGGCCGATGAAGTTCGCGCCTACGAAAGTTATGGGGAAACGTGCCGCCTTTACGAACGGCGGTATGTCTTTTGCGACGAGCGATCCTCCGCTAATCATGGCGTGGCTGCCGATACGGGTGAACTGATGTACGGCAGAGGCTCCGCCTACTACTACCCAGTCGCCCACTTCCACTTCGCCGGCGAGGAGTACGTTATTTGCCAGCACGCAGTTGCTGCCCACTATACAGTCGTGCGCTACATGCGCGCATGCCATGATCAGGTTGTTGTTGCCTATTACGGTCTTGCCTTTGGCTGCCGTACCGCGATGTATGGTCGCCGATTCGCGAACCGTATTGTTGTCGCCCATTTCGACGGTCGTATATTCGCCTTTGAACTTGAGGTCTTGCGGCGTACCACCGACTACTGCGGTCGGATGTATCTTACAGTTCTTTCCCATGCGGACACCGTCGAGGACTACCGCATTGGGGCCGATCCACGTACCGTCTCCTATGACGACATCGCCGGCAATATATGCGAAAGGTTCTACTGTAACGTCTTTGCCGAGCTTTGCGTCAGGGTGGACATAGGCCAGATTGCTTATCATGGTGTAAAGATGTTTTTATTATTTGTTTTATTCTTTATTATCGTATTGTGTTTTCCGAGGAATGATAATACGCATATGTTTTACGCTGTAAACGCCGCCCCGCATGGATACGGGGGCGGCGTTTGCAAACTGTCGTTTTCAGCCTTTGTTTTTTGCCACCTGCGCCATGAGCGACGCTTCGGTGCATAGTTTGCCTCCGACGTATGCCTTAGCTTCCATCATGACTATACCGCGTCTGATCGGCTCGGTCAGTTTCAGTTCGAATTGCAGCGTGTCTCCCGGCACGACCTTGTTCTTGAAACGGACGTTGTCTATTTTGAGGAAATAAGTGGAATAGTTCTCCGGATCTTCTATGCCGTGCAGGGCGAGTATGCCGCCGCATTGAGCCATGGCCTCGATGATGAGTACTCCCGGCATGACCGGTTCTTCGGGAAAGTGTCCTACGAAGAACGGCTCGTTCATCGTGACGTTCTTGATGCCGGCCACGCTCTGTTTGTCGATGTGGAAAATTCTGTCGACCAGCAGGAACGGCGGACGATGAGGCAAAGTCTGTCTGATTCTGTTTATATCGTATATAGGCTCGGCGTTGGGGTTATATACGAACGACGGGCGGGATGCGTCTCGTTTGAGCAGTTTCTTGAGTTCCTTGACTGTTTCGGTGTTTATGAAATGGCCCGGACGGGTAGCGAGAATCCTGCCTCTGATCCTTACGCCCAGAAGCGACAGGTCGCCCAATACGTCGAGTAATTTATGGCGTGCTATTTCGTTGTTGAAACGCAGTTGCAGGTTGTTTATATATCCGTTGGTGACTGTTACGTCCTTTTTGCCGAACACCTTGGACAGACGTTCTATTTCGTTGTCCGATACGGCATTCTCGCACACTACTATAGCGTTGTCCAGATCGCCGCCTTTGATGAGGTTGGCCGCAAGCAGCGGTTCTATTTCCGACAGGAACACGAATGTTCGGCACGGGGCTATCTGGGATGCATAGTCTTCGCCTTCGCCGAATGTGGCATATTGGTTACCGACGACTTTTGAATCGTAGTCCACGTGTACCGATACGCTGAAAGTGTCGTCCGGATAGATGACTATCGACGAGTTTTTGTCCGGAAAACGGAATTCCTGTTTTTCGCGGACCGTGTAATAATTTCGTTCGGCATTCTGAGTCTCGAGACCGGCTTCGGTTACAGCCGCTGCATAGTCTTTGGCCGAGCCGTCGAGAATCGGCACTTCCGGACCGTCTATGTCTATGAGGGCGTTATCGATGCCGAGCGTCCAGAGCGCCGACATGATGTGTTCTATGGTGCATATTTTGGCTGCGCCGTTTTCTATCGTCGTTCCGCGCGAAGTGTCGGTTACATAATCCGACAGAGCGGGAACTTGGGGCGTGCCTTCGAGGTCTGTTCTGCGGAAAACTATTCCGTGTCCGGCGGGTGCCGGATTGACCGTCATGGTCGTTGTGACGCCTGTGTGAAGGCCTTTGCCTGTAAATGTGACAGATGATTTTAGTGTATTTTGATTATCCGCCATAAGTATTGGGTATACGGTTAATTTTTGAATACAAAGGTATTAATTTTTTGAAAGAATCCGTACTTTTGCAATCAAACCGCTGCGAATAACCCTGATTTAGTTGGGTGGCCTTTGCGCAAGTGCTTGTAACGCAGAAAGTTGTTTTGTCGGCGTATATGTAATGCGCTGTTATGACGGTTTTATGGCCGATGAAATGGTTTGTTGGTGTAATGTGATGTTTTACAGTTGTTTGGTGCTGGCGACTGTCGATTGTTTGTTGGTGCCGGAACTGTAGGCGGATTGCGGGAAGACGCGGGGGGGGTGTTGAATTTGTTTATGGATGAGACCGGTAATGGCCGAAGATAAAAATAAAAAATCAGAAGTAGATGACGGCGCGGAGCGTGAATGGGGATTACCTGAAACGCCTCCTGAGATAAAATTGCCGTTCGACAAAAAACGCCGCAGCGAAATAGGCGAGTGGATATATGACAATCGCGATACCATTTGTATTACCGTTATAGTGTATTTATTGCTCGCCATAGGTTTTCTGACGTCGAGGATAGTATTGCAACCGCGGGAAACTGATAGTGTGATAGCCGTCGATTTCAGTGATGCGGAGCGTTTGCAGAGTCTTGAGGAAGAACTCAGGCGCGCACAGGAGATGAACAGACTGCTGAATGAATCAGTCGGCGATTATGGTTCGGTGCAGAATGCCGTATCGAACGAGAACGCCGAAGAGATGAGCGAAGAGACGCGGGAGATTTTCGACAGATCGGAAGAGGTGCTTCAGCAGATGGAGCAAAACAGCGAGGTGTACGATCGGATGCTCGCTGATCTTGAAACAGGGCGTATCGAGTCGCGGGAGCAAGAGGTTGGGCACGACGTCAAGATGAAATCCTCCGTTACGGTTTCGTTCTCTTTGGCGAATCCGGTACGTAATTCGGTGAGATTGCCCGTACCTTCCTATAAATGTGCCGGCGGTGGACGTGTGGTGATAGATATAGTAGTTAGCCGTAACGGGGACGTTATCTCCGCCAGTGTGGACAAGTCGCGTTCGGTAAACGATAATTGTATGGTCGAAGCGGCCATGGAAATGGCCATGCGTTCTCGATTCAGCGTTAACTCTTCGGCTCCTTCACGCCATTCGGGAACCATCACGTATATTTTCGTCGCCCAGTGATCCGATATAACTGTTGGTCGGTCGCGTGAGTGTCTGAAAATGGAGGTGGCTGTATGGGGAGGGTTGGTGCGTTTGCGGTAAATCGTTATATTTGTAAACCGTGACGCGGCGGTGACGTTGCCGGCAAACGATGAAACGGTGCGGGTGAGGCACATCATAGAGGGGCCCGGTGGTTGGGGGCGTTTCGCTGCCGGATTAGATGAGCGGTGTTTTCAGGCGTTCTCGTTGTGTTGTATTTTAATAAATACTCTTCTGTCAAGTGGTTGAAAATTTGTTGAGCAGCGGACACCTGCTTCTTCTGGGTTCCATAATATTGTTGGTCGCTATATTGGTGGTCAGATCGAGTTCGCGTTTCGGAACTCCTGCCTTGCTGTTGTTCCTTATGGTCGGCATGCTTTTCGGCAGCGACGGCCTCGGAATCCAGTTCAACAGTTCGAATACGGCGCAGGTTATCGGTATGCTCGCGTTGAGCGTCATACTGTTCTCCGGCGGTATGGATACCAAATACGGCGAGATCAAGCCGGTGGCGGCAGAGGGGATCGTCCTTGCCACTGTAGGAGTGTTCATGACGGCCATGCTGACGGGATTCTTCATTTTTCTGATAAGCGGAACCTTTCATGTAGGGCTGACGTTGACCGAGTCTTTTCTGCTCGCTTCGGTCATGTCGTCGACTGATTCGGCGTCGGTTTTTTCCATTCTCAGATCCAAGAAACAGGGACTTAAACAGAATCTCAGACCGTTGCTGGAGCTGGAGAGCGGTAGTAACGACCCTATGGCATATATACTTACCATTATTCTCGTGCAGGCCGTGACGCAGGGAGGGATAGATGTGTGGCAGTCGGCACTGACGTTCGTCATACAGATGTCGGTAGGTGCCGTGGCTGGTTATCTTCTCGGTCGGTTGACGGTTTATGTGATAAATCACATAAACTTAAATAACAAGTCCCTCTATTCGGTACTTTTGCTCTCGCTCGTGTACCTCATATTTTCGTTTACCGACCTTATCGGCGGCAACGGTTATCTGGCCGTTTATCTGGCCGGTCTGGTGGTCGGGAACCATAAGATCGTTTTCCAGAAGAGTCTGACGACCTTTTTCGACGGGTTTACATGGCTGTTTCAGATAGTGATGTTCATAACGCTCGGTCTGCTCGTTAATCCGCACGAGTTGCTCGATGTGGTCGAGATCGGGTTGCTCGTCGGGGTGTTCATGATAATTTTCGCCAGACCGGTTTCGGTTTTCCTGTGTCTCGCGCCTTTCAGGAAGATAACTACGAAAGGGAAACTTTACGTGTCGTGGGTCGGATTGCGAGGGGCGGTGCCGATTATTTTCGCGACCTATCCTCTCGTTGCCGGTGCTGAACATGCCGGTGAAATCTTCAATATCGTATTCTTCATCACTATCGTATCGCTGCTCGTTCAGGGCACTACGGTCAGTTCCATGGCTAATCTGCTGGGACTGTCGACCGAGTTGAAAGGAGACAGTTTCGGGATAGACATTCCGGACGAAATCAGTGCAGAACTTACCGAAACGGAAGTCAGACCGGAATTATTGGCGCACGGCAACAAACTGAAAAATGTACGTCTCGACAGCAATACTCTGGTCATGATGATAAGACGCGGGGAGGACGAATATATAGTCCCGAAGGGCGATACGGAACTTATGGTAGGGGACAAGCTGTTGTGTATTTCCGGCGGGGCCAGCGAACTGCCGGAAGATTATACGGTGACTCGGCGGGAACGTTTCATGCAGAAGGCGCGTCGTCTGGCCGACGGCAAGTGGTTGGCTCAGCTCGTGGACAGGAAGTCTTCGGTCAAACGTGTCGATGCTGTGAGTGCCGACGATGAGGAGACTGGATCGGGGGCATCCGATTTCGATATAGGCGTAGACGATGAGTTGCGTACCGGTTATCGCTTCGATTCGGAAATAATGGAAGATGAAAACGATGTACGCCGCGGGCGTGAGGGCGAGTGACGTATGGTACATGAAGTCGATGCTGTGACGGGGCTTATGGATGTCGCGCGCGGTGAGTGCGTGGCGTTTTCCGGTTATCGTCCGGAAAAAATGGAACGTTCGTTCCGCAGGGGTGGCGACGAATCCTCCGTATGCGCCGCTATTCGCGATGAAGTGATATTTCGGTATGAAAACGGTGCCAGAATGTTTTTGAGCGGCATGGCCGAAGGTTTCGACCTTTGGGCTGCGCGCGAGGTGGTGCGGCTCGTGCGTGAAGGCGTATGCCCGGCTGCCGGATTGGTGGCTGTAGTGCCGTATAGAGGGCAGGCGGCGGGATATTCCCCCGTGTTCGGCAAATTGTACGAAGAGATGCTTGAGGCGGCGAGCCGTGTAGCGGTGTTGTCCGAACGATATTACAAGGATTGTTTTTTGCGTCGTAACGACTGGCTCGTCGATAATGCTGCCGTATTGATATGTTATTATGACGGGTTGCCCGGCGGAACGCGTTACACGGTAAGGCGAGCCGTGAGGGAACGTTTGTCGGTAGTGAATTTGTGCGATCGGGAGTTGCCATTGTTCCGACGGTACTGATACCGGCGGTTGCGGAGCGTTTAATGGCATGGATATTGCTTAAACGTATAGTAACTGAAAATACTGATTATGGAAAAATTTGCGAAACGTCTTATTGCGGCGTTTCGGTGAGAGGCGGCAGACTGTTACAGTCTGCCGCCTCTCAGTTTCCGGCTTTCGGTCAAGTCGTTTTCATTGTATTTGACCGTGCTGTCGGTTATATTAGGGGTGCTGTTATGGAGAACGATATACTGTAGAATGTTCGCCGGCCTGTTTTGCAGTCGGAAGTAATTATCGTACATTTGCGTTCCGGTCGTTTCGTGAAGCGTGTGATCGTGTGCAAATACGTCAAGGTTTTGCAAGGCGATTCTGAAGCGGGACGTTCCGGTATAATATTTAAGATATCAGGGTAAATAAGGTAATACGTAAATTTATGAAAAGAGGAAAATTATCGTTATTGATTTCGTTGGCAACTGCATTGGTGATGTTAGGTTGCCAGAAAACTCCGGAGCCGGTCGTTGATACGGTTAAAAAGTTGACGTACGGTACGGCGAAGTATGTCGGGCCGGTAGAAGAATCTGAAGCTCAGCGTTATGTCGTCGAATTGTTTACCAACAAAAACAGTGCTACGGCCGGTGATGATTTCAGCGAAGTTGACGTTTCGTTGTCTATGGAACTTATAACTGCCAAACCTTCGACGGAAAACGAGATAGTATCCGGTGAATATACTTTTTCTTCCGGAGCCGCTGCGATCAATACTATCGCTGATTCGGAGAACAGCACGTTGTATATCGCTACGCCCGAAAATTACGGCGGTCAGTCATATCGTCTGGATTCCGGTCGTGTGACGATAACGTCTTTCAAAGATACTTACAATATCGAGGGTGAGGTAAGGGACGTGTTGAACAATACTCTCGAGTTCTCGTTCTACGGGAAATTGTCTTTTTCGACAGTAGAACCTGAACCCACCGATTATGAAATCGACTTCGAAGATGCGGAATTGGCGGCAGAGTCGGGTTCGTATTCCAATATATTGTGGGGACTGGAAAAAGCTGCCGAAATAGAGGGTGGCGTAGAGTTCGACGGAATACTCTACACGTCTGACATAGCGTCGTTCGGAAGTTACTATTCCCGGACGGAGTATGAAATGTGGGGAGGTTTCGCCATATCTTCCAACAATAATCTCGAAGATCTCGGTATGGATTACTCCAATCAGTTCAGCGTGTATGCTCCGCAGACCGACAAGTTTGCCATAGGGTACATTTTCGGCGATTACGGCGGCGATTATGCCAACCCTGTGATAGAATTGGCAAGTCCCGCCAAGATAGTATCCGCCGACATAGCCAATGCCAACAAGACCTACCACTATTGCAACGGCAAGACTATCGAGGACGAAGAGGGTAACAGTGAAGCGATATGGGCTAAGCTGACGATTACCGGATATAACGGCCAGACCGAAACGGGTAGTGTTACGGTAGATCTGGCGGATGAGAACGGTGTGGTAATCGCCGACTGGACGACGGTAGATCTTTCGTCGCTCGGTCTGACTGACAAGGTGACATTCGCAATGGATTCAAACGACAAGGGCGAATGGGGTGTTAACGTACCGATGTTCTTCTGTATAGACAATATCGTGTTGCAGAAATAGAAAAATCAGCATTCGAGTCCGTTTGTGGTCACTATAGGACTTCATAATTAGGTATCGCAGTCTCCTTAATCGGAACTGCGATACTTTTTTGTGGCATTGCGTTAGATGCTTTAATTTTAGAATAATAGACGGTTATGTGTGAAAGGGCGTATATGAACTGGAGCAGCGGCAAAGATTCAGCCATGGCTTTGTATGAAACCGTTCGGACGGGACAGCCTGAGGTTGTTTCGTTGTTTACTGTGGTAGATGAGGTGACGGAGCGTATCCCGATGCATGAGGTGGGGACTGGTTTGCTGGAACGGCAGGCGGCCGCTATCGGTTTGCCGTTGACACTGTTGCGGATCGGCCCCGATACACACGGTTACGAGGATGCTATGCGGGAAACTGTAGATTCCTTTAAGGAACAGGGGATATCGACGGCCGTGTTCGGTGATATAAATCTTGCTCCGGTGCGGGAAGTCCGTGAGGAGAAGTGCCTTCGTGCGGGTTTGAAGACGGTGTTTCCTTTGTGGGGGATTCCGGAGGAGGAACTGTTGAGGGCATTCGTATCGGCGGGTTTCAAGGCGGTTATAACGTGTGTGGATACGGCCGTAGCGGATAGAAGTTTGGTCGGAAAAATTATAGACGCCGATTTTATCCATAATGTTCCGTGTGGTGCGGATATTTGCGGGGAGAGCGGCTGGTATCACAGTTTCGTTTTCGACGGACCCGTTTTCAACCGCCAGGTCGACTTCAGGATTACCGGATACGGTTTCAGAGATTATCCGCCTGTAGGTGAAGACGGTGCGGCCAGTCGTTTCGTTTATGCCGAAATAGAGTGACTGCCGGCGTTGCGGTGCCGTATGTGATGAAAATGGGGAGCGGGTGCGGATTCGTCTGATTTTGACAAGAGAAGTCTCGTAGAATACTGGAGATTATCTTGTCGTCGTCAGGTGTAGTAATTAAAAATACAGGGCAGACTTTTCGGTCTGCCCTGAGTTGTTTAAAGGATTGATGACATCACTTTTGGATTTCGTATTCGTCGAACGCTTGGTGGAATGTGCCGGTAATGGTATTTTCTGCATCGTCCGTGAGGTTGAACTCTATCGTATATACGGCTTGGGGACCTTCGCCTTCGTGTGAAATTTTGATGCTTCCTCCGTATATAGGAGTGGCCTCCATTTCCACGTTATTTTCGAAGCGTTGATAGCATGAGCTTCCGTAAAAACCGGGACGTGTGTAATCTCCTGCTTGAATCATAGGTGTTTCATAGATATAATCGCCCGTTTCCGGATTAGAAGTCGGTTTTTTAACCGTATATTCCCCGTCGGGAATGAAAGTATAGTCCGTTACGCGGTCTGTCACCAACTGCAATTTCAGATATTTTCCCGTACCTTCCATATAGCCGGATTGTGGATTTCTTTGTACTGTTTCATCATACAAGGTGATGAACCACATGGTGTATGGATAGTCGTCGGCTACGTTAGCTTCGGTACGCAACTGGCTTACGCCGAAATTTTCATCTGTCAATACCACATTCTGCGTTAGGGTACTCGTTGCGTCGGAATCGCTCGCTTCCTGGGTGATGGTAAGAACGGCCGGCTCGACGGTGTCTTTGTCGGGGGTTAATGTTACAGTTGCTGTTCTTGAGGCTTTGCGCGTATTCCTGAGGACGCTGACGGTAATTGTTTCGGCTTCTTTGTCTACAGTCGCCGTGAACCATTGTTCCGCTATTTCGCCGTTGTTTATGGATACGTCGTATGAAACTCCGAACTTATCTATTTCAACGGTTTTTACCTCCTTGTCTATAGCTTTGAACGTTAGTTCGGTCGGATTCAAGGTGAGATACGGTTGCTTGGTGCATTCGTCCTGAGTAACGGTTATGGTAATCCTCTCCACGTCTTCGATGCTTGGTTTTATCGTTATTCGTCCGGTGCGCGTTTCGTAGACATCAGAGTCGGCTGCATTGACGATGAGCTTATCGCCGCTCTTCTCGGCGGTCAACCAGGCTTTGGCACCTACATCGACTATAGCTTCCCACGAGAGGCCGTCGCCCTCGGCTGTCACGGTTATCTCCTGCGCGGCATTGTCGCTTTCCTTAAAAGACAGTTCTGTTTTGTCTACCGTAAGGGTGTATTCGGCCCCCGTCGGCAGTGCTGCTTCCTGCACTACGGTAATGGTGCGCGATTTTGCCACGTCGGTATGCGATGTCGCACTGACTGTTATGCTGCCAGAACGCGATTTTTCTTCCGTATTGTCCTTAACCGTCACGGTCAGTATGCCGTCGCCTTTTTCTGCGCTAAGCCATTCGGCGGCTTCGGTCGGTATCTGGAAAGTCCACTCTACATTTTCGACCGTTACATTTACGGTTTGCGCCGGTGCGCCGGTCGCGGCGAATGTCAGGCTTTCGGTACCGACTGCAAGGCTGTAATTAGTTTTCTTGTCGGTTTCGCACGACGACAATAACATTGCCGCCGTTGCGATCAGGATCAATGATTTTTTCATGGTTCTATGGTATATAAAAGTAGTTGATGGTTTACGGTTTTTCGTATTGGGTTTCCTTAACGGAAGAACGGTACGCCGGTTGCGGATTCATTGCACCTTTCCCGTGGCTCCGGCGTACCGTAAGAGCCGTTATTCTTCCGGACGCGGAGATACGCTGAACTGGGTGAATTCGGTTCCCAATGCAGAGGCTTTCGTCATATTGCCGAGAATGGTTTTCTGGTCGGGAGAGAATTTCGTTATGTATCCTTCCGATACGTTTATACCCATTTTTTCCTTGATGTACGACAGGCAGTCGCCCAAATTGGTCTGGGTTTCTATATCCACGACAAATCCGCTCGTCTGCTGAGTTGTACCGTTCAGTATGACGCCTATGCCGTCGTCGGTGACTGTAGCGGCCGAACACCCTGCGTTATCGCGGAAAATGGTTGTTTTTTGGGTCTCGGTATTGTAGAATGCTGGATATTGTGCAGTAGACATGTTGCCCTGCTCGTCTACTTTCTCTTCATGGAATGTGCCGGCTATCCAGTTACCGCTGGGGCTTATGTTATATACTTCTGCCGTACAACGCATCCCGTCCACGCAATTCATTTCCATCAGACCGCCTTGTCCGTCGGACACCATTTCCTTGTGTACTTTATAGACATCCTTGCCTACATAGTCGAGTTTCCCGTCTTTCCAATATACCATACCCGTCGTAAGATCTTCCCACTGGGTACCGTAAATTATCGAACCGTCGAGATTGCAACCGCGTGCCATGCACCACGAGGCAGGTTTGTCCTGACGATAGGTCAATTCGGGCATTTCGAGCTCTTCGGGTGCGCCGTTACGCCATATCAGTGGCCGGCATTGCATAGCTTGCGGATAGTAGAAACCAACCCATATGCTGCCGTCTTCGGAAACACCGGATACGTTGGCCGTATTGCCGTTGGCGCCTTCCGGAACTTCGGGAATGTATACATCCCCATCTATGGTTATCGCAGCAGTGAAATTTTGCGACGTATATATGAAAGCCGTCCCTTGGTCGGTCACCGTTATGGGTTTTTCGAGCGAGTACTGGTCGTTGAGCATCGGGCCAACTTCTATGATATCTCCTGTCCTGAGGTCGTAGAACGTGGGATACATGGAGTAGGTGTTGTCTTCGTTTAGCACGTGGCGCGTACCTACGCAGTAGCGTCCGTTGGGCGACATCGCTGCCCCCATGTCGTATGCGCCATAGTAATTGTACACGGGCATGTCATTAGGACGGGCGAGTTGCACGACGGTTATTTCCGCGTATGCGTTGCCGGCGGTAAGGGTTATGGTACCCGTTCTTTCTTCGTCGAGATCGTTGTCGGTCACGCTGACAGTAAGCGAAGTTTCTGTCTGGTCGCTGAGCGTGATCCATGACGTGGACGGTTCTGCCGTCCATTGCGACGATGCCTCGATGCTTATTGTTTGCGGTTGGCTGCCTTCTCCGGCGAAGGAGTATGTCGTCTCCTGAATACGGATGTATTCGTACTTCTCGTCGGTTTTCGTACAACCTGTTGCCGTTGCCAACAATACGGCTGCGGACATAGCTGTCCTGAAAAGGGTGTCAATTTTCATGATTTGGTAATTAATGTTTAAAAGATTAATGGTTT
>CANTVF010000006.1 GCA_947852905.1 uncultured Tidjanibacter sp. | reverse complement strand
TTGCCAGGACTGACTTCTTATTTTGTTGCTAAGGTCGCGGATTCTTTTTATTCCCGATGCAAACTGCACACTGCCAGATAAGCTGCCATTATCTTCCATACTACCTTGGTGGCTCACTGCATTTCGCTGACCTTCAACATTTACCACAACTGCATAATAGGTTATTTTAGTTCTTCGAAATACTTGTCCGTAAATGTAAACTCGTATATTACTCTTTCATAAAATTCGTCACTTTTTATGGATTTTTCATAGGCATATAACCTTAAAATGTTATGCTGCTCATCAGTATGATCATTTCGGAAGAAAGATACTGTCTGTTCCCCATGATTAATCGTAATCGACGGAACACTTTCATCTAATACATACAGGTAATCTTTCTCCCTATAATAATAACATATATTTTCGCTATAGCCTTTGCGAAGAATGAATACGTTATCATCAGTTAATTCTGGAGTCGCATTATGAAATATAATTTCTATATCTTCAGATGACCGGTTGTGCCAAACATAATACGTATAGTATAGGTTCTCTGGCTCCTTACAAATAGTGCAGGAAGATAATATGTAAAAAGCAAATAATATTAAGCCTCCAATTAAGAATTTAGGTACAATACGTTGCATAGTATACTTGATTTATGATTATTAATTGCACTTATTTTAAAAGGACATCAATATTACTGTCTCAACTTCGGCGATAAGATATACTCATGAATATAGATACAGCAAACCCTGTTTTTGTTGCATAGACCTGAAATCAAATTTATAGATTTTGATAATCTAAAATCTTTCCAACACTTTAATTTTTAGTCTATAATTTAAAATCGGGAGACTGTATAATATTTTTGTCACGTTTCAGACGGGTTTGTCGTTGTCGGGGTCCTGTTTTCCCGTGTATTCCGGCCCCTTGTGTCGGTAGCGACCAGCCCCTGTGTGTTGGCGTGCGGGCAAGAACGCTGCAGGCGTTTCGTATAGTTTGGGTCATCGCTGTTCGGTATACTTCCTTTTAGCCGATACGAAGGAGCCGAACTGTGACGGCCGACAGTTATCGTATATTAAAATATGAATCATACGGCATATTGAAACAATCCCTTCTGCCGATGTGGACGCTAAGCATAACATTTGGTTATGTGCATTTACGGGTTAATACCTGTTACGTCGGATATTGAATAGTTGTTCCTGATCGACTTGGATAGGAAAATAACAATGCCTACAGTCTGTTATTGCCTAAGTTTATTTAGGCTTCCGATCGTGAATAATCTTTGCGTTCCCCAATCTGGCGGCACGATTCAGCAACCTGCATTCCACTGATATGCCGCGGCATGATTGCAGGGATTTAAGGTGGGGTATAAAAAGAGCGATGTCTTTTGTCGGGTGTTGCCTCAGTTATTGAGCTTGGCCTTCGGCGGGGGTAACCGATACTTGTTTTCAGTTTTTTATATAGTGCAAGTTTTGTGATACCTTGGGATAGGGTATGCCGGTATCGTTTTGTTAGGGGAGCCAGTTTATCAGATCGGAAGTGTCGGAGGCGGTACGCCAGCGAAGAAAATCGTCGTAATCCGTGATGCCGGCGGATAGGACTGCGGCGTAGTATTCTACTCCCGGTATTTTCATATCGTCGGGCGTCGCATGTTTTAGTCGGAGGATGGTCTCGCGTGTCTGCGGTGTGAGAACTTCGCTGATGCGGTGTGCCATACGTTCGGCGAAACCGTCGAATGCGGAGCCTCGGCGTATGTGTATCATGTCTATCTGCCATGTGCGTCCGTCGGTATCTCGGTACCATGCGTGCCATTCGATGCACTCCTCTTCGGTATTTATCAGATTGGTGTAGGTCACGTTTGTGAAGCTGTCTGAAGCAGCAGCTATGGATGCGACGGCAGCGAAACTGTCGGCCGGAATCAGTCGGTCGGTGTATATGTGGAAATCTATGTCGAGATGATCCATAAGCAGTCCCGTGGCAAGGCTTCCTATGAGGTTTACCTTTGCGCCTATGGCTTCCCAACTTTCGATTATGCCCGTTTCCCGTATTATTTCGTGTGCCCGTGTCTGATTGGCTGCGGCTTGGGAGATGAATGAATGTGCGCGTCGTTCCATGATATATAGAGTTTGAGTAAGTGTTGTGCCTGCATTAGCATACGGACATACAGCATCGAGGCGAGATATATTGTTAGCCGCTATGCTGGACATGGCTTATAATATTTCGCTTGCAGTTACCGTCGAATTTGTCGAAAAGTAACCGTTATTTACTGTCTTTGACTGCGAGAAGTATTACCGCATGCGCTTCGACACCTTCTTCCCTACCGACGAAACCGAGGCGTTCCGTCGTCGTCGCCTTGACAGACACCGCATCGATGTCGATTCCGAGCGTGGCGGCGATTGCGTTTCGCATGGCGTCGATGTACGGTCGCAGTTTGGGTCTTTGCATGGCTATGGTGATGTCCGTATTGACGACTGTATAGCCTTTATCGGCTATCATTCCGAGGCAGCGTTCCAACAACAGCATGCTGTCTATTCCTTTGTAGTCGGCCGATGTGTCCGGAAAGTGCAAGCCTATGTCGCCGAGTGCGGCGGCACCGAGCATCGCGTCGCACAGGGCGTGTACGGCGACGTCGCCGTCGGAATGGGCGATGCACCCTTTCTCGTGTTCTATGTCAATGCCGCACAAACGGAGCGTTAGCCCCGGAGCGAGCGCATGTACGTCGTAACCGTGTCCTATTCTGTAATTGTCCATTGCGGGAATCATTGATTTTGGCGATTGCAAGTTAGGTAAAATCTGCGTATTTTTACGTGAATTAAAAACCGATGGTACGTCAATCGGTTAATGATGTGGTGTTTAACTTCGGAAAGCGGAGCTACGGCGCGGCGACGTAAGCCTGCGTACAGTCCGTAATCCGGTAAATCGTATATTTTTATGTCAGAAATCAGTCAACTCGAACCCCGTGCGGTATGGGGCATATTCGATGAAATAACCAGAGTGCCGCGTCCCTCCAAGAAAGAGGAGAAGATAATAGCGTATCTGGAGGAATTCGCCCGCAGCCGCGGAATAGAGTACAAAAAAGACGGTATAGGTAATATCGTCATGTATAAGAAGGCTACGCCGGGGATGGAGAATCGTCCTGTCGTTACGCTTCAGAGCCATATGGATATGGTTTGCGAGAAAAATTCCGACCTCGATTTCGATTTCATGAAGGATCCTATCCGGGCTTATGTTGACGGCGGATGGGTGAAAGCCCGCGGAACGACCCTCGGTGCCGATGACGGAATAGGTATGGCTACGGCCCTTGCCGTAATCACCGCGACGGATATAGCGCATCCGGCGTTGGAGGCTCTGTTTACCGTGGACGAAGAGACGGGTTTGACCGGAGCGTTCAATCTCGGTGCCGATATGCTCAAGGGTAAATATCTTATAAACCTCGATTCGGAGGACGACGGCGAGATTTTCATAGGTTGTGCGGGCGGCGTGGATACGTTGGCTACGTTCACATACAGACCGGAAGTGGCGCCGGAAGGTTTCGTGTGGTTGCGTGCGGATGTTTCGGGACTCAAAGGCGGCCATTCGGGCGATAACATAAACGACGGCCTCGCCAATTCCAACAAATTGCTCACGAGACTGTTATTGGAAGGGGCGGATAAATACGGACTGCGCCTTGCGGAGTTCGACGGCGGCAATCTGCGTAATGCCATACCGAGAGAGGCGTTTGCCGTATTCGGCATCGCGGCCGATAGTGCGGAGGCGTTCCGTAAACGTGCGGACGAGTTGGGGGCGGAGTTCGCTGCCGAATATAAATATACCGATGCCGGTGTGACGCTGCGCGTACAGGATACGGAACGTCCTGCACAGGTGATAGACGCGGACACGCAGCTCAGACTGTTGCTGGCCGTACAAGGGTGCGCTAACGGAGTGCTTGCCATGAGCTATTCCATGCCGGGACTTGTCGAAACTTCGACAAACCTCGCTTCGGTGAAATTCAAGGAGGGTAATAAGATAGTCGTTACCTCTTCGCAGCGGTCGTCGGTGGAGAGTGCGAAAGCCGATTCGGCCATGACGGTCGAGGCGATATTCCGTCTTGCCGGCGCGAGTGTGGAGCATAGCGACGGTTATCCCGGTTGGACTCCCGATCCGTCGAGCCGTCTGCTCGCCATAGCCGAAGCGGCTTATGAAAAGTTGTTCGGCGTGAAAGCCAAAGTGCGTGCCATACATGCCGGTCTGGAGTGCGGACTGTTCCTCGAGAAGTATCCGCATCTGGAGATGATTTCGGTAGGTCCGACTCTTCGCGGCGTGCATTCTCCGGACGAGCGTATCGAAATATCCACAGTGGACAAGTTCTGGAGGGTTATGATCGAGATATTGAAGAACATAGAGTAACCGCGCAGGTCTGTCTCCGGTGTTTCCGGAATATATGTGCGGTATGACACGACGGCGGTTTCGTGGCTTCTCGGCTGCGGGGCTGCCGTCGTTTTAATGTCATCGTTCGTGCCGACGGTATGTCGGGTTTGTTCTCGGAGTGTGCCGTTCGGCTGCGGGGACGTGTGTAGATTAAATCCGTATTGTGCCTGGTGCAGCGTCGTCGGAACGTAGGTTACGGTATTCTCCGGCCTTTCATGTCGATGAAATATTGTTGTCCGTTGTTTTGCGGCTGCGAGGCTGCCGTCGTTTTAATGTCATCGTTCGTGCCGACGGTATGTCGAGTTTGTGTTCGGAGTGTGCCGTTCGGCTGCGGGGCTGTGTGTAGATTAAATCCGTATTGTGTCTGGAGCAGCGTCGTCGGAACGTAGGTCACGGTATTCTCCGACCTTCGGTGTTGATGAAATATTGTTGTCCGTCGCGTGCGACGAGTGCGCGGCCATGGGCGAAGGAGTATGCCTCGTCGTACTTGAGTTGCGTTATGCGTCGGCCGGAGAGGTCTATGAAGCCGTATTTGCCGTCTCTTCGCACGGTCAGCATTCCTTCGGAAGGCGCCGCTATCCAGTCGTAACTTTCTGCGCATAGGCATTTGCCGTTGCGGTCGAATATGCGCCATAGGCCTTCGGAACATGCGGCGGCCACTCCTTCCGCGCCGTACCATTCGAGAGTTTCGTATACGGTCGGCATTACGTGGCGGCCGCAGCGGTCGATAAGTCCCCAGCCGGAGACCTCTTTCACGGCTGCGCGGCCTTCGTAGAAGTCTTCGGCAGCTGTGAATCTTTTTCCCCCGGCCGCGGGACGACCGTACCGGTCGGCGAATCCCCACTCTCCGCCTGACATGTATCGGATGAGGGTGTCGGCCAGTTCGCCGACGAAATCGCAACGGCTGAAATCTATGTCGGCCGAGTCGGTTTGCGGGAAGACCGGTGCGGAGGGTGCCGGGCGGGATGTTATGCGTATAGGGGCGGCATCGTTGTTTTGTACGGACAGATCGAGCAGCAGCTGTAGCGGCCGGAATGGGGCGGAGGCTATTGCGTGAAGATGTGCGGCAGTCGTGAGGTCATCCGGATATATGTTCCTGTCGAAGGCGACCTTTACGGCATCGGCCATATCTTCGTTGCGGCCGAACTCGAACTGGAGGCGCAGGTATTCTGGAAATCGGTCGTCGCGATGTATGTATGCATCCGGTTCGCATGCGGCTACATATGCAGTCAGCGCGTATCGTAACAGCGCTTTGCGGTCGGTGCCGGCGGCGCGTTCGTAGGGATGAAGATATCCAGACAGGGTTATGCGGCCGTTGTCCGATACTGTAATATTGCGGTTGCGCAGGTGACCGTGTACGATGTCATGGCTGCGCATCGTGGCATGAAGCGATGCGAGACCTTCCAGCATTGCGCGTATCCGGTTACGGCCTCGACCTCCGCTGTTAAGGCGTAGAAAAGTCTCTATCGGAAGGCCTTCGGGCGCTTCCTCGACG
The DNA here is from genome assembly GCA_947852905.1 of uncultured Tidjanibacter sp. Lineage (GTDB taxonomy): Bacteria > Bacteroidota > Bacteroidia > Bacteroidales > Rikenellaceae > Tidjanibacter. The sequence continues at coordinate 127,247 of CANTVF010000006.1, read as the reverse complement.
ATTATATCCGTCAGGCGAGGTTTGGCCGAATGGTCGAACACGACCATTTCGGCTTCCATGTAACGTGTCGTGGCTATGAAGTCCGTACCGGCCGACCGTGTGCGCAAGGCGTCGGATAACGCTTTCGCGGTGGCGGTATCGTTCCACATGCATGGAATCTGAAGAATGCTGCGCGTGCGGCCGACTGTTGCGTGGAAGTCTATCGAGTGGCCTGTGACCGTCAGACGCGGCGTGCCGCAGGCATCTGTTTCCGGGATTATACGGTCGAGCGTGCGGAATCTGCCTGCGGGGTTGAGCAGGCTTTCCGTGACGGACGATATGGTCGGGCGCGTGGTCATAGTGTCATTGACGAGCTGGCCGTGCCGATAGCCAGCATGTTGAAAAGTTCGTCGGCCGGACAGTTGTAGCATACGGCGTGTTTGGGAGACAGGTCGGCGGCAGACAGCATCCGGGAATATTGCGTCGGCAGAACGCTCGACATATTGTATAGTAACGATGCATATTTTACGTTCGGCAGTTCGTCCTCCGAACAGGGCAGGCTGACTGTATCTGCGCGGTCTGTGGTATAAGGTGCGAGGTGTATGTTGAACAGCAGTGCATTGCCGTCGTATGTGGAGAGGGATTTGATGCGGGAGGCTGCGTGGAGCAGTTGTTCGTCGTCGGCATCCGAGGCTTCTCCGTCGGTTATGTTGATGACCGTGGGCGGGTAACTCAGTCTGTTCGATCGTGCTGAGCACCATTGCCGCAGAGCATGTTCGGCGTATTCCAGTGCGGCGAGCATCGGGGTGTTGCCGGATGCGGCGGGTGTTATCCATTGGCGTTGGTCTACGGTGGCCGACAGCTGATTGCCGCCGGGCAGTATCCGCAGGATATGGCGTCGTTTTACCGGAACGTTGCACCGGACGAGCTCCGTAATTGAAGCGAACGTTCCGTCGGTGCATAACAGGGAACGTATTCCGTCGCCCGAATATCCGGCGACGGCTATGTCGAAGTAATCCCTGATGCCGTCCTCGCGGCGGCAACGGTTGGCGAGTTCTTCGATTGCCATGTTCATGATCGTTGCCACGGCTTCCGACTTATGCATTTCGGAGCCTTGAAAAACGATTCTTTCGGTCATCGAGCCGGACTGGTCGCATAGAAATACGAATGCCGTGCGGCGGTCTCTTGTGATACGTGCTGAATACATATTGCGGGGGATTATGTACTGTGGTGGTTTGTCGTCGATGCGTTCATGTGCATTCGGAGCCGTCCGGTACCTTATCGGGATACTCTGCACCGTGGCGGTCTATGACGAGCGTTTTCCCGTTGCGCCTCACTTCGGCACGACCGCTGCGGAACGGTTTTATACTTTCGTACCCGGAACAGTTTATCGCTGTCGTTCCGTCCGTGCGTATGAAATGTTTTACTCCGCACATGTTTATGGCGGCGAGCGATTCGGTAAATTCCAGAGCGCCGTCGAGTACGGGCGGTACAACGATTCGGTCGCCGCAGCGGTAACCCCATTTGCCGGCGTCCGAACGGAAGGTCTCCGGAATTGTTCTGTCTGAATTGCGTCCTGTGGCGATGCCCGAAGACGTTGCCGGTAAGTCGGCCGGACATGAGCGGAAACGCAGGGAGTATTCTAACGTTTCCCGCAGGCCGGGCAGTTGCGGCGACGGGGATACGAGCAGGTCCAGCATGGCCAGTAGCGGAATATCTCCGTGACGCGCTGCCAGACGGCGTGACGCCGCATATCCTTCGGATATTCCGGCGAGTATTTCCGCAGGCTGCATGAGCTGCATTTCCCGGTCGCACATCCGGCCGACGGTCATGTCGTCTGCAAGGGCGTGCAACGTGGCGGATAGCAGTGCTATGGGGTAGTCGTCAGCGTATTTGCCCGGAGGTAGCCCGGAGCGCAGAGGGTGGTTGTATTGCGGCGTACCCGTTTCTCGTACATTAGATTCGGTGTATCCGGGGAAATAGGCCGCATCGGTATCGGTAAGCATCATGCCGCCCGAAGGAGTGACGATTATGTTAGACGGTTTAAGGTCTCCATGCGCCCACAGTTCGTCGAGCAATGCGAGCGCAGTGGCGTCGAAAGCGTCGGCCAGATGCGACAACGTTGCCGCATCGCTGCGGCGCATAGCCTGTCGTATGCGGAAATCGAGCGAAAATCCGTCGATCCATTCTGTGAGTATTGCGTCGCACCAGCGGCCTTCGGAAGGCGTATCGTAGACGTATATTTCATCGGGCAGGAAACGCGACGGGGCTACCAGCGGTGATGGAAAGGAGGCGAATCTGGCGCATGTGTCGGCTGCGTCAGGCCGGGGACGGGTATAGCATTTGAGTGCGTACTTTTTCCCGTCCACGCTGATTGGGAACACTGCGGCATTGCCTCCAGCAAAAAATACTGGCCGGCCGCGGGAATCGCGTTCGCATACCGGTTCGCCGAGTGTGCGGAACAGACCTGTCGGAGATGACAGGCTTTCTATATATTGCGTAACGGTAGTTATCGTCATGTCGTCGGTTGCCGTTATTCCGGCAGTATGGTAACTGCCGCTAAAAATACGAAAAAAAACGGTGTCGGATCGAATACGGTATTTATTATGTGTTTTGTCGTATCGTGCCGGTGCTTAATGCTGGGGGCGTGGAATGCCGTACCGTAAATTTGCATATCTTTGTAACTATCGCCGCTGACTGACCGAGTATCGTTGCGGCTAAGGTAAAGTAACGTGAAAATATATTTGAGATAAAACTATGAAAAAAGAGTATGTGCCTTTCGTCGAGGATCTGATAGACCTCGCTATCAGAGAGGATATAGGGGACGGCGACCACACTTCGCTCGCCACGATACCGCACGACGAGCGCGGCAGAATGAAACTTTTGGTAAAACAGAAAGGCGTGATAGCCGGTATAGAGGTGGCGCGTATGGTGGTGTCGCGTCTGGATCCTGACGTGGTGTTCGATCAGAGAATAGAGGACGGAACGACGGTCGAACCGGGCGACGTGGCTTTCTATGTGGAAGGACGTGTCATATCGCTTTTGCAGGCCGAAAGGATATTGCTCAATATAATGCAGCGGATGAGCGGTGTGGCGACTCAGACGGCCGCATGCGTCAAGATTCTCGAAGGAACCGATTGCCGTATACTCGATACGCGCAAGACGACCCCCGGCATGCGTGTTCTCGACAAAATGGCGGTCAAGATAGGCGGCGGTGAAAACCACCGTATGGGATTGTTCGATATGATACTGCTGAAGGACAATCATATAGATTTTGCCGGCGGTATTACCAAGGCGCTCGCCAGCGTGCGCGAATATCTTGCCGAACATCGCAAATCGCTGCCGATAGAGGTGGAAGTACGTACACTCGACGATATAGACGAGGTGTTCGCGGCAGGAGGCGCAGACAGGATGATGCTGGATAATTTCTCGATAGAGATGACCCGTGAAGCCGTGGCACGCATCGCGGGCCGTTGCGAGATAGAGTCTTCCGGCGGCATCAATATGGGTACCATGCGGGCGTATGCCGAGTGCGGCGTCGATTTCGTGTCGCTCGGTGCACTGACTCACCAGATAAAGAGTCTCGACATGAGTCTTAAGGCATGCGGTAAGGATTAGAAGTAGAGCGTAAATGTTATGAAGAAGACCGTATTTTTATTGGCGGCCGTTGTCGCGGCATGCACGACCGTCAGTGCTGCCGGGCCGAGATTCACCTATTCGGACATAGCGTCGGGAAAATTCGCTCAACGCACCGTGGCCGGTGTCCGTTCCATGGCCGACGGGACGCATTATACGATTCTCGACGGGGGAAGCGTCGTCATGTACTCCTATGATACGGGGCGCAGGGACGCTGTTTTGGCGTCTCCGGAGATGCTCGGCGTGGAGGCCGGCAGAATTTCCGGATACGAACTCAGCGCCGACGAGAGACTTGTGCTGTTCAGCATGGATAGTAAGCCGCTTTACCGTCGTTCGGCCTATTCGCGTTATGTCGTGTACGATACCGTGACGGGCGAAAACTTTCCGCTCGACGATTGCGACAGCATACGTTATGCGGTGTTTTCACCCGACGGCCGACGTGTGGCATACGTTAAGGATAACGATATTTTCGTAAAGACGCTGCATGGCGGAGATGTGGTACAGGTTACGTCGGACGGAGAACTCAACCATATAATAAACGGTATGCCCGACTGGGTGTATGAGGAAGAGTGGGCTATGGAAAATGCGCTGAAGTGGTCGCCGGACGGCAAACGTCTGGCATATCTGCGCTTCGACGAAAGCATGGTGAAGGATTATTCTCTCGATTTTTACAACGATCCCGCGGCTTCGTCGGACGATCTGGCATCGCCGCTCTATCCGCGCCGTTTCACATATAAGTATCCGGTGGCCGGCGAACGCAACTCGGTGGTCTCGCTCCATGTGTACGAGCTCCGCAGCGGCGAGACCGTGACAGTAGATACGGGCGACGAGACCGACCAGTATGTACCATTCTTCGGATGGACGCCCGGATCGGAGCTGTACTTCTATCGCGTCAACCGTTTGCAAAACCGGCTCGAAGTGTTGTTGGCCGACCGTCGGGGCGCCGCTTCGACGATATACGAAGAGTCGTCGGACACGTATATAGACAATATAGGTGCGCAGACCGTGACGTTCCTTTCCGATTCGGACCGTTTCATTGTGATGAACGAGACGGAGACAGGCTATATGCACCTTTATATGTACAGCATCAAGCGGGGCAGGCTTTACCCGATCACCTCCGGCGATTGGGAAGTCCGCCAGCTGGTATGCGCTACCGATGAGAAGGTATGGTTTCTGTCCAACGAAACTTCGTCGCTGCGCAATAATCTGTATGTCGCCGATATACGGGGCAACGGCAAACGCCGTCTTACGAACGGAAACGGTACGTACCGTATAGAGCCGAGCGAGGGATGCCGTTACTATATAAGTTATTTTTCCAATGTCTCGACTCCCAATACGGTGACGTTGCATGACGGTGACGGTACGTTGATACGCACGCTGGAGGACAATGCCGCGTTGAAACGTTATGTCGATTCGATAAACATGCCGGTCAAGGAGTTCTTTACGTTTCCGGTAAAGCATGAAGGGCGTACCGTGGAGTTGAACTGTTATATAGTCAAACCGGAAGATTTCGATCCGGGTAAGAGCTATCCGGTACTTTTCACCCAATACAGCGGCCCGGCGTCGCAACAAGTACTCGACCGTTGGACGGTGGATTGGGAGGATGCGCTCGTGCAGCAGGGATACATAGTCGTATGTATGGATCCGCGCGGTACGGGAGGTCGCGGCGAGTGGTTCAAAAAGTTGACATACGGTCAGATGGGATTGCTGGAGACCGACGATCAGATAGCTTTCGCGCGGTATGTGGCCACATTACCATATGTGGACGATTCGAGAATGGGTATTTACGGCTGGAGCTACGGCGGATTCATGTCGCTCAACTGCATATTGAAAGGTGCGGATGTGTTCAGTATGGCCATATCGGTGGCGCCGGTGACCTCGTGGCGTTACTACGACTCTGTGTATACGGAAAGGGTGAACGGTCTTCCGCAGGACAATCCGGACGGTTACGATCTGCCTTCGCCCATATATTATGCCGATCGTCTCGAAGGCAAACTGCTGCTCATGCACGGGTCGGCCGACGACAATGTGCATCCGCAGAATTCGTTCAAAATGGCGTCCGAACTCGTGAAGGCCGGCAAACGGTTCGACATGATGATATACCCGGACGACAACCATTCGATGATGCCTTACGGCAGATTTTCGGTGAGACAGAAAATGGTGGATTATTGTCTGAAGAATTTATAACATGTAATAGATTGCTTTGCAGTGTTTTGATGTGGCAGGGAAGGCTAAAGGCCTTCCCTGTTTTCGTTCCTTACGTGTTGAAATGGGGCGGTAGATGAGCGTTTGGTTTGATATTTGCAAAACAACAGGATAGTAAATACTGATTAAGTTTACATAAACCAATTTAAATTATCTGAATTATGAAAAAGCTACTTATTTCGATTGCGGCCATTATCGGTATGGCGGCTACAGTGTCGGCACAGACTCTTATCGTAGTCGAGGAGAAACCCGTACTTACCAATAGGCGTGGTGTTCCTATTCTTCCGCAGGCTGGCGATATTTCCGTCGGCGCAAGCATGACTCCGTTCTTTACCTATTTCGGTAATATGTTCACCCGTAACGGAGACAACGAGGCTCCTATGTTCACCGGTAACGGTGCCGGCATCAACATGAAGTTCTTCACGACCGACCGTCAGGCGATCCGTGCAGGTGTGACGGTTAACATGGGGTCCGACTATTTCTACGGTTATCCGGGCAGCAATACGGCGGCAGGCGCCAAAGTGACCGACCAGATGATAAAGGACAACCTCAGCATCGGCATCAATATCGGTTATGAATGGAGGCGCGGTACCGGCCGTTTGCAGGGTTTCTACGGAGCTCAGTTGGCCGCTACGTATTCCAAGTCGGAGGTGAATTACAAGTACGGCAATGCGTTCAGCGCATCTAATCCTACGCCGAATACTTGGAATTTCGATACCAACACGGCTGAGGCTGTCGCAGAACGTCCTACGAGGACTATCGGCGCTCCTACCTTCAGCGTGGGCGTATTCGGTTTCGTGGGTGTAGAGTATTTCTTCGCGCCTAAAATGTCGATCGGCGGCGAACTCGGTCTCGGAGTTTCTTATGTCAACCACGGCGAGTCGGAATACAGAAGCCAGAGCTTCGATACGGCAACCAACACCGTACGTGACAATGTCGTGAAACATCACGATCCGAGCGTTCGTACCAACGGTTTGAATATACGTACTGCCACTACAGGCAATATATTCCTGTCGTTCTACTTCTAACGGATAAGATTGCCCTGTGCGTTCAGGGTATTTCGGATATGCCGCGGAGGACTATAAAGTCTTCCGCGGCTTTTCTTTTACATGAATTTGGGTATGTGGTGTGTACTGGCGGCATGTCGTTGTCTTATACGGGATTGAGTCAAGTGAGGCCGGACGGGAAAAGCATGGAGACGGTTGTTAAACGGCTGGCGCGAGGTGCGTTAATTGCATGCGGAACAGGGCGATAAACAAAATGTTTGCAGTCGTGGTGAGCGATACATGGAGATAATGTCTTGCAGGATATGCTGTTATGGGGAAGTGCGATATCGGAGACACGTAGGTATCGGCGTTGGACGGTTTGTTTGTTTCATTAAAAAGACTAAATTTGTTATGGCCGTTTCGCAGCATATTCCGGGAAAGCCTATCGGTAGCTGTCCGGAGCTGATAGGGGACGAGTACGGCCTGATTCGGGATACTTTAAAAACTTCGATATGAAACTGAAATTACTGACTGCATTTTTGCCGGCTCTGTTGTCGACTTTTTTACCGGCTTGGTCACAGGAAACGGAGCCTGTGTTTTCCAGAGAGTTCGGTTTGGTTACCGACTACGAACTCGCCATGACTCGCTATGATCGGGATACCACAGCCGCCGCGGTGGTGATTTACGACGATTCGCGCGTTTACTACGATTACAAACCAGACAACCAAATCAAGGTGGAACTCGTCATGGAAGTCTCCGTAAAGATCAAGATACTCAAACAGGAGGCTGTAGGCGTATATGCCGATGTAAGTTTGCCATACAATACGGCGGATTCCGGAAACAGGGAGAGCATAAGCGCCATATCCGCCGCTTCGTACAATCTGGAGGACGGACGTGTAGTCAGGACGGAAATGAGCGACGATTACATATTCACCGAGCAGGTGATGCCCGGCGTTGGAATCGTAAAATTCTCGATTCCGGAAGTGAGGGTAGGCAGCGTGATAGAGTACCGTTATACGTATCGGACAGACCGTTTGACGCATATTCCGGAATTCGACTTCCAGATGGAGATTCCTGAAATATACTGCCATGCTCACTTGGAGATACCGGAGTTCCTGCAATACACCATGTTGTGCTACGGAGATCATCCTGTCAGGGCGGAACAGACGGCTTTCGTGAAAAACGTTCTTTTCCGTCAAAGCCAGATGGCTCTGGCCACTAATGTCTATGATTATGTGGCCGAGAACGTTCCTGCATTGACGGGCGAGGATTTCGTATGGAATGCGGAGCAGTACCGTACTCGCATCGTGCCGTCGCTCGTGGCCGTATTGTTGCCGGGACAGCCGGGCAAAGTATATGAACTGACTTGGGGCGGCATAGACAAGGTGCTGGACGAAGCCGGTTTCAAGGCGGGTTTCAAGTATAAGAATCCCTATGCGAAGAATGTTGACAAGCTGTTCACGGAAGACGAGGACCGGATCAGGGCTATTCATACGTTTGTGATGAACGCCGTCAAGTGGAACGGAACGTACAGTTGCCTGCCGTCGAACATGTCGGATGTGATCAAATACGGTATGGGTAACAGTGCGGATATAAACTTCCTTTTGATCAGCGCACTGGAAGATGCCGGATACGAGGCCGTGCCTGTTTTGTTGAAATTGCGTTCCATGGGGGAGATGCCGATAGCGCACCCTACTACGGAGGATATAAATACGTTCGTGGTCATGGTGCGTCTTCCTTCAGGAGAAACGGTCTTTTTGGACGGCACCGACAGGCAGTCCACTCCCAATGTATTGCCGGCCAAGATGAGGGTGTCGCGGGCAAGGATATACGGCGGCGACGAATATACGGGTTGGGTGTGTCTGAACGATCTGGGGAACAATACCACTACGATCAATATATCCGGAAGCGTCGACAGTACCGGACTTTTTTCGGGGCAGGCGGTGATCAGGTATACCGATGTGGATGCTATGGATAAGAGAAAGGAAGTCTACGGAAACGGAACGGAGAAATATCTCGACGAGTTGGAGATGGATGGCAGCATGGAAGTGGAGGATTATGAAATGGAAGTTTCCGACGGAGGCGATTGCGTTGTGGAGACGTATAAACTGAAGAAACGTTTCGCCAGTACGGGCGACGGTCTTGTCATGATGAATGCGTGCATTATGCCAATAGTGGGTAAGAATCCGTTTGCCGATCCGGTGCGGACGCTGCCTGTGGAGTTCGATGCCGCAGAACGTATAAAGGTGCAGTGTTCGATTGCATTGCCCGAAGGGTACGCGGTCGAGCAGATGCCGGAGAATATCAGATGCGACGCATACGGCTCGTTGAAGTATGTGTATATGGGCCGTGCCGTGGGCAACATATTCACTTCGATGTCGGAACTGTCTATCGGAGAGGTCATGTACGGTGCGGACAAATACGAAGGTTTGCGGGAGTTTTTCGGTCGTGTGGCCGGTTCGTGCAACGATATGGTGATAATCGGAAAAAGTCTATAATATGGGAAAACGTTTGATGTTGTGCCTGTGCTGCATTTTGTGTACTGTAGCGGGTAGGGCGCAGGACGGCAATTATTCTGCAGCGGGCATACCGGAAGAGTTGTGTGCCGGAGCCGATGCGGTAATGCGCTATTCTTCCATGGATTTCAAGATGAAATCGGTATACGAGGCTACGGAACGCGTGGTGACGGTGGTTACTGTGCTTAACGGACGGGGCAACGTATACGCCGATTTCGGCTGTTATACGGATATGTGTTCCAGAATCAAGTCGTTCAAGGGAACGCTTTACGACAGTAGCGGAAAGGCCGTTCGTAAATACGGCAAATCGGATCTGCTCGTTTCGGAACTGTTTTACGGCCTCGCCTCGGACATGCAGTACCATATTATCGACGTGGAGTATCCGTCGTATCCGTATACGGTGCGTTTCGAATATGAAATAGAGCACAAGCAGGGCATAATGGCTCCTCCGGGATTCTATCCGGTGCAGGGTTACAGGCTGGGTGTGCAGAGAGCCGAATACAGGCTTTCGCTTCCGGAAGGTGCGGAGTATTACGTTTATGCCGAAAACATGTCGCCGGATCCCGTCTCTTCGGAGAAAAGGCTCGGACTCGTATGCGATACCTATGTATTGGAGAATTTCAAACCGGTGGACAGGGAGCCTATGATGCCTCGCGATACGGAGGTGCTGCCGAGACTGATATTTTCGTGCCGCGATTTTTCCTATCACGGAATACCGGGCAATATGGATTCTTGGGCGAGTTATGCCGAGTGGCAGTGGAAATTGCTGGACGGCCGTGATGCCATGCCCGAAGAACTGAAGAAGAAGGTGCATGAACTGACGGATTCCGTCCCGGACGAGTTGGGCAAGGTGCGCGCTTTGTACGATTATCTGGGACAGACGACGCGCTATGTGTTGATTGCTATAGGTATAGGCGGCCTGCAACCGATGACGGCACAGGAGGTGTACGACAATAAGTTCGGCGATTGCAAGGGTTTGACTAATTATATGAAGACCATGCTCGACGAATGCGGCATCGAGTCTTACTACACCGAAATAGGCAGCGGGAAAAAATACCTGAACGATTTTGCGAGCCCGTATTTCTCCAACCATGCCATTTTGTGCGTGCCGTTGCGTAACGATACGTTGTGGATCGAATGTACGGCGCCGAATCTGCCGCTCGGATATGTCCATACGGATATCGCCGACCGGAAGGCGCTGGTATATCATGACCGTACCGCGACGCTTGTCGATATTCCGGCGTATCCGGATTCGGTCAATACGGTGACGACGTCGGCCGAGGTGCGTGTGGCTGCCGACGGAACTGCGCATGCGGAAGCGGCACGCACTTATGCGATGACGTGTTACGAATATACGATGTCTCTGGAGCATGCCGAGCAGAAACAGTTGGTCGATTATGCGGCGACGATACTTAACGTACCGTCAGGCAAGGTGGAAAGTGTCGTTTATACGCCTGACAAATCGGCGTGTCCGAGCGCAGTGCTGGAATTCGATGCGTCGATGAGTTTTCCGGTTATGGGCGACCGCATGATACTCGATGCCTATCCTTTCGGGGCAAAGATATTGCCGCGGCTGTCCCGTAACAGGGTACACGACATAGTCATTGAGGACGGATACCGAATGATCGATACGGTGCGTTTCCGTGTTCCTGCCGGATACCGTGCCGAAGTCGTACCGTCCGCTAATGTTGAAACACCTTTCGGGCGGTGCGTTGTGGCAGTTGAGGAGTGCGGTGACGAGATCGTGGCGTACAGATTTCTGCAATTGAATTCTGGGCGCTATCCGAAAGACATGTACGGGGAATTCAAGGAGTTCGTAGACCGGATCGGCGGCAGTTTCGATTCCAAAATAGTGTTGCGCCGCGATACTGACGAGAACGATTAATAGCCGGGACGGAAAAAAGAGGAAGATTGCTTACATCCGTTCTCATGAAGCGGCCGATATTGGTACGGAATTTGAAGATTATTAACCAATATCGTCGCAATGACGTTTGCGGCGGTCTTGAGACAGAGAAACAACTAAAAATAGAACTATTATGACACACAAAATGCCTGAGCTAGCATACGCTAAAGATGCGTTGGCTCCCCACATCAGTCAGGAAACCATAGAATACCATTACGGGAAACATTTGCAGACTTATGTCGATAACCTCAACAAGCTGATTCCCGGGACTCCGTTCGAGAACGCCACTCTCGAGGAGATGATAATGAAGGCCGAGGGTCCTGTTTTCAACAATGCTGCACAGACGTGGAACCACACTTTTTATTTCGATACCTTCGCCGCAAAACCGCAGCCGGCTCCGACCGGTGATCTGTTGAAGGCTATCGAGAAGAAATTTGGCTCTTTCGATGCTTTCAAGGCGGAATTCGAGAAAAAGGCCACGGGACTGTTCGGGTCGGGCTGGACATGGTTGGTACGCAATGCAGCCGGCGAACTCGACATCGTGAATGAGTCCAATGCTGGCAATCCCATGCGCAACGGAGCCAAGCCGCTCATGGTCATGGACGTTTGGGAACATGCGTATTATATAGATTATCGTAACAGGCGTGCCGCCAGCATACAGGCTACGTGGAACGTTATAGACTGGAAAAAGGTCGAGGCACGTTATGCCGAGTAGCCGGTGTGTGCATAGATTCATACGGAGCCGTACCCCTTGCGGGGTGCGGCTCGTTTTTTAGAATATATGTGTGACCATTCTCTATAGATGCATTGACGGTCTTGTAGGTTTATGTGTAAATTATTTTAAGGACGAGTTGCGGCGATATTCAATCAGTTGCATCTCACTTGTACTTTGCATGGGGAGAGTTATGGCATCCGGCCGAAGGGTAAACTTTAATGGTTAATAAGTTTTTTTGTTACTGTTTGTATTTTTGGATGCGGTGTGAATACATGAAAAGGTCTGAGAGAAAGCAGGACGCAAGGTGTGTTGTGGTATTTATTATATTCACACAAGGATGTCGTTGGCGAATTCTAAATATAAGTTGCTATCGTCGGATCAATATTATGCCTAAATTGTTATGCTTCTGAACTTGAAATCCGAACTAACAGCCAGTTATTGATGTATCTTATATGTAATGTAGTTACTGACGAATGGTTTTCGGTTGCTTTAGTTGATTCATTAAGGCGATTCATTGGTGCTTGATTGTTGCCTTGGATATGTCGGTTCGTAGGCATAAGAATCATAACACGTTCTTTAAAAATAGTTTCATGCATATAAACATAGGGAACGAGCCATTGTCAGTCGTACTGCCATGCCAGTACGTAAATTCGGAGGTAATATCTGCGTGAAAAGTCTGTAGCCTTTAAAGCGTACTATATGCCACTGCTACAGGCTGAAATATCGTAATGATTTTATTCGGCCTCTGTATATCCATTTTAGATCTACGAGTAGGGAGTCTTCACTACGGGCAAGTGATTTGAAGTAGCTGTCGCCATGTTTCTTGTAGATGTCGTGTGCGACAGTTACGATAATAAGGTCGTATGGCGCACGAGGCTGATTGCGTAATTCTAATCCGTACATGTCGTAAACGTTATCCGAATTTGCATACGGATCCACAATATCAACTTCTACTGATGCTTCCTCAAGCAGTCTTATGATTGATGGCACGAGACTGCTGCGTGTGTCGTCAATGTTCTCTTTGTAGGTGAATCCCATTACCAATGCTCTTAATGGCGTAGAGCGGTTGGTGACAGACAATCGGTTGAGAACCGAATTCACTATGTAAGCCGGCATACTGTCGTTGACGGTACATGCGGTCGTTATGAGTGGCATATCGATTCCGCATTCGGATGCTCTCGATACGGCATACATTGGAGCAACAGGAATGCAGTACCCTCCGACAAGGCCGGGTACATAATCGTGGAAATTCCATTTAGTAGAGGCCGCCTCAATGACTTCGGCCGTGTCTATGCCTAAGGACGAGAATAATACTGACATTTCGTTCATAAGAGCGATATTGACGTTGCGTTGTATATTCTCCAATATCTTTGTTGCTTCCGCCGCCTTTATGCACGTAACCTTATATACCCCTGCCGTGACAATCATGTTGTATACGCGTGAGATATATTCCAGTGATTCATTATCGCATGCACCTATTATTTTTACAGTGTTTGAAACTGAGTGTTCCTTGGCGCCGGGATTGATCCGTTCCGGCGAATATCCTACTTTGAAATCCTTGCCGCATACGAGACCGGAATTTTGCTCGAGCAACGGTATGCATCTATTTTCTGTGCATCCCGGATATACGGTCGATTCATAGACAACATAATCGCCGGGGCGCAAATAACGAGCGATAGCGTGGGTGGCTTCTATAAGTGACGACAGGTTGGGATTGTTGTCTTTGCTTAAAGGCGTCGGTACGGCAATCACATAGAAAGATGCATCCGCAATATCAGCTTCCCGCGACGTAAATTTTATGCTGCGGGAGTTGTGTCGATCCTGCGACAGACATTCTATTAAGTTCGCGTCAATATCGTATCCGATAACGTCGAAATATCGGGAAAACTCAATGGCGAGCGGCAGCCCTACATATCCGAGGCCTATGACAGCCATAGATGTTTCGCGTTCGGCGAGGCGAAGATGTATGTTTTCAATCGCAGGCATATACTAATTTATCTATTTTACGGTAATGACGGCCGCACTCAGGGCATACGGCCGTGTCGTTGTCGTTAAACTGCAATCGACATCCACAACGACATACCCATCCTATGCAACGTGCTGGAGAGCCTACGGCCAGGGCATAATCGGGTACCGGTTTTGTCACCACTGCACCCGCTCCGATAAATGCATACATTCCAATTTCTACTCCACATACTATGGTGGCATTTGCGCCGATTGTCGCACCGCGACGTACGATCGTGTGTTCGTATCTGTCACGTCTCGATATCTCACTACGTGGATTTCTCACATTTGTAAACACGCATGAAGGTCCGAGAAAAACATCGTCTTCGCAGGCGACCCCGTCATAGACCGAAACATTGTTCTGAACTTTGACATTATTGCCGAGAGTGACGTTTGAGGCTATCATCACATTTTGTCCTATAGTGCAGGCCTCTCCCAGTACCGCACTTCTCATAATATGGGAAAAATGCCATATTTTACTGCCGCGTCCTATTACAGCGCCATCGTCTATCACTGCAGTGGGATGTTTGAAGAAATCGTTCATGACATACGGGTTATGTAGGTTTGTATCGTATCGATCACTTTGTCTTGGCCGTTATGACTCAACTCGCTGTGCATGGGCAGAGAGAGTACTTGGCGACACAATGTTTCGCAATCGCTCATCATCGGATCGATGACGCATATATTACGATAGGCCGGTTGGTTGAAAAGCGGCGTCGGATAATAGATCATTGATTGTATGCCTTTAGAGGTTAACTCGGTTTTCAATCCGTCTCTTAAAGATATTGGCATACGGATAGTATATTGGTTGTACACATGTGTTCCGTGCGGGACTTCGAGGGGGAGAATCAGTTGCTCAATATTTTTCAATGCAGCCGAATAATATCGAGCGGCTTTCTGTCGTGATTCTATCCAATCGGGCAAATGAGGTAGTTTGGCTTTCAGTATGGCTGCCTGCAATGTGTCCAGCCGGGAGTTGATTCCTATATATTCATGGTGGTATTTTCTATGCTGACCATGATTGGCGATTGCTCTGATACGGTCGGCAAGAACGTTGTCGTTTGTAAAAACGGCACCGCCGTCACCAAAGCAGCCGAGCATCTTGGTAGGAAAGAATGAGGTGTATCCTATATGGCCTATTGTGCCTGCATATACTTCGCATTCCGAGGACAGCCGGCATTTGGCGCCAAGCGACTGAGCGTTGTCTTCAATGACAACCACGTCGTAGGTTTCGGCAATGTCCTTGATTTGCTTCATGTCGCATGGTTGTCCGAACAGATGGACGGGGACAATGGCCTTTGTGCGTTTAGTCACCATTCTCTCTATGCTGGCAGGGTCTATTGCAAATGTGGAATGGTTAACATTCGCAAATACCGGTACGCCGCCGAGAAGTGCGACGGCTTCCACTACCGATGCAAAAGCGAATGCCGGAACAATTACTTCATCGCCCTTTTTCAGTCCTATGGCCATGAGCGAGAGAAGCAACGCGTCGCTACCGTTGCCGCATGTTATGATGTGCTCGACATTAAGGAAAGAAGACAATGCCCGCTCAAATTCAACCACCGCATTGCCTCCTATAAAGTCGGATGTGGTGATGGTCGTGTCGATAGCGCGATCGATCTCTTCCTTGATGCCAAGATACTGACTGTATAAGTCTATCATCCTGACCATGTTCCGGTATATTTTTATCGGTGTAAATTACTGACTAATGGATGACGTTCTCCCTTATTCGGAGTCGGGTGTGTATTGCGTATTATTTCCAACGTTCTTATTGCGGCTTTCGTCTCGTCTATAGAATAGCCTTGACCTTCGGTTATGCGGGCATAGCTTTGCGTGTGTAGTTCCGTGAATCCGCCTGATAGGTCGATACATTCTCCGTTTACTGTAATCCGACGGTAAGGAGACATCATTCCTTTTGTCTGTATGGGCTTGTGTTCATTGTTAATGCTGAGGAAAAATCTTACTTTAGCTTTTCTCAGATTCAGGAAGCCGGCTACGCAATCATTCGATGAATGATGAACGATAATTTCGCTCGCATCTCCGAATATCCAGATAAGCATGTCGATGAAGTGAATGCCTATGTTTGTCGCAAGTCCTCCGCTTTTTTCCTTGTCGCCTTTCCATGAAGAGAAATACCAGTGACCGCGAGGGGTTATATATGTCAGATCTACATCGTATACCATATCGTCGTCTCCCGTATCTATCTTCTTTTTGAGTTTTATGACTTCGGGATGAAGACGTAGTTGTAATATAGTATATACATTACGGCCTGTGGTACGCCTGCAAGCATCCATGCAGTTTAGTTCGTCAACGGTCAAGGCAAGCGGTTTTTCACAGATTACGTCTGCACCTGCTTCCAGTCCCATGATTGTGTGGCTGCAATGCAGATGATTTGGGGTGCAGACACTCAGATAATCGGCTTTCAGATTTTGCATGTCGTCGACGAACGTTTTTATGTCCGTAGTGAAACGTGCATCCGGGAAATAATTGTCGATGATTCCTACGCTGTCGAAAATGTCATGGGCTGTAACTACGGAATGCCCTAAAGATTTGACGGCCATCAGATGTCTTTGTGCGATATAGCCGGCAACACCAATTATAGCGAAGCGTTGGCAAACAAATAATTCATCAGATATATTATGCATGTTTATGTGTAATCGACATGCAAAGGTAGAAAATAATATTTTATTGTACCATGCATAATTTTTAGTTGCCATGTGGCAGTCAAATTTTCCTTTGAAAATTTTTAAGCGACTTGTTTGCAATTTTATTGATTGAACCGTATATATTCTTTCCCATAACATGAATGACAATCGGTTGCGTGCATGACTTATCATTAAATATGGTTGTCGGGACAAAATCGGAGAATAATCATGGATGTCGTAATTATTGTGAGTGAAAATCAGTGATTTGCGATCTGTAGTTGATATTCCTATTGTCGAGCGTTGTCGTATTATAGCGATATTGGTTCCAACAATATAACAAGGTGTTTTTTGTAGCGAGTTAAGGTTTCCAATTCGGGTGACGCCGGTTTTGGTGAAAGAAATGTTGACCGTGAAATCTCATTAAGAATGAGCTCGTTGTATATGGTCGGTTTATATTTATGGCTGCGATTCTAACGGTGGGTTTGATGCAGTATCGGATTGATGAAAGCATTGTTTATGCAGTCGTTCATCCGCCCTGCTTCACGTATGAATTGAGGTAAAGTCTTAATTATGTATTGACATATTGATGGCGGTATATTATTTGGTTTAATATTTCTATTGTATAATGCAGATATTAAAGTGTTGATGTTCCCGAATATGCGTGACGATAGGTTTTAGACGTTTCTCTCTGTCATATTTTGATTACATTTGCAATGTGTGCGCTATCCAAATGGCTTACGGTCACATGACTTTGTTTTTGCTTACAAGAATACAACGAACAGCTTAAAATGTCGGAAAAAGTAAAATCGTCAGATCGGATTGCTTCGCCTGTCAGAAAGGTCGGAAACATTGCAGTAATCTTTGCGGGGGGGCAGGGAATACGTTTTGGTGATTCGAACAAACCCAAACAGTTTCATTATATTGCCGGAAAACCTGTAATTATTCATACGCTTGAACATTTTGATAGACACGATAAGATCGACGGCATTATAGTAGTCTGTGTAGAAAACTGGATTCCCAGACTGGAAGGAATGTTGAAAGATTTCGGGTTGTCCAAGGTCGTTGAAATAGTTGCAGGAAAGTCTACGGCTTGGGAGTCGATATTCGCTGGTCTCAATTGTGCATTAAAATATTTTAATGGCGAATCTGTCGTTTTGATTCATGACGCTGTTAGGCCGCTGATTGATTGTCGGACTATAGACGATAATATAGAAACCGTAAAGAAGTACGGTTCGTGTATAACTTGTTATCCTATTGTGGAAACCGTTATAAGTAAAAAGGCTGATGGAACGATAGCTATACCGTCGTATCAAGGCGGTTTTTTGATTGCACGAGCTCCGCAAAGCTTTTTTCTTAACAAAATCATATCGGTTTACGAGAAGGCATGTCGGGACGTGAATTCTTCTTTTAGCGACTGTTGCACTATGATGAATCATTACGGGGAACAGTTGCATACTATAATCGGTCCGGCCGAAAATATTAAAATCACTTTTCCTGCGGACTTGTTGATGATTGAAGCGATAATAACAATGCGGAAAACAACTGCTTCTCAATACTCGCTATCGCATGATGTCGTTTGACAATTTTGTAGTCGCTTCTGATTTGAAGCATATCTGTGATAGAGCCAAGTGGAATGCTTTTGACGGCAAAACCATTCTGATTACCGGCGCGAACGGTCATATCGCCACATACTTGATATATGCATTCTTGTTTGCGATTGCAGCAGGTAAACTCAATGCAGTTATTATCGCTTTGTCGAGAGACGGAAAGAGACTTCAGGAAAGATATGCACGGTTCGTATGTCTGCCATATTTCAGTATGCTTGCGGCTGACGTAGCAGGGAATATCAACTTGACGGAACATGTCGATTATATATTTCATTTTGCGGGGAACGCTTCCCCTTATCATATATCGACCGATCCGGTAGGAATATTGAAGGCAAATATTTTAGGTACCTTTAATGTTGCGGAACTGGCAAGGTGTAAAGCCGATTGTAAGATAATCTATTCTTCGACACGTGAAGTGTATGGGCGAAACGATAATGAAGAAAGATTGTCGGAAAAGTCTTTTGGCTGTCTTGATCCTATGCTGTCGCGTTCCTGTTATCCTGAGAGCAAACGAGCTTCGGAAACTATTCTTGCCTCCTACAACAGACAATATGGTGTCAAATATGGTGTCGCTCGTATCGCTCATTGTTATGGTCCGGGCATGAATTTGGTGTCGGACGGGCGTGTAATGTCGGACTTTATTGGCAATGCGCTGGGAGACGGAAATATTATTGTGCATTCAGACGGCTCTATGTTGCGAGCTTTCTGTTATGTGACGGATGTTATACGAGGATTGTTGATTATCGCGGCTGATAACGATCCGGCGCGTACGTTTAATTTATCGAACGAAACAGAAGAGATCAGTATTATTGATCTCGCGTCTCTTATTGCTGGATATGTTCCCGGAACTCGTGTCACTGTAATGAAACATGCGGTTGATTCAAGCAAATATTGTATCCATAAGCGGATTCCGCTGGACTGTTCTGCCATTATGGAATTGGGGTGGCGTCCGGAAGTGAGTCTTGAAGATGGATTGAATAGGACCATTGACAGTTTTCTCAACTAAGCGATGGAAAGATTAGAATGTATTAGATACCGTATACAGTATTTTATTGTCGTAACGGTTAGAATCGTTTTTTGGTTTTTCGGCTTGTTTCTGCCTGTGAAAAAGAACCGAATATTGTTTTGCTCGTTTCACGGCATGCAATATACGTGTAATCCTAAATACATTTTTGAGAGTCTGTATAGACAATACGGACGGCAGTTCGAGTATGTATGGGTAATTGATGATGCGACGAAGATTCCCGAAGAGTTTAGATTAGTGGTAAAGACGGTGAAATTCAGGTCTTTGAAATATATCTGTCATATGATGAGGGCGGATGTGATTATTGATAACAGTGGATTTGAAGTAGCCTTACCAAAAAGAAAGAAGCAGTTGTTTATAAATACATGGCATGGTGGCGGAGCATATAAAAAAGTTGCTGCCGGTTTTAATATGCGTTCGAAAGGGCTCGCATGGTATATCAGACGGATTCAGAAACTTACAAATGGAACAACAGACTGTTTCCTGTCGAGTAGCAAGACGTTTACCGAAGTTACGGCTAAAGACTTTCATATAGACAGAAGCTGTTTCGTTCCGACCGGAATGCCGCGTAATGACAGGTTTTTTTATCCCTCAGCCGGAAGAAGCCGGAATTTGAGGCAGCAGATATGCGGACTATATGATATCGTTCCAGACAACCTGCTGGTACTGTATGCGCCGACGTTTAGGAACAATGGCAGAAACATGCGTAATATAGGTAGTGACGTGTGTTGTCCTTGCATAGAACATGCGCTTGCGATGACTTTCGGCAGAAACATTACTTTTCTGTATCGGCGACATATCTGTCGAAATGATATTGCCACTCATTCAAGGCATGGGACTCCTGACGTCGTAGACTTGACGCAATATCCGGACATGCAGGATCTGCTTGACATAGCCGATGTTTTAATAACGGACTATTCTTCTTCGATATGGGATTTTGCGTTGACTGGGAAACACGGGTTCCTGTATATGCCGGACCTGCCTGAATATGAATACGACAGGGGATTCTATACTCCGCTCGATAAGTGGCCTTTCCCGTATGCGGAAAGTATTGACGAACTTTGCGAACTGATTGCTGCGTATAATGCGGAAGAAAACGAGAAGCGGATATCGGACCACTATAGATTACTCGGTTCGTATGAATGTGGGAAGGCAATACCCAGTGTCATAGAGATTATCAAAGGGCATACTTGTTAGATTCGGAAGGGCTTGTTTTATTTTAATAAATCTTGCCGCGACAAATATTCAAGGAGAATGCCGACCTGATTTTTCCGAGTATATTGTCGGATTCTATCCCATCTGCGAGGCAATGCCTGTTTGTTTTTCCATAGAGAATAACACCGTAGTATATTTCGTTTTATATCATCGATATCATCTATGTCTGCCGTAAAACCGGCATTGGTCTCTGCGAGCAATGCTGCAATTACATCGTCTGGATCGCAAATGGCAAGAATAGGTTTATTGGTTGCGAGGTAATCAAATAATTTTCCGGTATATACTCCCTTTCTTCCTTTAGGATGTATCAGTACCAATGTGTCGGCCGCCAACGACATTTCTATTGCTTCTGTATGGTTTACTTCCGCAATTTGAATCACGTTCCGGCGTATATTCTCAGGGAGTGACAACTTTTTATAATTGCCTATGATATTGATGCGACTGTCGGCCGGAATGTCGCCGGTCGAGATAAGCTCGGAAATTGCCTTAAACCAATTTTCTGGATTGATGAATGAATAGAATTTGCCAATGAACGCCATTGTGAAAAACGGCTGGAAAGAGACGTCGTGAATTTCTTCGTAATCATATCCGTTTTTTACTTCGAGAACTCTGTCGTGACCGCCTAATGTTTTAAAGTCTTCAATAAGCGGGGCAGATACTGATAATACCAAATCTGCTGCGGTCAAAATGTTATGTTCATATGGTCTGATGCGTCGGCGTGTATTCGATGACAGGAATGGACTTTTCGACATTTCATCGCGCATATCTGCAATCCAGTAGAAGCTGGGTGTTTTACGGCGTAATCGCAGAACTATCATGTGGGGCGATAAAAAGTCATAGGTGCTTAATATGATATCGAAGGGGCGTTTTTTATTCAATATCCTTATTTTTCGGTAGGCTCTGAATCTCCATAGTAATTTAAAATCCAAGGATAACCGAAATTGTAATGCTTGCAAATAACATTTGTAATTGAATCCGGCATTTCTCAATCGAATAGCTTTAGACTCCGACTCCGATAATATATGATCCTTGAGGTAATGAACTTCACATCCGTTCCATATAACCGTTTCATCACGGTCTCCTTCAGTTACGACCGTCACGGAGTGTCCCGCCTCGGAAAAATACTTTGCGAAGGCGTTGATTCTGAATGAGGCTATGCGGTTGTTGGGATAGAAAAAATTGCTTACGATTAGGATATTCATTTGCAGGTCATTAATCCATATCAAGAAATCACGTTGTTAACCGCCGGTTGCCTTCGGGAAAGGTGCATACGCCTGCAAAGCGTATGACGAGGGGCAATCGAGAGGTTCCGTTCGCAAATTTACGGAAATGTGCTTGATGTTGGGTTGAGATGAGGCTGTTTTTACCTGTGATTATGCGGCCGAAAATTTAGTGTCGGTATTTTCATGGGTTTCGTATAATTGGAACTTGGCGGTAAGGTTCGGTGCGGGGAGCCGTGACCGGGAACGCGACATTTGATATCCGTTCGGAACGCTGATCCGAGCGGGCGGCGATACGGGTCGGAATGCGCATAACGAAATGCGTAAATAAAGCGAGCCTGCGGACATATAGTTTCCGCAGGCTCGTTGCTTTTCACCTTCCGGCGATGAATCTGTCGGTCGTGGAAGGTTATCGGAACGATTTGCCTATCTGTATGAACGACTCGGCTTCGAGAGATGCGCCACCCACGAGACCGCCGTCCACATCGGGCATTCCGAATAGCTCTGCGGCGTTTTTCGGATTTACGCTTCCGCCGTAAAGTATGGGTACCGTGTCGGCCGTGTCACCGAATTTTTCTGCAAGTACTTTGCGGATGAACGCATGTATCTCCTGTGCCTGAGCCGACGTAGCCGTCTTGCCAGTCCCGATAGCCCATACCGGCTCATAGGCGATGACCAGACGGGCGAGTTTGTCGGCCGAAAGGTTGTAGATCACTTCGGTTATCTGGGCTTTCACCACGTCGAAGTGTTTCCCCGCTTCGCGCTCGGAGAGTTTTTCGCCCACGCAGTAGATCGGTGTGAGGTTGTTGGCGTATGCCATTTCGAGTTTGCGATTGAGCGTTTCGCTCGTCTCGCCGTAATACTGGCGTCTTTCGGAGTGTCCGAGAATGACGTAGTCGACACCTATGGAAGCGAGCATTTCCGCCGATACCTCGCCCGTATAGGCGCCTTTGGGCTCGGCTGCGCAGTTCTGTGCGCCTACGGCCACTCCTTTGCCGCGGGTGGCGCGTATCACTTCGGTAAGGTGCGTGAACGGCGGGCAGATTATGAAATCCACGTCGTTGCCGGCTTCGTTGCGTCTGGAGGCGATGGCTGCTGCCAGTTCGGTACCCTGTGCGGGGGTGGTGTTCATCTTCCAGTTACCCGCTGCGATTTTTTTCCTCATGTTTAGGTATTCTGTTTTAGAAGTTTGTCTATGTGCGGACATCATGTCCGCCGTATGCTCGGAGTACCGGACAGGAGCTTTCTGCCCGGTACGTTTATAGATGCATGTGTCTCAGGTCTATTCCACCCACTGTTTCACTTCGTCGGCCGTCGGGTTTTTGAGGCCGAGCTTGTTTTTCTTGTTGAATCCGCACAGGTCGTTGAACAGCTTGCCGGCCGACAGTTTGCGGAGCGATTCGACGGTCATGAATCCCATTTTCTGAAGTACGGGCACCCATTCGGCCGGAATGCCTTTCTCGCCGTATTTCTCGACACTGTCTTTGGCGATGCTTTTTTCGGGTTTCATCTGCGGGAAGAAAAGTACGTCCTGTATGGATGACTGGTCGGTCATGAACATTGTCAGACGGTCTATACCCATACCCATTCCCGACGTGGGGGGCATGCCGTATTCGAGTGCGCGGACGAAATCCATGTCTATGAACATCGCCTCGTCGTCGCCCTTTTCGCTCAGGCGCAACTGTTCCTGAAAACGTTCCAACTGGTCTATGGGATCGTTGAGCTCCGAATAGGCGTTGCAGAGTTCCTTGCCGAGTACGAAGAGTTCGAAACGTTCGGTAAGTTCCGGATTGTCGCGGTGACGCTTGCTGAGCGGCGACATCTCTATCGGATAGTCCATGACGAAAGTCGGTTGTATGAGGTCGTGTTCGCAGTATTCGCCGAATATGGCGTCTATCAGCTTGCCCTTGCCCATCGTGTCGTCTATTTCGACGTTGAGTTTGCGGCATGCCTTGCGCAACTCGTCTTCGTTTTTACCCGTTATATCGAATCCTGTCTTTTCGCGGATCAGGTCGGTCATCGTCATGCGGCGGAACGGACGCTTGAAACTTACGCTGCGGTCGCCGTAGGTCAGTTCCGTGGTGCCGTTCACGGCCAGAGCCACACGTTCCACCATCTCCTCAGTGAAATCCATCATCCACAAGTAGTCCTTGTAGGGAACGTATATCTCCATGACGGTAAATTCGGGGTTGTGGGTGCGGTCCATGCCTTCGTTGCGGAAATCCTTGGCAAATTCGTATACGCCGTTGAAGCCGCCGACTATGAGGCGTTTGAGATACAGCTCGTTGGCTATGCGTAGGTATAGATCCGTGTCGAGGGTGTTGTGGTGTGTTATGAACGGTCGTGCTGCAGCTCCTCCGGGAATGGGTTGCAGTATCGGGGTTTCGACCTCCAGATAACCCTTCTCGTCGAAAAATGCTCGCATCGTCGATACTATCTTGGCTCTTTTGGCGAATACGTCGCGTACCTGAGGATTTACGACGAGGTCTACGTAACGCTGGCGATAGCGGGCTTCCGGATCGGTGAATGCGTCGTAAACCTTACCGTCCTTTTCCTTGACGACGGGGAGCGGACGCACAGATTTGCTGAGTACGGTCAGCTCGTGGCAGTGTACCGAAAGTTCGCCTGTCTGAGTGATGAATGCGAAACCTTTGACGCCGACTATGTCGCCTATGTCGAGCAGTTTCTTGAATACCGTGTTATATAGAGTCGGGTCTCCTTCGGGACAGATGTCGTCGCGACGTATGTACACCTGTATGCGGCCCGTATGGTCCTGAAGTTCGAAGAACGACGCGCTGCCCATGATGCGGCGAGTCATGATGCGTCCCGCGATGCATACGTCGTCGAAGTTGCCCTTTTCGGGCGAATATCCCTCGGCTATTTCCCTGGCTGTCGTGTTGACATGGTATTGTGCGGCGGGGTACGGGTTGATACCCAATTCGCGCAACGCGTCGAGCGAGTTGCGGCGTAATTGTTCCTGTTCGCTGAGTTCGTTGTATGCCATATGTTTTTACTTATTTGAAATTCTCCGTCGGGAACGGCCTGCCGTGCGGCGCGTTACGGTGGTATGTCGTTTTTTACAAAAAGTCCGGCACGTGCGGCGGCTGTTTCAATTAAAACACAAAAGTAGTAAGAAATTCCCGGATAAAGAGCATCGTAACGTTTTAATGTGGCGAATGTCGGCTATTTCGGTGCATCGCATTGCATTTACGGACGATTTGGCTAAATTAGCATTCCGCGGGTGTTGCGTATCGGTCATGCGCTATCGTGATTGCCGACGGTATAGTGCGGTTGTCTGCCGCATGGTTTCTCCGTGTATGTTATGCATGTGAAATTTAAAGTGGTATGTGGATATGAGGAATTATTTCGGATTAGATCTCAAAGGTGGCCGGCTTGCCGGGCCTTTCTTCATTGTATGGGCGTTGTTCGTCGTCGGTATCGCCTTGAGGCTGTTCGGAAAGCGCAGCGAGTTTATCGACTGGGATTTCTTTTGGAGTGTCGTATCCGGCGTTATGTCCACCGTGTGTGTCATGTCGGCATTATGTATATTGGCGTTCTTTTTCGTTCGCGGCACGGTACGGGCGTTGTCGTTGTCCGGAGAGCGTTTCGAAGCCGATTACGACGGTAGGAAATATGCGTCGTTGTGTGCCGAGGGTATATTGTTGAGTCTGGTTACGTTCGGAATCTATACGCCGTGGTTCGTCGCCCGCTTGGTAGGTTATTTCGGAAGCAATACGTTCTTTCGGTTCAAGGAGTTCCGGTTCCGCGGTTCCGGGTCGGAGCTTTTCTCGTATGTTGTATTGCTGTTCGTGCTGCCTGACAGTATCTCGCTGTTGGTGGCGGCATTCTGTACCGGAGGGCTGTCTGAGTATTTGACGGCGGACAGTCGCCGCATCGTCAATGTGGTATATGTCGCTGTGGTGTGGTTGCTGAAAAGCATCGGTACGGTCCTTATAATCCGCTGGTTGACCGATTTCAAATACGGTGGCCGGAAACGTATTCAGTCCGTTGCCGGAGCGTGGCACGGCGGATTGTTCGTATTCGGACAGGTGGCGTTGTCGGCCGTGACGCTGGGAATGTACTATCCTATGGCGTTGCTCAGGATGTGGCATTATTTCGCAGGGCGTACCGTACTCGGCGGCGATGTCGTTGAAGACAGATTCGGTTTCGCCATTAATCCGGGAGAGGATTACCTCGTAGTGCTCGGTCAGATGCTTTTGTGTATAGTCACGCTCGGAATATATTTCCCGTGGGCCTATGCCCGTATCGCAGGCTTGTTGTTCAGTCACACATATGCGGATACGGAGCAGAGATCCTCCGAGCCGATGCCTCCGGCCTGCTGACTGTCTCGGAGGGGTTAATTGTCTTCGGTTGAGGAGTTGCCTTTATCGTATCGGGCTCGGGCATGTGTCTGACGGGTAGCCGGGTGCGGATGAAACGTCGCATGTGTCCGTTTCGAGATATTTCTTTTGGCACATGTTTTGTGAATAAACCTTGATATCTGAGTCTGCCGGCCATGGATTTGATTAGACAAAAAAATTTCGGGCCATTTATAATAATTTACGTTTGATAGCGTTTGATTGTTGAAGACATCAGATAAAAGGTTTCTTCATTTATTTAAGTTTGGGTTAGTAGTTTTGGGTGTATCCCCAATAAAACAGGAGGCAATCGCGAAGATTCCCTCCTGTTTTTATTTTGCTTGTATACAGATAGCGTGGCGGAACGGCGGGTGGTGCGGATTGCAAAAGGCATCGGGGCGGAATACTTTGTATAGATATGCCGTGGGCATCCGTTTCGGCCGATGCGTCGGATATGCGTGGCCGGCAGGGTAGGTTATTCGTGGTGATAGGGGGTGTTGTTTATTATAGAGAATGCCCGGTAGAGCTGTTCGGCGAATATGGCGCGGACGATCTGGTGCGAGAATGTCATGGGAGAGAGCGACAGCATGGCATCGGCCCTTTCGTATACTTCGCGGGAGAAACCGTATGGCCCTCCGACGACGAAACAGATACGCTTGCCTCCTGTGGCGATGCGTTTTTCGATCCAAGAGGCGAACTCCACCGATCGCATGGATTTCCCCTTTTCGTCGAGCAGTACGACAGTGTCGCCTTGCGTTATCTGGCGCAGTATCATCTCCCCCTCGGCCTGTTTCTGTACCTCTGCCGGCATTTTGCGGGAACTGCGCACGTCTGGAAGTATGACGACGGCGAATTTTATATAACGGTTGATGCGTTTGGAGTAGTCGCTAACGAGGGCGGCTATGGCTTCCGAATCGGTTTTCCCTATCAGTATGAGGTCTATCGTCATTGTCTAATGGATATGTCGGGACGGTATGCGGTGGCAATGGCGTGATGCCGTCTTGCGGAGACATCCGTTCGGCATGGCGCCTCTGTCGGCCGCACGACCGTTACAGCTTTATGTCGTTGTTCCACTGGCCGTCGGCTGCACGGTAGAGAACGGCGCGGGCGGGGTCTTTCTTTTTGAGCCACATGTATGCCTTGTACATGTTGTATCCGTTGCCGCTGTCTCCTCCCGTAGACCATGCGATTATGCAGGGATGGTTCCGTGTACGCATGTACATTCCTTCTATTCGGGCGAGATATTCGCCGAGCCATGCCGGATCGTTGCTCAATGCACCGCCTATGCGAGGGTCGTCGGTACGGTAATCCGTATTGATATTGGCCTGATCTACGACATACATGCCCATGCGGTCGCAGATGTCGTAAAACCAGTACGGTTGGGGACGTTGAGGCCACAGCGTATTGAAACCCTCTTTTTTCAGCCTATTTATATCCTTGCGTAGAGCTTCGGAGGTTGTGGATGCGTATTCGGCATAGCGTATCTCCACTGGTTCGCCGTTGCGGTAGATGTTGCCGTCGCGGTATTCGGTAGAGCCGAAACCTATGTTTACCGGGACGTATTCGAGTATCCGGCCGCCGTGCCTGATGAACAGCGTCAGCGTGTAGGTCTGCGGATTGCGTGCGCTCCACCTGCGTTTGCCGGCGCCGTATATGGTGGCCGTCAGGCGCACCGTGTCGCGGCTTTTCGGTGCGGCGGTTATTTCGCGTATCCCGTATTCCTCGACCTTGCCGTCGGGCGAGAAGATGTCGAAGCATACGCCGAACGTTTCCGGCGTCGAGTAGTCGTTCTCGACTATGACGTCCACCACGAGCCGGCCGTCGTCTCCTTCCGTCGTGGCCGATACTTCGTAATCCCAGATGCGGGTGCGCGGCTGCGAATACAGGAAGCAGTCCGACAGTGGTTGCCGGTCGTCGTCGAGAGCGCTTTCCGGCTCCCGCGTATCGGCGGGGATTCCTATTTCTATATAGTTCGTACTGCGCGGGGTGCCGTTACGCAGTTCTATTTCCGACGGTATTCCGCTGTCTCGCGAGGAGCCTTCGGTCTGTCCGTTGAACGTTACGGTATGGCTGTTGCGTCCTCCTTCGGTGTGCAGTATGACGATTCTGTCCGCCCAGAATTCCGGAAATTCCACGTCTGTGGAATATATCTCTCCGGCGGGGGTATGTCTGACGGAAAAATCAGACAGCGGCAGGTAGTTCCATTCGGCGTTGCGGTCTCCGGCGGTTGCCGTTCGGCGTATCGTATAGCTCATGAATTCGCTTCGTAGATTTCGGCCGGCGTATTCCGTTTCGGGTAGCGGCAGCGGCTTGGGCAACGTTTCGGCCGCAATATCGGTTTCGTTGTTTGGCGATGAAACGGTAGGAGCGTGAGCGCCGGTTTTTGCCGCCTTGCCGGTCGTGGATTCTGGGGAGGTCGTATCGGCCGGAATTGTCGCCAATGCTGTCGGAACGGTCAGTAGCGCCGTAAGGAATGATATTATAAAGATGTTGTTACTTTTCATGAAATGCTTGTGTTTGTCGTTGCAGGTCAGGATAGTGGGCTATTCCAGACCGCGTACCGCGCGGAAGTCGGCCAGACGTCGTTCTTCGTCTTGAGAGTCGAGGCCATAGCCCACCGACGTGGATATGTCCTTTTCCGAACGGAGGTCGTCGGCTGCCATGGCTGCCAGTTTTTCGGCTGCGAGGCGTCCCGTTTCCACGGCTTCGGCTATTTCGGTTTGCGACGGCGCATGGCCGAGTTTTTCGGCGAGGATGTTTTTCGCCCATGCGTATGCCTGTCTTGTGTAGTCGGCATCGGCTGCGGCGAATGCATCGTTCACGGCGTCTGGGGTAGTCAGTTCGCCGCTGTCTATGGCGTCGAGGATGCTGTCCAGTACGGACGTAGGCATATATTGTCCGCAGACGTCGCTCCAGCGTCCCGTGGCGGACGACGGTACATTGCCTGAGTCGCTGCCCGCATCGAGCATTGCTCCGATGTATTTTTCGGCGGCGAGACGATAAAGCCTCAGTCCGCGTCGCAATATGGCTGTCTTGATGCGCATGCGGCGGTATACGACCGTGTCGGGTGTCTCTTTGGAGAGCAGTTCTTCGCATGCGGATATGGCTCGCAGAATGCGTTCGCCTATGTAAGGATTGCATTCGCTGAAGTTCACGATGTCGCGGGAGAAGCTGTCCCGACGGTCGCGCCGGGGCCATTTGTCCGTATCGCGTGCGGCACCGCAGGTTGCCAGATTGTTGCCCGGCAACAACCACGAGTGCCCTTCGTTTTCGATCAGTATCGAGAAGGGAAAGTCTTCCGTGTCGGGGTGCGTCTTGTGGCGTCCTATGACGGTGGTGAAAGCGCCGTCCAGCGCCGGGAGCATCATGTAGGCGTCGCTGCCGTATTTACAGCCTCGCTGGTGTATGCCTTGGTGGACAGGTCCCGATTTCAGCAGGTGGTTGCTCTGGTTGGTGCCGCTTCCGGCATTGAAGAACGAGAACAAACCTGCGATCAGAAGCGTCGATTTGTGGTGAGATATGGTGTAAGGTCCGGCAAGAACGCTGCACATTTCGCCGTTGTCGCAATGGCTGTCGGCGAAAAACATCGAGTCCGTTACGGTAGCTCCGGCTAAGTGGGCGGCGTTGCCGATGTAGCACCGTTCCGCTACGGTACCGTTGTCCACCGTAGCGTTGCCGCAGACGACGAAGTCGCGCAGTATGACGCCGGAGCCTATGTAGGTGCGCTGCCCCGCGAAAGAGTGTACGGTGCCGTTTTCGAGCCGTGCCGCCCCTTCGATGACCGCGTCTTCGCCTATGCACACGTCGCGTATTATTCCGCAGGCGTTGATGCGCGCTCCGGAAGATATGCATGCCGTCTTTGGCAGGTCGCCTGCTGTCATCATGGCGGAGAGCCTCGATACCGTCTGCGGTCGGTGGCGGCACATGGCTATGACGTATGCCGTCTGTGCCGTAAGGTACGGAGAAAGCGGTACGGCGCGACCGCCGTTTTCATTGACCACGGCGACGGGAACTCCCGTTCCGAAACGGCTGTCTGTAGCGGATTCCACTACAGCGGTGTTTTCGATGCGTGCGCCGGAACGTATTTCGTATCCGCCTATGCGGCCGACGTTTTCTATCCTTACGTCTCCGTTTATCCTCAGTTTGCCGGTGATACGGCAGTTGCGTATGCGCTCCGTGGAGAAGTCTCCGGCGACCTCTATCAACCGCCAGTCGTCCGCCAGGCATTGCTGTGCGGCGAGCGATGCTGTTTCCTGTGCAGTGAGAGGTCTGTATGTTGTTTCCATAGTAGTTGTTTGTCTGTAAGATACGGCCTCCGACATATAATGAGTCGTCTGCGGCCGGACGTATCGTACAAAGATATTTCATTTGGTCGAGAATGGCAATGCGGTGCGGCATTAAAAGCTGCATACGGGGGGCATACTGTGCGGACATATCCGTCGGACAGTCTATTTTCAGACTATTTTGATTGCGGCAGCTGACGAACTATAGGAAAAAATGCCGATATTTGCGATAATTGTTTGCAATTATATAGGCGGGGAAACAGTTCCCGCGAAGGCTGACCGGGCGTAACGGACCGAAAGCGCGGAGCGTACCGGAAACCGTAAAGAGAATTATTGAAAAAACGAACAGCGCAATGGCTAAGGAAAAAAGAACTATGATCGCGGAGTTTCTCCGTTCGGGGGAAGTGAATACGGAGGTGGTTGTCAAAGGTTGGGTACGTACCAAACGAGGCAATAAGAACGTGGCGTTCATCGCCCTTAACGACGGTTCGACCATAAATAACATACAAGTGGTAGTGGATGTCGCTTCGTTCGACGAGGCATTGCTCAAGCGTATCACCACCGGCGCATGCCTGCGCGTGGAGGGGTTGCTCGTAGAGTCGGTAGGTTCGGGTCAGCGTGTCGAGGTACAGGCGCGTGCCATAGAGATATACGGCGAGGCCGATCCGGAAACCTATCCGTTGCAGAAGAAGGGGCATACGCTCGAATTCCTGCGCGAGATAGCGCACCTGCGTCCGAGGACGAATACTTTCGGCGCGGTGCTGAGGATCCGTCACGCTATGGCTTTCGCGATACATAAATTCTTTAACGACAAGGGATTCTATTATCTGCATACGCCTATAATAACGGCATCGGATGCCGAAGGCGCCGGCGCGATGTTTCAGGTGACGACGCTCGACGTGGCTAACCCTCCGCGTCGTGAAGACGGTACTGTGGATTATTCGCAGGATTTCTTCGGACGTGCTACCAACTTGACCGTGTCGGGCCAGTTGGAGGGCGAACTGGGTGCATTGGCTCTGTCGCAGATATATACGTTCGGACCGACGTTCCGCGCCGAAAACTCCAACACTCCGCGCCATTTGGCGGAATTCTGGATGATAGAGCCGGAAATGGCTTTCTACGAACTGGAAGACGATATGGATCTGGCCGAGGAATTCATAAAATATCTGGTGCAGTACGCTTTGGACAACTGTATGGACGATCTGGAGTTCCTCAACAAGATGTATGACGACGAACTTATCGAGCGGTTGCGTTCGGTGGTGTCGCATGACTTCGTGAGACTGAACTATACCGAAGGTATCGAGATACTTAAAGCCAGCGGGCAGAAGTTCGAGTTCCCGGTAGAGTGGGGTTGCGATCTTCAGAGCGAGCACGAGCGATACCTTGTGGAAAAACACTTCAAGAGACCCGTTATACTCATAAACTACCCGAAAGACATAAAGGCGTTCTACATGAAGCAGAACGACGACGGTCGGACGGTGCGTGCCATGGACGTGCTGTTCCCGAAGATAGGCGAGATTATCGGCGGTTCGGAACGAGAGGCCGATTTCGGAAAACTCGATGCGCGTATCAAGGAGTTGGGTATGAGCATGGATACGTTGTGGTGGTATATGGATACGCGCCGTTTCGGCTCGGCTCCTCACAGCGGCTTTGGTCTCGGCTTCGAACGGTTGCTGTTGTTCGTGACCGGCATGGCCAATATCCGCGACGTCATTCCGTTCCCGCGTACCCCCAAGAGCGCGGAGTTCTGATTCGGTGTGGAAAATATCCGGTATTCGCGGCATGATTTTTGATAGGTGATGCTAATCGATTGCCTTTAGCTAAGATAGCCGTTCCGGTCTAAAGGAGCGGCTATATTTTTATCAAAGTCGTACCCGGTTACTTTGAGTTACGGCGTTGCGGCTGAAAAAAACGGTAAAATTATATTTGGAATATATATGCCCTCGATCAATCAACAACAGGTCCTGAAGCAGCTTCAAAAGCTGTCGCCTCAGCAGATACAGATGATAAAACTTCTCGAATTGCCTACCTTGCAGCTCGAACAGCGCGTAAAACAGGAGATAGAGGAGAATCCGGTACTTGAGGAACAGGAACCCGCCGAGGACAATAACGAAGAGGAAGGCATGCCCAAGGAGGTGTCTATGGACGATTACCTCAAAGAGGACGATGCGCCTGCTTATAAATCGTATGTGAATAACCATTCGCGTGACGACAAGTCGCGTCAGGTGGTGCTGTTCGAGGGGCAGAGCATTCAGGATTATCTGCTGGAGCAGTTGTCCTACCGCGATCTGGCGCCGTTCGACAGCGAGATTGCCCGTTATCTTATCGGTAATATAGACGATGACGGATACCTGCGTCTCGATCTTCAGTCCATTTCGGATGACATAGCTTTCAGCTACGGATACGATGTAAGCGTCGCCGAACTTGAAAAGGGATTGAAGGTCATACAGTCTCTGGAGCCTCCCGGAGTAGGCGCGCGTGACATAAGGGAGTGTCTTTTGTTGCAACTCGAACGCCGGGCGTCGCTCAGCGATGCGCAGGTTTTGGCAAAAAGGATATTGACGGATTTCTTTACCGAGTTTACCAAGCGTCATTTCGAAAAGATCATTGCGAGACTGAATATTACCGAGGATCAGTTTCGGGATGCGGTAGAGGAGATACAGAGACTCTCCCCGAAACCGGGCAACCTGTATACCGAAGGCGGCAATCTTGCCACGCCTTATATAATTCCCGATTTCATACTCGATGAACACGAAGGGGAGCTTACGCTAAGGCTGAATTCCTATAATGTGCCCGAACTTAAGATTAATCGCAAGTATGCCGACGTCATCCGCAAGGCTACGGGTGCGTCGGGCAAGCCGTCGGCCGAAGACAAGGAGGCGCTCCAGTTCGTGAAGAACAAGATAGATTCGGCAAAGTGGTTCATCTCGGCTATAAAGCAGAGGCAGGATACGCTGATGCGTACCATGCAGGCTATAGTCGATTATCAGCGCGAGTATTTTCTCGACGGCAGTGAGAGTAAGTTGAAACCCATGATATTGAAAGACGTGGCCGACCTGACAGGTTTGGACGTATCGACGATATCGAGGGTTGTGAACAGCAAGTACGTGCAGACGAGTTTCGGTGTCATATCGCTCAAACAACTGTTTTCCGAAGCCATGCAGACCGATAGCGGGGAGGAGGTCTCTTCGTATGAAATCAAGAACATACTTTCGGAGTGCATAGACAAGGAAGATAAACGCAAGCCGTTGACGGACGAGTCCCTTATGGAGATACTGAACGAAAAGGGGTATCGGATAGCCCGCCGCACGGTAGCCAAGTATCGTGAGATGCTCGGCATTCCCGTGGCGAGGTTGCGCAAGGAAATCTGATGACGGGCGGCAGGCGTGAGCGGAGATGTGTCGGGCACGAGCTTCTGCGGGAGTTTGTAGGAGCGCCGTTCCGGAATCGTTTCGATGCTGTGCCTGTGTTCCGGGTAAAGTTGAAGTTGAAATGCAGATGATAGAAAACGTTGCGACCGGCCGAGAACGCGGTATGTGGTACGGACTGAGCCGTGCTGCGTCTTACGTGTTCCACCCTTTTTTAGTACCGGTATGGATTATGATCGTACTGTTGGGGTCGGCCGTTTTCCCGTTTTACATGTCGGCGGGGGTGCGGCGATACATCGTCATGGTGGTGGCTATAGATACTCTGGCCATACCTGCCATGGGGATCGTGTTGATGCGTCTGCTGGGCATAATACGCGATTATTCTCTTTCCACGCGCCATGACCGAATATTGCCTTTGGCAGTCGTGGCCGTGTGTTACGGAGTATGCGGGTGGCTGCTCGACGGCGCTCCGGTTCTGTTCCTCATGCGGAGAATGATGTTGGCGGCCATGGCGTGCACGTTGTTCGCATTGGTTGTGACGACGCGTTGGCAGATAAGTCTTCATATGACGGCATGGGGCGGGGCGACGGGTATCGTATTGTTGTTGCTGGTAGCCGGTTACGACGTGGTGTGGATATTGTGCGGAGCTATAGCCGTCAGCGGTATCGTCGCGTCGGCACGTCTGCGGTTGGGAAAACATACGCCTGCCCAAGTGGGTGCCGGTTTCGTCGGCGGGCTGGTGATTGCCGCTGGTGTGATGTTGCTGTGGCCTTGAGATGGCAATGGCTGATAAAAGCGGTTTTGCGTTTCGCGGAATTATACCGGCGCCATACCGGCGCCGGTTTTTTGTTGCGATAGCGATTGCCGGGATGACGATAATTTTGTTCGAGAGGCAGACGTTATCTTAGTAGCGTGTACTTTTGTCTTTGCTGTCATATTTTTAGTATCTTCGCAGAATACGGCAAGAGGCGGAAAAGTTGTGCATACGATGATGCGAGTCTGCGTGCCGTTGGGCATTTCTGTGTCGGTGGCAGGGGAAAGGTATGACTCTGCGAGGTGATTGCCGTTGAGGAGAGACGCTTGAGTTTGCCTGTTTGTAATAGTGCATTTTAATTATGAAGAGAATATTTTACGGTATTTTATCGGTCGCAGTCATGTTTGCGATGTCGTGCGTCAGGTTGGATGATGAGATTATGTCCGTCGCGGACGATGACGTGGATATGGTAAGTGCGGACGATTATGCCGTAAAAGGGTGGGTGAGAATTAGGTTGAACGACGATGCGGGCGAGTTGCGTGTCGGGGAGTTTACCCGCGGCGAGGCGGAGACCGGCAATGACGAGCTGGACGAAATAGCCGCAAGGCTGGGGGCTACGGAGGTGCGCCGTGTGTTCGGCACCGATCCGCGGTTTACGGCGCGCCACCGTCGTTACGGATTGCATCTTTGGTACGATATCAGAATAGATAGGGATATTTCCGTGACCCGTGCGGGCGAGGAGCTTGCCGGTGTGCCGGGTGTGGCGCACGTACAGCCTGTCTATAAGATAAAGCCTGCCGATGCATGTAGCATGAATGCGGTCTCTTATACTGCGGGGATGGCCTATTATGAAGGCAGCAGGAAAACCATGCCGTTCGACGATCCGTTGCTTCGGTATCAGTGGCATTACGATAACGACGGCTCGTTGCCCTATTCCGTGGCCGGAGCCGATGTCGGCCTGTTCGATGCATGGGAATCTTTGGGGTACGGCGATCCTTCGGTTATCGTGGCGGTTATGGATACGGGTATAAACTGCGATCATGAGGATCTGCGAAACAATATGTGGACAAACACCGGCGAGATTCCCGGAAACGGCATTGACGATGACGGAAACGGTGTGGTGGACGATATACACGGAGCCAATTTTTCAATTCCCGACCCTACCGGTACCATAGAATTCGGAGTGCATGGCACCCATGTTGCCGGAACGATAGCTGCCGAGAACGGTAACGGTATCGGAGTGTCTGGGGTCGCAGGCGGTAGCGGACGGGGCGACGGCGTAAGAATCATGAGCGTGCAGGTGTACGATCCGGAAGGATTGAACGACTTCGGAATCAATGTGGACGGATTCCGTTATGCTGCCGATAACGGTGCGGTGATAAGCAACAACAGTTGGACTTATTCGTATGCGATAGGTATCCCGGCGGATTTTGCCGCTGCGGTGGATTATTTCATGGACAATGCCGGAATGGCGGATACCGATGGCGACGGAATAAACGACGTGCAGACGGGACCGATGCAAGGCGGTGCGGTATTCTTTTGCGTAGGGAACGAGGCGAAGAACGAAATAGGTATTCCTGCGTATTACGATCGCATAATCGCCGTTACCAGCATGATGCCGGATTACAGAATGGCTTCCTATTCAAATTACGGTCGGGGTGCCGATCTGTTCGCTCCCGGCGGCGCCGGAAGCGACGACGAAGAGTTTTCCGCCGAAGGTATGGTGTTGAGTACGACACCCGGCAACGAATATTCGTATATGTCTGGAACTTCAATGGCATGTCCGCATGTGACCGGGATAGCTGCGCTCGCGGTTTCGCATTACGGTGTCGGGAAAACCGGTTTTACCGCCGACGAGTTGAGGGAACGTATTCAGAGCAGTTACCGTTATGTGGAGGTTTATCAGGATAGCGAGGCCATAGCCGAAGGAATAGGACGCGGATTGTTGGACGGCGGTCTCGTATCGAAGGCCGGGCAGACTACCGCTCCCGCAGCTCCTGAACGAGTGTCGGCCGTGGCAGAGGTGGAGAGGCAGATGGCTATTTCGATAGACGTACCGGCCGATGGAAACGGCATGGCCGTGGCCGGATTTCATATAGAGTATGCACGGGAAGGCGTTTCGGAGTGGATTCCGATAGATGTCGATAATTATTGCGAAACCGGAGAAACAGTGAAATATGTGATAGAGGGACTCGGGTTCGAGACTTTCTACGATTTTCGTATCTATTCCGTCGACCGTTACGGGGTACGTTCGCAGTCGCCCGCTGAGTGTAGCGGAACCACTCTGGCGCATGCCAATCTGCGTCCCGAAGTGTTGCAGATGTCGACGCGACTGGAGTTTCCGAGTAACAACGGGGCATTTTCCGTGAATCTGAATCTCGCTACGTACATATCCGATCCCGACGAAGAGGAATTCGGGGACGTTTTGACGTATTCGGTCGCGATAGACGACGAAAGTATCGTCGGTGTAAACATTACGGGCGCTTCTATGTCGGTGAAGGCGCTTAAAGAGGGTGAGACGGCCATGATAGTAACCGGTACGGATAAGGCTGGTGCGTTCGCAAGGTGTAGGATAAAGGTGGTCGTAACGGAAGCTCCCCCGGCCGGTACGCCGCCGACCGAAGATGTGGAAGGCGTCGTTGTAATACAGAATAGGGATACGGATGCGTTGGAGTTGTATATCGGAGGAGCATCGTCTGGTGAGGCCTTGCTTGAAGCATACGATGCGGCGGCGAGGAAAGCGGTCGATGAGCGTATCGCTATAGATGAGAGTGGGCACGGAACCGTAACGGTCGGGGATATTGCACCCGGTTTGTATACCGCTAAGGTTAGATATGCAGGGGAATATTATGAATGTAGTTTCGTGTGGCGTTGACAGGAGAGAATAGTGCTTTATGACCGTGTTGTCGGTAACGGGATATTACATTGGAAGTTAGTTATTATAAAATAATTGCATGTTGATATGAAAAAATTTTTTACAGTTGCGCTACTGGCCGGAGTCGCGGTTGCGATGGTTTCCTGTGCGAGCGAACAGACCGTCGGCGTTTCGGGCGGTACGGGAGACAATGCTGTCGTCTCGTCCGACGATTACACCGTAAAAGGGTGGGTCAGAATACGGTTGGATGACGATGCGGGCGAGTTGCGCGTGGGCGAATTTACGCGCGGTGCGGCAGAGACGGGCAATCCTGAATTGGACAAGGTAGCCGCAAAGCTGGGCGCTACGGAGGTGCGTCGCGTGTTCGGTACCGATCCGCGGTTTACGGCGCGTCATCGCCGTTACGGACTGCACTTGTGGTACGATATAAAGATAGACGAAAGCATTTCGGTAACGCGCGCGGGCGATGAATTGTTGCATGTACCCGGTGTTGCCCATGTACAGCCTATTTATAAGGTACAGCGAGTGGAGCCTGTAGCGGCCAACGAATCCAACTGTCCGCCGGATGTGGAATACACCGGTAGCAAGAGGGAAATGCCGTTCGACGATCCGGGGCTTCCGTGGCAGTGGCATTATGACAATGACGGTTCCATAACCAATTCCGTCGCCGGTGCCGACATAGGCCTTTTCGAGGGGTGGAAAACTCTCGGTTACGGAGATCCTTCGGTTATAGTATCCGTGCATGACGGCGGTGTGGAGTATACTCATGAAGATTTGCGTAATAATATGTGGGTCAATACGGGTGAAATTCCCGGTAACGGTATAGACGATGACGGTAACGGTGTAGTTGACGATATATATGGAGCCAATTTTTCCGGGCGTAGCGTGACGGGAGAAATAGAATTCGACACTCACGGAACACATGTGGCGGGTACTATAGCCGCCGAAAACAATAACGGCAAGGGGGTATGCGGCGTTGCCGGCGGCAGCGGTATCGGCGACGGTGTTAGAATAATGTCTGCTCAGATATTCAAACCTCAGGATAACGGGGCTATGTTGTTGATCGCCGATTCGTATCGTTACGCGGCAGATAACGGTGCCGTGATAAGTCAGAACAGCTGGAATTATAAGACTGAGGCCGAAATCCCGAAAGATGTGGCGGTAGCTTTGGACTATTTTATGGATAATGCCGGTATGGCCGATACCGACGGCGACGGTATAAACGACGTGCAGACTGGACCTATGGCGGGCGGTGTCGTTATATTTTCGGGTGGTAACGATGCCTCTACGCATATAAATCCCCCCTCTTCATATCCTCGGGTTGTTGTCGTAACCAGTATGATGCCTAATTATAAAAAAGCCGGTTATTCCAATTATGGTAAAGATTTCGATATTTTCGCTCCGGGCGGTGCCGGAAGCGGCGATTATGATTTCGGTACCGAAGGAGGTGTGTACAGTACCGATATAGACAATAAATATTCCTATAAGTTCGGTACGTCGATGGCTTGCCCGCACGTTTCCGGTATAGCTGCGCTCATAGTATCCCATTATGGCGCCGGACAACCGGGTTTTACGGCAGACCAGTTGAGAGAGAAATTGTTGACGAGCTATCGCAATGTCGCCCATTATCAGAACAGCGCGACTATAGGACAGGGTATCGGTAGGGGATTGATAGATGCTTCCATGGTTACCGGACTTGAGAAGCCGGGCGCTCCGAATGCACCGGTTGCTGTGTCGGTTGCGACACGTGGCGAAAGGCGTATGACGCTTACCGTGGAGGTACCTGCCGACGGTAACGGAATGGCTGTAGCCGGTTTCGAGGTATTGTATGCCCCCAAGGGAACTGCCGAAGGGGCTGCCGAATGGAAAACGGTCAATGTGAATAACAGTTACGGCGTGGATGAATCCGTAACGTACGATTTCGATGGTCTCGGATTTGAAATAACGTATGTCTTTAAAGTATATTCGGTAGACAGGTTCGGTACTGTTTCGCAGACGGCCGCCGAATGCGAAGGCACGACCGTGGCGCATGAGAATCTGCCGCCGGAGACTGTAAAACCGTTGGCAAGGGTCGATCTGTCCGATGAAGCCAAGACCGCGACTCTCAACTTAAATGATTATTTTACCGATCCCGACATAGACGAGTTCGGCGATGCGTTGACGTTCGCTGCAGAAAGTCAGGATACGGAAATAGTTACGGTTGCATTGGAGGGTGCGGTACTTACCATAACTGGCGTGAAGACCGGCGAGACGATAGTAAGCGTGACGGCTACCGATAAGGCCGGAGCTTCGATATCTAAAAATATGGCCGTAAGGGTCAATATCACAGTCGATCCGCCGACACCTCCGGTGGAAAAACCGATTATCGAAGAGGGTAAAATGGCATTCTATTACGCTGCCGATACGTCGGTACTCAATGTGGTGATAGGTGGCGCCGAGGCAGGTGAGGCTACCGTGGCCGTTTACGATGCGGCGTCGCGTAAGGTTATGTATACGACCGTATCCCTCGATGAAAAAGGGTGCGGCGAGATCGGCATGGACGGTCTTTCTGCAGGTATCTATTCTGCCGTTGTAAGTTATGGCGGTACGGACTATCGCGGTAATTTCGTAAGGAAATAAGGAGACGATATTTTCTGTCGTTGATGCAGGCGACCGGTCGGATTCCGGTCGCCTGTTTGTTTTGCGGAACGGACGTGCTTGTGACCGGTGCGTCAGAACATGGGGAGGGCTGTATCGTCGGTACGATCTGTAACGGCACATACCAGAGTCTTTCCTCCGGACGTTTTAGTTATTGAGGCGTTGTTTTGCTGGGTAGCGGAAAGCTAAGTTAGCGTGCGAAAGCGTAAATGCGGTATTCCGGGAAACGATTGCGGAGACTGAATGGCGATTGCGTTCCGTCGCAGTTGTTGGAAATGTTGCCGTCGGAAAACATGTCGTGTACGGACTTTCAGTATCATATATGCCGATGATACCTGATGAATCGGTCGGATATTGCCGTGGAATAATATGTCCTGTGTTTAAAATGTCCTTCGGAGAGGAAAAAGATACGATTATTTTTTATATTTTCGCAAGCGGTACTTTTGCCGACCACGAACGCGTGGGTTGTGCCGGGATAATTTCCGGGAGATTAGCCTGCAATAAAAGGCAGTTTAAAGAGTTTAGTAACTAACCTATATTTTAATGAGACGTTATTTTTTATATGCACTTGCGATAGCGGGACTTTTCGCTTCGTGTACGCGGGAACCGGCTGTCGGTTATGTCGATCCGGGCAACAAGAACGATGAGGCCAAATACGAAGGCATAGCGGCCCCCGGTTGGATAAGAATAAAATTGCAGGAAGACGCAGCGGAACTTCGCGTGGGCGAATTTACGCGCGGTGCGGCCGAAACGGGTAATCCGGAACTGGACAAGATAGCCGCTTCGCTCGGCGCTACCGAGGTACGCCGTGTGTTTACCGAAGATCCGCGTTATCCGAAACGTTTCCGTAAGCACGGATTGCATCTGTGGTACGATATAAAATTCGATGAGAGTGTTTCGCTTTCCCGTGCCGAGACTGAATTCGGTAAGTTGGACGGTGTGGAACATGTACTTCCGCTCTATTATGCTTATGCACTCGACGGTGCCGATTATGTGCTGCCGTCTCAGATTTCCGCTTCGGGAATACCCGATGCGAGCGAGACGGATTATACCGGCAATCAGAGGGAGATGCCGTTCAACGA
This sequence comes from uncultured Tidjanibacter sp., assembly GCA_947852905.1. GTDB lineage: Bacteria > Bacteroidota > Bacteroidia > Bacteroidales > Rikenellaceae > Tidjanibacter. The sequence goes on along the minus strand of CANTVF010000006.1, from coordinate 86,235 downwards.
TCCCGGTCTTAAATACCAGTGGCATTACGACAATGACGGAACGATCGAAAATTCGGTGGCAGGTGCCGATATAGGATTGTTCGCCGCATGGGATAAGTTCAATCACGGCAATCCGGAAGTTATAGTGGCGGTAATGGATACCGGGGTGTATTACGAGCATGAAGACCTCAAGGACAACATGTGGATCAATACCGGCGAGATTCCCGGAAACGGCATCGACGATGATGGCAACGGATATATAGACGACTATCACGGCTATGATTTCTACGAACGTAAGGGCGATGTTACGCCGGGTAGCCACGGTACACACGTGGCAGGTACCATTGCGGCCATAAACGGTAACGGAATAGGCGTGTCGGGTATAGTCGGCGGTAGCGGTCCCGGTAATGGCGACGGTGTGAGGATCATGACGTTGCAGGTTTATAGCGCCGACGGTTACGGCATTCCCGATCCGGATGCATTCCGTTATGCCGCAGATAACGGCGCTGTCATCAGCCAGAACAGCTGGGGGTACCCCTATACGGTGACTTCGACGCCGGCCGATATGCTTTCCGCATTCCAGTATTTCAATGAGGAAGCCGGTTGCGATGACGAAGGCAACCAGACCGGCCCGATGAAAGGCGGAGTGATAGTATTCGCTGCCGGTAACGAATATTCGGCTGCGGTCGGTATTCCCGGCGATGACGACAGGGTTATAGCCGTAACTTCCATGACGCCGAATTTCTCGAAAGCCAATTATTCCAACTATGGTGTAGATGCCGATATTTTCGCTCCCGGCGGTGCCGACAGCAACGATACGCTTTTCGGTAAAGAGGGTATGGTATGGAGTACGGATCTCGACAACGGATATTGCTACATGAGCGGTACTTCGATGGCCTGTCCGCATGTTTCTGGTATATGTGCCATGATAGTGTCCGAGTTCGGCGGCAACGGAGTTGCGTTTACGTCGCAGGATTGTAAAGACCGTCTGCTTAGAGCTTACCGCAGCGTGGATGCATATCAGAAAAACGATGCCATTACTTCAGGACTCGGAGTTGGGCTTGCCTATGCTCCGTACATAGACATGCAGAATCCGGGTACGGCACCGGCAGCTCCTGAATCGGCGAGTGTAACGGATATTGCCGAAGAGAAACTCTCCTTCGATATCGAGGTTCCTGCCGACGGTGACGGAAATCCGGTAAGGGAATTCGAGATAACTTACGGTAAGAAAAGCGATGAAAATGCATGGACGACAGCTGTTTATCCTAATCGTAAGTCTGTCGGGGAGACCGTTTCGTTCGAGTTCGCTTGTCCCGGATACAATGAAACCTATGTTTTCAGGGCGTATTCCATAGACCGTTTCGGCACCAAGTCGGAAACTTATGTGGAGGCCGAAGGTACTACCCGCGAGCGTGCCAACAGGGAGCCGGAGTTATTGAAACCTTTCGAGAAGGTGACGCTGCCGCAGACGGTAAACGGTAAAAAGGTGTTCGAGGCTACACTGACGCTTTCCGAATACATTACCGATGCCGACCTCGAATATGGCGACGTGTTGACATTCTCTTCCGAGAGCAAGGCGCCGGAGGCCGTAAAGGTTGAAGTGGTGGACAACGCTCAACTTAAAATAACCGGACTCAAGAAAACCGACGGCAATGTAATAGTTGCCATTTCAGCCTCGGATAAGGCCGGTGCTACTATTTCCAAGAATATGGCCGTTTCGGTAGACGAGGATCCCGAAGGCGGTAACGGTAACGGGAATGGGAATGGTAACGGAGATAAAGAGCCGGAGTTGCCTGCAGGAAAGATAATAGTGCAGTTCGCAGCAGACGGTTCTACGATGACGCTGGCTCTCAAGGAGGCCGGCGACTCTACGGCGAGAGTGCGTATATTCGATAGCGCTGCGCGTCAGGTTATGGATACGGACGTGACCTTTGCTAAAGGTTATGCCAAGGATCTGCCTGTTGACGATTTGGCGCATGGCGTTTATTCGATAACTATAAAGGTAGGAGACACTACTGTAAACGGTAATTTCCTGAAACAGTAACACTATGAAGTATAGCGATAAGGGCGTCCGTCGAAAGACGGGCGCCGTTTATCGTTATGCGGAAAGCTGATTTTGCGGCGTCGTTTCGTAGTATTCATATCTGAGTTGTCGGAAAGCGGTTATCGTCGGTTTTACATACTGTGTGAGGTGGCGTGTGACTTCGGCATAATATGACGTAAGCATAATACGTTTGTATTTTAGCTGTCGGAACGTTTCGCGTTGTATGGAATATATGTGTTTTTTATATCTTTGCGTACTGTGCACAGTGGAAGATGAGCGTAATTGGGATTTTCGGCTGGCAACATGTAGTTCGAACGATCAGTTCAGTTAACAACATAAATTTATGAAGAAGAATTTACTTGTAATGATGGCTTTTGCTGCTTTGGCGACGGCCTGTACGCAGGATCCGGTGGGCAATACCGTTCCGGCGATAGATTCTCCTGACGCTTTCCAACCCGATGATCCAGGCGTTGTGAGCGGTTGGGTGAGGGTGAAACTGGCCGAAGACGCACAGGCGCTGCCGGTAGGAGAGTTTACCAGAGGCGCAGCCGCTACCGGTAATCCGGCCTTGGACGCCATAGCGGAGGAACTCGGTGCTACCGAGATACGCCGTGTTTATGCCGAAGGCGGAAAGTTTGCCGAACGTCGCCGCAAATACGGTCTCCATTTGTGGTACGATATAAAATTCGATGAGAACATACCTGTTTCGAGGGCTCAGGCCGATATGGCGTCGGTGGACGGCATTGCAGTCGTGGAGCCGTTGCATACCATAAGGCTCGAAAGCAGTACTCCCATATCGGTGCAGGCTGCCGACATGATGTACCAGAGTCCGAAGTTCGCTGCCGCGAGCGAGGATCGTCCAGCAGTGGAGATGCCTTTCGATGATCCGCGCCTCCCGGAACAGTGGCATTACTATAATGACGGCTCAATATCCGGAACTACTGCCGGAGCCGATATCAACCTGTTCGCCGGTTGGGAACTGACGCACGGCGATCCCGATGTCATAGTGGCCGTTATAGACATGGGTGTGCAGTTCGACCACCCGGACTTGGCTGACAACATGTGGATCAATACGGCCGAGATACCCGGTAACGGCATAGACGATGACAACAACGGTTACGTGGACGACATTTACGGTTGGAACTATGCGCCCGGTTATGACGATCCTACCAGTGAGCCGCGTACTGGCGGATCGGAGATATTGCCCGGATACCACGGTACCCATTGTGCCGGTACCATAGCCGCTGTGAACGGCAACCATGAAGGCGTGTGCGGCGTTGCTGGCGGTACAGGTAACAAGGACGGTGTGAGGATCATGACGCTGTGCATTTCCGGAGACGGAGGAAAAATGACTACGCCGGATTACGATATATTCGCATATGCGGCAGATAACGGCGCTGTGATCACTTCGTGCAGCTGGATGGTAGACGAAAGCATATTCACCGAATCTTTGCAGGACGGTTTGAATTACTTTATCGCTACGGCCGGCATGTCGGCAGATGAAACGACGCAGACCGGTCCGATGAAAGGCGGTATCCACATATTTGCCGCTGGTAACTCGGCAAAACCTGAGATAGACCTTCCGGCAAGGCTCGATACTCCCAATATTATCGGCGTTACGGCTATGGGGCCGACAGGTAACATTGCCGATTATTCCAATTACGGTAAGAATTCGGATATATTCGCTCCCGGCGGCGACCATGAACAGCAGTATGACAAATACGGCGTGTTGAGTACGCTTGACGGCAGCGATTACGGTTTTATGGAAGGTACGTCTATGGCAACACCGCATGTTGCAGGCGTTGCCGCTCTCATAGCGTCTTATTATAAGGGGGAAGGTTTTACGGCGGATCAGTTGCGCGAAAGGTTGCTGGCCAGCGTGCGTCCGTTCAGTTCGGTGATAGGTGCCCAATATATAAATAATCTGGGTGCCGGAATGCTCGACGCTTCGTTGTTCACGCTCGAGGCCACTACGGAAGCTCCGGCTAATCTGGGCGATGCCAAGATAGAAGGTATTCCGGACGGACTTAAGGTATCCGGTATCGTGCCGGCCGATGCCAACGGTATGGCTGTAGTTAAATACAGGCTCGAATACAAGGCAAAGGATGCTTCCGAGTGGACGACGATAATGTTGGCCAACAATAAGGCTGTAGGGGCGAATTTTTCCTATTCGTTCGAACTCGTGCAACTTACCACTTATGAATGCAAATTGTCTTCGATAGACCGTTTCGGCAATGAATCCGAGCAGGAGAGTTTGGAGGCCACTTCGTTGAAGCATACCAACAATCCGCCCGTGCAGACAGCCAAGTTCCTCGATGTGAAAGTCGATGCTCCGGCAGAAGGATTCTCCAAAAAATTCCGTCTGAATTACTATTTCAGCGATCCGGATGCAAGCTACGGCGATTCGCTTACGTTTACTGCCGAAAGTTCAGACGAGAACGTAGCGCTTCCGAAATTTAAGGAGGGCGAACCCGATAATCTCGAAGTGATACCTACAGGTAACGGTACGGCTAAGATTACGATAACCGCTACCGACAAGGAGGGAGCATCCATATCGGTATCGTTTAATATGACCGTTACTAATTTTCCGGAGAAGCCGGAGCCGCCGGTTCCGCCAGTAGATGAAATAGATCCTATACCTGCCGGGTTGTACATTTATCCCAATCCGGTTGAAAGCACCGCGAATGTGCGTATCGGAGGCGATCCGAAGCCTAACGGCGGAACGGTCGAGTTGCGTGTTTTCGATGCAGCGGCTCGCGAGGTGGCCGGTATGAAAGTGCAGCTTGACGAGGACGGTATCGGAACTGTCGACATGTCGTCGCTCGGCGCAGGTACTTATACAGTGAAAGGTAAATACGGTAACGACGACTACAGCATGAATATCATCAAGAAGTAGTAATTGCCGTTATAGGATATGGAAAAGAATCCTCCGAAGAGTTTTTAACTTCGGAGGATTCTTTTCGTTTACGGTTATTTTGGAACGGCATATGGAATTTATACCGTCTTTATTTTTCTGCGATTGGTAATGGGACAGACCGATATTCGCCACGGGTGTCGCAGTTGTGTCGGCATGATTTCAGACGTTTGCTGTGCAAGGAGGATTGTTATTATTGCAGTGTAATGGGTATATGGTTTTGCGTTTTGCGGGTTTCGGAAAAGAAATCGCTGAAACGGATGTCGGTACAGATTGCGTAACGTAAGGTTTATAGATATGGAGCTGCGGCCGGAAAAACCGATAATACGGAATGTTGTTGCCGACCGTTCGGGTATAACTTGAAAGAGGAGCATGTTTCGTCGAGTCTGTTTATCCGGCCGGCAAAGTAAATTCTGTTACGAAGGATGCATGACTTGTCGAGGATACGATTTCGAGACCTGAGAAACGTCGTACCATATTTTTTTGTCGTTTATGACAAGGCGGAATAAAAAAGACCGCACCATTGTGTTGAAACATGGTGCGGTCTTTTTGTCGGAATAGTATCAGCGCTTGTCGTCGCAACAACCGCCGTTGCGGTGATGACGGTCGTTGTGATGTTTGCCGTTGTCGCAGCATGTACCTTCGCGGTTGCAGCCGCGGCATTCGTCGCATGCCTGCATATCGTCGCAACCTTTGCATCCGGAACAGTCGGTCGTGCAGGTGCAGTCCTTGCACTCGCACGGTCGGCAACAACATTCCGTATTATCGGTTTTTCCGGTCGTATTTCCGGGATTTTCCTGCGCTGCGAAAGCCGTCGTGGTGAAAAACATGCAGACTGCGGCTGCGCAACTGAATACGATCTTTTTCATAACGATGTCTCTTTTATTGTGAATTGATAATCCATATCCGGATCTTTCGGTGCCTCGTCGCACAGACTTTCATTTGCGAAATTAACGGCAATACTGGATTGGCCACGGTTAATCTCGCAAGCCGGATAAACATTTAACGTGTTTCCTGTTGCTGATATTTTGCAGCCGTCATTTTTTCCATTTCCGTCAATGCGTGTTCGAGAGCCGGATACCTGTCTGGGATATAGTCGTATATGGTGCGTTCTCGTGTACTATGTCTTGTCCGTAAAACGGTTTTATTCTATATGGAAATAGTTGACACAAAGTGTATTATATAGGCGACAGCGCATGCGGCGGTTTATTCCCGGTACTTGTATTCCGGGTAAGGAATATTTGCCCTTCAGCATGTCTGGCAGATAAAGCGGCCTGTCGAAATCCGTATCGTACGTATCTATAGCACGCATAAGCGAGGTATGTACGTCACGGAACGTAGCCAAAAATCTTGCAGATCGTTGTAGTATTATATGTCGTTTTCTGTGGTTATCACCTTGACATGGTCTGTCGGTACAGACTGTCGATATCGAAATCGAGCTTGTCTATATGTGCGGGATTGTATTTCAGTTCCGACCATAATAAGCTCGATCCGTATATTTTGTCTTCGAGAGTATTGAGACGTGTATCGTTTTTGGCGATAACCGCTTGTTGAGCTATGCCGCCGGTCCATAGCGGCATGTGCGTTTGAACGGGTAATATGATGCGGATAACGTCATGAATTTATTATTATACCCCGTTTGTGCCTTTATATTGCACACACAAGATGGCTATCTCTGTCGGGAACAGAAATGAACGGATATCCGATATACTGCTGAGATTTAGTGGTTATTTGAATGCGAGCTATGAAGCGCAATGTAACGTTTGCGCTTCAAGTGTAGTATCGCGTTCCTTCGTTGAGGCTTGCCTGTACCGGATAGACGAGGACTATGTTGTGGGTGGAGAAGTTGCGGCTCAGCCATTTCGGGATGCTCGACATGACCGGCGAATAGGAGAAGCCTCCCTTACGGCTCAGGACAACCCACAACATGTCGTCCTGTCGGACGCTCTGGATTATGGGCTGGAAGTCGTTCCAGTCGAACAGTTCGCGGTATGTTATGTCTCCGCTCGTAGCGGTTATGGATTTGCGTACTGCGGAGAGAGTTTCTTCTATGCCGTAGAATACGATCTTTGCGCTCGTGTTGAGTGCCACGTTTTGCAGCCGGTCGATGACCTGTCCGAATCCAGCCTCCTTTTCGGCGAGCTCCGGAATGATGACCACGTGCCGTTTGACGGTGGATATCGGTTGCGCGGAGTTGTATATGAACGTTCCTATGTTACTTTCGGACAGAAGGCTTTCGAGTATGCGGCCGAGCGATACCTGCGGAATGTCGTTGGTGCGGCGTACTCCGACCACCATGTCTGTAATGCCGCGTTCGGTGGCGACGCACGTTATCGCGTTGGATATGTTGATGTCGTATCGGAGTATGCCCTCTATGGTGTTGTCCGATGCGGCGGCGGTCTTTTCCACGGTTTGCAGCAGTTTGCGCGACTGTCGGAGCAGTTTCTCGTCGGCAAGGCGGTTTTCTATCACCTTGAGGGCGTAAAGGTCGTTCCTGTTGCGCGGAGATTTGATCAGCAGGCTCAGGTTGACAAGCTCTTCCACCGTTTCTTCGTTGCTTACCGAAATGAGAATGTGTTCCTGCTTGTCTTCGCTTTCGTCGGTGTCGGCTGTTTCCTGCGCGGCTATGTTGTGGGCGCCTTTCTGTGCGGCGAAAGAGGCCATTATGCAGGTGACAAGTATCATCATTATGGTGCCGTTCAGAACGCTTTCGTTCAGCAGACGGATAGGTTCGCCGTTTGGATCAGTGCCGATTATGACGTTGTAGCCGACTATCACCGCTGCGAGCGTGGCGGCTGCCTGAGCATTGCTGAGACCGAAAATGACCCTGCGCTGGTCGACGGACAATCGGAATGTTTTCTGGGTGAGCAATGCCGCCAGATATTTCGCAGCCGTGGCCACTATTATCATCACTATGCCTACCTCTATGGTTTCCCATTCGGTAAATGCGCGGTAGTCGATCAGCATGCCTACGCTCAGCAGGAATATGGGGATGAATATGGCGTTGCCTATGAAGTCTATTCGGTTCATGAGCGACGAATTGTGAGGTATGAACCGGTTGAGCGCCAGACCTGATAGGAAAGCTCCGATTATGGGTTCCGTACCTGCGAGCTGTGCGAGGAACGAGCCGAGGAACAGCATGGCGAGTACGAAGATATACTGGGAGGTGTTGTCGGAAACATGCATGAAGAACCAGCGTGCGATGACAGGAAAACCGAGCAGGACGATTAACGCGAAAACGGTAATGGAGATGCCGAGTTCGAGCCAGAAGGCTTTGTCTACCTGTCCGGTGGCCATACCCACGATGACGGTGAGCACCAGCAGAGCGAGCGTATCGGTAATCATGGTACCACCTACGGTTATGCTGACCGACTTGTCGCGCGAGATGCCCAGTTTGCTGACTATCGGATAGGCGATCAGCGTATGGGAAGCGAACATGCTCGCCAGCAGAACCGACGACAGTATGCTGAAGCGGAATACGTATATGCTGACCAACGTGCCTATTATCATGGGTATAAGGAACGTGTACAGGCCGAATACGAGACTTTTCGTGCTGTTTTTTTTGAAGTCGGCCATGTTGATCTCCAGTCCGGCGAGGAACATGATGTATAGAAGTCCTGCTGTACCTGATAGAATTATGCTGCTGTCGCGCACAATCAGGTTGAAGCCGTACGGGCCGATGACGGCTCCGGCTATTATCAGTCCCAGCAGTTGCGGTATCTTCAGTTTGTTGAGAAGTAGCGGAGACGCTAAAATTATTAGGAGAACAATCAAAAACTTCAGAACCGGATCCGCTAAGGGCAAGGTGAAATCTACAGTGGACAGTGGCAGCATGCGTAATTACTGATGTTACTACTTTTGTAAAAATACGGTATTTTTCCGTGTCCGCAAAAAGTCTGCCGGACTAAATGAACATGTATTTCGCATATCGACGCATGGCGTTTTGTACGAGACGTATGTTCATAAACGCCCGGCAAAAGCGGCCGGGCGTAATGATGTGGGATGCAGCCGGTGGGTAGTCGAAGTCGTTCGGCCTGCGTGTTCGGCTTTCCGGGATTACAGTCCCGAATCGGTGTCGGCATTGTCTATCGCGCGGCCGCGTTCTTCGTATACACGCCCCTTGCCGAACTGGAAGCCTACGCTGACGAGCAGCATGTTTTCGTTGTCGTGAATTACGCTCTTGCTGTAATATTTGACTGCGCTGTCCGGTATGGTCTTGCTGATGTAACTGAATTCGGTCAAAAGTCCGACGCACGATACCGAGAAAGTCCAGTCTTTATAACGATATTGTATGCCAGCGTAGGAGATCGGTTCGTTTAATGAAAGGTATGGCGCGCCGAGCGAATATGTCCGCAGTCCCCACTGGTAGTATGCCGTGAAGTTTTTCCAGTTGATGTTGAGCATCAGTGTCAGTGGAGTCGTGAAGAGGTCGTATTTGCCTGCGAAACCGCTGTCGGATTGTTGGCGGAACAGGCCTCCCTGTGCCGTCAGGACTATCAGACGGTTGTGGAACGGATTGATCTGTACGGTGTAGCTCAATCCGTATGTACGGCTGAAACGAGCGTTCTCCTGCACGAGTTCCATATACTGTTCTCCTTCGATGAAATAGGAACTGATCGGATTTTTGGCGTAGTTGAAGCTGCCGGTAAGATATAGGTAGAGCCAGTCGTTATTGTATGACACGCCGAGATATGTCGTGTTCCGAAAACCGCTTTTAAGATAAGGGTTGCCGCGGGACACTATGTTGTCGGATATCAGGCTGGCGCTGTTGCTGATCTGACTGAGGCTGGGGGAGGTATTGCTCTGCGAGAATCCGGCGCGGAGCATAAGCGTAGGCATGAACTGGTAGCCGATGGTTACCGAGGGTGTGAAAACCCAGTCCCACGACTTGACTTCTCGGCTGGACGTATGACGTCCGGTCGCGCCGATAGAGACGCGGTATTGCAGCTTGTTGCCGAAATGACGACCCGTGAGTTCAGCATATGTGTTGGTGGTGATTACTTGCGTGCGGTACTTGTCGTTTGCGAAGGTATTGTCCAGATGCGTGGAGAGGGACTCGAACGAAAAACGTTCGCCGGCCGATAGCGACAGGTGGTCGAAGTTCTTTACGTATACCGCCTGCCCTATGACGGAATACTTATGGTTGTTCATCCTCTGAAAATCGCTAAGTACGAGTTCGTTGTCCTCCGAATACTCTTCGGAAGTGTAGTCGCTCGCCGCATCGAAGTAGGTTCCTACGAGGTTGGCGATGATTTCCTGTCGTTTGTCAAGTTGCTTCCACAGATACATGCTTAGCGACGGGGCGAATGAACGGTCGGCTAATTCAAACGTACCTGAACGTACCGACGATGTGTTGCCTACCATATAGTCTATCTTGGAGGTCTTTTCGGAACGTCGTGTGAAGATGTTCGGCGAAAAGTTGGCTTGGAACAGATATTTGTCTTGTACCTGATTGGTATATTGCAGGCTGATAGCGTTATCTAAATAGTGGAACGGCCTGTGGTCGTATTGCCGGCGCGAATAGTCCGTGCCGAGAAGTGTGTAGTCGTATTCCGTGCGGTCCTCGACGTCGTGGTAATTGCGGTAACTGCCGAAATAACTCAAAGCCAGTTGGCTGCGGCCGCGATTGTAGCGTAGATAGAAACTGTCGTTGAAAAAACCTGTCGTAAAGGCATGGCTCAGGTCGATACCGCCGTAGATGCCCTCGACGGCTCCTTTGGTTATGACGTTGATGACCTTCGTAGTTCCTCCTCCGTATCGCATTGGCGGCAGGTCGTAGTATTCCATGCTTTTGATATCTTCCGGGCGCAGCGACTTGAGTTCCTGCTCAGTCGATGCGGCGCCGTTGATGAATATGCTGAGCGCTCCGTCCTGCGATGCAAGTTTCTGCGTCATTGGATCGAGTCTCAGTTGGGGGACTTTCAGCGTTAGATCCAACGCCGTGACTGCCAGCTTGCGGTCTTCGCGGGAGATGTCGTAGACTGTCCTGTCGAGATGCTGGGTGACGTTGTTGGCTTCGACCATCACGCTCTCGATCTGTTCGACATCTGTTTCGAGGACGAAATCGCGCACCATTTCATTTGCGGTACTGGCATGCGAGGGTTGCCGGAGCATGATGTCTTCGTTAATCGTTTTATAACCGGTGAGCTGTACTATCGCCGTGTAGCGTCCTTCCTGTTGTGGCGGTAGCGAATATGTGCCCTGCATGTCTACAACGGCCGAGGCAATGACATCGGTGCTGTCTTTAGGATTGCACAACAATACGTTGGCAAAGGCGGCGGTTTCTCCGGTATCGGTAGTAACGGTGCCTCGCAGAACGATTTGGCCGTATGCCGTTTGAACGGATATTGCCAGCAGGAATACTACGGCAATGGTGCGTAACAGGGTTTTCATGGACTTGGTGTTTGATGGTGAGTAATTTCGGGTATAGTACGAAAGATACTTTAAATATTATATCAGCTCTTCCTTGTTTGCGATAGAGTCGTTTGCGGGGTATTCTACCGACTGTTGGCGAGTGTGGAAGGCAAATGCGCATTGTACGGCGTATGAGGTTTTCCCATCTAATATCATGCATGTCGGTGTTTCTGCGGTTGCGTTGTCCGTTGCCGCACCTGTCAGTCCGGCCAGCATCAGCGCGAGAGATACTACGATTTTTCTTTTCATGACTTTAAGGTTTTATGTGTTGTTGCTTCGGTATGTGGAAAGCGTTGTATCCCGTGATGCCGTGTTATTGCGCATGACCGCTGTATGAAATCTATGCGGCGAATGTCATGGTTTGTTTATTTGATACTAAGTTATGACTTTATCTGCGGATTTTTATGGGCGGAGATGAAATATACTGTTTAATTCAATAGTATGTCAGTTTTATAGGCCTTGGATGTTTCGTGCCGGGGGAGGTGACCCGGAGTACCGTCGTATGAGTGGCGGAAACTGTATGCGGCATGTAGTCTGGAGGTTATGTGGCGTAGCCGAATTTCGTGAATGCATGGAACATGTTGCGTAAATGTCGTTTATTTTTGCGGCGGATTAAATGGATGAATAAATGACGAAAAATCAGTTGCGCCGCAGACTACTGTTTCGTAAATGGTTGCCGGTGGTCGGGTTGACGCTGTCGGCGTTCGTATTCAATACATCGGAATTCGTTCCTATAGGGTTGCTCAGCGATATAGCGCGCGACTTCGGGATAGACGAGGCGCAGGCAGGATTGCTGATAACGGTGTACGCATGGGTGGTGGCCATGGCTTCGTTGCCTCTCATGCTGCTCGTGTCGCGGCTGGAATACCGCAGGTTGTTGCTTGCCGTGGTGGGGCTTTTCATAGTCAGTCATCTGGTATCTGCCGTAGCATCGTCCTATTCCATGCTCATGGCGTCTCGCATAGGGGTGGCCTGTTCGCATGCGGTATTCTGGTCGATAGCGTCGCCGCTGGCCGTGCGTGTCGCTCCGCGGGGACGGCGTTCCACGGCTCTGGGGCTTATTGTGACCGGTACTTCGATAGCCATGATCGTCGGGTTACCTCTGGGGCGAGTGATAGGTCTTCATGCCGGTTGGCGCATGACTTTCTTTTACATAGCCGTAGCGGCTGCCGCCGTATTGCTGTTGCTGGCGCTTATATTCCCGAAAGTCCGTAGCGACAACGCCATATCCCTCAATAAAGTGCCGTCGCTGCTGAAGAAACCGGCGCTTATTGGAGTTTATCTGCTCACGCTGGTGTTGATAACGGCTCACTACACCGGATACAGTTATATAGAGCCTTTTCTCGTGCAGGTGGCGCATCTGAGCGAAGTTTGGGTGACGGGCGTGCTTACGTTGTTCGGTATTGTCGGCGTGGCGGGCAGCATTCTGTTTTCGCGTTACTACGACAGATATCCTGCGACGTTCATTCGTTTTGCGGTCGTCGGTATAGCCGTGGCACTGTTGCTGTTGCATCTTTCGTCGTTTTCGTTCGGAACGGTCGTCGCGCTGTGCGTGGGGTGGGGACTGGCCATAACGGTATTCAACCTCGTGTTCCAGTCGGAGATAATACGGTTGGCACCGCAATCGACGGCGGTGGCCATGTCCGTATATTCGGGTATCTATAATGTCGGTATAGGCAGCGGCGCACTTGTCGGCGGAATCGTTTGTTCCGACATGTCTGTGGCTTGGATAGGTTATGTCGGCGGTGCGATAGCCGTGGCGGCGGTCGCCTATTGTTTCGGCAAGTTGATGCGGCTTTTGATCCCTTCGTCGGCCGACCGGTAGTCCGGCAGTGCGATTTCACGTGCCGGAGTAGGTATCGGATTATCGTTATTTATTAAATTTGGCGTTATTTGATACAGCTATGAAACGTAAAGTGTTGTTATGCTTGTTGCTGTGCTGGACGGTATTATTGTCCGGTTGCAACGGTCACTCCGAGCCGGATTTGCCTGTCGCTCCCGATTATGCGCAATCGGAAGCGTGGTTCGGAGGCGGTATAGGCGAAGGCAGGGATTACGACGTGTTTTACATAGTCCCCACTTGCGTGTTCGATTGGCGGGATGCCGATGGCGACGTCTGTCATTATATGGATGTTTACGAGCCTTCTCATCGGGCGAGTGTCGATGGTCCCATACGGCTGGCGCGCGGTATATTCGCCGACGAGGCCAACTTTTTCGCACCGTATTACCGTCAGATAACCATAGAGTCGTGGACGGAGAGCGATGAAGTGATCGAGTCGCGTTTTGCGGTGGCCTATGCCGATATAGAGGCCGCTTTCAGATATTATGTCGAGAATCTGAATGATGGTCGGCCGTTCGTTCTTGCAGGTCACAGTCAGGGCGGTAAGGCCGTGATAGAGCTGCTGTGCCGCGATATGGCCGACAGTCTGTACGCGCGGTTGATCGCGGCCTATCCGCTGGGGTATCCTGTGCGCGATACCGACGTGTCGCCGTATCTGATACCTGCAGCCAGTGCCGACGATACGGGTGTTTATGTGACGTTCAGCTCCGTTTCCAGTCCCGATAGGCTTACCGAGTTGTTGTCAGGCAGCCGAACGGCCATAAATCCCCTCAACTGGCGTACCGATTCGCGGCCGGGAACGAAAGAGGAGCATCTCGGAACGGTTTTCACTTCGGTTGACGGAAGTATAGTTTCAGAGGAGGCGCATGTCATAAGCGCATATTTGGACGATGCTACCGAAGCGCTCGTCGTCTCCGGTATCGATCCTGCGGCTTATTACGAGCCTGCTCTGGCGGATCTGTTCCCTGTGGGCAATTATCATGTCGTGGAACTGAATTTTTTCTATCGCAATCTGCAACGCAATGTCAAGGATCGCGCCGCCGCTTTTTTCGCAGCGCAGGCGGCGCAATGATGCCTGTTTTCTGTGGCCGTATGCGTAGTGCGTTGGAACGGCTTGTCGCTTTTGAGTAGTTGTGCGATAGTGAAAGTAATACTTGTTGCTATATGGCTACGGCAATATGGTCGTGTGGATGAGTTTCGGCAGACGGTATGACGAATGTGCCAAGCGACCGATGATTCGGATAAATATAAAATGGGCGTTCAGATCTGAACGCCCATTTTTTGTGATCCAGCTGGGGCTCGAACCCAGGACCCCATCCTTAAAAGGGATGTGCTCTACCTGCTGAGCTACTGAATCTCCTTATCTTTTGCTTCGGAAACAGAACCTAAGACTGATTCCCCCAAAATCACCGTTCTTTTTCCAGAAGCGGTGCAAAGATAGGCAGTTTTTTTATTCTACCAAAATAGTGTGATGAAAAAAATGATTTTATGGTAATTATGATTTAAAATGTAAATGTCGTATTGTGGGTATAGTTTTAATATTCTTATATTTACATGTTGTAATACGCTATATGGAAAAACTTGCGGCTTTTCTGTATTGGTTGTTTCAGGCTTCCTTGGATTTATAATTGAATGATAATGGGGGTATACCCTTTACGACAATATGTAATGTCGATACTATTGGCTGCGGTGGCCATATTGTTTTCGAACGCGTTGCATGCCCAATCGACCGCATGCACTGTCGAGGGCATCGTGCGCGATACGACCGGCATTGCGGTGCCTTATGTTGTGGTATCTGTTTTTACGGGATCGCCGGAGGGTACGACGACCGGCCAAGCGGTCGGAACCGCCGTGACCGATGACGACGGTTTCTGGAGTATTCCCCTTCCCGGCGGCGGGTGTTATCTGATACGGTGCGAACACATGGCCTTCGAGACCTGCGACTCTTTAGTGGTCGTCGGCGAAGAGACCGTTAGGCATGAGACGGTGCTAGTTCCCTCTACCGAGTACATCGAAGCCGTAGCGGTTATCGGTACCCCCATTAAGTACAGCGCCGGCAAATATGAAATCAGTCTGAGCGATAGCGAACTGACCCGCAACAGAAGTGTGTCCGACGTCTTGGACCGATTGCCCGGCGTGTCGTTTTGGAAAGGGGTGGCTGAGATTCACGGGACACCGGTCGCGCACGTCTATATAGACGGCAGAGAGGTGAACAACATGAAGGAACTGGAGGCGCTGCGTGGCGAGAATATAGACAAAATAGAGATTCGGAATAGTACTGGCAGTGCATATTCGGCTGCAGAGCGGGGCGGTATAATCCGTATAACGTTGAAAAGGTTGAACGACAGAGGGTATTTTTTCACTCCGTCCGTTTCACCGTTCATGTTTATGGCAGGCAAAGAGACTGACAGCTCTTTCGGAGGCGGCGTATCGGCGCCGTTCAGTGCCAAAATCGGCAAATGGAACGTGTATAATTTCCTGAACGGATCGTTGTCGAATCATCGGAGTGTGTTTTATGACGATGCGCAGTATATTTCAGCCGGATACGACTTGTATTCCCGTAAATGCAGCACTGATAGGATAATTTCTGTGTACGATGCGCTGAGCGTCGTGTATGAAATAGACGACATGCAGAATTTCGGAATCAAGGGAGTTTTCGTGGCCGGAGACAGCGGGCCGGAGACACGGACCTCTACCGTCGTAGGTAAAGAGTCCGAGTCCGCGATACTGCCCGATTACTCGTCTTCGGAATATTCGGCTGCGGGTAATGTCGGCAACATGCAGTTTCTCGTCGGCATGAATTACGATCTCGAACTGGATTCTCTCGGCTCGGGACTCTACATAAAAGCGGATTATGTGCATCGCGACATAGATAAAGTATACGACTATGTCAGCGAAAAATTCGATGCGGACGGCACCCTCCGCTCCAGCGACATTTATAGGGAACTTTACTCGCCTACGCTGAACGGTATTCGCGCCCGCGGCGACTTCTCCAAGGTCTTCGCTGCCGGACGCTCCGTAGATGCAGGTCTCACGTTCTCTTTCGATGATGCCGACGACCGGACAACGATAAAGCGTATGGAAGGGAGCGGCTTGCCTGCCGGAATTTCGGAAATAACCCGATTCCGCAATAGAAACTATGTGGGAACGGCATATGCTGTTTGGAACGACCGCTACGGCCGTTTCTCATACAGCGTCGGGGCGAGCCTGCAATGGGACAGAATATCGGCCGTCACCGAGAATGGTCCTGCCATAGACAGAGACTATGTCAGGCCGTTCGGCAGCATAAGCCTCGGATATGCGATCAATCCGCAAAGAGGGACGAATTTGAACCTCGATGTAGCCCGACTATCGGGAGACAGTCCGACATACGACATGTTGTCGCCGAGAGTTGTCAGGGAATCGGAGTACGACTGGTTCGTGGGTAACGGCAATCTGAAACCGGCTACGGGTTATAACGCCTCACTCACCTATCTGTGGCGCGGCTGCCTCTCGGTTGCATACGGTTGGACACGGGGATTCGACATCCCAGTCAGAATAACGAGGACACTGCCTTCGAGTACGGACAGGTATATCACATACGAAAACGAGGGAACGTCGCTCCGGCACAGCCTTTATGTATCGTACAACGCCAGCCTCACCGAATGGTTGCGCGTGGACGCCCGGTTGTCGGCCTATTGGGCGCGCGAGACTTATGACGAATATGCGGTCGAAGCGTTCGGTGGAAACGTCAGCGCCAACTTAGGGTTTACCATATCCCCTACGGTCGGAGCGGACTTGAGAGTGGCGTACTACTCGCCCCGCAACAGCATAGACTTCAGTTCCAGTGCGGATTTGAGAGGAACGCTTAGCGCATACAAGACGTTTTTTGACGGACGGCTGACCTGTATGCTGAGTCTTGAGTTACGCGGATTCGACATGGTAACTACCGAAAGGCAATTGGACGGCTCCTATATCTACACGGAGAGGTATGTCGCCACCGTCCCGCTGGAGAGCGTCTGCGTCACCATAGGCTGGAATTTCGCACGTAATCCGCAAAGGGTAAAGACGGTGAGAACGTTGCAGGAGGCGGAGAACGTGAGCAGGTAGCGAGTGCATATGAGAGGCATATATTCATGCAAATACCGGATTTGCCGGAAACGGCCTACAGTGCATACGTTAACGAGAATCGGATTTTCCGTAAGCCTTTACTTCTGTTGGACAGTAAAAAGTCGTGCCGGAGAAATATATATTACTGAGATATGGCGGGAGGAAATGAGAAGCCCGGTAGACTGTAGCGGCAGAATCTTCTTCGGTTATTGTGCGAGGTTGACGATGTCGGAATACACTCCATTTTCGGCCGTACTCGCCGTATTTGCATCGATGAATTTAAAAACTCTGATTCATGCGAATCGAAACCGATGTATATTTGTACTCTCGCCGTTTGTTGCATAATATATACGGCGATAGGACGTTTTAAGTTGCCGATACGTATTTCGGGTCGCGGTTTGCGGACGAAGACCGAAGCTTGTAGCACGGCTGTCGAAGGGTGAGCGAATTTTTGCGGTTTCTGCGGTTACAGAGCCCTCGTGCATGGTATTTGCATGGTGTGCGTAGGGTGGCGGAGACGCTGCCGTTATTTTATTCAGGAGTGGCGATTTTGCCTGATGCTCCGAAAAAAGTTTTATTTTATGAATGGAAATTTGGTGAAGATAGTTTGCGAGAACAGTGGCGGTAGCATTACCGTGGAGTGGGGGACGATGTTGTCCGAGGTGGTGGACATGTTGCCTGAACCGCCGCGGCCGTATCTCGCCGCATATGTCAACAACAGCATTGCGGAACTCGATTACCGTATCAGCGAGCCGGTGACGGTGCGTTTTATCGACATGACTCATTACGAAGGCATACGGGTCTATCATCGGACATTGTTTTTCCTGTTGCAGAAGGCGGTACACGACCTGTTCCCGGGGCGCAGATTCCGCATACCCCATTCGGTATCGAAAGGATTTTATTGCGAGATAGAGGGTATAGATGCCGTTTCGCAGAACGACATAGATTTGTTGAAGGCCAGAATGGACGACCTGATAGCCCAGAACATACCTATAGTCAGGCAGAAGGTCGCTTCCGAAGAGGCGAAGGAGATATATTCCAAGCTCGGTTTTAATGACAAGATAGCACTGCTCGAAACCCGTCCGCGTCTGTACGTCACCATGTACGGTTTGGCCGATATCGTGGGATATTTTTACGGGGCGCTGGCTCCTTCGACGGGATACATATACAAGTACGATCTGAAACCTTACTACAAGGGAATATACATAGCCGTTCCCAAAAGGACTGCGCCGGAGGAGTTGGAGCCGATGATAGGACAGGAGAAGATGTTCGGCATTTTCACCGAGTACAAGGAGTGGGTGGATATAATGGGCGTTCCCAACATAGGGTTGCTCAACACGCGTATTCTGGCCGGCGAGTCGAGCGATCTTATAAAAATGGCGGAGGCTTTCATGGAGAAGAATCTCGCGGGAATAGCCGACATGTTGCAGGAGGCGAACCGTACCCGCGGCGCAAGGCTGGTACTCATATCGGGTCCGTCGTCGAGCGGCAAGACCACGTTCGCGAAAAAACTCGGCATACAGATGCGCATATTGGGGCTCGATCCTGTGCTGATATCGTTGGACGACTATTTTCTCGAAAGGGAGCTTACCCCGCGCGACGAAAAGGGCGATTACGATTACGAGACCATAGACGCGCTCGATCTGAAGACGTTCAACGAACATCTGAAGCAGTTGTTCGCGGGTGAGAGCGTTGACATTCCGCGTTACGATTTCATTTCCGGAAAGCGTCAGTGGCACGAGTCGCCGTTGAGACTTACCGACCGTTCGCTGCTGGTGGTAGAGGGAATACACGCGTTGAATCCGCGTCTGACGGAGAAGATTCCGGATCAGTACAAGTTTCGGATATACATATCGGCATTCACGAGTGTCATGATGGACGACATGAATCGTATACCGACGACCGACAACCGGCTCATAAGGCGTATAGTGCGGGACAACGAGACGCGGGGTAGCGATGCTACGGCTACGCTCAAGCGGTGGGGCAGCGTCCGTGCGGGTGAAGAGAAATATATTTTCCCGTATCAGGAGAATGCCGACGTGATGTTCAATTCGTCCATGTTCTATGAACTGCACGTATTGCGCAGATATGTAGAGCCGTTGCTTTATAAAGTGCCGAATACGGTGCCTGAATACGGGGAGGCGCGGCGGCTGTTGAAGCTGCTCGACAATTTTCTGGAGATCGGGGCGGAAGAGATACCGCCGACGTCGATACTCAGGGAGTTTATCGGCGGCAGCAGTTTCAGATATTGATTCGGCATCGTGGCCGTCCGGACGGGTGACCGTATGGTAGGGACGGCCGGTAGCTATATGTCGGCGGTGCGGCTTTGATGCCGTGCCGCCGATTGTCGTATAGGTATCCGGCAGGTGTACGGGAGAGGGCGCCGGGACGGATAATGGCGATTTATTTGTCGTGCAACGTGCCGAACTCGCATTAGTTTCGTTATATTTGCGAACTATGAATAATCATTAAAAACAAGTATAGATTATGTCTTTTGATAAATTCGCCGACCGCCATATAGGCGTTACGGAAAAAGACCTCGCCGAGATGCTCAAGGTAATCGGCGTGTCGAGTGTGGAGGAACTTATTTCGCAGGTTATCCCTGCCAATATCCGTCTTCGCAAACCGATAGCCGTTCAGGCCGAGGGTATGACGGAGTACGAGTTCGCCGCACACATACGCGAGCTCGCCGCCAAAAACCGTCAGGTGCGTTCGTTCATAGGTATGGGGTGGTATCCTACCGCTTCACCGGCTGTAATAATGCGTAACGTGTTCGAGAATCCGGCATGGTACACTTCGTACACTCCATATCAGGCCGAAATTTCGCAGGGACGTCTGGAAGCGTTGCTCAACTTCCAGACCATGACAATATCGCTTACCGGTATGGAAATAGGCAACTGCTCGCTGCTCGACGACGCATCGGCTGCGGCAGAGGCCATGCTGATGATGTTCTCGCTCCGTTCGCGCGATCAGGTTAAGAACGGCTGCACGCAGTTGTTCGTAGACGAGAACATATTCCCGCAGGTGCTCGACGTGCTCGTGACCCGTGCAGAGCCGTTCGGAATAGAAATCATCAGAGACAATTACGAATCTTATGCGTTTACCGGCAAGGAGTTCGGCGCACTGGTGCAGTACCCGGCCGCTAACGGAGAGGTACGCAATTATGCGGCGTTCGCAGTCCGCGCCCACGAAGCCGGCGCCAAGGTTACGGCCGTCTGCGATCTCATGGGTCTCGTCCTGTTGCAGTCTCCCGGAGAGTGGGGTGCCGATATCGCGGTAGGATCGGCACAACGTTTCGGTCTTCCCATGGGATTCGGCGGTCCGACCGCAGGGTTCATGACGACCAAAGAGGCTTACAAACGCAACATGCCCGGCCGTATCATCGGCGTTTCGGTGGACAGGCTCGGCAATAAGGCGCTCCGTATGGCGCTCCAGACGCGCGAACAACATATAAAACGCGAGAAAGCTACTTCCAACATATGCACGGCGTCGGCGCTCGTGGCTTCTATGTCCGGATTCTATGCCGTATATCATGGAGCAGAAGGGTTGCGCCGTATAGCACGCCACATACATTCGCATACCGTAGCCGTGGCCGAAGCTCTGAAAGGATTGGGATACCAGCTCGCTGCGACGGAATATTTCGATACGCTCGAAGTCAAGGCCGAAGCCGCCGTAGTTCAGGATTCCGCTCTCGCACGCAACATAAACTTCTTCTATCCGGACGAAAGTACCGTAAGAATGAGTTTCGATGAGGTGACCACCGCCGAGGAGGTCGCTGCCGTCGTCGCCATATTCGCCGAGGCTGCCGGAAAGAAGGCGCCCAAGAGCGTGAAGATAGACGAGAATGCATGTGCGATACCTGCGGAACTGCTCCGCAAGGATGCCATACTCGACGCTCCGGTATTCGACCGCTACCATAGCGAAACTGAAATGATGAGGTATATCAAACGTCTCGAAAGAAGGGATATTTCCCTTGCCGACAGTATGATACCTCTCGGTTCGTGTACTATGAAGCTGAATGCGGCGGTGGAGATGATGCCCCTCTCTCTGGCCGAGTTTACCAATATACATCCGCTCGCTCCCGCGTCGCAGGTAGAGGGCTATATGGATATGATTCGTGAGCTGGAAAACGATCTGGCTGCCATCACGGGCTTCGCCGGGGCATCTTTGCAGCCCGAGTCGGGTGCATCGGGCGAGTATACCGGTCTTATGGTCATCCGGGCGTACCACCAGAGCCGTGGACAGGGTTACAGGACGACGATGCTTATCCCTGCGTCGGCTCACGGTACCAACCCCGCATCGGCAGCCATGGCCGGAATGAAAATCGTCATCGTCAACAGCGATGCTAACGGCAATATCGACGTGGAGGATTTCAAGGCGAAAGCCGCCGCCAACGCTGCCGAGCTTTGCGGCGCCATGATAACATACCCCTCGACGCACGGCGTATTCGAAAGCGAGATACGCACTTTGGTCGATGCCGTTCACGAGGCTGGCGGTCTGGTATTCATGGACGGCGCCAATATGAACGCTCAGGTGGGATTGACCAATCCCGGCTACATAGGTGCCGACGTGTGCCACCTCAACCTGCACAAGACCTTCGCCATGCCTCACGGCGGCGGCGGTCCCGGAGTAGGCCCTATCTGCGTGGCCGAACATCTCGTGCAGTTCCTGCCTTCGCACTCAATAGTAGAGACGGGCGGCAGCGACGGCATAACGGCCGTGTTCGCATCGCCTTACGGCAACGCGCTCCTGCTGCCGATCACTTACGGATATATCAAAATGCTCGGCGGCGACGGTTTGCGCCGTGTGACGGAAATGGCTATAGTCAACGCCAACTACATGGCCAAGTCGCTGGAGAAGGAGTTCCGTACTTACTATACGGGTACGACCGGCCGTGTGGCTCACGAGATGATCCTCGATTTGCAGAATTTCCGCAAGGATTACGGCGTAGAGGTGGGCGACATAGCGCGTCGTCTTATGGACTACGGCTTCCATGCCCCCACGCTTTCTTTCCCGGTACACGACACTCTTATGGTAGAGCCTACCGAAAGCGAGTCGAAAGAGGAGATGGACCGCTTCATAGAGGCGCTCGTGAACATCAAACGCGAATGCGAGGCTATCGACAATCACGAGGACAATGTCGTGGTGAATGCTCCGCATACCGCGCTGGAAGTGGCCGGCGAATGGAATCATGCGTATACGAGAATGCAGGCGGCTTATCCTCTCGAATGGATTTCGCGCAACAAGTTCTTCCCGTACGTGTCCAAGATAGACAACGGTTACGGCGACCGTAATCTCGTTTGCACCTGCTATCAATTCGAGTAGCCGGTAAACTCGGTCGCGGTGTATTCCGCGATCGGCGGCAGAATTAAGGTACGAGGCCATTCCGCGACAGGATTCGCGGAATGGCTTTTGGTTGCCGAAGCGGAGCAGCGGTATTGCGGGAAAAAGGATTACCTTTGTGTCGGTAATGCGGCACAATAGTCTACGTCGCTATACCGTTTTATATTACTGATATTGAATTAACATTCGATGCCGAGCCGTAGCGCTGCCGGTTGTTACCCTATCGGAAATGCCGATGCGTTTCGAGACGGGGCGACTGATGTGGCTGAAGGCGAGGTGTCGTTATAAACCAAAAGAATAAGGAATGAAGATCGAAGAGAAAAAATTTGTCGAGCTCAGCTATACCTTGACCGTAGACGGTAAAGTGGAAGATGCCGCTCCTGTGGAACAGCCGCTCGGATTCGTGTTCGGTGCGGGGTATCTGTTGCCCGAATTCGAGAAGAATATTGCCGGACTCGGCGTAGGCGACAAGTTCGAGTTTACGCTCACGCCCGAAAACGGATACGGCGTTTCCAATCCTGACATGATCGTGGAGTTGCCGAGGGAGACATTCGTGATAAACGGCGAAGTGGAAGAGGGCCTGCTTACGATAGGCAATCAGATACCCATGCAGACCGCCGACGGTATGCGTCTCATAGGACGTGTGGCCGAGGTGAACGGAGACAAGGTGAAGATGGACTTCAACCACCCCATGGCCGACAAGACGCTTAATTTCAGCGGAGAGATCGTTACGGTACGTGAAGCGACCGAGGCCGATTACCCCCATGCTCATGGCGGCTGCTCGTGCGGTTGTTCGGGTGACAGCTGCGGCGACTGCGAGGGCGGATCGTGCTGCTGATAGTACGGACTGTTCCGGCCGGACGATGTCGCGCGTTCGCGTGTGAGGACGGCCGGAAAACGAAATACGGAGTGTGGAGAAACACTCGAATCGAAATGTTTGCCCCGGTTACGGTTATACGTGACCGGGGTAATTTATACGGTGGTTGCAAATATTGATTTGCTGTGCAGGCTTGACAGTTATCTTATGAGAGTGCTTGCTGTCGCGGCGGATCTTGGACACAGATGAATTAATCGTTATTTGTTGGTATATATATGTCACATGCGGGGTTTTGCAGACCGTCGTGACGGCAACAATAGGCTTCGGCATGGAGGCTGGGCACCGTATCGAGCCGTGCGAAAATAAATAAGCACGGCATACAGGTGGCTTAATGGTCACAAAAGACAATTAACACACAATCATATTGACGGCCGGCATGCGTTCTGTCTATGCCGCGAAGACCGGCAATATCGGCAGCCGGTTATTGTGTACCGTGGGTATGGGCTATGTGAAAAGCCGCTCCGGTACGCCTTATCCCGTTTTATCCGTACCGGATGTTGCATGTAGAATTGCGATAATGTTTATATTGCCCGCCTGCTTGTAGATTGTTGAGGCTATATAGCTTATCCGTGTCGTCGCACTCGTTCCGGTTATTCCGGAAAGCGTAGCGGTATCTTAGAACGGTAATAGCGATGCCGGACTTCACCGGAATCGCCGAGCGGTTTTTATCGGAATGCGGGAACGTGTCGGTTGCCGAGCGGTTTTTATCGGTTGTCGCGAGACGGCATCCGCAATGACCGCTGGAGACGATGCGCAAAGATGGAGTCGTTTCGTTGTGCGGCGGTGCGGATGTCGAGCCGGAGCAGAGCGATACGTTCGGGTCGATCCTGCGGGTTTTGGTTGCAGAAGGCAACCATGTACGTGCGTTTATTCGGATTTATATGCGGCGGTCGCGCCAACTGCCGCCGCGTATGTATATGTAGGACATTATCAGAAGTACGCTGCTGTAGACCAGATCGCTGAACCAGCAAATGGCTATGTCGGCTTTCAGATAGACGGCGGTAAGACATATGTAAGCGACATACAGCGTTGTGGCTGCGATCTCTATGGCCAGTGCGCGTCGTGTGTTACCCGTTCCGGATACGGCGAGAAAGAATACGTAGGCCGGAACGTTTATGACGTAGGTCCACAGCATGACCTGCATGGACGTGGTGGCGCTCGCTATTATCGCCGCGTCGTCCGTAAAGATGCGCATGATTATATGCGGGAATGCCGTAGCCAGCAGAAACAGCGGAAGTATGGCAGCTGCGCACATCGTATTGATGCGTCGGCATACGGGCATCACCTCGTCTGCGCGACCCTTGCCCATCAGGTTGCTGACTATCGCCGTGCCTGTCGAGGCGAAGGCCGATACGAACATATAGAAGAATGACGACGTGTTACGGACTATGTTCGATATTGCCAGCGGCCTTTCGCCGAGGTGTTCTATGGCCAGAAAGAAGAACAACCATGTTCCTGAGGAGATGAAATACTGCACGGTAGTCCAGCCCGATACATTGAGTATCTGTTTCTGGATCAATCCGGAGAGTCGTGTCGCGCGGAACATTCCGTATTTACGGTAATCGGTGCGTAACCGGGTGTAGACTATGAAAAAGACTACCGATACGGCTTCCGATATTACGGAGCCGAGCGCCGCGCCCGCTATGCCCATGGCCGGAAGGCCGAGTTTCCCGAATACGAATATGTAGTTGAGCGCTATGTTGCAGACTACCATGACTATTCCGTTGAGCGTCAGTATCCCGGTACGGGTGGTACCCATGTAGAACGCACGGAACATGCATGCCGTGAGCGAAAAGAACAGTCCCCATATACGGATGTCGGTATATGCCCGCGTGGCTTCGTATATGGCGTCGGACGAGATTATTTTACGCAGTATCGTCGGAGAGGCGGCGTGCGAGAAGGCTATCACTACCGCTGCCACGCCCATGAGCATGACGAGTCCTTGGAAAAAGATGTTGCCTATCGAGCGGTATTGGCGTTCTCCGTTGCGCCTGCCGATGAGTATTTCGGCACCTATGCTGAATCCGAATCCGAGCATGTATAGTACCATGTAATATATGCCCGCTATGGCGGAAGCGCCGAGTTCCACCTCTCCGACACGTCCCATGAACGCCGTATCGGTCATTCCGATCAAGTGTTCCATGAGAAGGCTTATCAGTACCGGATAGGTGATCTTCCAGATGTGTTTGTGCGAATATTCGGTATGTTCGGCTGCGGTATTTTTCATGACATGCAAAGATAACCATTACCGGTCGAATAGTCCAACCGTATATGCTGCAATAGTTGTATGAAAATCGTTTGTCGTGTGCAGTTATCGGTACTGGAATGGCGTTTCGTAGGCATTGTCGGGAGTTTTATCGGCCGGACGGGCGAAACGGGAACGGCGATGTCCGGAGTACGGAACGCCGGTTTATTTCGTATATTTGTCTGTCATGGCTTTCAGGATATACATAAAGAATATGGTCTGCGACCGTTGCCGTATGGTGGTCGGCCAGTTGCTCGAACGCTTGGGGCATGAGCCTATGGAGGTGACGCTCGGAGAAGCGGTGCTGGCGGATGATCTTACGGCGGAGGAGCGTGTTCGGCTGGCGACGGAACTGGAAAGTCTCGGATTCGAGTTGATCGACGACCCGCGCGATCGCCTCGTGCAGCAGGTTAAGACGGCTGTTATAGAGCTCGTACACCGCGATGACGGCGATATGAAAGTCAATCTGTCCGATTATCTTTCGTCGCGGCTGCACATGGATTACAACTATCTGAGCGCCCGGTTTTCCGAGGCCGAGGGGACGACGGTCGAAAAATATTTCATAGCGCAGAAAATAGAGCGTGTCAAGGAGCTGCTGGAGTACGGCGAGATGTCTCTGGGCGAGATAGCCGAGATGCTCCATTATTCGAGCGTGGCGCATCTCAGCGCCCAGTTCAAGCGTGTTACCGGAGTTACGCCGAGCGAGTTTCGTCGCGGGGGGATGTCCCGTCGTCCGTTGGATAAGGTGTAGTGTAGGACTGTTCTTGTCGAAGATGAGTCAGGAGTGTATGTTACGTACTCCGTTCTCTAGGGCATCTTTTTTTACCTATTGTTAGTTGCCGATCTTTCGCCGTTGCGGGCGTCGCTGTCGCGTTTTGCGGACTGTTTCGCCTGTCGCCGGCGTCGGATTCGGATTTTGCGGCTACTGTTTCCGTATGATCCGTGGTACGAATCATGTAAAATTTCCCTAAAATTATGTAATGCCCGCGCAGGCGTTTGTCCCTATATTTGCATTATCCGAAACAAAAAAAACATTCAGAAGTTATGTCCAAGAACGTTAAAAAAATATTTCCGGTAACGGGGCTGGGTTGCGCGGCTTGTGCGACGAGAGTCGAGAATACGGTGCGTGCCATGGCCGGTGTCGCAGAGGCGGCTGTCAATTTCGCGTCGTCGGAACTGTCGGTGGAGTTCGATCCGTCGATCACTTCGCCGGAAGCTATTGCCGAAGCTGTGAAACAGGCCGGCTACGGGCTGATCGTCGAACAGACGTCGGCCGCAGAACTCGAAGATATTCAAAAAAAAAAGTAACAGACCTTAGGCGGCGTACGGTATGGGCTGTCGCGTTGTCGCTGCCCGTGGCCGTAATAGGCATGTTTTTCATGGACATGCCCTATGCCGATATCATCATGTGGCTCCTTGCTACACCCGTTCTCGTGTGGTGCGGCAGGGGCTTTTTCGTTAATGCATGGAATCAGTTGCGGCATAAGTCTCTGACTATGGATACGCTCGTGGCGCTGAGTACGGGTATTGCGTATCTGTTCAGTCTGTTCAACATGCTGCTGCCGCAGGTATGGCTGTCGCGCGGAGTTACGCCGCATGTATATTTCGAGGCATCGAGCGTCATCATTGCGTTCATATTGCTCGGCCGCCTGCTGGAGGAACGTGCCAAGGGTAATACTACGACGGCTATACGTAAACTAATGGGACTGCGTCCGCAGACGGTGACGATAATAGATCCGTCGGGTGCGGAACGTACCGTAAATATCGCGCTTGTGCGTGTCGGCGACGATATCCGCGTTCATCCCGGCGAACGTATAGCGGTGGACGGGGCGGTTGCCGACGGCGTTTCGTATGTGGACGAGAGCATGCTCACCGGCGAGGCCGCCGCCGTGCGTAAAGAGGCCGGTGCGGAGGTGTATGCCGGTACCATAAACCAGAAAGGCGCATTCCGCATGACGGCACGCAAGGTCGGCGACGACACCATGCTCGCTCAGATAATCCGTATGGTGCAGGATGCGCAGGGCAGCAAGGCGCCCGTGCAGAGGCTCGTGGACAAGATAGCCGCCGTATTCGTGCCTGCGATCATGGGAGTAGCTTTGCTGGCGTTCGTGCTATGGGTGGCGCTCGATCCGGCCGACGGGTTGACATACGGTATTCTGGCGCTCGTGACAGTGCTTATAATAGCCTGTCCTTGCGCGCTCGGTCTGGCGACGCCGACAGCCATAACGGTCGGCATAGGCAAAGCCGCCGAACACGGTATTCTGATAAAGGATGCCGAGAGTCTCGAAACGGCACGCAAGGTGGACACCGTAGTGCTCGACAAGACGGGTACCGTAACCGAAGGCCGCACCGAGGTGACCGATGTGAAGTGGTGCGGGGACGATTCGGTGGCGGGTATACTTGTCGGTCTGGAGAGGGCTTCGGAACATCCGCTCGCCACGGCGATAACGGAATATTTCGGCGACGGAGCGAGTGTAGATGTCGCTGGTTTTTCCAGCGTGCCGGGATACGGGGTGACGGGTAGCGTAGGCGGTATCGTATATTATGCCGGCAATGCGAAACTTCTCGCACGGCATGGCGTGGAGCCTGCCGTCGAACTGAAAGAGCTGGCGGCCGCATGGGAAGCCGACGCCAAAACGGTAGTATGGTTCGCTTCTGACGGCGGCGTACTGGCAGTGCTTGCCATAGCAGACCGAGTGAAGGATAGTTCGGCCGAGGCCGTTGCGCAGATGCACGGCAGCGGCATACGGGTGTGGTTGCTGACAGGCGATAACGAAGCTACTGCCAAGGCGATAGCCGCCGAGGTCGGTATCGAGCATTACGAAGCGGGTGTTTTGCCGGCCGGCAAAGCCGAGTTCGTGGAGCGTCTGCGCGGTGAAGGGCATGTGGTGGCCATGGTGGGCGACGGCATAAACGACAGCGCAGCATTGGCCGTTGCGGATGTGGGAATAGCCATGGGGCGCGGCAGCGATATAGCCATGGACGTCGCCAAGATGACTATCGTGTCGTCCGACCTGCGCAGGATACCGGATGCCATACTCATTTCCCGTCAGACGATGCGTACCGTGCGGCAGAACCTGTTCTGGGCATTCTTTTACAATATCATCAGCGTACCGATAGCCGCCGGTATACTTTATCCGGTCAACGGATTTTTGTTGAATCCAATGATAGCGGGTGCGGCTATGGCGCTCAGTAGCGTGAGCGTGGTCGGCAACAGCTTGAGGCTTAAGTGTAAAAAGAGGTAGTCGCACGGCATTGGCCGCAGTAGATAATGGATTGCAGGCGTATCGTTCGTACTCGGCGGTACGCCTTTTTGTCGTTGCGAAACGCCTGCTTTTATAATCTGTTTTTATGGTTAGGATATGAAAACAAAAAAGTCGCAGTACAATACTGCGACTTTTTGCGTTGGGCTACCTGGACTCGAACCAGGAACGACAGGACCAGAATCTGTAATGTTACCATTACACCATAGCCCAATGGGTTTGCCTTGAAAAGCGGGAGCAAAGATAAGTGCGAATTTTTATTTGTGCAATACCTGCGTACAAATAATTGAAAATTTATTTTCCGGAATTGTATGGTTTTTGTTGTAAGAAATTACAATCGCCCGTTACGTAGCAAGGGGCCGTACACGCCGTTTTGCCGTACATGCGGTCGGGAAAGATTTGTATAACTGAAATATATAAGAGTATGAAGAGAATTTTTATTGTGTTGTCTTTGATGGTCGTCGGGTGTACTCCTAAGGCGACTTACGATCTGTCGCAGTACGAAGAGACCGCCATTTACTATGGCGGCGACATAGTTACCGTGGACGATAATGTTCCGCACGCGGAGGCCGTGCTCGTCGGCGACGGCGAGATAGTGGCTGTCGGCAGCAAGCGCGAACTGATGAAGAGTAAACGGGACGATACTCGTCTTATCGATCTGAAAGGCAAAACCATGTTGCCCGGTTTCGTGGATTCGCACAGCCATATCAGTCACGTTACGAAATACCCGGATTTTTCTCCGGCGCAGGGTGTCACGTCCATAGAGTCTCTCGTCGAGTACGGACGCGAGCAATTCGAGAAGTGGTATGACAAGGCTACGGCCGACGGTTCGTATCAGCCGGGCGACTGGTTCGTGGGTAACGGGTACGATAATACCGTATTCCCCGGTGCCGTAGGACCGACGGCCAAGGATCTCGACAGCATATCCACAGACGTGCCGATATGTCTTATACATACCAGCAATCATATAGGCGTTGTCAACAGCAAGGGACTCGAAATATTGAAGTATACGAAGGGCAGTCCTATGACCGAACGTTACAAGCAGTGGCTCGGCATGTATCCGGACGGAGCGCCCGACGGCCTGTTGCAGGAAGGGGCTTTCTTCCGTCTGTACTACGATCCCAACGTACTTATGGACAACGAGCGTACCGACGTGGGTAAGGAAGAGGATATATTGCGTCGTGCTATGGATCTGTACGCGAGCTACGGAATAACCACTGCACAGGACGGCGCCGGAAGCACCATAGTTCAAAGCGTGCATAACATTCTGGCCGAAGGGGGCGAACTGCCGATAGATATAAACAGCTATACCGACGTGAACAGCGTTCCGGGACCGAGCGATGAGCAGAAGTATGTTGACGGATTCCGTGTCGCGGGCGTGAAAATATTTCTCGACGGCTCGCCGCAGGCCAAGACCGCATGGCTTCTTGAACCTTATTATGTCGTCCCGGAGGATAAGCCTGCCGATTACAGGGGATTTCCGCAGATGACAGACGACGAGGTTTACGAATCTTTCAAGACCTGCCTCGAAAAGGGTTATCAGGTATTGGGACATACCAACGGTTCGGCGGCTATCGAGCAGTATCTCGACCAGTATGCGCGTGCTAAGGCTGCGACAGGTATAGAGCCTGCGTACAGACCGGTGCTTATACACGCCCAGACCATTACCGAGGAACAGCTCGACAGGGCTGAGGAACTGGGTGTAAACGTTTCGTTCTTCAACGACCATACGTATTACTGGGGCGACTATTATCTGTCGTCCATACTCGGCCCCGAAAGGTCGCAGAGTATCAGTCCGTTGAAGTCGGCTCTCGGTCGTGACATAAACGTTACGATTCATCAGGACTCTCCCGTAGTGCCGCCCGATATGCTTTTCAGCATACATAATGCCGTTAACCGTACTACCCGTGACGGCGTGGTGCTGGGGCCGGAATATCGCGTGGAGCCGATCGAGGCTATCAGGATGGTCACCATTAACGGAGCGAAACAGTATTATCAGGACGACCGCGGCTCCATAACTCCGGGCAAGATAGCCGACTTCGTCATTCTCGATGCCAATCCCGAAAAGGTGGACATGAGTAAGATCAAGGATATCAAGGTACTCCAGACTATTAAGCGCGGCAAGGTGATTTACGACGCGGCGAATAATAACACCGACGGTAAAGCCAAATAGCGGTTGCCTGTTGGCCATATATGGGGTTGTGTCAAAATATTGAATTTTGACACAACCCCTTTCGGTATGTTAGAACTTGTAGAATGCGAGACCGTGAGTGTGAGGCCGACAGGAGTTTACGGAAGGTAAATGGCTTGGTCCGAAGCACGAAAGAAACGCAACAGATTGCCGGTTATGACAAACCGTCATGTTTTTCCGTCTGCCATGCTTTTATCGGTTTGCAGGTGGCTGAGTATTTTGCGTTTTTACAGATGTATTGCGAGATTGTCTTTGTGTAGCGAACGTCTTGTCGGAGGGAGAAAGATATTATTTTTTCCTCCGTTTGATTTTGACTTGTATTCCTGAAATATTTTCAGAGATGCACTTTTTTGCTGGATATTTTTGCTTTGTGTTCCGAATTTTCTATCTTAGACAAAGCTAAAGATCTGATCATTACTAAAAAATGATGCTTATGAAACGATTTTCTTGAATCTTATGACAATTATTTGATCCGAAAACAATAAGAATATTTCCTAATCTTGTTACCAATAATATGTTGATAATTACATTGGGGGGGGAAAATTGCTGGGGACGGTAATTTGCAAATATATGATGAAGCAGCCCGGCTTGTATATTCAACCAGTAAATCGAATCTTTACGCTGGGCTAAAATTCAGCGTAACCATTCCAGCTTTTGTATCAGGGGTATATACGGTAATATTGACATTTACTGGCGATAGTAACAATCCGACCGGACAAGCAAAAGCAACATTTGTTAAACTTTAAAGGAATTAAATTGTTGTAAGACATAGCTGTTTGTTGAATGTATTGCAAAATATAGTGTTATGATGAGGCGCTTGTTGAATATAATTGTCGCGGCGATAATGTTCGTCGGTTTTATTTCCGGATGTACAAAGACGGCAACCACTTGTCCGCCGGAGCCGAATTGTACCTACAGAATAGAGCGTATAGTTAATTACGATATTACCGACTACGAGATTACTTATGACGGTAAACTTATCGATAATTTATCTCACTGTCTGATAACCGTTGAAACAAATGAGTATTACTACAATTGCATATGTATAATATGCCGGGCAGTATTTGATGGCAAATCTTATTCTTTGAATACGGGATATCACAGTGGAGTTGGGAGCGGATATTCTGCGCGGTTTTGGGAGTATAACGATGATGGAACGTTTTTCGTCGACGGACGTAAGGAATATTGGGATATGGGAGTGAGCGTCGATGCAAGGTTTGAGGAGATAATGGATGCACCCTCATCATCGGAGTTACGGCCTGATTTCGATTGCGATATCGAGATAAAGAGTGAAATCGAAGGCAAGGAGCTCGTTATAAGGATTACAGGTATACAGGCATAACGCGCGGAATGCAGGTTTTGTCGGCCGTGCCGTGCATGCAAGGATGTGCTTGTTGTGATCGGATGAAACGGACGCTTCGTTTTCGGAGTATAAGTCGCTCAGGGAAGATCGGATCGATGTCCCTGAGCGATTTCTGTTGTCGGATGTTTTTTGCGTATAATGAGGCGTCTGCCGGCCTTGGTTATGGCGTAACGGTAAATTGTTTTATTTTTGCAAAGTCGTCGCTTTGGCGCCGGACGGCTCCATGGCTGTTTCGGAATAACAGGCGACGACAATTCGCGTTGGCGGCATGTCCTTAGTGTCGGTTGTCTCGGGGCGGGAACATTCATGTGGAATGTAGGGGGGCTCAGAAGAAGGCTGTTTTTCGGGAACCGGAAATTTAGCTTTGCGTCGGCGATGCAACGGATATTTTATCGGCGGGCTGATTGTAGTCCGTTTTAGCAGGAGTGATTTATGGAAGGTAGCGCAGCAAGGAACAGGGTACTCGTTCGGACGTCGTGGATAAGTACCATAGGAAACGCCATACTGTCCGTGGCCAAGATAGTGGTCGGCGTAGTGGCCGGCAGTTTCGCCGTATTGGGCGACGGTATAGATTCGGCTACCGATGTGGTGATTTCGGTAGTCATGATATTTACCTCCCGTATAGTGAGCCGTCCGCCGTCGAAGAAGTATCCGTACGGATATGAGAAAGCCGAGACGATAGCGACGAAAATACTTTCGCTCGTGATCTTTTATGCCGGTATTCAGATGCTCGTATCGTCGCTCGAAAGCATGTTTTCCGGCGAGCCGCGTCAGATGCCTGCCGCTATAGCGGTATATGTCACGCTGTTTTCTATCGTCGGCAAACTGTTGCTCGCCTTGTATCAGTTCCGGCAGGGGCGCCGTGTGAACAGTTCGCTGTTGCGTGCCAATGCCGTGAATATGCGCAACGACGTGATAATATCCGTAGGTGTGCTCGCTGGACTGTTGTTCTCGTTCGTTCTCGAAATGCCTATTCTGGATGTCGTGACAGGTTTTATAATCAGTATTTTCATCATCAAGTCGGCCGTTGAGATATTCATGGATTCGAACGTGGAGCTGATGGACGGTGTCAAGGACGAGGGGATATACAACAAGATATTCGATGCCGTAGAGGCTGTTCCCGGCGCGCACAATCCCCATAGGGTGCGTTCGCGTCAGATAGGCAATCTGTATATGATAGCGCTCGATATAGAGGCCGACGGCGATATAACGCTTACCGAGGCGCACCGGATAGCCAGCGAGGTAGAGCGCAGCATAAAGGAGAGGGTGGACAATATTTACGATATCATAGTCCACGTCGAGCCAGAGGGCGTATGTCATGAGGCCGAGAGATTCGGCATAGACAAGGGTATGGTATAGAGCGTGCGGCCGACCTGCGTTACCCGCACAATTTTGCGGGAGCATTCGCGGTGCGGTTTGCTGTAATGGGTCACATATATGGTGCCGTCGGACGATTGGCACCGAATGAAAATGTCGGGAGGACGAGCTAAAGACGCGTCCTCCCGATATTTTTTGTGGTAATGTGTAGCAGCATTCGTGTGGTCGCGTCTGTCGGCTGGGTTGGCGTTTGGCTCCCGTCGATAGGAAAGCCGGCGTCCTGTTTTGTCGGTGGTGTGTGGGTGTTTTTGCTTCGGTCGGGATATTCTTGCCGGTAGAGGGTATTCGCTGGATTTATTCTTCATTTATGGAAATGGCGTGCGTCGGACCGGAGTTATCTTTGGCTGTGGCGGAGGCTTAAGCGCGCTATGGCTCTGCCGCGAGATAAGAATACCGATGTGAAACGGGCGCCCACGGGTGCCGCAAATTGTGTGTTACGATGAATTATTGGGATATAATCAAAACGGCGGTCGCCACATATGTGGGTGCTCTGGTCGCCTATTTGCAGCCGGTGCATAACGCAATGGTGCTGCTGCTTATTTTCGCTGCCTGCGATATAGTTTTCGGGGTGGTTTCGGGCATTGTCGTGTCCAAGGAACGTTTCAGTTTCAAGAAGTTCATGCTTTCGGCCTGTTATCTGCTCGTCTATCTGGGAATCGTCGTCATGGTGTATGCCGTCGGCAGGTATCAGGGGGATATAGATGAGTCGCTGTATGTGGTCAAGGTGATAACTTATGTCTTCATCTATTTCTATTCGTCCAATATTCTCAAGAACCTGCATCAGCTGATGCCGGACAATCCCGTTATCGGGTTTCTGGATTATTTCATAGGATTGCAGTTTTCCAAGAAGGTGGCCCTGCTCGACGACTATCTGAAAAAGAAACAATCCGAAGACAGTGCCGAAGTGCAGGAGATAGTGTCGGAAGTGTCCGGCGGAAACGATAATACGGATGATGCCGTGGACGCTGTATCCGGCAGTAAGGCGCAGTAGACCGTGGCACGTTTGGAATTGCTGGTACCTTTCATTCGTAAATGGGAGGGCGGTTTTGCCGACGACCCCGCCGATCGCGGCGGCGCTACGAATATGGGTGTTACTCTCGCCACGTTTCGGCATTTCTACGGTGCCGGTTGCACGGTCGGCGACCTGCTGGCTATGACAGAAGTACAGTGGCTGCACATTTTCAAGACAGGATATTGGGACCGTTGGCAGGGCGACAGGATAGTTAGCCAGTCGTTGGCCGACATTCTCGTCGATTGGGTTTGGGCTTCGGGCGTTCACGGCATCACGCGGCCGCAGAGGATACTGGGGGTAGACACGGACGGGATAGTGGGGGAGAGGACTCTCTCTGCGCTGAACGGCAGCGATTACGAACGGCTGTTTCACCGGATCAAGGCCGACAGAATTGTCTTTGTTGAAAATATCGTACGCCGCGATCCTTCGCAACGCAGATTTCTTCGCGGGTGGCTCAACAGAATCGATGATATGAAATTTAAGGATTAGCTATTTAGGTATGCTATACTCGTTGTGGCGGTTTCGGCCGGAAATTAGGCGATTGTGTTGAGTCCGGCGCAATACCGTGTGAAAGTGTTCGATTATTAGGGATTATGAAGATCGTTTACAACAGACTGTTGCCGTTTCGCGGTTATGCCGCCATGGCTTTTTTCGGGGTTATCCTTGCCCGTAGGGAGTGTCGGCCTTTGTCAGCCTCTACCGTAAGACATGAGGGTATTCATATGGCGCAGGCAGCTGACTGTCGCGGTTGGATATTGTTTTACCTCCGTTATCTGTGGTATTGGTTGCGCTACGGTTACAGGCGCAACCCTTTCGAGAGGGAAGCGTATGAAAACGAACAAAATGCGGATTATTTGAAAAACAGAAAACTATGCGGTTGGGCAGATTATTTGTAGTGGCTGCGTACGTAGCGGCTTTGAGTGCTGCGGGGTGTTGTCCCTGCCGGAAAGCGGTTTCTTCACAGGTGGCCGACAGTATATCGTCGCAATACAGGCGGGATTATCGGGAGATAGTACGTCGTATGACGGTTCCGGTGCGTTTGCCGGACGAATCGCGGCACGTGCTCGTGAGACAGGACAGTTCGAGTCTGGAGACCTCGCTCGCATTCTCTCATGCACGGATAGACAGTACCGGCCGCCTGCACCATACATTGCGGAACAAGGCTGTGGAGATACCTGTCGAAGTGCAGGTCAGGGAGGTGGCGGTCCGTGATACTATTGTCATGGAGCGTGTGCGTACCGAAAAGATAGAGGTGCCTGTGCGTCTTCCTCTGCGTTGGAGGGAAAAGGCTCTCATGTGGGCGGGCGTCGCCGGGATGGTTATTCTGGTTGTGCGGCTGGCTGTGACGAGGAGGCTTTTTTAGACGTTGTTATATAACGTCATATAGTATGCAACGGAAAGCTCCGTTACGTGTGTATGGTCATAATGTAAGAAAAAGCCTCGGCACAATCGTGCCGAGGCTTTTCGTGAGTACGATAACTGTATCGTTATAATTGTTCGGTAATATCCCACATGAATGCCCTCATGCCCTGCATATGAGTTTCCTTGTCGAGGGTGCGGAGCGCATTCATGAATTTTTCGGCCTTGTCATCGTCCATCATGGCTATTATCGTGGAGTTCATGGCCGGCCACGTATGTGTACCCATGTGCGGCTCGCCGTCGAAAGATCCGCGGCCGTGAGTCAGCGGGAACAGGGTGAATCCGCGAACGGTATAGTGGTCGAGCAACCATTGTATACGCTCGGTGAGCGTCATATTGTATGAAATGAATATCGCTTTCATTTTACGGTGTCTTTATGTGTTTCCGCGGCCGGGGACAATGCTGTAGCATGCCCCGGTCATGGAAACAGGATTAATTCAATTCTTTCAGTTCGTGGGCCTCTTGCAGTTTGCGGCGCTGGCGTTTGACGCCTACGCCTCCGAAGATGGAGTACATGACAGGAACGGCGACAAGCGTCAGGACGGTGGAGAATGTCAGACCGCCGATGATAGCTATACCCATGGGCTGCCACAATTCCGAACCTTCACCGAGACTGAGTGCCATAGGGAACATACCGAGGATAGTGGTGAGCGAGGTCATGAGGACAGGACGCAGACGGCTCTTTCCCGATGCGATGACGGCCTGTGTGATACCTGAACCTCGTTCGCGCAACAGGTTGGTGTAGTCCACCATCACGATACCGTTCTTGACGACTATACCCACGAGCATGATAGCGCCGATCAGCGCCATGAGGCTGAGCGATGTGCCCGTTATGTAGAGGGCTATGAATACGCCCGGTACGGCGAGCAGGATCGTGATCATGATGATGAACGGATAGACTAACGATTCGAACTGCGTCGCCATGACGATGTATACGAGAATGATGATCAACACAAGCAGCGTACCGAGGTCGCCGAAAGATTCCTGCTGGTCTTCATAAGAGCCGCCGAGGTCTATGGAAACATCGTCCGGCAGCACGTATCCGTCGAGTACTTGGTTGACACCGTCGACTACGGTACCGAGAGCTACGCCGTCGCCGAGCATGATCGTAACTTTGACTATTCTCTGGCGGTTTTTACGTTCGATAGCGGGCGGGGCGAGTTCCTCTTCTACCGTACCTATATCGCCGACACGTATCGCGTCACCCTGCGAATTGTAGATTATGATATCCTCTATATCCTCTACGGATGTACGGTACGGTTCCGCATAGCGTACTATGATATCGTATTCGTCGCCGTCTTCGCGGTACTGACTCGCCGTGTAACCGTTGATTCGGTTACGTATCGATGTGGATACGGTAGCGCTGTTGAGGCCGTAATATGCGAGCCTGTTGCGGTCGAGTTTCACGTTGTATTCCGGTCGCATGTCCTCGCGGGATATGGTTACGTCGCGCGCGCCTTCGATCTTTTCGAATTTGCTTTTCAGATCCGCTGCGATCTCGTTGGTTACGTCGAAGTTGTATCCGTAGATCTCAACGTCCACGGTGCTGACGCTACCCATACCGCCGCCACCGCCGCTACCGCCACCGGGAGTTACGGTGAAACGCTTGATCTCCGGAATCTTTGCGAGTTCCACACGGAGTTCGTCACTCATCTGGAATATGGACTTGTCCCTTTCGTGCGATTTCGGGAACTTCAGCGTATAGTTGATGATGTTCGATCCGGTAGTCTGCATAGCAGAGAATGCGCTGGTACTCGACGAACTACCCGTACTGGTCGATATGCGCTCTATGAACGGATACATTTCGGCGATCATGGTGTCGATCTGGCGTGCCACTTTTTTGGAGTATTCCACGCTGGAGTTCTGCTCCATTTCTATCTTCATGGCTATGGAGGCGTTATCCGATGCGGGGGTAAAGTCGGTCGGTACCTTCGTAGCTATCAGGATACCGCCGGCGAATAGCAGCAGTACGCTGCACATGATGACGAGACGGTGATGTACCGCCCATTTGAGGATCGAGGCATACCAGTTGTCGAGCCAGTCGAGGAATTTGTCTATCGGTTTGAAGAGCTTGCCGAGGCCTTTGTATTCGTGCGTGTTGTTTTTGGTCAAGAGCTGCGACGACAGCATAGGCGTCAGCGATATGGCCGTTATGGTCGAAACAGTCACGATTATGGATACCATGAAACCGAGTTCGCGGAACATTATACCGGCCATTCCGGAAACGAGCGTCAGCGGCAGGAACACGGCCACAACGGTAAGCGTCGTCGCTATTACCGAAAGCCATACCTCATTGGTACCGTAAATGGCAGCTTCGCGGGGCGAGGAGCCTTTTTCTATGTGGGTGGTGATGTTCTCGAGTACCACGATAGCGTCGTCCACGACCATACCTATGGCTATGGACAGTGCGCTTAGTGAAATGATATTCAGTGTGGAGCCTGTCAGGTAGAGGTATATGAATCCCGTCACGAGCGATATCGGGATCGTGATACAGATGATGAGCGTCGCACGCCATCGTCCGAGGAAGAAGAGAACCACGAGAATCACGAACAGGAATGCGAACATGATCGTTTCTGTCA
The DNA here is from genome assembly GCA_947852905.1 of uncultured Tidjanibacter sp. Classification (GTDB taxonomy): domain Bacteria; phylum Bacteroidota; class Bacteroidia; order Bacteroidales; family Rikenellaceae; genus Tidjanibacter. Next base: position 47,286 of record CANTVF010000006.1, on the reverse strand, counting down.
GTGAGTCGATACTGTCGCGGATATTTTCCGATCCGTCCATGAGTACGCTTACTTCCACGTCGGGCGGCAGGTTCTTTTCTATGTTGGGCAGCTCGTCCATTATTTTGTTGACAATGGCCACGGTGTTGGAGCCGGACTGTTTCTGAACGACTACTCGGACACCCTTGCGTCCGTTGATACGTTCGTCGAGCGTCTCTTTCTCTATGGTGTCCTTGATTACGGCTACGTCGCGCAGGTATATGTCGCGACCTCCTACACTGGCTACGAGTACAGAATAAAGGTCGTCGCTGGAGTCGAACTCGCCGTCTGTCTTGACATTTATGGTATTGTTACCTATGTCGAGCGTACCGCCCGGAACATTGATGTTTTCCGAGGCTACGATACCGCCGAGTTGCTCTACTGTCAGGCCGTAGGCCTCCATTTTGCGGGGATCCACATTTATCTGTATCTCACGTACCGGAGCACCTACCATGCTCACCGAACCGACCCCGTCGACACGGTTTAACGTGTTGACTAACTGTTCGTCGAGGAGTTTTTCAAGTCCGAAGTAGCTTTCGTCGGCCGTTACCGACAATACCATGACAGGAATCATGGAGCTGCTGAATTTGAAGATAGACGGGTCGTCGACGTCGTCCGGCAGGAGGCTGCTGACGCGGTTGATAGCGTCTCGCACGTCGTTGGACGCTTCGTCGAGGTCGGAGCCCCATTCGAATTCGAGGGTTATGAGCGATACGTTATCGGACGATTTAGAGGTGATATCTTTCAGATTGTTCACCGTGTTGAGGTTGTCTTCGAGAATACGGGTCACGTTGGTCTCGATATCCGATGCGTTGGCGCCTTCGTAGGTCGTTATCACGGAAATGGCCGGCATCTCCATTTCCGGGTACATGTCTATCGGGAGGTTCATCAGTGAGAATACACCGAGTATGATCACTCCCAGAAATATCAGGACAGTCGAGATCGGCTTCCTGACGGCACTTTCGTATAGTTTCATATTTTAATAGTACCTCTGTTGTGTCTTTGTTTTTTGTCGCTGGCTCCCGCATTCGTTCGGCCGGACGGCTTCACGATACGGGTGCCGTGTCGTTTTCAGGGAGCGTTACTTTTCTATTTCGACTTTCATGCCCGTAGTAATCTTGTTACCGCCGGCTATGACTACGTTTTCACCGATTTCGACTCCGGAGATTATCTCTATGCGGTCGTTCATGCGGCGTCCTACGGTTACGAAATGTTTGTCCACGATACCTTCGTCGTTTACTACATAGACGTATTTGTCGTTTGTACCCGTCTGGCGCATTACGGCCATATCCTGTACCGTGATACCGTTGACTTCACCCATGTTGAACGTCGTGCGGGCATACATTCCGGGACGGAGCGTGAGGTCGCTGTTGGGCACGGTGACTTCCACCTCGAATGTACGCGTCGAAGGATTGATAGCCGGAGCTATACGGCTGACCTTGCCTTCGAACGTTCTGTCGGGGAAGGTCTCGGCCACTACTTTTACCGGCATACCCATATATACCTGCGGGAAATACTGTTCCGATACGTAGACGTAGGCTTTGAGTTTGTCCATCTGCATGACCTGAAGAATGCCGATGCCTCCGTCGGAGTTCATAGACATGGAAAACAGGTCGCCGACTTCGTTGTAACGGCCGGTTACGACACCGTTTATCGGACTGCGGAGAGTAAGGTTGTCTTCGAGGTTTTTGACCGTTTCTTTAAGGACGCCTATGTTGGTCTCCATTTCGTCTATTTGTTGTTTGGATATGCCGCCCGTTTCGTATACCGGCATCATGCGCGCGAGGTTGAGTTCGGCGTTGGACAGCTGGAGCTTGTTGGTGTTGAGCTGTGTCTTGTCGAGTTCTACGAGTATCTGTCCTTTTTTAACCTTGTCGCCGACCTCTACGTTGATCTGTTCTATGCGTGCCGCCAACGACGGTACGATGAAGTTCATCTGGTACGCTTCCAGATTGGCCGTAAAGTCTATGGTCTGCGCCACTTTTTCTGCGCGCGCAGGCTCTACCTTTACATAGACGACGTCTTCGGCGGCTTCTGCGCCTTTGTTCTTTTTGCCTTGACAGCCGGTCAGTGCGACTGTTCCCATGATCGCTGCTACGATCAGAAGAGTCTTTCTCATAATTCGTTTCTTGCTATTTTTACTTTCTCTGTTTATATTCCTTGACTTTAAATTACAAGCCCTTTTGTCCGAGTGCGGAGGAGTGCTTATTCTTCGGGTTGTATCTGATATTCGACACCAATTAGTTTGTCGTAGTCAGCCTGTGCCGCGAGATAGTCGTAAATGGCTTGCGTATAGTTCAGTCGTGCCTGCGTCAGTTGCAACTGTGCGTTGCTGAGTTCGAGTATGGTACCGGCACCGCCGTTGTAACGGACATTGGTAATGTCGTATGCTTTCTGTGCCTGCAGTACGGCCTTGTCGTTGGCCATCATGGTGCCCCGGGCGGTGAACAGGTTGCTTATGGCCGTTTGCACTTCGAGCGTGGTGGATTCCTCCAGATACTCTTTCTGCATCTGGAGCTGCTTCATGGCTATTTTGGTTTGGTTGGCCTGACTGTTGATTTTGCCTCCTGAGAATATCGGGATGGAAATCGTTATACCTGCGCTGGCGGGATGCTGCCACCATATGCCTGTCTGTCCCGAGGAGGAAGAGCCGCGTCCACCCATCATAAGATCCTGCATGAGCCTGCCGAAGTCGGTCATGCCGCTTACACCGAGCATGTTGACCAGAGGCGAGAGACCGGGGTAGTCGCCGAGGTTTATGTTGGAGTCGCCTGTGCTGCCCGATGCGCTTGAAAAGTCTATGTCGCCCATGTCGTTACCGTAAAGACTGATTTGTCCGAACGCCGCTATAGTGGGCATACGCTGCGCGTTGATTACCTTGAGTTGGCTTTCGAGCATTTTCTCCTGTATTTCGAGCGAACGGATATCGCTGTTGGCCGATATGTCGAGGGAGTATGTTCCTGTGTTGTTCTCTATTTCGGCCGAGTAGTCGTCGAGCGAGCCGGTGACATGTATCTCTATATCTTGCGGAAGACTGAGCAACATGCGCATCATCATGCGCGCTATCTCTATCGAGCCTCGTGTCTGTATTATTGTAGGTTGCAGATTGCTCAGGTTCACTTCGGCCGAAATGTAGTCGTATTCCGAAGAGAGCTGCGCTTCGTACATCGCTTTGGTGTTGTCTACGGTTTCTTGAAGCAGCTTCTCGCTTTCGTAGAGTACGTCGAGCGACTCTTCGAGCAACAGTATGTTGTAATAGGCTTTCTTTACCTGATTTACCATGTCGATTTTGGAGGCGCGCGCCGATTCTATGGCGTCTTCGATCTGTGCGTCGTTGAGTTTCATGGACGCATAGACGGCCGGAACGAACAGGGGTACCGACAGGTTGGCACCGATAGTTATGGTATTGTCCGCGCCGAAAGAGAGACCGCTGCGCGACATGGTCTGTTTTACAATGGCGTAACTGTATTGTCCGGAACCGGAGAGCGACGGGTAGAGACTCGATACGGTTTCCTTGCGCAAGTAGTCCTGACGCTCGATCTCCATATCGGCGACCTTGATCATGGGGTTGTCGTTCAAGGCTATTTCGATAGCCTCGTCGAGCGTGAGTTCCAGTTTTTGCGGCATGGAGGACGATTGCTCCTGTGCAGCCAGCGTCGCCGAGGCCAGCAGGGCCAATGCTCCTAAAAATACCTTTTTCATCATTAACCTAATTTTCCTGTGTTATTGTATATTCGTTCTATTTCCTTGAATATGTTCTCGTCGATATACCGGCGGCCTTTGTCCGTGGCTATTCCACGGAAAAACAACATGGTTGCAAACAGTAACGAACTGTCATTCGTATTAGTATGTTTGTAGTCCGACGAAAAAGCCGCATCGGCAAAATCCTGATGCAGACCGTACAGGTAACGTGTGAGTATTCTCGACATGAATTCGGTGTCTATATTGCCCAGAAAAAGTCCCTGTGCGATTCCTTTTTCGAGTCTCTGACGGTTGCGGCTGATGATATGCGAATGGTGTGTTTGCATGATCTCCTCGAATATCCGCGGATAGAATTTCATCAGATCCTTTACCAGCAGTTTCGTGGAGGCCCTCATCTCCGAGCCGTGCAGGAAGAGTATCCAGAATTCGTCTATGGCGTTTTTCGCTCCGGCCAGACGTTCCTTCATCATGTCGTCGTTTTCTCTGGTATTGTAGAGGATACTCTGACGTATCAGGTTTTCCCGGTCGGAAAATATTTCATATAGCGTCCGTTTGGATATGCCGCATGCGGCTGCGATGTCGTCCATACGTACCGATTTGATTCCGGTCTCGCAGAACATGCGCGTCGCTTCCGTTATGATTCTTTCCTTCAATTCCGTCTCCATTCCGTCGAAATGTATGGTTCGCGCTGCAAATGTAGGTAGAAAACTGTGAAAACAAAAAAAGTTTTCTAATTTTTTATATCGCAAACGCAACTTTGTTCTCGTTCGGAACGTGAAATGCTCGTTTGTCGTGATAATGTTTCGGGATAGCAGCCAGTATGTCGGTTATGGTGTCGTCTGGCGGAATGTTCTGTTGCCGCTCGGAAACTCAACCGACGGCAAATTTATTACAACGTTGCCGACTGAAAAGACGTGCGTCGGTGAATCGGATAAAATCGGGGGTGAACCGGCATCGGATGTTCAGGTCTGGACGGATTTGCCGGTGGTGTGGTATACGGCTGCTTTTCGTAACGGAACAGATGTGTGTCATGCGAATTCTATCCTGCCACTTTCTTAGATTTATGTCTGAATGTCCGTCCGCGAGTCGGTTTGCGGTTATCCGTATTGGCCTTACGGATGACGATTGTCATAACTTTGCGTTGTAGCCTTTCGGTGTGGCATCGCTGGAAAGGGAATGTTACGAGTCAGTCTCCGCGGTCGGTTAGAATAAAATTCTGATATATGATGAACGGCAATATTTACGACGATGAGAGTTTTTTCGATGCGTATTCCGGTATGACCCGTTCGTAGGAAGGGCTTGCCGGGGCGGGCGAATGGCCTGTACTGAAGAAAAGGCTTCCAGAGTTCGTGGGCCGGGACGTGCTCGATCTGGGATGCGGATACGGTTGGCACTGTGCATATGCGCCTCGCAGGGTGCCGGAGCGTTTTGGGTATGGATTCGTCCGCGAGGATGTTGGCCGAAGGACGGCATCGTCATGCGTGCGATTCTGTGGGGTACCGGCAGGTTGCGTTTGAAGAATGCTGTTATCCGCCGTGGAGTTTCGATATAGTGTTGAGTTCGCTCGTGTTGTATTAATATCATGGAGGTCTGCGGCATCTCTGCGGTGTGTCCCGTACTCTGCGTCATGACGGCGTATTGGTATTCTCCATTGAGCATTCGGTTTTTACGTCATACTGTATGCTGGAATGGATATGCGATGCGGAAAACCGAATAGTGTGTTGGCCTGTAAACCGTTATTTTTCTGAAGGGGGGACGGGATACGCATTTTCTGGGGGAGCCGGTAGTGAAAAATATCACCAGTTGCATGGTCGGATCGAAACGGAATTTAAGGTCTGCGATGTCGTGGAGCCTGAGGTCGCAGACTATATACTGCGTCGGTTTCCGAATATGGACAGTGAGTTGTGCCGGTCTATGATGATAATAGCCTCTGCTTCGAGGACATGATGTTGGTCTGGGTACCGGAGCATCCGACTGCTTATTTAATATAATGTATGTATTCGAAAGGCATTATGTATTCTATATGGTTTGCCGGACTTGCCGTGTGGTCGGCGGGGTACGGTATTCGTTTACTTTTACGGAGGGTCACATGCGGTGTGCCTGCGGTCTTAATAATCATACGTCCCGGCGATACCTTATCGCCGGGACGTTTTTCATTTAGGGTATTAGCCGTATGCGGACGGCGTTTGCATGATGCTGCACGGACATGTTGGTTACGGGCGCGAGCGCCGTATGTGCCGTGATATATCGCTATTCCTTATATGAGAATCGCATCGAGTAGTTGGCCGTAGAGCCGTCGGCATAATTGATATCGGCCGTGGCCGGATTGAGATTGCCGCCGTCGTCGACGTAGGTATATCGTACGGCTGAAGGTATGTCGGTGCGACCGGTATGTATGCGTGCCTCTACCGAGGCTGTTTCGGGGAACTCTCCCTGTATTGTGCCCGTAAGGCCGAACAGCCAGAATCCTGTAATGCTGTAGAAGGGCGTTCCCTGTGCTTCGGGCATGACGATCATGTCCCATAGGTCGGCTGTGAGATTGTTGGTTACGGACTCTGCCGGATAGTTGAGTTTGTAGGCTACCGTATCGCGCATTGCCTTGCGGTCGGAGGGATCGTAGGGTAATATATGGTAGATGCTGTCTATGCGCAGGTTGGAGAACACGAATTCGTAACGTTCCTCGCGCGACAGGTTTTCGGACAATGTCTCGCCGTCTTCCACGCTGACTGTTTCGGCGCGTGTGATGCTTTGCAGCAGTTTGTTTTCGCTGTTGTCGTACCGGAAATTGAACGTCACGCTCGAACGGTCCATCACTATTCCGGAGTTGGGGTCGCTGAATGTCCACTCTACCGGTCCGCAACTGTATATCAGTCCGTTTACCATAGTAGCCGTGATGCTGCTTTCGCCGGATGATGTCGTGGCGGTTATTGTAGCCGATGAGGATGTCTCGGTTACGGAGTAACGGATGGTGCCGCTTCTGGAATCGACGGATGTGAAAGCGATCATGTTGTCGTTGTCGTCGTACTCGAACGATATTTGTGACGGCCCGTTGACAGCTCCGCCGCTCAGAGTGCGGGTTATGGTGGTGAGTTGTGCCGGTCTTACAGTCGGCGGTTGGGTTATGGCTATAGTCACGCCTTCGCTGCCCGGCAGTTTTATCAACAGATCTGCTCGACGCGCCTGCTGGGTGTAGTTGGCCGTTATGGCCTGCACGGTAATGGATGTCTGGTCTGCGGAACCGGATGTAGGTGTTACGTTCAGCCAGCGGTCGTCTTCGGCCGAGTTTTCGTCGTCGTTGCCGGTCTCGACGCTCCCGTTTTCCTCGTTGTCGTTTGCTCCGTCGTTGCGGTATGTGACTCTCGTGTACCATTCTCCGTTAGCCTCGAAGGTTATGGCTTGCGGCAAAGTTCCGTTCAGTTCGACGGATAGCTGTTCCGGAGTTATGTTTATGCGTCCGTCGTCCGGTACGTTGCAGCGGGTGAACGTCATTGTTGTAAATAACGCTACGGTCGCCGGCAGTAGTATTTTCAAAAGTTGTCTGTACATGTGCGGAATAGTTCGGTTTGTCCTGCGTGCGGATGCTGCATGCGTCCGAGTCAGGGTTATACGGGAATAGTGCTTTTTCTTATTCCGTGTATATGTACAAAGGTATGAAAAGGTCCCCGAACGGCAAAATCGCGGGACGAAAGATTCCGTTTGACTACGATGCGGTGAGCCGTGTGGTTATCTTTTGCGAACGTTTGCGGAGGTGACGGGACGTTCCGTCACCGTTTTTTCCATTATGCAATAGTCCGAGACATATCCGTTTACTACGTCGGCGGCTTCGTGTGCCGGGACGAATCCCATTCTGCTATATGCCGTTATGCCGACCGTATCGGTACTGTTGACAGTAAGACGTATTTTCTTTTTGCCGTACCGCCTGCAACGGTTTTCGGCGAAGGCTATGGCTTCTTCTGCGAATCCTTTTCCGTGCGCTTCGTTAATTAGATATAGTTGGCTCAGAAATATGCTGTCCGGATCGCGTTTCAAGGCGGCGTATCCTATGTCCTTGCCGGCGCAGCGGAGCAGATAATAGTCGTAACCGTCTTCTGTCTGTGCTTTTACGGCTTCGGCCGACTGTAGGGCGGCGAACTGGCGATTCGGTTGCGATGCGTCTATGGAGTCGTCGCGATGTTCCCGACGTATCGTATCGGCAAGTGCGGCGACGCTTGCGGCTCGTTTTCGGGTACGTACCCTATGTAGGGTGACGAATTCGTCCGGACGGAGGGTCCTCAGCGAAAGCAGGTGCCATGTGACGCCGACAAGTATCGTGCCGAGCATGATTTTCAGCCACAACGGGTCTGCGAAAACGAAAATGCAAAGCAGGATCGTAGCCCACAGTAGAGTTATGGACATAATTTTACTGGGAAGTGTGGTGGCTTTCCGGTAACTGTAGTTGCGTATGTACAGACCGAGTACGGGATGGCCGACGAGCCAGCCGTACAGTCGGGAAGAACTACGGCAATAGAGCCATGCCGACAACAGCAGGAACGGAGTGGTTGGCAGCAGCGGCAGAAATATGCCGATAATTCCCAGTGCGAGCGTTATGCTGCCGGCCGTCACGTATAGGGTAGTTTTCATCTCTCTTTGCTGATGCGCTGCGCCTCGATTCATTGTGTATATAGGTGAGTGTATGGGCGGTTGATTGCAGGCAGGCGCAGACGTTCCAAAGATAGTTATATTAATCCGTGTCTTTTTCGGAAATTGAAATTGTATTGGTATGTGTGGCTAAAGTAGATTGCCGAGGCTATTGTCTTTTCCCGGTGAGTATATCGTTTATTCGCCGGAAATACTTAGCAGCCGTTTTGCGGTTATGGTTAGGCTAAGTATTTCCGGCGGAGAAAACGTATAGTTGTATTCCGGCGTCAGAAGTTTACCTGAAATCCGATTCCGAGCACTTCCTTGAGCTGGAGGCGCGGTTGGCCGGGCGAGGTGGCCGTCTTGCCGAATTTTATGTCGTCGTCGTAGATCATGCTGAAATGCAGGTTGGCCGTTAGCCAGTCGAGCAGTGCATAGTTGAGCTGTATTTCCCAGTTGACGTCCACATTCTGCGGATTGTGCAGATAGTTGGAGTAGAGGTCGAGACGTGAGTAGAGCGATAGTTTCTGCCATATCGGGGTGTTGACCTCGGCGCGTATGTTGGCGCCCAGTTCGTTGAGGAAACGTTCGCCGGGTTTTACGCCGAATGCGCCTGCGGCCGATAACTTGTCGTCATTGACGAATGTGCCGCGCCATGTGGCCGGAGAAGCTACGATCGTTACCCACGAGGCTGGAGTGTATGTTACTCCGACGCCTACGGACAGGTAGCCCGGAGCCATGAACCGTGAAATGTAGTCGGTCGAGGACACCTTGTAGTCGTAACCTTTGTCGAACTGCGTGTTGAAGGTCACCATACTGCTGACATACAGATTCTTTGCGATCTTGTATCCGTAGTTGGACGAGAAGAATATCTTGTCGTTGGTTTTGCGTGTGCCGTTTGAGCTCGTCCTGTTCAGTCCGTAGGCCAGCTCCAGACGGTTGGTCCACAGATGGTTGCCGCGTTTGTAGTCGAGGCTGTAGTTGAACGTAGCATCGAATGCTATGGACGGATCGCCGCCGGCATTCCAGTTCGAGAACGATGCCTGCGACATGTTTATGCCTGCCGTACCGCCGTATTTCCATGCGGGCGTTTCGGTCGCCGTAGCTGTGGCGTCTTCGACCGCTTTTGTGTACTTCTGAATGTCGTCGGTCATGGTTGGCGGCGTTTGGGCCATGAGGGCTAGGGTCGTAGTCAATGCTGTCGCGAGAGTAAATAATTTCTTCATAAGCCGATATTTTTAGAATGTTTTGACGATGTTATACATTTCGAGGATATGTAAAAATCGTGCCAAATCAAGGCAAGATGATTCGTTTGTTAAATTTTTTCCGTTGCGGATAGTGGAAAAGTTTGAAAGATGTATGCGCGTAATGTGTTGGAGGTTAATGTTATATGTGTCATGCCTTGTGACAGGTAATGTGTGTCTTATTCGAGTGTGGATTCATAGGCGGATATCCGATATTTTTTATGTAGGTTGTTTCCGTTTCATTGTATGAAGGTTAGGGAACTCGTACGGTAATTTCTCGTAGCGGGCCTCGGTGAATTTTTGTTTTATGGAACGATTTTTGTGCGGCATGCGGGTGTATATATAGGTAAGTGTATGGACAAAGTAATTCACCGTTCGGGAAGTAGAGGATACTCCGATAATGGATGGCTGAAAACTTATTATACCTTCAGTTGCGCGAACTATTATGATCCGCGGCGTATAAACTTCGGGGCGCTGCGCGTGTTGAATGACGATACGATAGAAGGGGGAGAGGGTTTGAAGTCGCATCCTCATGACAATATGGAGATTGTATTCATTCCTTTGGAAGGCAGTATAGACCATGGGGATAGTTTGGGTAATTTCGTTACCGTGTCTCCGGGCGAAGCCCAGATCATGAGCAGCGGTACGGGAATGTTTCACAACGAATACAATCACAGTGCGGATAAGCCTGTGAAGTATGTTCAGATGTGGATATTTCCGCGCGAGTATGAGGTTATGCCGTCGTATTCCCATGTGAAGCTTGCCGATGCCGGGCGCAATAACTGGCAGGCGGTCGTGTCTCCGGAAGGGGGTGAACATGTGTTGCCTATCAATCAGCATGCGTGGGTGTATATGGCCGATATGGATGCCGGACATGTCATGACGCACCTGTTGCATAACGAGGATAACGGTGTGTATGTGTTCGTGCTGGCTGGTGAGGTGTTCATAGACGGCAATGTGTTGCAACAGCGCGATGCTATAGGCCTGCCCTTTATGAGAACAGTCGATGTAGAGGCTCGCGAAGATTCGAAGATATTGCTGATAGAGGTGCCCATGAGAAAGTGGAGCAGTACCAAGGACCTTTGAGGTATTATGGGGGAAGGATTTGTTTCGGATTATATGACCGGCGCGGGCGATGCTATGCCGGTTTTTTACATAATCGGTTAATGGAGGTACCGTTGTCCGTACCTTTTCAGTGCAGCCGCTTCGAGAGCTTTCATAAATTTGTCCTTGCCGTCGCAATAGCTTTCTATGTCCGACGGGACGTACTGTAGATTTCGTTTTTTAGTCGGCCGTAGCGTGACGCCGTTTGAGGGCGCGCGCAGATAGTCTCTTGCGGCGAGGTGGCTTGAGATGTCGCTGACGTTGTTTACCGCAAAAATATGTATCTGATGCGTGCGGTTGTCGCCGCCTTTACGATAAGATCGTCGACCGGTAATTCCGATTCATCCATGCATTCGTAGCTCGCCGGTATGAAATTTTCGTAGAAAGGGTCTTTCTTGTCTACATATTTCATTTTGGGCATTATATAGACGATAGGTTTAGCGACGAGTTCCCTGACCGATGTTCTTTGTATGTGGTGTATTGTCACGAGTTCGTTGCCGGATATTTTTTATCTGATCCGTTTTCAGTTCCGTAAGCGGTTTCCGTACCGGATGTATGTCTTTCCCGTAACTTTCATGTGTGTCGGTTGTTTAATGTTGTCGCTGAGTTGCTATACCCTTTACGACAGTAGCGCTATATCATATATGTGCTATGGCCTTATTCCGCGGCAACAGAGTGTTTATGGCAGAAAAAATCATCCGATTTTTTCTGTTCTCGTTTGGCGTTTTTGTAAAAAAATCGTAACTTTGCACCAATTTAAGCGAATTGAAAACGCGATGAGGAAAAAGGGGAGAATATCGGTCATGGAGTACGTTAACGGACGTTATTTTTCAAAGGACAACATCCTCCGTTTTTTCATTGTCGAAACAGATATTGATTTTTAAGGCAATCGGTTACCGGTTGCCTTTTTTGTATAAATGGAGGCCGGCACCGCCGTGTCTCCGGCGAAGATAAACGGATTCTATGAAAAAGGTGCTCAGAGGCGGCAATGTATACCGCGACGGAAAATTTTCGATAGAGGATATTTTGATCGAGGACGGGCTGATAGCCGCTGTCGGTGCGGTGGATGCCGCCGATGCCGAGGTAGAGGATGTGTCCGGAATGTATGTGGTGCCCGGTTTCATAGATGTCCATGTACATTTCCGCGAGCCGGGATTCTCGTATAAGGAGACTATAGGCAGCGGCAGCCGTGCGGCTGCGCGAGGCGGATATACGACGGTATGTCCGATGCCCAATCTCGTGCCGGCTCCCGATACTGCGGAGCATCTCGGCGTTCAGCTCGATATGATAAAGGCGCAGGCCGTAATGAAGGTGGTGCCTTACGGGACCATTACCATGGGGCAGAAAGGCGGCGGAGAACTTTCCCGCATGGAGGAGATGAGCGGTCGTGTGGCGGGATTTTCGGACGACGGTCGCGGCGTGCAGGCCGATGCGGTCATGGAGGAAGCCATGCGCAAGGCGGCTTCGCTCGGCAAACCTATCGTAGCCCATTGCGAAGTGAACGAACTGCTGCGCGGCGGATACATCCACGACGGCGAATACGCGCGTCTGCACGGTCACAAGGGAATATGCTCCGAGAGCGAGTGGCGTCAGGTGGAACGGGACATCGAGTTGGCCCGCCGCACCGGTTGCCAGTATCATGTGTGCCATGTATCCACCAAGGAGAGTGTCGAACTCGTGCGCAGGGCCAAGGCCGAGGGGTTGAGGGTGAGCTGCGAGACAGCACCGCATTATCTCGTACTTACGGATATGGATCTGAAGGAGGAGGGGCGTTTCAAGATGAATCCGCCGATCCGCAGTGCCGAAGACCGCGATGCGTTGCGGCGCGGTATACAGGACGGGACGATAGACGTCCTCGCTACGGATCACGCACCCCATTCTGCCGAGGAGAAATCGCGCGGGCTTCAGGGTAGCGCGTTCGGCATCGTGGGACTCGAAACCGCTTTTCCGGTGATGTACGAATATATGGTGCGCAGCGGAATAATAACGCTCGAAAGGCTCGTCGAGGTCATGAGCGTGTTGCCGGGACGGCTTTTCGGGCTCGGCGGAGAAATAAGGATCGGCGCTCCGGCCGACATCGCCGTACTCGATCTGAATCCGAGATACGAGATAGATTCTTCGGATTTTCTGTCTATGGGGCGTGCGACCCCGTTCGACGGGTGGACGGTGCAGGGACGCAACGTGTTGACACTCGTGGACGGCCGTGAGGCGTACCGTTACGCGCAGCAGGCATGACGGCACGGAGAGTTCGGAATTTGGAATATGGAAAACTATACGGAACGGAATATGTATAAACGCGGCATATACAGGATAGTCGCCAACGAAGCACTGACGGGTAACGTCTACAGAATGGTGCTCGAAGGCGATACGCAGTATATAACGGCTCCGGGACAGTTCGTGAACGTGGAATTGCCCGGAAAATTCTTGCGTCGTCCCATTTCGATATGCGATTACGACGGGCGGACGATTACTATAATATATAAGGTGGTGGGAGAGGGTACCGCCATTATGGGCGAAATGAAGCCCGGAGGGGAACTCGACGTGTTGACCGGGCTCGGTAACGGATTCGATACCGCTACCGGGACGCGCCGTCCTTTGCTCGTGGGCGGTGGCGTAGGTGTACCTCCGCTATACAACCTTGCCAAACGGCTGATCGCCGGCGGTGCCGCGGTGAATGTGGTACTCGGTTTCAATACCGCTTCCGAAGTATTCTATGCTGACGAGTTCGCTGCTCTCGGAGCGACGGTTACGGTGGCTACCGCGGACGGCTCGCGCGGAGTGAAGGGATTCGTTACCGATGCGCTGAAGTCGGTACCCGAATACGATTACGTGTATGCCTGCGGACCGATGCCCATGCTAAGGGCGCTCGGCGGTGCGGTGAACGTACCGGGACAATTCAGTTTCGAGGAGCGCATGGGGTGCGGGTTCGGCGGTTGCATGGGATGCAGCTGCAAGACCAAGAACGGTAATAAACGCATTTGCAAGGAAGGGCCGGTACTTCGTACCGACGAAATAATCTGGGAATAGGGATATGCAGACTGAAAACGTAAATACGACCGCGCGCGAGACAGACCTCTCGGTGGAACTCAGCGGATTGAGGCTCGATAATCCGGTTATACCGGCTAGCGGTACCTTCGGTTTCGGAGCGGAGTTCGCGGAATTTTACGATATAAACATACTCGGCTCCTTTTCCTTCAAGGGAACCACCAAAGAGCCGCGTTTCGGCAATCCGACGCCGCGTATCGCGGAGTGTACCGAAGGGATGATAAATGCCGTGGGGTTGCAGAATCCCGGCATAGACGCCGTCGTTTCGCAGGAGCTGCCCCGTATGGCCAAGGTGTTCCGCAAGCCGGTCATCGCCAATATAAGCGGTTTCTCGGTCGAGGAATATGTCGAGTGTTGCGGCAGGATAGACAGCGAGCCTCAGGTGGGGATCATAGAGGTCAATGTCAGTTGTCCCAACGTGAAGCACGGTGGCATGAGTTTCGGTACCCGGCCGGAAAGCGCCTACGAAGTGACCAAGGCGGTCAAGGCCGTCACGACGAAACCGGTATACATGAAACTGAGCCCTAACGTTACCGACATAGTCTCGATAGCCCGCGCATGCGAGGAGGCGGGTGCCGACGGCATAACTCTTATCAATACGATGCTCGGCATGAGAATAGACCTGCGCACGCGCAAACCGGTCATTGCGAATACCATGGGCGGTTTTTCGGGTCCGGCGATATTCCCGGTGGCGTTGAGGATGGTATATCAGGTGGCTGGTGCGTGCGGTATTCCCGTCATGGGCTGCGGGGGCGTGTCGTCCGCGAGAGACGTTATCGAGATGATGATGGCCGGTGCGACGGCGGTGCAGGTCGGTGCCATGAATCTGCGTAATCCCTATGCCTGCAAGGAGATTATCGAGGCTTTGCCTCAGGAGATGGAGCGTCTCGGCATAACGCGCCTGCGAGACATAATAGGAATAGCAAGGAATTAACGTTTCGCCGCGGGACTTTCCAGTATGCGGCGGTAAAATATAAAAGGATACACCGAAACGAAATGGCTAAAGATGTAATCATTGCGTGCGACTTTTCGAGCGCGGAGGATACTTTCAGGTTTCTCGACCGCTTTACCGAGGAGAAACCTTTCCTCAAGATAGGAATGGAACTGTTTTATGCGGAAGGCCCCTCTATCGTGAGGGAGATCAAACGCCGTGGGCATAAGATATTTCTCGACCTCAAACTGCACGACATACCCAACACGGTGAAAAAAGCCATGTCCGTGTTGCGCAACCTCGATGTGGATATGACGAACGTACATGCAGCCGGCACTATCGACATGATGCGCGCTGCGTTGGAAGGACTTACACGTCCTGACGGCACGCGTCCTCTGCTGATAGCCGTGACGCAGCTTACTTCCACCAGCGAGGAGCGCATGCAGAGGGAACTGCTTATAAACGCCCCTATCAACGATACGATAGTCAGGTATGCCGAGAATACCCGTGAGGCAGGTCTCGACGGCGTGGTATGTTCCCCGCTGGAGGCAGGCATGGTGAAAGCGGCGTGCGGCAGCGGCTTCATGACGGTGACGCCGGGTGTCAGGTTCGCCGACGGCGACAAGGGCGATCAGGTCAGGATAACCACTCCGGCGCGTGCCGCGGAGATAGGTACCGACTACATAGTGGTAGGCCGTCCGATTACCGAGGCGCCGGATCCTGTAGCGGCATACCGCCGTTGCATGAGCGAATTTCTCGGCAGATAGCGTCGCTGTAGCGGAATGTTTTTCGGCCGGCGGCGGATTACAACATGCCGTAATTATGAGTATATTGCGGTAACGCTCCGGCTCTTGTTGGCAAGAATTACGATAAATATCAAAAAATAGCTTTGGAAGTGAACCAGACTGATAAAGAAAACGGAACATGCCGTTGCGCATGCGCGTCTGCGGCGGAGAGCCTCGAGGCGCTCGAAAGGATTATAGCGAAAGACCTGCTGTCGATAGGGGCGGTATTCCTCCGTCCGGAGCAGCCTTTCACATGGGCGAGCGGCATCAAGAGCCCAATTTATTGCGATAACCGCCTTACGTTGACAGCGCCGCGTGTAAGGGACGACATAGAGAACGGTCTCGCGCGGGTTGTTAAGGAGTTGTATCCGGAGTGCGAAGTGCTGATGGGTACGAGTACGGCCGGCATAGCTCATGCGGCCATAACGGCTTCTATCCTCGACATGCCTATGGGGTATGTGCGCGGCAGCGCCAAGGATCACGGTCGCACCAACCAGATCGAGGGACGTCTCGAACCGGGACAAAAGGTGGTCGTTATAGAGGACCTCATCTCTACGGGTGACAGCTGCATAGAGGTCGTCAAGGTTTTGCGTGCGGCCGGTGCCGAAGTGCTCGGCGTTGCGAGCATATTCACATACGGCATGCAGACCGGTCTAGACCATTTGCGCGATGCCCATGTATCCAACCACAGTCTTTCTAATTTCGATACGCTCGTGAAGGTGGCTGCCGAGGAGGGGTACATACACAGCGAAGACATAGACCGTCTCATGGCTTTCCGCGCCAACCCGCGCGACGAGTCGTGGATCGGCGCGGGCAGATAGTCGCTTCGTCGGTCAGACCGTATGGAATCAAGGCGGCCGGACTGTCTGGAATCAGGGCGGAGACACCGTATCCGCCGCGGCCGTAATATCGCGTGGAACTGTCAGGCATAAGGTTTACGACCGTTTTCAGGGAAGGGGCCGCGGCATCGGCGGTCTGCTACAAAACAAGACACTTTTAGTTACCAGTACCAATAAAACAGATTTATTATGCATCATCTTATTGACATCACCGACCTCAGTATGCAGGAATTGCAGCAGATCATAGATCTCGCTCTCGACATTATCGACAACCGTCCGGCTTACACCGAAAAATGCAAGAACAAGACTCTTGCGACGCTCTTTTACGAACCCAGTACCCGTACACGTCTGAGCTTCGAAGCGGCAATGCTCGAACTCGGCGGCAATGTGCTCGGTTTCTCTGATGCAAGTACTTCTTCGGTAACGAAAGGCGAATCTCTCGCCGACACTATCATGACGATAAACAAGTTCTGCAACATTATCGCCATGCGTCATCCGAAAGACGGCGCTCCGCTGGTAGCCTCGCGCGTGACCGATATACCGATCATCAACGGCGGCGACGGCTCGCACTGCCACCCGACGCAGACTCTGGCCGACCTGTTGACCATCAAGCGCGAAATGGGACGTCTGGACAATCTCGTGATAGGTATGTGCGGCGACCTCAAATTCGGCCGTACCGTACATTCGCTCACCAAAGCCATGATGCGTTACGAAGGCATCAAGTTCGTCATGATTTCGCCGGACGAGCTCAAGATGCCCGAACACGTACTCGAAGAGTTGCACGACGCAGGTATAGAGTACACCGAGGTGAGGGATATGGAAAGCGTGATGCCGCAGCTCGATATACTCTACATGACGCGCGTCCAGAGGGAGCGTTTCGACGATCAGGCCGTTTACGAGGCGCTGAAGGATACCTATATCCTCGATGCCGAGAAGATGAAGCTCGCCAAGAAGGATATGGCCGTACTGCACCCGCTGCCCCGTGTGAACGAGATTGCCGTAGAGGTGGACAAGGATCCGCGTGCAGCTTACTTCCGTCAGGTAGAGAATGGTAAGTTCATGCGTATGGCTTTGATCTGCAAACTCTTCGAATGGAAGGACAAACAGATGGAAAATCCGCAGCTGGCCGGCGCCGTTTACGATCCGGAAGGCATCAAATGCCCCAACAAGCGTTGTATATCCGCATCGGAAAACGTGCCCCAGATCATGCGTCCCGTAGAGGGCGAGAAGGGCGTGTATCGCTGCGCTTATTGCGAGACGCTGATAAAGAAATAACGACTGGACTGAATAAGTGATGTTTGCAACTGCCTGCGGATTTTCCGCAGGCAGTTGTCTGTTTTTATGGTTTATACGGTTACAGCGACAATTATGCTGGAGTGGCGATAGCCGGTACGCTGTGTCGCGATTTTGTCTATTTTGTCTGTTTTGTCTGTCGCAGTTCGGGAGTTGGGCGAGTGCGTCGTTTGTGTCATTACCCATGTCGGACGATGTTTCGGCTCGAAAGTAAATATTTATTGCGGTTTGCGTGCTTGTGTAAGTAAATCTGGTTTGGAATGTGTTTCGGACGGTTTCGGGACTGTGACGGGGATATTTTGCCTCATATTTTACTGGATAAGAAATATCGAAAAATAATTATAAATTTTGTTTTTGTATTTTTATTTATTAGATTTGTAAATGAGGGTTGGAACGAAAGTTTTCAACTCGTATTGTTAACCTAATTAGTAGTTTTATGAAAATGAACCCGATGTTAAAAATGTTGCGGGGGGGGGTACTTAATTGCTTCTATTCTCCTATTTTCGTGTAATTCGGTCGAGGAAGAGACCCATTACATCAGACTCGATTACGCTTCCTGTTCTTTCTACGGTTCGGGAAACGCACCTTTTGAGATAAAGGTGGAAACATCGCCTGCCGACTGGCAGGCTGAAACGGACGCTTCGTGGCTCGAAGCCGTCCGCAGCGAAGACGGTCGCACTCTTATTCTGACCGTTTCGGATAACGATTCCGGGGCCGAGCGTATGGCTACGGTCTCCATTTATGCCGGCGACGCCTATCAGAGCGTCCGAGTGTCCCAGTTGGCGGACAATGCCGGTTTCCCGCGTTACAGACAGATGTTCGGTATCTATGAAGGTTGGGGAGTCATGTCGCCCAGCGGCCGCTATTTCGGCGGTATGGAGTTTGCTTACGAAGGTGATCCTGAGGTCGAAACTTATTATCCTATCATCATAGACATGTACACCGACGAGAAGTTTACCTACGGCAGATTCCCGGCTACCGAACTTTGGCTGTATCAGCCCTTCGCAGTCAGCGATCAGGGTGTGCTGTTCATACAGGAGACAGAAGAGTATAGTACTATCGCGTTCGATATGAGCGGCAACTATTCTACAGTAGAGGCTCCGGCTGGTATGCATATGGCTACGGTACAGGGAACTTCGGCCGACGGCAGATACTGGGTCGGATATGCGCAGGAGATCGAAACGCGGATGTATTATGGCGTGATTTGGGAGAACGGCGTGCCGAGAGTATTGCCTTCGCCCTCTAAGAATTCTTACGGAGAGGAGCTTAGCATCGGAGTCTTGGCACGCGGCATTTCGGCCGACGGATCGGTGGTATATGGCTCGATATGGGATACTAACGATTACGGTATGGTCTATTGGACGGATTTCGATGCCGAACCGCAAATCGTTGGTAAAGACGTGTATGAATTGGAGACGCAGATCATGGATACCGGAGAAGGTATGGTCGAGGAAAAAGTGTTCCACGGCATGAAGAGTATGAATATGACATTGACCAATGTGAGCCATTCGGGACGTTGGATTGCAGGAGACTACGATCTTAATTGTGCGGCGTTTTACAATACGGAGACGGAAACTACCGTAATAGTCGATGACTACGGAACGTCGACCGGGATTCATGTGACCGACGACGGCATAGCTTTCATAGGTATAGGCAATTTGGGCGTAACGGACGGAGTCGTCTACGATCTCAATGCCAAGACAGGTCTCGGATCGACCGAAGAATGGGTGTTGGACAATTTCGGCATCAATATTCCTGCGGGATATATAAACTATATCAATCCCGACCGGGATGTAATTCTCGGTACGTTCGGTTATGAGGCTCCCCCGTTGGGACTCGACTTCATGCCGTTCATAATAGCTCCGTCGCTGGAATAGCATCGGGCGGTAAGGTAATAAGTTTCACGAAAAAAATCCGAAGTTATGAAAACCAGAATATTGATGTGGCTGACACTGTCGGCCTTCATAGCCGTATCGTGTACCGATAACGGTACCGAAACGCCGCAGAAGTCCGTAAAGGTCGAGCCTGCCGTGATGACGTTCGCAGCTGTTTCGGCCCAGTCGCAGGAGGCTGTTGTAACCGCCGTAGGCGTGGAATGGAACGTAGAAGTGCCGCAGATTGCGCAGGATTGGCTTACCGCCGTCAAGGAGGGCGACGACAAGGTGGTGGTCAGCGTGGCTGACAATCCGGCGGCAGAGGAGCGTGTCGGATCTGTTGCTATAGTCGTTTCCGGCGATGAAAGCGTGCGCAACAAGGAAATAACTGTTACGCAGGCGGGAAATGAGTCTCCGGAGGCGTATTCGTTGACGCTCTCCGCCAAACGTCTCGATTTCGAGGCTGCCGGCAGTGAGGCGCAGGACGTGACTGTTACCGTCGAAGGCGAGGGTATGACATGGAAGGCGACGGCAGATGACGCATGGGTGACAGTCAGCGAAACGGACGACGGTTTCAGTGTGTCCGTGACGGACAATACCGACACCGAGGAGAGAATAGGAACGGTGACGGTCACTCCGAGCGAAAAGTCGGTAGAACCCGTGGAGCTCGTTGTTTATCAGAAAGCCGGAAAGGGCAAGCCGACTATCGAGGTCAATTACGACGAATTCGTGTTCAGGCCTACCGGTGAGTTGTTGCAAGGCGAGGCTACGTTGTATGTGACTGCCGAGAATTGCGATTGGACATGGCGTGTTGTAGGCGAGGATGGCGGAACGGCCGAATGGATACAGATAGATGACAGCAATGTAGAGACATATGCGTATTTGGCGATAACCTGTTCGCCAAATACCGGAGAAACAGAACGGGTCGGATATATCGAGGTGATTCCGGATACGGAAGAGCTGGAGGTCATTAGGGTAAGAATCGTGCAGAATGCCGTTCAGGATCATGTCAGCGATTTGACCGACGATGTGGATTTATCTCCGGTAACGAAGAATGCAAGAGTAGTAATGATGCCGTTGAACGATTATGAAGACAGAGCTACCGAGTGGCAGTTCCGGATGTGGGATGACAACATAGTGTATGACGAAACTAAGTGGCCTCCTTATGTCGGTACCGGAGAATATATAGAATTCACGCTGTTCAGCGAGAAGATAGTCTTTAACGACGCATCGGAGTATGAATTGCCGGCGGCTACATATACCGTTACCGTTATAGACCCGGATACGGGAGGTATGGGGCTTGAGGAGGAGAATACGATTACCGCCGGTTATACCGCTCCGTGGAATCCGGAACAATGTTTTGGCTCGTGGTATTACAAGATAGAGAACGACGTAGTGGTGGCAAAGGCCCCCATTAAGGCGGGTACGCTCATCGTCGAACGCAGTGGCGATGGTTATGTGTTGATGTTCGATTTCGAGGACGATTTCGGATTCTCGCTTTCCGGTCGTCGCGAAGGGCCGCTTGATATAACGCCGCAGGGCGTTCCCATGCCGCAGGAATAGAACTTGTTCCTCCATATAACTTTTCATGTAAGGTTTGGTATTAGGTTGATTAGGTGCGTACCGCTGTCCGTGAGGAACGGCGGTACGTTTTTTTGTCGCCGTAGCAACCTGTTTTGTCATATGATGCCGTCATGCGCGGCGGGGAGTTCTGCTGTTGGCTGAGATTGTTAAACCGTATCGGAGCGAGCCGGAATATCTGAACTGTAGGTTTGGGGGGCAGACCGACGGTATACGGCTGTTCCGGAACAGGAAAATATTGTTGAAATGACATTATGGGGTGTTCTGGAGGCTTGCCATGTACGCCGCCTTGATAAAGTGATTATCTTTGCACAGACGGTCTCGTTTATGCTCTGACGACAATGAAGACGAAAGGTTGCTTGTCAGACGGTAGTGATTTGACCGGCTGATCGGGAAAGGATTGACATTAGATATTTGATAGTATGAAAAAGATTTTATTGTTTTTCGCCACGCTGTCGCTTTTGTCATGCGAGAATATCGGCGAGTTAGGGAAGACGGAAAAATGTCCGGCACCTGAGATAGACGAGATTGCGGTTTATGAAGTTACCGATACGTCGGCACGCGTCGGTTTCAGCTATACGTGCGACTGTGACGAGGCTTACGGCATGGTCTGCGTATCCGAATCGTCTGAGCCTACCGTTGAGGACAGGTGCGTTACGGGAACGTCCGAAATATTCATTATAGACGGTTTGCAGCCTTCTACGACTTATTACGTGCGCAGTTGTGTGTCGCAGGACGGCGACGGGTATTATTATTACGGTACCCAGACGAGTTTTACGACGGACAAGGAACGTCCGAAAGTGTATGCGTTGAGCGTAATCGGCGAGCAGGAGAATTCTGTCTTGGTGGAGTACAATGTAAGCGGTCCGGAGGTGAAATCTTCCGGTGTTTGCTGGTCTACGGAACAGAATCCTACCGTGGAGGATGCTTTCAAGGAAGGCGAGCCAGTTACCGAGGGCGAAATGAGTGCCGGAGTCATGACTGCCGGTGTAGTATCGGATTACGATGATAGTGCGGACGAGGAAGCGACTCCCGACACAGACGATGAGGACAGGCCTGAAGAGGGGGGCGAAGATCGTCCCGGCGAAGGTACATCGCTCCGCAGGGTACTCCTGTCGGAATTGACGGAAGGCGAGACGTATCACATAAGGGCTTATGTCGAGGCCGAAGACGGTCGTGTGTTCTACTCGTCCGATGAACTGAGCGTATCTGCTGGCGAGGTGGTGACCCCCGTGTTTTATGTGGCCGATAAAAAGGCGCAGGATGTGGTCGCTACAGTGACTTATTCCATAGAAATACCTGAACAGTCGGGTATGAGGCTCGTCGAAGGCGGCATATGTTGGGCGGCCGATCCGGACGAGCCTACCATTGAGAGCGACAAATTGGTCTACGAGGCCGGCGAAGATGGTATGTGCACGGCGCAAATCTCCGGACTGACCCCCGAAACTTCGTATATATTCCGCATTTATGCCGTAGTGAGCAAGGTGAATATGGCCGGAGAGGAATATACCGAGACGTTCTACAGTTTACACGATTATTTCAGCACTTACGAGAAGAACGAGTTTTTCGACATTCCTGACGAGAATTTCCGTGCGCGGCTCGTGGAATTGTGCGACGAGGACGGTGACGGAAAGGTGTCGGTCAGGGAGGCGCGCATGCGTTCCAAGTTCGAGGAGTCCGATCTGAAAGGTCATAATATCGCCTCTTTGCAGGGGATAGAGTATTTTACCAATCTGACCATACTGGATTGTTCGGAAAATTCGCTCACTTCGCTCGATCTTAGCGGAAACACGTCGTTGCAGTATCTGCGGTGTCATACCAATTCGTTGACGTCGCTCGACGTTTCGTCTTGTCCGGGACTGAAGATACTCGATTGCAGCAAGAACAAAATCACCTCGCTCGACCTGTCCGGTTGTGCGGAACTGAGTTGGGTGGACTGTTATGAAAACAAGCTGTTGACGCTCGATGTGCGCGGTTGCAAAACGCTGACCGACATTAACGCGCCGCATAACAAACTGTCCGCTCTCGATCTGAGCGATACCCCGGCTTTGGAGTCGCTCTATATAGGCGACAACGAAATCGAATCGCTCGACCTGAGTGCGGTTCCGTCTCTGAAGGAATTGGTTTGTTTTGACAATCCGATTACCTCTCTCGATCTGAGCGCGTGTCGCGAAATAGTCGATCTGTCATGCCGGGAGACTTCCTTACGCAGTATTCAGATGCCGTATGCCGACAAACTCGAAGATTTCGACGCGGGGCTCGCTTATGATTTGGAAGAGATGACGCTCGGCAAAACTCCGAGTCTGAAAACTTTCTGTGCCGATCGTACCAAGCTGCGGAAACTCGACCTGTCCGGCAGCGCCGTTCTGGAAAGGCTGGAGTTGAGGCAGGTGTCCACGCTCGAAGAACTGAACATATCCGGTTGTGCATTGTTGAAGGATGTCTGGTGTTTCGAGTGCGCTTTGACGGCGCTCGATGCGAGCGGATTGGGCACGCTGACATTCCTGAACTGTAGCGATAACAAGCTGACGGAACTGAATGTGGCCGGTGACGAAATGCTCGAAGAACTTTATTGCCAAAACAATGCGATCACCAAGCTCGACGTGTCGGACTGCACGATGCTCGAACGCCTGTCGTGCCAGAATAACGGTATAACGGAACTCGATTTGACGAACAATAAGTTCATAGAGGACGATTATCTGCATGTAGACGACGGTGTTAAGGTTACGCGTTGATGCATCGTAATCACTGCAATATTTGATGGTTTGTGATAACGGGCAATCGGCTTGTGATTCTGGCTAAGTCATTTACTTTCCGTAAATGTCTGTCGACCCAACAATCACAGTCTTGCATCTTATTCGCCTTAAAGGGGTTGTGTTAATTAACGCATCCCCTTTTTTATGTGCGTACAGATACTGTACTGCGTTCAGTCCGTCGTGGCATGATCGGCGGCGTGTGCCGTGAGCAGTGGCGGTAATGCGATAGGGAGTTTTCTCAGGATTGGAATATGTGCCGAGATGATTTGTCGTGTGGCGAAGTACGGACTACGTTGCGGTAGGTGATTGCGGAGTATCCGTCGCTGTTAAGCCGCTTATGTTGCGTCGCACGGGAACAGTGTTCGGCATTGGACGTCCGTTAGGTTTTTAATGCGACAGAATGCCTCGAAAGGCAAGCTGAAATGTTTTCGAGTGTCGTCGAGATTGCGGGATATAATGGGGGTGGTCGATACGGTATGGCGGCATCGGAGAAAATGCATCGGGAGAGGGGGACTGTGCATATCCCGCGTTTATACCGGTACGTTGAAGCGGTGATAAAAAATCGTTATTGTCAGATGATGCATGCCGCACGAAACGGTTTTGTGCGCCCAATGATTGAGGCCGCGGAGAGTTATGCAATTTAATTAATTATAGACAGCCTGTCGGTACGGTATGTTGCCGGGGCGACTTGGCAGGCTACGCATGGGGTGCGGCGGGATGAAGTTTATACGGATATTGGGCTGAACGGCGTATTTCAAGTGGTGAGATATCGATCTGTATGCGATTCACGACAACGGTGACAATCTTTTGTTTCCGAAACGAGTTGCGTCGGTGCGGCGGCTTCTCGGCACAAACCGTGTGTTATTGTCAGATGATTGCTCGCATTTTAATATACGGCAGTCTGCATTTGGTTAGTTTGGCGCAGACGGCAATGATGTCCGGTGCTGGTCGGTACGTATGGGATAGTGTCGTTGAGTCACGTCCTGCGCTCTTTGCCTTCCGGCAGAAGAGGCCGGAGTATTTTCTCCGCCGGGTGGAAAGAGTTTTTTGGGGTGGTATCCATGATTTAGGTAGGGATTAATTTATGCAAAAATGGCGATGCGGGTTGTTATTTATCGTGAAATGCATTACCTTTACAACTTTAAAAAAGAGATGTTTCGTGCCGTGGGGACGGCCGTACAATGTTCCGGTATCGTATTATGTCGGTAATCGCCTCTGTTACAGCCTTAAATCGTGGAGTAGACCACGTTCGTCCGGGTCTGGGATCTTTCGCGGATCGTCGTGCCGGGGCGGAAACGGAGCGGGCGGAGCCGAATGTAGGGATAATGGGGCAGTGCCGTGTCCGTCGGGAGATATAGAAGCCGCTATGACAGTCGTGTTGTAGCGGTTTGTCATTAGAGTTGCCGGCAGGGGCGGCATTTTGATGTCCGGTTTATTAAGCTGTTGTCCGTCGGCATCATTATCGGACGAGACAGGATGAAACGTAGTTTTTGAATTTGAAAATATAAAACCGTATGAGTGCAAAAGTCGGTATTATAATGGGGTCTGTCAGCGACTGGGATGTTATGTCCGGCGCTGCGGAGGTGCTCGAACAGTTCGGGGTGGAGTACGAAAAGAAGGTGGTCAGTGCGCACCGCACGCCCGATCTGCTCGTCGAATATGCCAAGACTGCCAAGTCGCGCGGCATAAACGTTATAATAGCCGGAGCCGGAGGGGCGGCCCATCTGCCCGGCATGGTGGCGTCGATGACGCCGCTGCCCGTTGTCGGCGTGCCTGTAAAGTCTCGCGCACTCAGCGGATTGGATTCGTTGCTTTCGATAGTGCAGATGCCCGCCGGCGTGCCTGTCGCTACGGTGGCGATAGACGGTGCGAAGAATGCCGCCCTGATAGCCGTGAGCATATTGTCATTGCAGGACGGCGAGCTGGCAGCGAGGTTGGACGACTTCCGCCGCCGCCAGACGGAGACTGTGTTGATGAGCGAACTTAAGTAATCGTGCATCGCATTTGTCCGTGTCGTGCGGTCGGTTTCGACGGTATTGCATGAGCGGCGGACGGAATGGTGTTCGATCGCGGCGGCAGAGAGAAAGAGAAGCGACGGTATACGGTCAAGGAGTATGTCGCTGCGGTTGGGTTGAAACGAAAAAAGATTTACGTCGTACGACGCGGTCGCGCGGACGATGAAAAGGAAAGATATATTTCGCAGAAGTGAAAACTATAGGAATAATAGGCGGCGGCCAGTTGGGACTGATGATAGCGGAACAGGCCGCGGTGCTCGGACATCGCAGCATATGTCTCGATCCGTCGGCCGATGCACCGGCGTTCAGGGTGTGTGACGAACATATCGTGGCGGCGTTCGACGATGCTACGGCGTTGGAGGAGTTGTGCCGTCGGAGCGATGTGGTGACTTATGAGTTCGAGAACGTGCCCGGCGAGGTCATAATACCGCTTACGGAAAAATACAATATACCGCAGGGATACCGGCCGCTTTACGATTCGCAGGATCGTGTGCGCGAGAAGCGTAATGCCGCTGCCAACGGTCTGAGAGTGCCGCGTTTTGCCGACGTTCTCGGCGAAGAGTCGCTCAGGCGAGGAATAGCGGAGGTCGGCTATCCGTGCGTATTCAAGACGCGTACGCTGGGGTACGACGGGCACGGGCAGGTGGTACTGCGCGGAGAAGAGGATATAGCCAAGACGCAACCTTATTGGCAGACGCCCGCTATACTCGAACAGTTCGTGCCGTTCGACTACGAAGCCAGTATAGTGATGGTCTGCGACGGCGAACGCATAATACATTTCCCCGTCGGGCAGAATATACATCGCGACGGCATACTCGACCTCAGCATAGTGCCGGCACCACGGATGAGCGATGCCGTGAGGAACGAAATGGTACGCAGCAGCGAAGAGTTCATGCGCCGCTGCGGTTATACGGGCATACTCGCGATAGAGTATTTCGTGCGCGGCGACGAGATATATTTCAATGAAATGGCGCCGCGTCCGCACAACAGCGGTCATTATACCATAGAGGGGTGCGATACCAACCAGTTCCGCGAATTGTGTCGCTATCTTACCGGAGAAGAGCTGCACGAGCCGCATCTGGTGGCTCCGACAGTAATGAAGAATATTCTCGGCGAAGACCTTGCCGAAGCGGAACGCATCGCAGTCGAAACGGGCGGCGGTACGGACAGCCGTTCTTCGCGTCCGGAGCCGGGAACGTACGTTCATATTTACGGCAAGAGTGTGAGCAAGCCCAAGCGCAAGATGGGGCATATCACCTATGTGGGCATGGATATGGCGGAATACGACCGCTTGTGGCGCGACAGGTTCGTGAAATGACGGCCGGTCGGATGATTTGAAAACAGAAAATTCACGATATACAGATGAAAGATTACCGCATTTTCGTAGAGAAGAAACCGGAATTCCGCGTCGAGGCGGCGAGCCTTATGCAGGAGCTGAACGGCAACCTCGGATTGTCGCTGGGCAACCTCAGGCTTTTGAATGTGTACGACCTGTTCGGATTTACGCCCGAATTGCTCGAAAAGAGCCGTTACGGGGTTTTCGGGGAGATAGTGACCGATACTGTTACGGACGAATGCGACCTCGAAGGGAAACGTTATCTGGCCGTGGAGTACTTGCCCGGACAGTTCGACCAGAGGGCCAGCTCGGCGGTGGATTGCGTGAAACTGATAGAGCCGTCCGCGGAGATAAGCATCCGCAGCGGTAAGTTGTTGATATTCGATGACGACTTGACGGAAGCCGATATGGCGCGTATCCGTAAATATTACATAAACGGCGTAGAGTCCCGCGAGAAGAATCTTTCCGTACTCGGTAACACCGAGAGTGCGCAGGTGACGCCCGTGAAGGTGTTGGAAGGGTTCACGAATATGACGGAGGCCGAACTGGAGCCTTATTGCAAGGCCAACGGCTTTGCGATGAATGCCGACGATCTGCGCGAGGTGGTGAATTATTTCAGGCGCGAGGGACGTGATCCGTGGGAGACGGAACTGCGCATACTCGATACGTATTGGAGCGACCATTGCCGTCACACGACGTTCACCACCGTATTGGAGGAGATACATGTGGACGATTCTTTCATGAAAAGCGAAATGGAGGAGTCGCTCGATCTGTATTATAGAATGCGCGAGGAGCTGGGACGCGGCGACAAGGCCGTGTGTCTCATGGATATGGCCACTATAGGCGCCCGCTATCTGAAGAAAAAAGGACTTCTGGACGATCAGGAGGTTAGCGAGGAGAACAATGCGTGCAGCATATTCGTCGATGTGGACGTGGACGGGAAGACCGAAAAATGGTTGCTTCAGTTCAAGAACGAGACGCATAACCACCCGACCGAAATAGAGCCGTTCGGCGGGGCGTCCACCTGTCTCGGCGGTGCTATCCGCGACCCGCTTTCCGGCAGGGCTTACGTATATCAGGCCATGCGCGTGACAGGTGCGGGAGATATTTACCGTCCCGTGTCGCAGACCATGGAGGGCAAGTTGCCTCAGAGAATCATAAGTACCAAAGCCGCGGCCGGTTATTCCAGTTACGGCAACCAGATAGGATTGGCGACTACGCACGTGCGTGAAATATATCATCCCGACTATGTAGCCAAACGTCTCGAAGTGGGCGCAGTGGTCGGAGCTGTAAAAGCCGATAATGTCCGCAGGGAATCGCCGACTGAAGGAGACGTCGTCTTGTTGCTCGGAGGCCGCACTGGCCGTGACGGCGTAGGCGGCGCTACCGGGTCGTCGAAGGAGCACAATGCTCAGTCGCTGGAGCTTTGCAGCAGCGAGGTGCAGAAAGGTAACGCTCCGGAAGAGCGCAAGTTGCAGAGGCTTTTCCGCCGACCGGAAGTGACGCGCCTCATCAAGAAGTCCAACGACTTCGGTGCAGGCGGCGTGAGCGTGGCCATAGGCGAGCTTACCGACGGTCTGGACATATATCTCGACCGCGTACCGGTGAAGTACAGCGGTCTCAACTCTACGGAACTCGCCATAAGCGAGTCGCAGGAACGCATGGCCGTAGTTATAGAGAGCCGTGACAGGGAGGAGTTCGAACGTTATTGCGAGAGTGAAAACGTCGAGGTCACGCATGTGGCCGACGTGACCGGGTCGCACCGTATGAGAATGTACCACAGGGGCGAACTCGTGGTGGATCTGGCTCGCGAATTTATAGATAGTGCGGGGGCTAAACATTATGCGTCGGCTACGGTGAACGCTGTCGAGGAGCGCGATCCGTTCGCGAGGAGCGTTGCTGGAGCCGGTCTCGGCGAACGCATGAAAGCCAATATGGCAGACGATAACGTTCTGTCGCAGAAAGGACTTATCGAAATGTTCGATTCGACGATAGGACGTTCGACGGTGCTGATGCCATACGGCGGCCGGACGCAGACTACCGAGACGCAGGTATCCGTGCAGAAACTGCCGACCGATGGTTATACCGATACGGCCAGCATCATGGCATTCGGTTACGACCCGTATCTGACGAAGTGGAGCCCGTATCACGGAGCCGCTTATGCTGTGGTGGAAGCCGTGGGCAAGGTGGTGGCTGCCGGCGCTCGTTACGACAGGATGCGTTTCTCCTATCAGGAGTATTTCGAGCGTATGACGCACGATCCGCACTCGTGGGGCAAACCTATGGCGGCTTTGCTCGGTGCATTGAAGATGCAGGCCGAGCTCGGATTGCCGTCTATCGGAGGCAAGGACTCCATGAGCGGAACGTTCAAGGATATAAACGTACCTCCGACATTGATAGCATTCGGTGTTACTACCGTCGATGCCGGTCGGGTGATAAGTCCGGAATTCAAGGAGGCCGGTAACCGCATATATCTGATAAAACATACGCCACGGAAAAATTACATGCCCGATACGGATGCTTTGAAACATAACTGGGCGCTTGTCAGCGGCGAGATAGAATCCGGCAACGCGGTGTCGGGTTGGGCTGTCGGTTTCGGCGGCGTTGCCGAGGCGGTAACCAAAATGGCGTTCGGTAACCGCATAGGCGCCGATATAGAAGTCGACGAAAAGACACTGTTCGGTTGCGGTTACGGATCGATAGTTGTCGAAAGCCGTGGCGAGATAGACGATCCTGCGGCCGTATTGCTCGGACGGACTACCGGCGATGCTATGGTAAGGGTCAACGGAACGGCCGTTCCGCTCGATGAACTGCTCGAAAGCAATACCGGTAAGTTCGCGACGATATATCCGGACAAGGGAACGACGCGTCCTGAGGTGATGACCTCTTCTCCGCAGCCGGCTTCGTATACGTATCCGGGAGAGGCCAAAGAACATCCGATAGCTTATCTGCCTTCGTTCCCCGGAACGAACTGTGATTACGATACGGCCAAGGCATTCCGTCGTGCAGGAGCCGAGGTTACGACGAGTGTGTTCTGTAACCTGACTGCCGAGGATGTGTTCCGCTCCATAGACGAGATGAGACGTAAAATAAGCGAGTGCGATATTTTCGTTTTGAGCGGCGGTTTCTCCTCCGGAGACGAGCCGGACGGCAGCGGCAAGTTTATCGTCAGCGTGTTGAACAATAGCCAGATAACCGAAGAGATACATAAATTGCTCGATCGCGGCGGCCTGATACTCGGAATATGCAACGGTTTTCAGGCGCTCGTCAAGTCGGGACTATTGCCGTACGGTCGTCTCGGCATGGTGCGCGAGGATTCGCCGACGTTGTTCCGTAACGACGTGAACCGTCATATTTCGCAGGCGGTGACTACGCGCGTGGCTTCTGTGCGTTCTCCGTGGCTGAGCGGATTCCACGTAGGCGATTTGCATACCATTGCGGTGAGCCACGGCGAGGGTAAGTTCGTCGTGAATGCAGCTATGGCCGCCGAACTTTTCGAGGCCGGGCAGGTGGCTTTCCAGTATGCCGACGCCGACGGGCATCCTACCGGCGAGGCGCCGTATAATCCCAACGGTTCGTATTACGGCATAGAGGGTATCGTTAGCCGCGACGGACAGATACTCGGCAAGATGGGACATACGGAGCGTTATGAGGAAAATCTCTACCGCAATATATCCGGCGACAAGATGCAGGACATATTCGGCAATGCGGTGAGGTATTTCCGCAAACAGTAATGCGGATAAACGGGGACACGTGCAGTTTGCCTTCCGCAGGCGTATGCGGCGTCATCGTGCCGCCGCCGGTAAGAAAAACGACGACAAAAAGGCAATAAAGCGTGCCGGAAATGCAATATAATTGCTACGAAATGTGTAACTTCGCAATCGGAATCGGTAGTTGCCGAAACCGTTGAAACAGAGAGATAAAAAGTAAAACATATAAATTTCCTGATATTATGGAACAACGCGAAATGCTCTACGAGGGCAAGGCAAAACAGGTTTTCCTGACTGACGATCCCGATCTTATCGTCATTCACTACAAGGACGATGCGACGGCATACAATAATGTGAAGAAGGCGACTATCGAGGCCAAGGGATTGCTCAACAACCAGATATCGACGATTATCTTCAAATATCTCATGGAGAACGGCATTCCGACGCACTTCATCAAGCAGCTCAACGAGCGCGACCAGTTGTGCCGTCGTGTGACGATTTTCCCGTTGGAAGTTATCGTCCGCAACATCATAGCCGGTTCCATGGCCAAGCGTCTGGATATTCCGGAAGGCACGAAACCGTCGAATACGATCATAGACATCTGCTACAAGAAGGACGAACTCGGCGATCCGCTCATCAATAACGACCATGCCGTTGCGCTCGGCGTGGCTACCTACGAGGAACTCGACGAAATGTTCGCGATGACACGCAGGATCAATGAGTTGCTTACCGAACTGTTCAGGAATCTCGGCATAACGCTCGTGGATTTCAAGATAGAGTTCGGCAAGACCAGCGACGGCAAGATCGTGCTGGCCGACGAGATAAGTCCCGATACCTGCCGTCTGTGGGATTCGCAGACCAACGAGAAACTCGATAAAGACCGTTTCCGTCGCGACTTGGGCAAGGTACGCGAAGCCTACGAGGAGATACTCCACAGGCTTACGAAATAGGTACGGGTTAATGCAATTCCGGCCCCGTATTAACGTTTGTTATTTATGGGGCCGGATACCTTTTTAAGCGGGGCAGTTGTCTGTCGCGGACCGAGGTGTCCGGATTCTTTGTTTGCAGGCCTCTGTTAAATGCGGCTAAGCGTCCGGTCGGCGATCGTTCCGGATTCGGTCTGCGGACGTAGAGCAACCGTTTGCAGGAAAGCTGCTGTTTATAAATGGTGACGGGCGATGGAAACCGATGAAATGTTGTCGGCGTATAGTGCGGCCGATTCATTGCGGCGGGTTTGTCGCGGCTTGACGCGATGCCGGGGGCGGGGACTTGGCTTTTATGGATTACGTCGTATACGGTGAATGCATAAAGGTAGGAAACGGTGCCGAAGCGTTGCAGGACGGAAGCGGGCTGCGAGCGAAAGATTTTTTATTGTCGGACTTAACGTTAAAACTGAGTATATGTATAATGACAGGGAACTCCATGAGGAGTGCGGAGTATTCGGGGTGTTCGGCGTCGATAATGCGGCGTCGCTTACCTATTACGGTCTTCATTCTTTGCAGCACCGCGGACAAGAGGGGTGCGGCATAGTGAGTGTGGATAACCGGCGATTTCACCGCGTCAAGGGCGAAGGGCTGGTTACGGAGGTATTCAACGAAGACAACCTCCGTACGCTGACCGGAAACATGGCCATAGGACACGTCCGTTACTCGACGGCCGGCGGCGGCGGAATAGATAACGTGCAGCCGCTGATGTTCATGCATTCCACGGGAGATTTCGCGCTTGCGCATAACGGAAATCTTGTCAACTCCATACAGCTTAAGACTTTTCTCGAGGACAGGGGCAGCTTGTTCCATTCCACTTCGGACAGCGAGGTGATAGCCCACCTTATCAAGAAAGAGGTGGACAATCGCGACAGGATATTCCCGATACTCGAGGCTCTCAACATGGTCGAGGGCGCGTTCGCACTGCTCATTATGACGGCGAGCAAGATATATGCCTGCCGTGACAAACATGGCTTGCGGCCGCTTTCTATAGGCCGCCTGAACAATGGCTGGGTGGTGAGCAGCGAAACCTGCGCTTTCGAGGTTATCGGGGCGGAATTCGTGCGCGACGTGGAGCCGGGCGAAGTGGTCATAATCGACGTCAACGGATTGCAGAGCGTGGACTACTCCAAGTTCAAGCATTACAACATGTGTTCCATGGAGTACATATATTTCGCGCGTCCCGACAGCGATATCGAGGGCATCAACGTACACTCCTTCCGTAAGGAGACGGGGCGTATGCTCTACGAGGAGGCTCCCGCGGACGCCGATATAGTGGTGGGCGTTCCCGATTCCAGTCTCAGTGCCGCGATAGGTTACAGCGAGGCCAGCGGCATTCCTTATGAAATGGGGCTTATCAAGAACAAATATGTGGGACGTACGTTCATACAGCCTTCGCAGGAGTTGCGCGAAAAGGGCGTCAGAATGAAACTGTCTCCGGTGCGCAGCATCGTGGACGGTAAACGTATCGTTCTGGTGGACGACTCGATAGTACGCGGTACGACCATGAGGCGTATCATAAAGATGTTGCGTCAGTCGGGCGCCAAGGAGATACATGTCAGGATAGCGAGTCCGGCCATGACGCATCCGTGTTTCTACGGTGTGGATACTTCGACCTACGACGAACTCATCTGCGCGAGGATTCCTGACAAGGAGGAGGTGCGCAAGCAGCTGGGCGCCGATTCGCTCGTGTGGCTCTCCGACGAGGCGTTGCACAAGGCCGCCGGAAACCGCAAAGAGTTGTGCGTGGCATGTTTTACGGGACGTTATCCGACGGCATTGTACCAGTCGATACACGAAGTGAACAAGGATAAAAGCAAATGTTAACGGCATAAAAAATATTTCAGTTACTATGGCAAAGAGCTATGAAGAGGCAGGCGTCAGCCTCGAAGCGGGTTACGAAGGCGTAAGGCGTATCAAGAAACACGTCGCATCGACAGCCCGCACGGGTGTTATGGGCAATATAGGCGCTTTCGGGGGTATGTTCGACCTGTCGGCGCTCAAGGTCGCCGAGCCGGTGCTCGTCAGCGGAACGGACGGCGTGGGTACGAAACTAAAGATCGCCATAGAGATGGACAGGCACGATACGATAGGTATCGACGCCGTGGCCATGTGCGTGAACGACGTTCTGGCACAGGGTGCCGAGCCGATACTGTTTCTCGATTATATAGCGCTCGGACTGAACGATCCGGTAAAGGTCGAGGCTATCGTTTCGGGTGTGGCCGAGGGGTGCCGTCAGGCCGGTTGCGCTCTGGTGGGCGGAGAAACGGCCGAAATGCCGGGAATGTATGCGCGTAACGACTACGATATCGCCGGTTTTACGTGCGGCGTTGTGGAGAAGGCACGTCTTATCGACGGCTCCAAAGTCGCTGCTGGCGACGTGCTGGTGGGTATAGCTTCCAGCGGCGTGCATTCCAACGGTTTCAGCCTCGTGCGCAAGATAGTGGCCGACAACGGTCTGAAGCTCGATGAAGTTTATGCCGAACTCGGCGACAAGACGTTGGGCGAGGTGCTGCTCACTCCGACGAAGATATACGTGAAGCAGGTTCTCAAAGTAATAGCCGAGTGCGACGTACACGGAATCAGCCATATTACCGGAGGCGGGTTCGACGAAAACATCCCCCGCATATTGCACGACGGGCAGGGTATAGAGGTGACGGAGGGATCGTGGGAGATACTTCCCGTGTTCCGTTTCCTCGAAAAGTACGGCAAGATAGCCCACAGGGAGATGTTCAACATCTTCAATATGGGTATAGGCATGGTTATAGCGATGCCGGAAGCCGAGGCTGCCAAAGCTATCGGTATACTCGAATCGTTCGGCGAACGCGCGTCGATCATAGGGCGCGTAACCGATGCCGAAGGCGTAGTGATAAAATGAAACCGTTCGCATAGTGACGATATGACGATGACGAATGCGGGGCAGAAAACCCGACTGGCGGTATTCGCCAGCGGTAACGGCAGTAATTTCGAGGCTTTGGCACAGGCCTGCGCCGACGGGAGACTCAATGCCGAGATAGTGTTGCTCGTGTGCGACAAGCCGGGCGCTTATGTGTGCGAACGTGCCGGGCGTTTCGGCATAGAGACGTTCGCTTTCCGTCCGAAGGAATATGCTTCGAAGGCTGAATACGAGAGGCGTATCGTCGGGCTGTTGGATGATAAGGGTGTCGAACTGGTGTGCCTTGCCGGATACATGCGCATATTGTCCGATGTGATGCTCGAAGCCTATCGCGACAGGATAGTGAACATACATCCGTCGCTGCTGCCTGCGTTCAAGGGAGCGCATGCGATACGTGACGCGTTCGATTACGGCGTCAAGGTATACGGCGTGACGATCCATTATGTTAACGGCGAACTGGACGGCGGCCGAATAGTAGACCAGAGGGCGATATACTACGACGGAGACGACATCGATGAGTTGGAGGCGAAGATACATGCCGTGGAACACGTTCTTTATGTGGATACCGTCGCTCGTCTCATAGGCAGTCGGGGGTGACGGAGCGTCGTGTCGCGGCCGGTGCGCCGGGTGTCTTGCGCGACGGTTGCGGTGTCGTGAGAAATTGGGGTCGCCGCTTGCAGTCGGCCGGATGTCTTGCGGCAAGCGGTAGCTCGCAGGGCATGCTGCTCACATTCGCAAGGTGCGGAAGACGGAACAGTGAAAACAAAGAATACAAAACATACGATTATTATATGAGAGCACTTATCAGCGTCAGCGATAAGACCGGTGTGGTGGAATTTGCCGGTTCTTTGAAGAAAATGGGCTGGGAGATAATAGCCACCGGCGGAACGATGAAACTGTTGCGCGATGCCGGACTGGAGGTTACGAACATAAGCGACGTAACCGGATTTCCGGAGATATGCGACGGTCGTGTAAAAACGCTTCACCCCAAGGTGCATGGCGGTCTTCTTGCCCGTCGCGATCTTCAGAGTCATCTGGACGCGTTGCGTGAGAACGGCATCGAGTTTATAGATATGGTGTGCGTGAATCTGTATCCGTTCCGTCAGACCATAGCCAAGGAGAACGTCTCGATGGAGGATGCTATAGAAAACATCGACATAGGCGGTCCGTCTATGCTGCGCAGTGCGGCGAAGAACTATCGCGACGTTACGGTGGTCTGCGATCCGCAGGATTACGGACAGATTCTCGCCGAGATAGCCGCAGGCGGCAACACGTTGCCGGAAACCCGTCTGAAACTGTCGGCCAAGGCGTTCACCCATACGGCGCAGTACGATGCGTGCATAGCGTCTTACCTGCGTGACAAGGCGGGACTGGAGGAGAAGCTGTTCCTCGATTTCGACATAGTGCAGACGTTGCGTTACGGCGAGAATCCGCATCAGAGCGCGAAATTCTACAGGGCTTCCGCACCGGTACCGTATTCGCTGGCATTCGCCCGTCAGTTGAACGGTAAGGAGCTTTCTTACAACAATATACAGGACGCCAATGCGGCGCTCAACATAGTCCGCGAGTTCGATGATCCGTTCTGCGTGGGCTTGAAGCATATGAATCCTTGCGGCGCGGCAGTGGGCGCGGATGCGTTCGAGGCATGGACGAAGGCTTACGAAGCCGACAAGGTCAGCATATACGGCGGTATAGTGGCGTTCAACAGGGAGGTTGACGCGCGTGCGGCGGCGGCAATGAAACCGATATTTCTGGAGATCATAATCGCGCCGTCGTTTTCGGCGGAGGCGCTCGCGATACTCACGGCCAAGAAAAACCTGCGTCTGCTGGAAGTCGACATGCAGCGCGGCGGAGTGCGCGAACGTCAGATTGTGAGCGTTAACGGAGGATTGCTCGTGCAGGATCTGGATACGGAGACTCGCAGCGTCGAGATAGGCATGACCGTTACCGACAGAAAGCCTACCGAAGCGCAGATAGCCGATATGGATTTTGCATGGAGAATCGTGAAACATGTCAAGTCCAATGCCATTGTCGTAGTGCGCGACGGCCATACCGCGGGTATCGGCGCCGGTCAGATGAACCGTGTAGGCTCTGCGGAGATAGCTCTCAAACAGGCACGCGAGGCGGGATTCACCGAAGGGCTGGTATTGGCATCGGACGGATTCCTTCCGTTCGACGATACTGTGACTCTGGCTGCCGAATACGGGGTGACGACCATCGTACAGCCGGGCGGCAGCATACACGATGCCGATTCGATAGCGAAGGCCAACGAGTTGGGCATTGCCATGGTATTTACCGGCGAGCGTCATTTCAAACATTGACGGTCGCGTCTGGCGGTGCGGTGTGCCTTTAGGTGCGGAAACTGTAGCGCCGGCCGTGAGGGTTGCCGGCGGAACGAAAGAATGGCCGACGGAACAGCACGAAATATACAGATTATTGAATAACGACATTATAATTCAGGAATGAGAGTTCTCGTAGTAGGCGGAGGCGGACGTTGTCATGCGATAGTGGATGCATTGTCGCGTTCGGGTAAGGTTGACAAGATATTCTGCGCGCCCGGCAATGCCGGTATAGCGCATCAGGCCGAGACGGTGCCTTTGAAGGATACCGACGTGGAAGGGTTGCTCGGATTTGCCGAGACCAATTCGATAGACCTTACGGTGGTCGGACCGGAGGCGGCTCTGAATGCGGGAATCGTAGACCGTTTTCGCGAGAAGGGGTTGAGGATATTCGGCCCGACGGCGGCGGCTACGAAGATCGAGTCGAGCAAGGAGTTCGCCAAGGAGCTGATGATTAAGTACGGCATTCCCACGGCCGCTTACCGTTCGTTCGACGATTACGAGGCTGCGCGCGACTATGTGTTCTCGCGTCCGGTACCGGCCGTTCTGAAATACGACGGGCTGGCTGCGGGTAAAGGTGTGGTAGTGGCCGCGACGTATGAAGAGGCAGACGAGGCTTTGCGCGGAATGTTGCTCGACGACAGATTCGGCAAGGGCCGTGTCGTGGTCGAGGACTATCTGGAAGGACCAGAGTTTTCTTTCATGTGTTTCGTCTCCGGAGGCGACGTGTGGCCGATGCCTCTCGCACAGGATCACAAACGTGCCTACGACGGTAACGAAGGTCCCAACACGGGCGGAATGGGGGCTTACTCCCCGGTGCCTTTCGTAACCGAAGAGGAGCGGGAATACGCTTTCGAGGCTATCATGAAAAAGACCGCTGCTGCGATGGTGCTGGAGGGTGTTCCCTTTACAGGCGTGCTGTACGGCGGCTTGATGAAGACTAAAGACGGTATCAAGGTCATAGAGTTCAACGCGCGTTTCGGCGACCCGGAGACGGAGGTGATACTGCCGAGACTTCGCAGCGATGCCTATGACATTTTCGCCGGTGTGGCCGAAGGGCGGAGTATAGAGGAGCCGGAATGGGACGACCGCGCGGCACTCGGTGTGGTAATGGCGTCCGAAGGATATCCGGGAAGTTACGGAAAAGGTTTCGTGATAACCGGCATTCCGCAGGAAGATAACGTGACGGTTTACCATATGGGTACTTCGGAGAAAGAAGGGCGTCTGGTAACTTCGGGCGGCAGGGTGCTTATGGTCGTAGGCCGTGGCGAAACCTTGGCTCAGGCACGCGACAGGGCATACGGCGCCGTGAGCAGGATCGAGTGCGACAATTTGTTTTATCGCACCGATATAGGCGCATGCGCTTTGGAACGTAAAGAGTAGCGCGGTACGGCGCAATGTCGGACGGTACGGCATATGCGGATTCGGTAAACCGTATTACGGAAATGCTGTCTGTAGCGTAGCGTGTAGTACGGCATGTGTCGCGGATTATTGTTGAATTTTATTAAACTTTAGGATATGGGAATGGTTATCAGCGGAAAAGAGCTTGCAACGGAGATGAAACGGCAAATGGCCGAAAGGGTAAAGGAACTTGAAGGCAAATACGGGCGTGTTCCTCATCTGGTCGTCGTTCTGGTAGGGGACGATCCCGGAAGCGTGTCTTATGTTACGGGTAAGGCCAAGGCCGCGGGGGAACTCGGAATGAAGAGCAGCACCATATTGAAACCGTCTACGATTTCGGAAGAGGAACTGCTCGGCATAATCGAAGGCCTGAATCGTGACAGGGAGGTGGACGGAATACTCGTGCAGTTGCCCCTGCCTTCCCATATAGATGCCGACAAGGTGATCGCAGCCATATCCAAGGACAAGGATGTGGACGGGTTCCATCCGCTCAATGTGGCCGCATTATGGCTCAAGCAACCGTGTCTGTTGCCCTGTACTCCTCACGGCATAATCAGGATATTGAAACATATGGGTGTGGAAATGGCGGGTAAAAGAGCTGTAGTGATAGGCCGCAGCAATATCGTAGGACTTCCTGTCGCCAAACTGTTGCTGGATGAAAACGCTACCGTTACCATAGCCCACAGTAAAACTAAAGATCTCGGGTCGGTGACACGCGAGGCCGACATATTGGTAGTTGCAATAGGACGTCCCAAGTTCGTGACTGCCGATATGGTGAAGCCGGGCGCCGTAGTGATAGACGTAGGTGTCAACCGCGATCCGGAGACCGGAAAATTATGCGGCGATGTCGATTTCGCAGCGTGCGAGCCGGTATCGGGAATGATTACCAAAGTGCCCGGAGGGGTAGGGCCCATGACTATAACGTGCCTGCTCGAGAATACGCTCGAATGTTTCGAGCGCAATATGGCAGGAAAATAAATGCCGTAAGCCGTTTCGTACGGGACTGCACAGTTGTGACGGTGGTTAGCTTGCGTGTGCATGTGACGTATGGATAGGGTTTTATGATACAGACGTCGCGGAACATTTGCGGTCCGCGACGTTTTTCGTTAGTGCCGTGAGACTTTCGGGCGGCTTACGATAAAATACAGGAAGCGAATGCCGCACGATTGCTAATTGCGGTTAAAAATTATATCTTTGTGTAATGCATACGCGAGGTCGGCGAAGCAGTATGCCGTCGGCTATCGGGTATGCGTGAGATTTGGATTTTACTATGATTATCGGATTGCTTTTCGAGTTGTTTTTGCCGGCGGTGTTGGCGGCCGTCGTAGTGGCTGCGCTTCATCCGCGACTCGTCAAGATAGCTATCATGAAAAACATAGTGGACAATCCGAACGCCCGCAAGCTGAACAAGGAGCCTATTCCGGTACTCGGCGGCGCAGGTATCTTCATGGGGGTGATGATTGCGAGCGTCGTAAGCGGCGTACCGGCGGGCGGACAGCTTCCCGTGGCGGTATTCGCGGCTACGGGTATCATGCTCTACACCGGAGTCATGGATGACATATTCTCGATCAGACCGTCGGTCAAACTGGTTTTGCAGGTGGCGGCGGTGGCCGTGATGGCTTTTGCCGGAGGGCTTATGATCGATGATTTCCAGGGTTTATGGGGTGTTTACGAATTGTCGCCGTGGGTGGCGTGGCCGTTGACATTGCTGGCGTTGGCCGGTCTTATAAACGGCATAAACCTTATCGACGGTGTGGACGGACTGTTGGCTCTATTCGTTATAGTGGTGGCATCGTTGTGCGGGGTACTGTTCATGCGTGGCGGCGACGCGGCATTTACCGTGTTGTCGTTCGCTATGGCCGGGGCTATGATTCCCTTTTTCATGCACAATGTGTTCGGACGCAAATATAAGATGTTCCTCGGGGACGGCGGATCGCTCGTCATAGGTATTCTATTGGCCGCTATGGTGGCGAGGTTGGCGGGACTCGGCGCAGAGGTACGTGTTAAAGGTGTTGTGGCATTCATTTTCGCCGCTTTTTCACTTCCGATATTCGATACGCTGCGCGTTATGGTCACGCGTATAGCACAGGGACGTCCTCCTTTCAGTCCGGATCAGATACATATGCACCATTTGTTCATCAGACTCGAATATTCGCATCTCGTCACGACCGGTATTCTGATGCTCATCGATCTGGTGCCGCTGGCGGTATGGTTAGTGCTGGAGAATGTAGCGTCGGTGTCGCTGGATGCGCAGTTCTATATAGTCATTGCCGTGTGTATGGTGATGGATTTCGGCCTTTATTGGGTTGTCGGTTTGTGGGAAAGGCGTTGCCCGGAGGCATATGAAAAGGTGCGCTTGCGCAATGCGGGGCGCAACGAACGTCTTGCCGGTGCATTAGTACGCCTGCGTCGTGTGGTCGACGGCAAGTGATGCGCCTGCGAACATGTCGGAAAACATTTCTGGAAGTATCATGTTTTCGGATTTCGTTGCCGTAGTTTCATTTTAATTTCAAGTGGTGATATCGATTGACGGAGAGTAGCCTGCTTACTGCCGGCTTTTTTCTTTCTGTAAGTTACGGTTTCGCGTATTTGCGGTATGATGTTCTGCCGGTCGCTATGGTTGCCTCTCGTTCGACTGATATGCGGCCGGGATTTCCGTTTGTATTTCGCGTTTTCGTGGCATGAGGTAAATGCAGTCATGACTGCTTGCGGGATTGTACGGGATGTAGTTGTCTTTTTTATGCCGCATGTTGCGGACAACGATATCGGAGCACGCAGGGCGTTATGGTGACCGGCGTGTATTTGCAATCTTCAGACTGTCATGTGTGCGGCGTCTGAAATTTAGGTGCACCGGTCGTGAATGTCAATGTACCGGCATGTGTGCATGTTTCAAGGTGTGTTAAGTAAATACAGTCGGGCGTGCGGTTTTTTCTGAAATTTACTTCGGTTTATATTCGGTCGTTTAAAATAAAGAAGGTATCTTTGCGCCGTTTTTTGTGACTTGGGATAAACTAACAATTAATCTTATATCAAGCAGTCTAACTTATTATGGAATGGATTAAGGAGTTGATCTTCGGAACCGGAGTCGCCCACTCGATCTTGCTTCTGGCTTTCGTGATCGCTGCGGGTACCGCTCTCGGAAAATTGAAGATCGGCGGTATCTCTTTGGGTATCACTTGGATACTGTTTATCGGTATCGCTGCGAGTCATTTCGGAATGGTATTGGAGCCTAATGTACTCGGTTTCGTAAGGGATTTCGGTCTGACGTTGTTCGTGTTCGCCGTAGGTATGCAGGTGGGACCGAGTTTTTTCTCGTCTTTCAAGAAGGGCGGTCTTAAACTCAATGCACTGGCTACTCTCGGTGTAGTTCTTAACGTCGCTATCGCGCTGATATTGTGGAAAGTGACCGATGTGAAGCTGCCTACTATGGTGGGTGTGCTTTCGGGTGCCGTAACCAATACGCCCGGACTCGGTGCGGCGCAGCAGGCTTATATAGATGCGAGCGGTGTCAACGATCCGACTATTGCACTCGGTTATGCCGTGGCTTATCCCCTCGGCGTGATAGGTATAATATCGTCGTTGCTTATAATCCGT
Organism: uncultured Tidjanibacter sp.; assembly: GCA_947852905.1. GTDB lineage: Bacteria > Bacteroidota > Bacteroidia > Bacteroidales > Rikenellaceae > Tidjanibacter. The sequence continues at coordinate 5,223 of CANTVF010000006.1, read as the reverse complement.
AAGATATTCAAGGTAGATATAGAGAAGGAAAACAGGGCTATCGAGGAGGCGCGTCAAAGCGATCCCATGGCTACCGGCAGTGCTTCGGTAAAGGTGATCAATCCCGAACTTATCGGTAAGAAGGTAGTGGAACTCAGGGAGATGTGTGAGAACAAATTCGTGATCTCGCGTGTCATGCATCCCGACGGATCGACTACGCTCGCTAACGGTCAGACCGTAATAGGAGAGGGCGATATACTATATGTGCTTGCCGCACTGAAGGATATCGCACCGGTTGCCGCTTTTCTCGGCGAACAAATGTCTCTGGGAGACGAGGATTGGAAAGAAGATACCGGAAAGTATGTTTCGCGTCGTATCGTGATTACCAAGTCGCAGTTCAACGGACGTTATCTGGGCGATCTCAAACTCAGAACTCAGTTCGGCGTCAATGTTACGCGTGTAAACCGTGCAGGTGTCGATCTCGTGGCCAATGCCAATCTGTTGCTCCAGCTCGGCGACCGTCTGACGGTTATCGGCGACGAAATGGCTTTGCAGGATGTATCGCGTATGCTCGGCAATCAGCTCAAGAGGCTGCGCGAACCCAACGTGATACCGATTTTCGTAGGTCTTTTGCTCGGCGCTCTGGTCGGCAGTATACCGTTCTTCAACGTTCCGCAGCCCGTTAAGCTCGGTCTCGCGGGCGGTACTCTCGTCGTAGCCATACTTATCGGCCGCTTCGGTCCCCGCGTTCGTATGGTAACGTATACGACGGTCAGTGCCAACCTGATGCTCAAGGAGATAGGTATTACGCTGTTCCTTGCGGCGGTGGGTCTCAGTGCAGGCGAAGGTTTCGTGGATACTATCGTAAATCAAGGCGGTTGGAAATGGATCGGATACGGATTCATAATAACCATAGTGCCGATATTGCTCATGTCGTTCGTGGCACGCAAATGGTGCAAGGTCGATTACTTTACCCTTACGGGCGTTATCGCCGGAGGCAATACCGACCCGTTCGCACTCTCGTTCATATCGAGCAAGGTTCCCAATGACCTACCTGCCGTCGGTTACACTACGGTTTATCCGCTTACCATGTTCCTCAGGGTTATTTCGGCTCAGATACTCGTGTTGCTTGCCGTGTAAACCTTTGATTTGAAAAATTTAGGTTATATACTGTTTCGCCCCCGATCATATCCGGGGGCGAAACTTTTTTATTACCGGATCGGTCGGGAATGGGACGCAGTAGTGCCATGTGCCGTGATTCGTGGCGAATGTGTGGCGGTATACAGGAGTTTTGGGCGGCGGTCAGGCAGTTTTTATAAGGCTGTGTGTAGTGGGGTTTCCGCAGTTTGTGCTGTAATGCGGCTGTGGACGGTAGGGGAACGGAGCTTATCTACATCAAATGTCGCATCGCCTCTATGTTACTACGGGTTGAAAACACATTGCCTGGATGTCATATTTTATAGCTTGGCCATACTTGTAAATGCGTTACAGTTATTTGCAGACGGACGGATACTATAGTTGCGGAAATTGGAAATTTTCGATATTTTCGTTAACGGATTTCTGTTCTTTGATATGATATTACAGCATGTTGTGGTTTGATGTAGAAGCAAGATGAGAAACAACCTGCCATGTCTTGTAGGCTACCTAGCCCAAGTTGTGGTTTCTACATCATACATGATAAGCAACAATGCAGATGCTGATGACCAGAAACATGAGGTAGTTGTGGTTTGATGTATAAGCAAGGTGAGAAACAACAACCATCGGGATTTTACGTGGCGTCCTCCTGTTGTGGTTTGATGTAGAAATAAGATGAGAAACAACGCACTTTTGCGAAGTTGGGAAAATATTATTGTTGTGGTTTGTTAAAGAAACGAGATGAGAAACAACTGAATGCCGCTTTGAGGTTGCGTTCTTTCGTTGTGGTTTGCTGTGGAAATAAGATTGGAAGGCAATCGTATTATTGCAGGATAGCTGTACGAAAGAGTTGTGTTCCGATGTAGTACGGAGTGAACGAGATCATTGGCAGTCTCGTAACATTAAGACATTGTCGTGCAATCCGTAGATTATGGCTATTGCGCGGTGTCGGCTGCGGTGCTGCAGACGGACGTTTTCGTACATTGTGCGACTAATTGCTGTAGGCGGAGAGGTGGGCAGGATCATGTGCTGTCGCCGAATACAAAAGCATGATACAGTCGTCACGGACGGTAGTTGTACGTCATTCCGCAGGAGGTATCATAATGTCGGTGAATAGTTTGCCGTCGAGGTGATCCACTTCGTGTTGGAATATAACGGCGGTGAAGCCGTTTATCTCTTCGCACTTCTCTTCGAAAGTCTTTCCATCGCGATAGCGTAGCGTTATATCGGCTGCACGCGAAACTTCACCGTAGATGTCCGGTATCGACAGACAACCTTCCGTACCGGTTTGGCGAGTTTCGGAATAGCGCGTTATTTCCGGATTTACGTAAATTTCGAAAGGCTCTCCTTCTTTGTCGAAACGTTGTACCGCAATCATGCGTCTCAGTACTCCCACTTGCGGGGCAGCTATGCCGACCCCTTCGTTTTCCGGATTCCGTACGGTGGCCAGCATGCGTTCGGCGAGTATTCCGTATTCGTCGGAGTGGAAGATTTTTTCCGTGACGGGCCGGGATACGGTACGAAGCAGCAGCGAGTCGGTTTCGTTATCCACGGTACACAGGCGCATTATGCCTATTGCTCCGTCTGCGTTTATGGTCTGTAATTCCGTTGCTGAAAATCCGTCGTCGTTCGTCCTGCAACCTGCCGCGACGGTTATGACGCCTGCCGCTATGATGATGAATGGAATGTTTTTCATGTATGTATATTGTGCGTTTAGTTATGTGGAAACTATGATAGAGTCGAATGTTGTTGGCGGATACAATAGGAACAAGTGTGCTATTTTTTTCTTAAAGTCTTTAATATAAAGTCGTAATAATGGTTCCGATACTCGTTCACAGTTATAATTCTGCTTCTACATCAAACCACAACTCGAGTTCGAGCACGTCGATCGACGCCTCCGTTGTTTCTCATTTCGTTTCTACATCAAACCACAACGTAATCGGGCTCCAAGCGACGCTACCTTGTGTTGTTTCTCATCTTGCTTCTACATCAAACCACAACTTCAAGACCTCGCACCATTCGACATAACTGTTACCTATTTGCCCGGCGACGGGAAGCAGCAGTGACTAACGGTTGTTATGTGCTGACCACCATACCCACCAAGGCATGGATGTAGGAGCACCATTTGCGGTCTTGCGTCGAAAGAAAGAGCATACCATTTGCACCATTATGACGATAAGTCCCAGCACTCCCATGCAGATCAGAGCGCAGAACGCCCAAGCGATTATATTGATGAGGATATTTGCCATAATAACACTTGTTACCTAACGAAGGTAACGAAAATATTTCAGAGAGATGCAGGTCTTTGACTATCTTTTTAATGTCGGAGGCAATTATACGGCCTCCGTGAATGGCATGACCGAGGCTACAGGCGACTTTGAAGCCCATGTAAAGTCGGCTCAGAACTGGGCAGCGCACTACGCACAGGCGTTGTGGCTGGAGAAGCGGCGACTGAAAAACAGGGCAGAGATGTTAGCGGCCATGTTCATAGGGAAATGATGAGCGATTACTTTTCCTGACCAAAGAAACGATCGGCTTGACGATTCCCCTGTAAACAAAGTACAGCAGTACAATAGGCAACCCTATATAAAGGGCGCCCCATTGTAAAACGATGGCCACATAGCCGAGTATGGTTAAGATAATATCCATATAACCGCTGTATTAATACAAAGGTAACGAATAACATTCCAATGGCAAAATGTATTCGACTATCAATTTAACGTAGGCGGCAACTTTACTACAGTCATAGACGACATGACGGAAAGCACCGGGCGTTTCAATGCAAATGTGGAAACGGCTCGTGCCGGGTTAAGCGCATGGGAGCAGCGTTTTGCTGCATGCGGGTTGATAAGCGAATATATAGAGAATGCGAGCAATACCATGCCAAGTCTTGTGCAGGTCGGCATCGACCTCGACAGCCAGATGCACGACCGCAGTGCCATTGCAGGAGTTACCGGCAAAACCCTCGACAATATAGAGGGATATGCCCGCGACAGCGCCAAGGCTTTCGGCATCGATGCTTCGCAGGTTGTGGAGGGGTACAAACTTCTGCTTTCGCAGTTGTCTCCCGAACTGGGCAAGTACCCAGATGCGTTGCAGGCTATGGGGAACAGTATCACTACCACCAGCAAACTGATGGGTGGCGACGGCGTGACCGCGGCGGAGGTTCTGACCACAGCGATGAACCAGTACGGCGTGAGCCTCGACGACCCGATAAAAGCCAGCGAGGAGATGGCGCGTATGATGAATGTCATGGCTGCAGCCGGTCAGGAGGGCTCGGCGGAACTTCCCGCCATTAAAGTGGCGTTGGAGCGGTGCGGTATGGCTGCGAAAGCCGCAAACGTAAGTTTCGAGGAGACCAACGCGGCCATTCAGGTACTCGGCAAGGCGGGCAAAAAGGGTTCGGAGGCCGGCGTTGCGCTGTGCAATGTGCTTTCCACTCTTGCCGCCGGTCGTTGCCTGCCCGAAAAGACCTTTGAAGAACTGCAAAAGGCAGGCATTAACGTGGACGCTCTTTCGGACAAAGCGCAAGTCGTTTCCTGGTATGTTTCTACATCAAACCACAACTCTTGTCGAGCGAGATCTCTCCCTGTCCGGTTGTTTCTCACCTTACTTCTACATCAAACCACAACTTTCCCGTCGGTATAGGTTTTCCCAGCCTGGTTGTTTCTCATCTTGCTTCTACATCAAACCACAACTGTGGGAGAGAGTTCGAGCGCACTCAAGCGTTGTTTCTCATCTTGCTTCTACATCAAACCACAACCCACATGCAATGATAATCTAAAAGCCCTTAGTTGTTTCTCATCTTGCTTCTACATCAAACCACAACGATACTCGCGGCAGTCGGCCTTTTGGTCGGTTGTTTCTCATCTTGCGTCTACATCAAACCACAACTTAACGCATGTGGTGACTTTCGTCACGGGGTTGTTTCTCATCTTGCGTCTACATCAAACCACAACTGGACGCTCGGATATTCCATTGCAAATGGAGTTGTTTCTCATCTTGCTTCTACATCAAACCACAACCGCAGTTGCGTTTTCCGTTCAGTTCCATAAGTTGTTTCTCATCTTGCTTCTACATCAAACCACAACGATACTCGCGGCAGTCGGC
>CANTVF010000005.1 GCA_947852905.1 uncultured Tidjanibacter sp. | reverse complement strand
CCGTACGTCAGTTTAGCAAACTGGTGGTTTAAGCCACTCACCCATCTCTCCGGGCTTGTAATCCTAAAGCGGATGCAAATATAAGTCAATTAGTCCTATTCTCCAAAGCTAATCCGTGCAAAATGCACGAATTTACAATACGGTGCCGCAGACACGCTTATTAAACACTTCCGGACAGACAGCCGTACCTTGCCATAAATCAATCGATTGGCTGTTTCAAATTGCCATAATCATATTTCTTGACCCCAACAGGAGTTCCTCTCCGGAGGAAACAACGCAAATATTCACAGCACAGAATATAATATAAGGCATGCCCTATCTCCCAGCTGTATAGCATATAATATCCGTTCCCGTTTGCCTGAAATCAAAAACACAAAAACAAATGCCCGACATTACCGGACACCACGCATAAAATAACCAAATACCAAAACCCTTTCGTCGGCATAACCGCAATGGCGGAAACGACCGACGGTAAAGCCGACGAAAGGGTTTGTCTTATTCCGGATAGCAATCCGGGATTATTTGACAGGATGGATTTTGCGTACCAACCATTTAGCCACTTCGCTCAACAACATGGCTGCCAGCGACAGCCCGACGACCCACAGCCATTGTACGCCGCCCAGAGGCACGACATGGAACGCTTCGCGGATTCCCGGTATCAACATGACCACGAGCATCAGAGCGACAACTATCAACGCTGCGCCCCACAGATACTTGTTGGTAAACATACCTTTGAATGCGCTGTGATTGTGCGCACGGATACTGAATATCACCGTTATCTGCGAAAAGGCCAACGTAGCGAAGGTCATCGTCCGGGCTACATCTATGGATTCGCGCAGACCTATCCGGTAAGCCGTCAGCGTAAGTGCGGCTATCAACAACCCCTGCAACAATATTCTGGTTGCGAAAGGCTTTGTCATGATACCCTGCCGCGAATCTATCGGTTTGCGATCCATAATGTCCTTTTCGGCCGGATCGACGCTTAGCGCGAGAGCGGGGAGGCTGTCGGTAACGAGGTTTATCCATAGGATATGAATAGGCAGCAACGGAGAAACCATGTTACAGATCACCGCAATGAACAGCACCAGAATCTCGCCTAGATTGGTGGACAGCATGAATTGGATCGCCTTGACTATATTGTCGTATATGCGTCTTCCCTCCGATACGGACGAAACTATGGTAGCGAAATTATCGTCGGCCAGCACCATGTCGGCCGCCTCTTTGGAAACGTCCGTTCCCGTTATGCCCATTGCAACGCCTATGTTGGCAAGTTTGAGAGCCGGAGCATCGTTCACTCCGTCGCCGGTCATGGCTACGACATTGCCGTTCTGCTGGTAAGCCTTGACAATACGCACCTTGTGTTCAGGAGATACACGGGCGAAAACAGCCACGTCGGGAGCTGTATCGCGCAACTCCTCCTCCGACATTTTTTCTACATCGGTACCCGTCAGGGCTATGTTTGCGTCGGTCATTATACCGAGCGACCGGGCTATGGCGGTAGCCGTTATCTTATGGTCGCCGGTAATCATAACCGGTTTTATACCGGCACGGCGACATTCGGCAACGGCATCGCGCACCTCTTCGCGTGGCGGATCTATCATCCCGACCATGCCGACGAATACGAGACCGTTTTCCAACGTTTCAGGCGATACCTTTTCAGGCAATGCGTCGATCTCTTTGAAACCCATGGCCAAGACCCGCAAAGCCTGACCGGCCATCTCCATATTGGCGGCGGCAAGCGCCTGTCTGTCATAATCGTTAATGGAACGTACCGCACCCTGCTCGTAAATCCTGTCGCAGCATGCGAGCAACTCGTCCATACCGCCCTTCACGCAGACGGTCAGCCGTCCCTCTCCGTCACGGTGCACGGTGGTCATGAGTTTACGCACGGAATCGAACGGTATTTCAGCCACACGCGGCTCATGTTCCTGTATCTCGTCCTTGTCGAGCCCGTGTACTATACCGAGATCCAGAAGAGCCGTTTCTGTAGGATCGCCCACACCGACGGCCGCACCGTTCTCACGGCTCAGTTTGGCATCATTGGCCAGCACAGCTATGCGTATCAACATGCGCACTGCATCGGTATCCGTTCCTGCATCGTTTATAACTCCGTCGGTGAACGTCTTCACTACGGTCATACGATTTTGCGTAAGCGTACCCGTCTTGTCGGAACATATCACCGTCGTACTGCCGAGCGTCTCCACCGAAGGCATGTTGCGTACTATGGCATTCCGTTTGGCCAACCGCTGCACGCCTACGGCCAGCACTATAGTCGAAACAGCAGGCAATCCTTCCGGAATGGCCGCTGCCGCAAGACTCACGGCCGTCATGAACATGGTCAGAAGATCGTTGCCGTAAAGTATTCCTATTATAAAAATGAGGGCGCATATGCTCAACGCGGCAATGGCCAATATCTTGCCCAGTTGGTCGAGCCTCTGTTGCATGGGCGTTTTCATATCGGGAACGGACTGGATCATGGAGGCTATCTTGCCTACTTCCGACCGAGCTCCCGTAGCCACTACTACACCACGGCCACGCCCGTAAGTCACGCTGCACGAAGCGAACGCCATATTCTCCCTGTCCCCTATCGGTACATTCTCCCCTATGGCGGCCGTATGTTTCTCTTCCGGAACGGACTCGCCCGTAAGAGCCGCCTCCTGCACCTTGAGATTCACGGCCTGCGTCAATCGAAGATCGGCAGGCACGGAGTCGCCCGTTTCCAGTTCCACGATATCGCCGACCACGAGTTCGCGCGACTCTATGACACGAACTTCGCCGTCCCTCACCGCCTTGCAATGAGGTGCCGACATTTTTTCGAGCGCTTCCAGCGACTTCTCCGCCTTGGCCTCCTGTGCCACGCCAATGATAGCGTTGAGAATCACGATAGCGAGAATGATAATACTGTCGGTAAAACCTTCGCCGTTGAGAACTCCGACCACTCCGGAAATTACAGCCGCCGCAAGCAGCACTATTATCATGAAACTTTTGAACTGGCTGAAAAATTTCACGATCAAACTTTTATGCTTTGCCTTCGCAAACTCGTTGTAACCGTTCTCCTTCAGACGGCGTTGCGCTTCCTCCGTACTCAAACCGTTGTCCGGATCGCTGTTCAAGCGTTCGACCGCCTCTTCGGCGGACATTTTATAAAAAGTATCTTCCATATTTAAAACATTTCTTTGTTCCGATTCGCAAAGTTGACGGTTATAATGAAATATCTTATTACGTTTGCAGTATAAAAAATGTTCCGAAAGTCGGTTTTACCAATCGTATGCCTACCAAGCAGAAACTACGCAAAATAGATATGGGCGATCTGTCGCGTATAGCCGCGCCGCAGTCCCTGAAAGGCTTCTATCTGTCGCCCGACGACGAGTTACACAAACTATACGAAAGCAAGGATTCGTTCGTATTCACCGACTTCGTGATAGGTCTGTGCCTCGACGGGTCCGGTACGATAAAAGTAAACGGCAATACCTACAACATAGGCCACGGTACGCTGATGTTGCTGCCGCCAAACCAACTCATGGAAGAGCCGTCGCTGTCCCCCGATTTCGTCCGCCGCACCATAGTAGTATCGCTCGACACAATACTCGGTTTTCCTTCTCCTGCCGACATAGACATACTGAACGCTTCAAGGAGAATGCCAGTCGTCCGCATAACTGACGAAAAAATGACGCATCTGGTGGAATATTACCGTTTCATAGAGAGGGAGTACGCCGAAATAGACAACATTTACAGAGAAGAGATAGCCAAGACGCTGCTCTATGCCATGATGCTGGAGGTCTGTGGCATCTACAAATCCTTATCCGGCAAAAATACCGACAGCCGCCGAATGCGGCAGGAAAAGCTATCCGACGAATTTTTCTCGCTTCTGGCGCGCAACTACAAAACCGAACGAAGCGTCGCGTTCTACGCCGACCGCATGCACCGCACGCCCAAATACCTTTCCGGCGAAATAAAACGCATAACCGGCCGTTCCATTCTCGACTGGATCAACGAACAGGTCATAGTGGAGATAAAGACACAACTGAAAACGACAGACCGCACCATACTGCAAATATCAGAAGACATGAATTTTTCAAGTCCTTCGGTATTCGTACAATATTTCAAACATCACACGGGTATCACGCCGCTGAAATACCGCCGCACCACAGATCAAACCTGACAATAATGTCCTACAGCCATGAAACCGATCTACATATCAGCACTGTTTCTGTCGCTGGCCACATGCCATGCAGCGTATCCCGCACCAGCCGTAACCGCCGGAACGCCCCTCTGCATCAATACAAACCTGTACAGATGCGAACTGGGAAAGTTGCAAATACGCATATACGAAGGATTCATATCCGACGGCACCTCGTATGCTCTAACGCTATACAATCCGGAATACAGCGGCGACGGTACATTCACGCTATCCATAATCGCCCCCGACAGGCAAACCGCAACTTACACAGGAAAACGCTTCACGCAACGCGGCACCCCGGAGGACATAAACGCCACCGTATGGCAAATGATCACTCATGACGGAAAGCGTATCTTCAACTTTCTGTACGAAGGTACGACCACCCTCGAAATACTCGACGAACGGTTTGAAAAGACAGGCGAAAAACTGCATCTGAAATACGACTTTACAAGGCATTCGATTCCCGTGACTCCATAACCGGCTCCGCCCGATGCCGTCGTCTATATGGTGTAAGCCGTGGCTGCACTATCCGCCCCCGCCCGGCAACGACTCCGCATGAAAATTCCGCTTCTCAGATTAGCCTGAGAGGCGGAAGATAAAACTTGTAACTCATGGTTGTTCGCTGATAAGTATACGTAACTCATTCCTCGGATAATCCAACCATGTTTCCGGATCTTCAAAATACAGGATTTTGCTTTCACCGCAATATTCCCCCTGGGTAGAAAATTTAAGCGGGACTTCGACAGATGCTCCCAACTCGATACCCTCCGACGCTTTCACAGCCACCGAAGCCTTCACGTTAATGGTCACACTGCTGCCGTTATCCAATTCCTCGGCAGCAAACGTAAGTATCGGATAATATTGTAGATGATTGAAATAAGACCAGTTATACATAAGCACTCCATTGAATATTTGTGAAACCCCGCTTCTCGAATCGAATTTCACAAATGCACTGCTTTGTAAATCCTTAGGAGTTTTATCATTCCGGTTATCCATGCCGGCTACTTTAAATTCGAATTCAGGTTTTCCCAACAGCCACCCCTCGACCAAATTCAAATTACATTTAATCTGCTTTAAATATATCTTCGATGCGGCATCAGGATTACGGAAAGTAGCATAAGCATAGGCCGTATAAGCATCGGACAAACGACCTTGATTATCGACTTTCCTGACACGATAGGTATATTTGACACCCGGCTCGACATCCGTATCGAAATATACATTTTCGTGCGGTTCTATTACTGCGACCAGTTTATACGGCTCATTATCAATGCCGCATAACCTTTCTATACGCGTACTATAAAACTCCGTAGACGGATTAGTCCATTCTACTTTAAGTCGTCTCTTACCTATTGCATCTACAGACAGATAGGATACAGCCTCTGGTTTATCATAATTAGTTTCAATTACTATAGGTTCCGACATCTTATTCTGGAATCCATTATAACTCGCTACTTTGTACGAATAACTTCGATTGGCCAATATTTCCGTATCTTTATAACTTTTAACCGAGGCTCCAACGGTAGCTACCAAAGTATATTCACCATTACCATTCAGATCCGACCTGTAAATTTTATATCCTTGAGGACTGATATTAACAGAAATACACGTCCAACTGAGAACAACGGTATTATTTGTATATGAACCGGTAACAACCGGCGCACACAACTGCTGTAACGGAGGCACGGTACCACCCCACTCTCCGTCTCCTATCACTCCTCCACTACGCTCACTGAGCCCAATAACTATCACTGGCTCATCCGGCTCATTAATAGCATCGATCGTAACTGAATTGCCTTCTGCATCGAATCCCTGCACGGTCGGGGTCTCCAAATCGACATAGTCGGACGGAATAAAACATACAACAGGCGTATATTCTTCCGGATTCCACTCATCGGCATGTACAGGAACTGAAATCTGTAAATTCGGATACAACTCGGCCAATTCATCAAGAATAGATTTATCAGAAATTCTTGTCGTTCCTACAGGATAATAATATTCCAACATATCGGCTACAGTAAATTCACCGCTGCTACGAGTGACAGCTCCTTGCACAGGTGTTATGGTCATAGGTGCCGCAGTCTGTAAAAGCATATCATAATCTCCGTCGAACTGCAACATTACCTGTTCTTTCACCAATTTCCTAAAATCAGGGCTATTGACAACTGCCTTATTGACAGCAAGTGCCAAATTACCGACCAATTCATCATAAACATTACTGTCAGCATACTTACGCTCCGTCTGTTCCGGAATTTCGCATTTCATATCATTGCAGGAATACAAGTTTGTCAATGTCATCAACAATGACGCGACAATCAGTAAATTTTTCTTCATAGCCAAATTATTTTAGCAGGGTTAATCAATAAATAATCTATCTCAATCAAACAGCTCGTCAATTAATTTACGATCGACTACCAACGTATATTCGGCGTTCCACTTGTCCTTCTGATAATAATCCCAATACTCTCCGCTCCAGAGATCCTTCGATTTTCTGCCTTTGTAAACTATCTGAAATTCGATAAATGAATTACGTGTTGCCTGCAAAACCCTATCATAATCGAAAGCATTCAATGCTTCGGAATCCTTAAATTTACTGTTATCGTAATATCTCACCAACAACTTCTCTTGAGCAGCCACCCCAAGATCATGATATGTGTTCAGCAAATAATCTTCAGACAGTTCCATACACATCGCTCCCCATACTACTGTAGAAAATACTTCTATATCTTCAGACAGTCTATTGTCCACATAAAAACTGTGGGTACTCTTACTTTTTTTCGGTTGAGGCTGCGGCTCGTTTTCTTTACAACAAGACAGCTGCAACATACAAAGCGCTGCAATAACAGGCGCAAATCTACTCGTACGCATAATCAATAATTTTATGGATATTCGAAAATGTTTCCCCAGATTTTAGTCTCGCGCGAAAATCTCTTCCATCAATTTTTCATCCACTACCAACGTATATTCGGCGTTCCACTTATCTATCTGACGATAAGACCAATATTCCCTACGCCATAAGTTTTTAGACACACCGTACGGATTAGACGAACGCTCGAAATCCTTAATATAACACTCCGTCGCATAAGGATCATGAGTCGCTTTCAATACCCTGTATTCAAAAGCGTTCAATGCTTCGGCATCTTTATAAAAACTGTTGTCATAATAGCGTACGAGCAGACTTTCATTTCCGTAGACAAACACATCGTTATACGTATTAAGCTGATAATCTTCAGACAATTCGTTTTCCAAGTCCATCTCGACAAAATACAGCGTCACCTTTTCCGACAACCTGTTATCCACATAAAAACTGTGTGTACTCTTGCTTTTTTCCGGAACCGCTTCCGTCGTTTTTCCGCATGAACAAAACAAAATACCGACCGCAACAGCCGCGATAAAAAATTTATCAGTATTCATATTCTACTTGGGTTTAAAATTTTCTGTCATCTAAATTAAAACATTTGTCTAATACATCCAAAATCTTTCTCCAAAAAGAATCACAAACAACCATATACAAAAAAACATATACCTCCAATATAATATTAAAATGGCTCTAACGTCAAATTCTATACACACCGCCCCTCTCCAATAGTGTTGTAAATACAATTATTTTCTGCGAACGCATTATTAAGACAACCTATAACGTCATATGTGTACCAAAATAAATATATTTGCGATAGAAAACCCTAATGCGCATGATTGCAATGATTATCGTGCGCACATATTGGCGACATAAACTTAAAGAACGATGAAAAAACTTTTTATTCTGGCCTTGTGCGCCATAGCAATGACCTCGTGCTACAACACGCGGATCATAGTCGGTAACGTCCGGCCCAACGAACCGCTCGTTGAAGTCAGCCGCGAATGGAACCACCACCTCATTTACGGTCTCGTTCCGCTCGACAACGCGACGATGTATGCATCCCAATATACCGTAGGATACGACAACTATGTCGTAAAAACCTACATGAGTTTTCTGAACAGTCTCGTCGGAGGAATCACCTGCGGAATATACACTCCTACCGAAACCGTATATTATGTTCCTTTGCGCGACCTCAACGCACCTGCTAAGGCGATAACTCAAGACGATATCGACATAAGCCCTATAGAGCTCGAATAACACACAAACGGGATACGGTATTCCTCGATATGATTACGGCGGTCAATAAGACCGCCGTAATAGTTTCTCATCTACAGAGAGGAACACGGCCGCCTCCCTTCACGTGACGCACGCCGAAGAAAACCATCCGCTCATTTCCCGGTAACATCTCAAGCACATCAACATACTTTACTGATATACAAACACTTCTCCACATCACTACTGCGTCTGCGCTGTACCTACAATCCCGAAACAGACAACACGAATATTCCTCCGTACGGTTTCAGATTTATATCGCGAAAGCTATTACACTAATAATTCTTAGCCAAAAATGTTTTTTCAGATAAATATTGATAACTTTGCGACAAATACAGCCCGTTGCACAAAGAAAGCACACGGGCTGTAATAGCGAGAACTAAACCTGAAAACATAAAGGACATGGACATTCGTTCAAACACAATGCAGGCGCTCATAGGCAAACCTGCTTCGGAATTCACCCTTGCCGACATTACCTCCTTCATCAAGGAAAACGGCATCGGAATGGTAAACTTCATGTACCCTGCCGCCGACGGCAGGCTCAAAACCCTGAACTTCGTTATTACCAACGAAGCATACCTCAACTCGATACTCACCCTCGGTGAAAGGGTTGACGGATCGAGCCTCTTCCCGTTCATCGAAGCAGGCAGCAGCGACCTTTACGTAATTCCCCGTCTGCGCACGGCGTTCGTCGATCCCTTCGCCGAACTCCCGACGGTAAGTTTCCTCTGCTCGTTCTTCAACAAGGACGGCGAACGTCTCGAAAGTTCTCCGGAATATACGCTCGTGAAGGCAAAGAAAGCGTTCACCGAAGCGACCGGTATGACCTACGAAGCGATGGGCGAATTGGAATACTACGTATCGGCTCCGGCCAACGAACAGACGGCTATGTTCCCGGCGGTAGACCAGAAGGGATACCATGAATCGGCTCCGTTCGCGAAATTCAACAGCTTCCGTACACAGTGCATGTATTATGTCGCCCTCGTAGGCGGCCAGATCAAATACGGCCACTCCGAGGTAGGTAACTTCACCCTCGACGGACACATCTACGAACAGAACGAAATCGAGTTCCTGCCGACCGACGTGGAAGCGGCAGCCGACCAGCTCATGCTCGCTAAATGGGTTATCCGCAACCTCGCTTACGAGTACGGTCTCGACGTCAGCTTCGCGCCGAAAATCACCGAAGGAAAAGCAGGCTCCGGACTCCACATACACATGCGCATAATGAAAGACGGCAAAAACATGATGCTCGACGAAAACGGCAAACTCTCCGACATAGCACGCCGCGCCATAGCCGGTATGATGAAACTGGCTCCGTCGATCACCGCATTCGGAAACGCCAATCCGACCTCGTACTTCCGTCTGGTTCCGCATCAGGAAGCTCCGACCAACATCTGCTGGGGAGACAGAAACCGTTCGGTACTCGTCCGCGTCCCCCTCGGCTGGACATCGAAACGCGACATGTTCGCACAGGCCAACCCCAACGAGAAAGAAACACTCCGCGACTCCTCCGGCAAACAGACTGTCGAGATACGTTCGGCAGACTGCTCGGCAGACATTTACCAGCTGCTGGCGTCGCTCTGCGTAGCATGCCGCTACGGCCTCGAACTGCCCGACGGTCTCGAAATCGCCGAAAAGACCTATGTGGATGTCAACATCCACAAGGAAGAAAACAAAGCCCGTGTGGCAACCCTCGCGCAGCTTCCCGACTCATGCATGGCATCGGCCGACAAACTCGCTGAACAACGTGACATATACGAAGCCAAAGGCGTATTCAACAAAGCTATGATCGACAGCATCATCGCGACGCTACGCTCGTATAACGACGGCAACATACGCGAAGAGATCAAGCAGGATCCGGAACTAATGGCTAAAATGGTTCGCCGCTACTACTATTGCGGATAACGGATCGATATAATTTTCGGCATATTCTTCAAAATAATGCCTTTAATAATAAAGGGGACGTACATGCGATACGTCCCCTTTTCATATCCATCCGCCAACGGTCGCCATTAATGCTCCATATATATGACAATGCGGCAAAAGTACCGCCACGAAACAAACTGCACAAAAATTGCAGCAAAGCAGACAATACTACAGTCTGCCGGAACAAATCGGCACAAATAGTGCAATACATATAAAAAAACGACACAATAATGAAAACACATGTCATCACAGCCATTGTCTGCGCCATTACCATAATGTCCGTGACAGCGACCGCAAAATCGGCAAACGATACACCGCCGGGAGCGACATGGTGTTCGCTATGCACCTCCGTACCGGATATGCGTCCTGTAAACGTCGAGATCGTAAAACGCCTCGTCTACACCGACCACACGCTCGAAGACAGTTACGCCTACAACGGCTCCACACGGGAATTTCAATGGGACCGTATACGGCAGACGCTCATCGAACTCGAATACGGCCAGCGTAATCCGTCCGACCTATGGGTAACCCTGCAAAACTACAAGAACAAAAACGGCACGGCACCGCTCACGGCATCTCACGGACGGGACGCCTACAACACTGACACCGACATCCACGGCACGAGCCGCACGCAGGCCATACCGCTGTATTCCGCAGACAACTTCTCCGTTCCGACAAGGTACGGCAGGGACGGCACCCTGTTCAGGTATCTGAAGGATACGGCCGGATACGTCAAGATATGTTCGATGATATACGACGGCTCGTGGTATGTTCCGGAAAAGTATGTGAAAAAATTATCGACAAACCGTTTCGACAAAGTCATTTTCGTAGACCGCACCAACCAGAATATTGCGACGCTCGAAAAGGGAGAAGACGACATATGGTACGTGCTGAGCATGAACCCGGCCACTACCGGACTTCACAATCCCCCCTACCAGCAGGAAACCCCGCTCGGCACATACGTAGTGCAGGAGCACAAACCCAAAATGTATTACCTGAAAGACGGCTCGTCGGCCATAGCCGGATTCGCGCCGTGGGCGAGCCGTTTCACGCGCGGCGCATACATCCACGGCGTTCCGCTCAACAATCCGGACGCCACACAGAAGGATTACATAGAATTTACATGGACGCTCGGCACCACCCCTCGCTCTCACATGTGCGTACGCAACGCCACGTCCCACGCCAAATACATATACGACTGGGCCACGCCGCTCGAATCGCTCGTAGTAGTGATCGAATGACGGTAGCCGAAGTTCGTAACAGACTGAGACTAAAACCCGAAGAAAGTCTCCAAAACGATGACGGGAACATATGGCGACAAGGGTCGCCATATGTTTTTTACTTTTACCGAATACGAATGCATCGCCGGATGCAACAACAAACGGCCAGACGTACACCCGCCGTGCCGTCATACGAAAATACCACATGCAAACTACAGCAAAACACCGTATTACCGTTCCAAATGCCGCATTTAAAGTAAAAATATTCAGCACTTAATGCAGCCTTATAATATTTTTAGTTACATTTGTCTTGATACGCAACAATGCAGAATATATCCTACATTGTGTAAATCTTTTCGTTAGCCGAAATTTCAGGCACAGACAACGCAAATGAAACGAATATTTCCGCTCGCATTCATAACGGCCGCACTGACGATAACCGTCTCCGCCAATACCGGCCTCCCCGCCGACAAAAATGCCGAAACCATCGCCGTCACGACTGCAATGGACAACCACCATGCATTGTATGAAACCCTATCTCTGCAAGGCACTGTAGATTACGCCGCCTTCGAACAGGCGATAACCGGATTCGAGCAGATAAAAGACAAGACAAAAAACATACTCGTACTGGTGGACTACTCCAAACCCTCCACACAGGAACGTTTCTTCGTCATAGACCTCGAAAACAAAAAGATACTCTACCGTTCGCTCGTGGCGCACGGCCGCGGCAGCGGCGACAACTATGCCACATCGTTCTCCAACGTACCCGGCTCACACAAAAGTTCCCTCGGATTTTACCTTACAGCCAATACATACCAAGGTAGAAACGGCTACTCGCTGCGCCTAAAAGGACTCGAACAGGGCATCAACGACAAAGCCATGGAACGCGCCATTGTCATACACGGCGCAGACTACTGCGACCGCTCGTTCATCTCCTCGGCCGGCAGGCTCGGCCGCAGCTTCGGTTGCCCGTCTTTACCAAAGGAAATCAACGACGAGGTCATAGATGTCATCAAAGAGGGCGCAGTGCTCTTCATATACGCAGCCGACAAACAGTATTGCAATACGAGTCCCATACTATCGCGCTCGTCGTCTCTCGCCATGAAATAGGATAAACAACGGATCATTCCATATGCACGGAACGATAAAGACATGAGGTATAAGATACGCCCATTCAGCTTTAACCGATTGTTTTCAGCGTCAGGATTTGCATAAAGTCATGATTTTCTGGATAAAAGCCTGTATGAAAGTCTGTGTAACACCAATTGTCCGAGAGTATAATAATGTTAACGACGGTTTTGCCCTAATTAGTCGTTGAATATGCCTCACCCCGGTATGCCTTTCACTTCAGATTTCCTCTGACATACTCCAAACCGGCTTCGAGGACTTCGTCGCGACCGGCGAGGTAGCCGTCGAGGGTTTCCGTCGCCTCAATGTCGGGTATGACGCCTATGCCGTGGTTACGGCTGCCGTCCACGTTTACGGCATGGTTGGCGGTCATCTTGTAGTTGAATACCCTTAACATATAATCCGTCACGTCGCCGTTGGTGCCGCACGAAGGCGTACCGACAATAGTTCCCAGACCGTATCCGTCCGCCAGCATCAATACCGTCTCGGCCCAGCTCACGGCATCCGAATCGCAAAGGAATACGACCGGAGCATCTATCTTCGGAGCAATGGGTTCTATCCGTTCATCGTTCTTGCTGTAGGTCACGTGCATCTGGCAAGGGAAACGATATACCGGAGTGGATATGAACGATGTGGACAGCGGCACGTCGGTCAAGTGCGCCAGCACCTTGTCGAAATCGTACATGGGATATCCGCGCAGGTCGAACACCACGCCGCGGGCGTTACGGATCGAATCGAGATGCGCAGCGAACTCCTCGTAAGTAGCGCTTCTCTGGCGCGGATCGACTATGGCTATATTATCTTCCGTAAAACGCATAAAAGGCCCCTCGACCGTGGCGCGGTCGAAGTAGGGGCGCGTGACACTCGTTATCATGGTCGCCTCTGCCGGCTCTCCGTCGGGCGTGCGGTAGCGCAGCGTTATTTCGGCATCCGCATCGGGCGACGATATTATGTCGGGGAGTGCCTTGTAAAGGGCGGCGCGGCGGTTGCTGGAATTGACATGCGATAATTGTTCCTCCAGCAGCGCGAATGCGTCGCAGCCGTTCACGGCTTCGAGAATGCTGCCGGGGGTGATAGCGGTGGTCGCGTCGGGGGATACGGCGGCAATGAGGACCGTGTTCTCAACGAGGTCGAGTTGGAGAGGCAAGTAAGAATATGTAATGTAGCGACCTACGGGGGGAGTGAGACTAAGACTCCATCCTACGGAGAGGTGGCTGTCGTGTATAGGATTCATGAGTTCTAAAACGGTTGTGCGATATTGCAACAGATCTTTAAGGAGGTTATCTCTTAATACCGGTGCCATATTTCGCATTCTATCAAGCATGACAGGCAAGTGCGAATCCCAATCCGGAGCATCCTCTGTCAGATAAGGATAAAAATGTTGCACATGATTCCAGCGGGTCAGAATATCCGTCACACGGTAACTTTCATTATTGAAGAGTCCGATAGTGCGAGAGACCATATCTTCTCCGTAACTTTTCAACATCTTTTTCCACTCTTTCGTAGCGGCCCGCAGCAATGCTTTCGTCTCTTTTTCCGAAAACACATCCTCGCGTTCGGCCACCGGCAGATGCAGATATAGCCCCTCGAATACTTCGTATGCGTATGCCGTGCCCGCCTGCGGTGTGTTCGGCGTATCGTCGCAGACGACGAGTTCGGAATAAAAAGGCTCGTAATGGCGATACTCCTTGTACAGCATACGCGCTATTCCGGGAATTACGACTTTCCCGCCGCCATGATGCTGCCGGTAACGATAGTCCGCCTTATCACCGACTATACTGCGCCGCTCGTCGTCCGGCGATGCACTTATAGAGGCATTGGGGGCGAGCGGTCGCAGCAACTCCAACATCCTCTGCGGGTCGCCGTCTTCTGGCAGACGTTCAAACAGGTACAGACAGACGGTAAACCACTCGTCCTCGTTCCATTCCTGCGTATATGGGTTGGGCGAAAAATAACGCACCAATCCCCATGCGCGGGCGAACGATTCCTGTACGGCATTTACTGCGACAGGACCAGCATGCACAGACTGAGCCGTTGCAATACCGATAAAGCACAACGGCAACAAAAATTTCAAACACCTTACCATACCATGCAAAAATAAATTGTCATAAAATACGCTCTACCCTTTTCCCTAAAGCAGATACGCCATATCAGACGAACGCTTTCAGATTTAAATACGTCGAAATTATTATCCGCAATCCCCCCCCCCCGACATACAGATGCCGTCAAAAGCCACACTTAAAGGTAAAATACATTTTACTTAAATAAAAACATTCATTACTTTAAATCAAGCAAACACGACGCAATAATATTATAATCACAAGCTATAACGTTGATTTTAAAGACAATATCCACGACATAAAAACACTTTAATTTCTACGTCTTACATACCGTCCCCCCAATCGTTTCCGATAATAACATAAAAAAACGCTATCGGAACTTTGCTATTATGCAAAGTTCCGATAGCGTGCGATACATACGGTTCCGTGCAGTGCAGGACCCTCACGTACCGAAAATATATTACATGATAGGCGTTCCGAGCAGAGACCTGAGCAGGAACACGGCAGCCACGGTAAGAATAGAGTAAAGCTCCGGGAAAGCCGCAAGGATCAGCGTATTACCCATGACGTTATGACCGTTGCCTATAGCAGCGACACCGCTCGCGCATATCTGCCCCTGACGAATGGAACTGAGCAGACAGACGAAACCTACCAGAAGTCCCATACCGAGAATAGCGGCAGCCTGCAAAATCGAAATGCCGGCGGTAAGATAGTTCTTTACGAGGAAGAAGCACACGAATCCGTAAAGTCCCTGCGTACCGGGAAGCGCCGTAAGGATCATGTAGCTACCGAAAGCTCCCTTGTTTTTCTTCATGGCTCCGACGGCAGCCAATGCCGGATACGACACCCCGAATGAACTACCGACACCCGAAAGTGCTACCATTAACGCTACGCCGATGTAAGCTAAATAAATTGGTTCCATAATGTTTTGTTTTTAGTTTGATTATTGTTTCGTTATCGTTATCTGCCGTTTTTACGCAACGGGGTAAATTCCCTCTGCGTACTCTCGAAGCCCGCATTCTTGTAGAACTCCACGAATGTCAGACGCATCGGATGGACGAAAGCGCCCAAAGCCGACATGAAAAGGTTAATGCTGTGTCCGAAGACGAGTATCACGAGAATCACTATCTGACGCACCACTATCGGCAGCCCTTCGGTCAAACCGAATGCAAGGTCGTTGAATACCAGCGCGAGCGTCCCGCCCGAAAGGCACAGGGCGAAAAGACGTATGTAACTCAGAATATCGCCCAACAGACCGGTCACATTATTGTAAGTGTCCCAAAGTCCGCTGCCGAAATTTATCAACGGATTGCGGTTAGGATTGTTCAGGAACAGCATCAATATGCCGCCGATACCCATGATCGTGTAACATAGCGCAGCCGGGAGCGCGGCGAGACCCATCATCGGAGGCAACAGCAACAACACGCCTCCGAGCAACACCAACAACCATCCCAACGTTCCGAGCGAATATTTGAATCCGTACTGGCGCGTAGTATTGATGACATTCAGTACAAGTCCGAATACTATCTGAACGCCACCGAGTGCCAACGACAGGGTAAACAGCATATCCGTATCGAGGAACTTGGCCTTCATGTCAGAGAACATCTCCAAACCGGCCAGCTGCACGCCGAAGAACGATCCGGCGAGGAATCCGAACACTACGGCAGCCGCGCCGCACAAAAGCGTCAGGTTAGCTATCTGCTTCATCGCCGTCGTCTTCTTGCGACGCAGAAAGAAGGATGCAAGCACGAGCAACAGTCCGTAACCGGCATCGCCCAGACAGAACCCGAAAAATATCATGTAGAACGGGCCGAAAAACGCCGTCAGATCTATAGTACCGTATTTCGGAAGCGCATAGAACTGACCTATCACTTCGAAAGGATTGGCGAACTTATTGTTTTTCAACACCACGGGAGTATCGTCCTGCGGCGTAGGCCGTTCCTTGATATACACCACATCAGGCCACTCTTCCAACAAGGCATCCACCTTACCGGAAGTATCTTCCGTAGCCCACCCTTCCATTATGACAAGAGTGTTTTCCGCTTCGCGCACTCCGCAATGGGTAGCACGCGTGAAATCGAAACGATCTTTCAGGCCTACCGCATACTCCTCCAGCTTATCCGTCGAAGCGTATACACGCGCCATAACTTCCCGCCACGATGCGAGTTGCTTTTCAAGACGTCCGATTTCCGCCGCCTTGTCCGCCGCCGTCATATCCGGCATCTTGTACTCCTGCGCATCGAACGGCACATCGACGCCTTCGCCCGTCTGCACGACTATGAAATATGCCCTGCCGTCCTTTTCGGCAACCGGCTCTATAATCATGTCATTGCCATAGGCAGACATTATCGACTGCAATTCGCTCTTGTATGCAGAGAAAAAACGCAACGTCACGCCAGACTCGCCGAGACGGCGTATATCGTCGGGCGAAAACTCGCCCCACACCGCCAACTCCTCAGCCTCGCGGCGCGACTTCTCCAGACGACCGCCGAGATCGTCTATAGCCGCAGCAGCTTCGCGGTAACGTTCGAACGCCTCGCGTCCGTCCGTATACGGCTCGCCCGCACGGAATCCTTCTTCGGAAGCCAGTTCTTTCAGATACGCTTTAGCCGCACGCAACTGATCGAGTTCCGACATCATGGCTCGTTCCTCGTCGTCGGCCTCCCACGCGGTAGTCGTTATATCCACCAGACCGAGCTGCTGCAACGCTTCGAGGAACTCCTTTTGCCTCTTATGATAGAGTACAAAAGTATATTTACTCATTTTTACTATCATACGGTCTGCTGCTGTGAATGTTCGTGTTTACTTTTCACTATCTTCTGCGCACTCTTGGAGAGGTTCTCCTCATCTTCAAGGAAACGCTTGATTTTCAGTATGGCCGCCTCGTAACCGGGAATCTGCACCTTCTCGTACAGGTTAACCTTCTGAGTGGTCTTTTTCCGGGCATGGTCGAGCAACTCGGTCTTACGCATATAGACCTCGTACTCTATACCAAGCCGGGCGATACGCTTCAACAGGTCTATGCCGTCGGCAAACCACACCGGACTGCTGAACAGATCGTAAGGTTTTTCCTCGAACTCTATTCCGCTCAGTACCGGAACATTGACGCCGGCTATCTTACCGGTAGCGATGTCCACGTTCTTGACCGTAAGAAGTCCGCCGTCGAATTCGCCCCATAGCGACGCCATATACTCGTACCGACCGAGCAGATCCTGCAACTGCATCTCGAAATCCGACGCGGCATCGCGCGCCTTCTTCACTTCCAGACGCAAAGCCGATTCCTTGCTCTTGATTGTCGGCAAAGCACGCTGACGCATCTGCAATTTCTTGCGCATGTCGCCGAGCGACGTCTTGTTATATTGAAATTTAATTGCCATACGTTTTACTCTTTAAGTTCCGACGCCGCCAACGTTCTATACTGCCTAAAACGAGCGTTCCCGCACCGAGCGTGAATGCCGAAGCCGCTACCCATGAACCTGCGGATATGCCATGCACACCTCGGAGTATCATCACAAGCAATACGACAGCCACGCTTTGCACCAATCCGACCAGCCAATGATTCCAGAGAGTCGCGACGTCGGTATCGTTCCCGCGCCGTCTCCACATTTCCAGCCCGCCGATCAGAAACGTTCCTACCGCCGAAATGCACAATCCTATCACGAGACGACGCAACAGAATCTTACCGTCGAAATCCTCGACAAACATACAGGCTGCACAGAACAGTATCCACCACGCAGTGCTTTGCATCAGGCCATACAGCCAATAATCACGTCGTTTCACCATAACTTTATGCTGTTTTTGGCCAATACTTTTCGGTAAGTTCCTCCTTTATGGCCACTTCGCTCTTGGTAAAATACTCGGCGAACAGACGCCATGCCGTATCGAGCATCTGCGTTATTTCTATATTGACATCTATGGCGAGCAGTTTTTCCGAATATGCCTTGGCGAACTTCAGCGTCCTTTCGTCGTAATCCGACAGGTCGAAACCGTTCTCCAGTTTGGTCTTGGCGTTGGCGGCATCGGAATAAAGCCTTACCGCGGCATTCATGACCTGCGGGTGATCCTCGCGCGTCTTCTTGCCGATCACGAGCTGTTTCAGACGCGAAAGGCTTCGGAACGGATCGACGATGACCTTACCGGTATCGCTGTCCTTACGCAGGAACAACTGTCCCTCGGTAATGTATCCAGTGTTGTCGGGCACGGCATGCGTGATATCGCCTCCCGAAAGCGTGGTCACGGCGATAATGGTTATCGATCCGCCGCCGGGCAACTGCACGGCCTTCTCGTAAATCTTCGCGAGGTCGGAATATAGCGAGCCGGGCATAGAGTCCTTCGACGGTATCTGGTCCATACGGTTGGAAACTATAGCCAGCGCATCGGCATACAGCGTCATGTCGGTCAACAGTACGAGGACTTTCTCGCCCTTGTCAACCGCAAAATATTCTGCCGCCGTAAGCGCCATGTCGGGCACGAGCAGACGTTCCACGGGAGGATTCTCCGTAGTATTCACGAAACAAACGATCCTGTCGAGAACGCCGGCGTTTTCGAACAGATTGCGGAAATAGAGGAAGTCGTCGTTGGTCATACCCATACCGCCCAATATGATCTTGTCGGCCTGCGCCCTTAGCGCCACGCTCGCCATGACCTGGTTATAGGGCTGGTCGGGGTCGGCGAAAAACGGAATCTTCTGTCCGGACACTATCGTATTGTTGAGGTCGATACCGGCTATACCCGTAGCGATGAGCTCCGACGGCTGTATACGTTTGAACGGATTGACCGTCGGGCCGCCGATCTCGCGAGCTTCGCCCTCCACGGCAGAGCCGCCGTCCAGCGGATTGCCGTAGGCGTCGAAGAAACGCCCGGCAAGATCGTCGCTGACTTTCAATACCGGAGGCTCACCGTGAAACACCACTTCCGCATCCGTGGCTATACCCTCGGTCCCCTGAAAGACCTGAAGGGTTATTTCGTCACCGGAAATACGCACCACCTGAGCGAGCTTGCCGCCAACCGTCGCCAGTTCGTCGTTACCCACCCCTTGGGCGCGTACCGTCACGGTAGCCTTGTTGATATTCTCTATTTTAGTATATATCTTCTGAAATGCTTTCGTTGTCATTGTCGTAACGGTTTAGTTTTTAGACTCCCTTTCCGATACCAGCTCGTCGATGCGCGCACGGTACTGTGCGAACTTGTCGCTCTGCCACTCCGAATAGTTGAGCTGCTTGAACGCATTGATAAGCGACTTGTAGAACTCCACGCAATGCTGGAAATCCTCGAAATCGAAGTTGCGGTCGCATATTTCGAGCACGAGATTGAACATGTATTTCTGACGTTCGAGCGGGGTATTGGCATCTATCGCATCGAACGCATCCTGCTGCAGGATGACGAAGTCTATGAGTTCGCTCTTCCAGAAACGGTCGTGATATTCTACGGGCACTCCGTCGTCGCCGAGGATGTCTATCTGTTCCGAGGCCTCCTTGCCACGCTGCACGATAGTCTTGCCCTTGTTTACGAGAGCCGCCCAGCCGGGTTCTATGCGCTCGTCGAGATACTCCACGATTTCCGGATATTCGAGATACTTGGAATAGCTGTCCAACGGATCTATGGCCGGATAACGCTTGCTGTCGGCACGCTGCTGCGAAAGGGCGTAGAAACACCTCGCGGCCTTCTGCGTAGCCTCCGTAACAGGCTCCTTGAGGTTACCTCCCGACGGGGAAACCGTTCCGAGAAACGTCACCGAACCCGTCGCCCCGTTGCGCAGGTGTACGAGCCCGGCACGAGCATAGAAGTTGGATATGATAGCCGACAGGTCCATAGGAAACGCATCCTGCCCCGGAAGCTCTTCCAGACGGTTACTCATTTCGCGCAACGCCTGCGCCCAACGCGACGTGGAGTCCGCGAGAATAAGCACCTTCAGTCCCATAGCACGGTAGTACTCGCCTATCGTCATACCCATGTAAACGGAAGCCTCTCGCGACGCCACCGGCATGTTCGACGTATTGCATATAATAGTGGTACGCTCCATGAGCTTATGACCCGTATGCGGGTCGTCCAGATGCGGGAACTCGGCGAATATCTCGACCACCTCGTTGGCTCGCTCGCCGCAGGCTATCATTATGATTATGTCGGCTTCGGCCTGCTTGGCTATCGCATGCTGCAACACGGTCTTACCGGCACCGAACGGACCGGGGATGAATCCCGTACCACCGTCGGCTATCGGGTTGAACGTATCTATCGGACGGACGCCGGTCTCCAAAATACGCGACGGACGCGGCTTGGAAACATAGGCCTTGATAGCCTTCTTCACCGGCCACCGTTGCACCATAGTCACCTTGTGTTCCGCCCCAGATGCATCTGTCAGCACAGCCACCGTATCGTTTATATTGTATTCACCGGCCTCTGCAACGCTTTGTACCGTATACGTACCATCCATTACGAACGGTACCATTATCTTGTGTGCGATCCACTTCTCCTGTACTTCGCCGAGCCAGTCGCCGGCTTCCACCGTGTCGCCCGGCCGGGCGAGCGGCTTGAATTCCCAAAGCACCTCTTCGTCCAACGGCTTGGAAGAGAGACCGCGCGTGATGAACAGTCCGTCCATATCGGCAAGGTCGTTCTGCAACCCGTCGTAATTACGGGACAGGATACCCGGCCCCAGAGTAGCCTCGAGCATATGCCCTTCAAATTCCACAACCGTCCCGACACGCAGACCGCGCGTCGAGTCGAATACCTGCACATAGGCGTCATCGCCTATGACCTTTATGACCTCGGCCATCATTCTGATATCGCCCAACTCGATAGTGGCGATCTCGTTCTGGGCGACAGGACCTTCGACCCTAACGATCACTATATTGGAAATGATGCCGGTTACTTTACCTTTTGTTTTCATATAATTGCTTTATTGTTTTTCCCGGATGAGTATCACTCCCGCCCATTGTCATCGGCAGGCAGACCTTCGCCCTTGAGCGACCCGACGAGTTTATGCAGCATCTCCCTGCCCCGCTGCGGATCGAGTGCGGCCCAACGGTCTATTATATTGATCCTGACCAGATAGCCCAGAATATAATCTATATCGAAATAGTTCATTTCCGTAAGCTCTCCGGCCATATCCCAACGGATCGCGTCTATCGTATTCTCCTTTTCGACAAGATTGCCCGCATCGGCCACCGCCGACATGACCTGATCCACATAGGCCACCTCTCCCTTGATACCGAAATCGGCGGCCGAACTTCTCGAAAGCGCGGCGGCTATATCTCCTCCGCCCACAATGACATCCGCGACAGGCATATTCCTGCGACGCGCTGCGAATGCGGCGGATATGTTCCTCAACGTGCGGTCGAACTCGCTCCAACGGCGCATGAAACGCGACGGCGATTTTTCGCACTGCCGGTAATAGGCCGCGAACAGATTGCGTTCGAACGACGCTTCCATATCCAGTTCCTCATCCTCGGCAACACTCTCAGCCCCCTCTTTCTCTGCGGCGTTATAAGCCGTCACGATCCGGCCGAGCCATGCCGGGAGACGAGAAGGCGCCGTCAATTCCTCTTCCAACTCTTCGCGCGAGAGATTACCGAGGCGGGAGAAATACTCCCTGCCTGAACGCAGGCTGACAATATTCTGTATGTCGTAATAGGTATACAGCAACTCGACAATACGCCTATCGCCGGAGGAAACGTTCTCTTTCACCTCGGCTATGATAGCCGGAGCATCGAATCCCTTGGTATCCGAATCGAGAGCGTATTCCCGCAACCCAGCAACGAGAGTATAATAATTTTTACGGAACAACATACGCGTCTAATTTTCTGCGTACAATATCTTGGCGACCTTGTCTTTCAGATATTCGCCCAAAAGCGCATCGAAATCGGCGTCGGTGAAACTGATATAGAATCCGCCGTTCTTCTCGCCTATCTTGAATCCGTCACGCACCTTGTCCGAATAACCTACCTCCACGCCGGCTGACAGCAACTCCTTGGTAGCACCCTCGAACTCCTCCTCGAACTTTTCGCGCCACTGAAGCGGCAACAGAGCCTCCAGCGTAACTTTACCTGCCGAAGCGCCGTTCCAATTCTCTGCAACGGCGAGCAACATCTTTTTTATGAACTTAGGATCTACGGCAACTTCATGTACCGACCCTTCAACCGTCCGGGCTATTATCATTCCGGCGATACTCTCCTTAAGCGCCGCTACTGCCTGACGCCCGGCAAGAGCGATCTCGGTCATCGTATTCTTACGCAATTCCTCCGCTTCGCGGCGCGCCTTATCGGTTATGGACGCAGCCTCTTCACGTGCCTCCCTTACTATACGCTCCGCTTCGGCGCGGGCGTCGGACACGAGCTTCTCCGCATCGGTGCGTCCTTTCGACAATCCCTCCTCGTAGAGGCGATTGGTCAATTCCTGAAGTTTGTTTTCCATAGTCCTTCTTATATTGATTTTATCGTTTTTCCATATGTTCCGGCCTCAATAGATCGGTAACCGTCTTGACCGGCGTAAACGTCTCCAACGGCACCTCCACGAATACCGTAATCCATCCCGACATAGACCCGTTCCACAATCCCGGCAATTCCAGCGCACGCAACGGTCTGCCGTCTTTCGACTTTTCGGATATAAGCCCCGTCTGCGGATCGACATAGCGCTGCAGGTCGCGCACCCGCCCTTCGCGGTCGGTAAACGAACAGACCAGATCGACCGGATTGAAATGGGTAGCCTCAGACAGCATATGGCGGTCGCCGGGAGCGATCTGCGCCAGTTCGGCTATCTGCAACGAAACCGTACCGTCGGCATTGCGAGCGAAGAACGGTCCTCCGCCCGGCTCTCCCTGATTCCGCACCATGCCGCACACCCTCACAGGACGGTCGAGCAATCCGACCAGACATTCACGACGGCGCTGCGCAGGCCACCCGTCGAATCCGGATGGCAATCCTATATGCAACTTGTCCGAAACGAATCCGGCGGCAGCGTCCAGTTCTGCCTGCGACGCCCCGTTATCGCTCATACGGTCCAGATACGAAAACACCTCGCTGCGCAATTCGAGCAGCAAACCGGCGAGAGCTTTCTTGTACAGCACGGTAGCCGATCTGCGGGAGTCGGTCGTCACGTTATCTATATTCTTGATAAACACCAGATCGGCATCTATTCCGGCCAGATTGGACAATAATGCCCCGTGCCCCGCAGGACGAAAAACAGGTTTACCCGAAGCGTCCGTAAACGGAGTATTGTCAGGATTCACGGCTATGGTATCTGTAGTTCCGTCCTGCACGCTAAGCTCCACGTGGTAAGTCACGCCGAAACGCGATTCGTAAACAGGCATGACCTTTTC
The DNA here is from genome assembly GCA_947852905.1 of uncultured Tidjanibacter sp. Lineage (GTDB taxonomy): Bacteria > Bacteroidota > Bacteroidia > Bacteroidales > Rikenellaceae > Tidjanibacter. The sequence goes on along the minus strand of CANTVF010000005.1, from coordinate 144,193 downwards.
GAGCAAAGCGGCAAAATCGTCCACATGTTCCGGAGAAACCGTAAAATGAAGATTGACACGACCGTTGCCGGCAGCGTATTGCGCCCCCTCGACGAGATGTTCTTCGAGCGCGGTACGCACCTCTGCGGGATACTTGTGAAACAGAATCAGTCCCTTGGGCATCGAGCCGTAACCGAGTCCCGATGGCGACAGTATGGCCCGCACGACACTTTCATGCGTAGCCTCACGACCGGCGATAGCGGCGGCTTCGGCCCCGAAAGCGAAATCTTCGAGCCTTTCATATACAGTATCGGCCGCATCATTAGTTTTTCCAGTATCGAGATAACCGAAAAGATCCTTGAACATCCGCGTGGCAGCTCCGGAAGCAGGTACGAATTTCACAATCTTCAGATCTCCGGACAAGCTGTCATAATATTTGCCGAGAGACTCCACCCGTTCCTGCGGCAATCGTTCTATCCCGTTTCCGACACCGGCCGGAGCCGTAATTCGTAAATACGGAAACCCTTCCCGGAAACGGGTCAACTGCTCCTCAACGGCTTTTTCAGAGGGTTCGGCCGTTCCTTTGCGGGAAACTATTTTCAATTCTGCCATTGCGCGTTTTAGTGAATACTGTCAAATATATAAAAAATTTTTCGTTCGTATCACGCTGTCGACAATAAATATACATTACAATTTCATTTGTCCGACAGCATGCCGTTTGTCGGGTATAACGCGCGACATTTCGGTTTCTTGTGTCCGAATGATCATTTTTTTACTTTCCTCAAACAGACGCAGCATAGCCGGACATGCCTACTTTGCCATGTCCCGACACGGAATCTGCCGCCGCTATACGCTTTTTCATCCCCATAGTAAGAATAACATTTCCGGCCGGACAAATCCGATTTTTTTGGGTAAATTTGCAGCGTTATGATAAAAGAGATAGAAAACGCACCGTTGCTCGGCCGCAACAGTTTCGGCATCGACGCCAAGGCATCGCGCCTGGTGGAATTCGGCAATGCGGCTGAACTGGCCGCATATCTCGCCGCGCGTGAACATGCCGACGCACCTACAGCCGTAATAGGCGGAGGCAACAACATACTTTTCACCGAAGATTTCCGCGGGACACTGCTGCATTGCGTCGGCACCGATTTCGCGATAACGGGAAATACGAAAAATAAGGTAATCGTAAGGGCCGAAGCCGGACTCGATTGGGACGATTTCGTCAGCCGATGCATAAACCTCGGATTATGGGGAGCGGAAAATCTGTCGGCCATACCGGGTACAGTAGGTGCCGCACCCGTGCAGAACATAGGCGCATACGGCGCCAAAGCGGGCGACATAATACATTCGGTGGAACTGCTCGACATGACTACGCTCAAGGAGAGCGTACTCGCCGGCGAACATTGCTGTTTCGGATACCGCGACAGCATTTTCAAGCACGCATTGAAAGGCCGTGTAGTAATATGTGCCGTAAATTTCGCCCTCTCCCGCGAGCCGTCACCGATTCTGGGATACGGCGCATTGGAACACGAGACAGCAAAACTCGGCGATCCTACGCTCGAAAACATACGCCGTGCCGTGACAGGCATACGCAGCGCCAAACTTCCCGATCCGGCCGTCATCGGAAATGCGGGCAGTTTTTTCAAGAATCCGTTAGTGCCGCTCCGCAAGGCCGAAGAATTGAAGGAACGCTTTCCGGAGATGCCGGTCTATCCGGGCGACACGCCCGAAGAGGTCAAGATTCCGGCCGGGTGGCTCATAGAAAAATCCGGATGGAAAGGCGCCGCGCTCGGCCGTGCCGGAGTATACGAAAAGCAGGCACTGATACTCGTCAACCGCGGCGGAGCCACAGGCAAGGATATCATAGCCCTGTCGGATGCCATTACCGAAGACGTAGCCTCAAAGTTCGGCATACGAATAGAGCCGGAAGTAAACATATGGTAAGCGGCCGGCATTCCGTAACAAGAACAAATATAAGAGGACACATATAAAAAAGACAAAGCACCATGCTAATAGAGAAGTTTCAGAGGTATATAAAAGATCACGCGCTGGTCGACCCGCAGGACAGGATACTGCTCACGGTCAGCGGCGGCGTTGATTCCATGGTCATGATGGACCTGTTCGTATCGTCGGGTTACGACGTCGGCGTGGCCCACTGCAACTTCCAGCTGCGGGGCGAAGAGTCCGACGAAGACGAGGTACTGGTACAGGAACGCGTATCGGGATACGGTCTGCCGTTCTACAACCGGCGTTTCGACACCAAAGGCGAAATGGAAAAGACAGGAGAATCGGTGCAGATAGCCGCACGCAGGCTCCGTTACGAATGGTTCAAAGAACTCAGCGAAGAACACGGCTACGACGCGATAGCCATAGCGCACCATGCGGACGACTCGATAGAGACTTTTTTCATCAACCTGATGCGCGGCACTGGACTGAAAGGGTTGACCGGCATACACAACATCAACGGCAAGATCATCCGCCCGCTGCTGTTCGCCTCCCGCAAGGAGATACTCGAATACGCCTCGGCGCACAAGATACCGTTCAGGGAGGACTCCTCGAACCGTTCGACCAAATACATGCGCAACAAGATACGTCTGGGCATAGTCCCCATACTGCGAGACATAAACCCGAATTTCACGGAGGTCATGGGCGCCAACATCAGCCGTCTGGGCGACGCACAGATTTTCATAAACCGCTGCATGGAAAAGGTCAGGGACATAGCCGTATCGCGCAGCGGCGATCTCGTGACGATAGACCCTTCGTCCATAGATCCGAAGATGCCTATCAATTATGTCATATACGAAATAATGAGTTCCGGCTACGGTTTCAAGGGCGATGTCGTCGACGGTCTGTTCGAGGCGCTCCAGAAAGGCGCCACGGGCAAGAAGTTCTATTCAAAGGATTTCGCGGCCTATATAGATCGGGGCAAGATAGTAGTAGCACCCATATCCGAAGACGACGACTGCGAAGTGGAACTCTCCGACAGGGCCCACAAGGTATACTGCGGCAACAGCGTCGTATTGGCCGAACATACCGACATAGACAACATAGACAGTCTGCGCCAACCGGAAAACGTGGCGTTGATCGATGCCGACAAACTGTCGTGGCCTCTGAAACTGCGACGTTGGCGCGACGGCGACACATTCGTACCGTTCGGCATGCACGGTCGCAAAAGCGTCAGCGACTTCCTGATAAACGAAAAGGTGTCGCTCCCGGACAAAGCCCGCCAGTTCGTGCTGGTGAGCGGCGAGGAGATAGTCTGGGTAGTGGGACGCAGAATAGACGACCGCTACAAAGTGTCCGACACGACAGAAAACATACTTCGTCTTCGCAAGGAGACGTTGCAATAATAGGCTCTCGGCAAAGCACGACAATTCCACACAGTCCTATGGCAAAGAGCAGCGGCAAGGCCGCATTCAAGGATACAGTAGCCGCATACGACCGTCTGCGGAAAGATATTATCGGAGGCAAGTTCGCTCCCGTATATCTTCTCATGGGCGAGGAGGGTTACTTCATCGACTCCATAGCCGGACTGCTGGCCGACAAGGTGCTGACCGACGAAGAGAAGCCTTTCAACCAGATAACCGTCTACGGCAAGGACACAGACGAGGGAACGATAATCAACTATGCGCGCCAGATGCCGATGATGGGACGTTACGAAGTCATCATCGTGCGCGAGGCGCAATCGTTGCGTAAACCGGAACAGCTGTCGCTCTACACGGCGGCGCCCGCCCCCACCACCATACTCGTACTCTGTTTCAAAGGTAAAAGCATAGACAAACGCACCCAGCTTTATAAACACATATCACAGAAAGGTGAAGTACTGGAATCTGTCCGACCGCGCGACTACGAAATATCGTCGTGGCTGGGCGACTTCGTTCGCTCGAAGGGCTGTTCGATAGACGCGCGTGCGCTCGCCATGCTTACCGATCATCTGGGTACCGACATAGCCAAAATCTCCAACGAGATAGGCAAGTTGCTGACATACCTGCCCGAAGGCACCAAGTGCATAACCGCACAGCACATAGAGGACAATATCGGCATAAGCAAGGATTTCAATAATTTCGAACTTACGAAAGCCATATCGGAAAAGAACATGGCACGCGCCATGCTGATAGCCGATCACTTCCGCAACAACCCGAAAGACAATCCGCTGACGGTGACAATCAGCGCGCTGTTCACCCATTTCCAGCGTATCTTCATCTTGAACTACAAACGCTGGGAGGCGAAACACAAAAATATGCCGATGCCGTCGGACGCCGAACTCAGCGCATTGCTCAAACTGCCGAATCCGTTTTTCCTGAACGAATACAAACAGGCGGCTACGGCGTACCCGAACAAAAAGGTTTTCGCCATACTCGGCCTGCTGCGCGACTACGACATGCGCAGCAAAGGCATCGGAGGCGGTACTGCCGATAACGGCGAACTGCTGCGCGAACTGCTGCTGAAAATATTTCTGGCCTGACTTCGGGCGAAAGGCGGCATATCATGCCAACCCAAAACCTCACGACGAACGTAAACATGCAATCCGCGGGGAAAATATACCATAACGAAACGCTTACCGAAACGGTATCCGGCGACAGGACCTTGAATTCCCTGTTGCGAGGGAACTATGTATACGCCGCCGTGAATACTTCGGTACACAAACCGTTATACCTCTCCCGCCACATGGAATACGCACGCGCTTCGTATGAAAAACTCTACGGCCTCTCGCCGCGGATAGATATGGAATCGTTGCGCCGCCGTATAACGACGCTGCTCGACGAAAACGACATGCCGATGCTCGGCAACATAGTATGCGTGTACCTCGTGCCGCCGGCCGACAATTCTGATAACGAACCTGACACCATAATCGCCTGCGACCGTTCCACCATATACCGAGGTTACGAATTGATAAGTCTGCGCCCCACGGCCATTCTGACAAACTACGAAATACCATTTTCCGGACACCGCACCGCAGTATCTCTCACCACGACCGACTATATGCAGGCTTTCGCCGCCCGCAAGGGCGCACACATAGCCCTGCGTGCCAATCGGGCGCAACGTCTCGTATCGTGCGGAGAATATCCTGTTTTCCTCGCCAAAGATGGCGCGCTGTACACGCCTCCGGCGCCTGATACCGCGCCGCAATGCCTCGAAAGGGAACTCATGACTACGGCATGCGACATGGCCGGTATAAAAGTATACGAGCGCAACATAGACGCAAGCGAACTCGCAGGAGCCGACGAGATCATGGTATTCAACCACACAGGACTTCAATCCGTACTCGCATGGGGAAGCTATTACTACTATAACCTGCTCGCCCGCCGCATAGAACGGGTACTCGACACCATAAACCGTAAAGGAGAAGAGGATTGACCATCCCGTCCAAATGTACGAACACCGGCAAATCCGCCGTCATAACATCGCAAATACATCGCCATATCACTTGTCGCCATAAGAAGAAACCGCGGACGATTACCGTCTTTTACAAGCCATACGGGAAACGGTTTTGTGCAGGCACTCTACAATCCACACCGACAATACGAAAGGAGCCGTAAGCGTCGCTAATCCGGCAGCCATACCGGCAATCTGCAAAACAACCGACAACGCCACGGCAATCAACACCCACCCGTAATTACGTACACTGCCGCCTAAAGCCATGGCGCACAGCACCCCGTTATAACCGAACAGACCGGCATTGAAAGCTCCGTAACCGATTCCCGGAATCAATGCTACGAGCAACGGCAATGCGGCTCCGATAGCAGCATTTAAAGTCCCCCGCAGCGAACTGCACGATATGCCGACAAGGAAAAGCATTCCGGAAAGCGTACTACACTGAAACATGACCTGCCCTACAGACCTGCAGAATGCCCCGAACGGCTCGACGGTATCGGCGACAGGAGTTTCGACAACGGGAAGCATGTCCGGAAACACGATACGTCCTACTGACATCATAGCCCATACGGATATGATGAACGGTGCCGTAAGTCCGGGCAATCCTTTCCGCCGTGAAAACAACCGGGCGATCCATGACGACAATGCGGCTCCGGCGACAAGTACCGCGACAGACAATACCGAAAACCGGAAATATACACCGACGGCTATCCCGACGAGCGTACCGTTGAATCCGTACAGACCGCGATATATATCCCTGCGGGAATATCCGGCCGCGACAGCCGTTACATTACCGATAACATTACCTGCGAGAGCCATGACCGCCTGCGGCCACGAATGCAACGCTACTGCGGCAAGCATGAAACAACCGGAACAGGCATTCTCCTGAAACATGACCTGTCCGATGCCGCGGGACACGATAACGCACCACCTGCGTACACGACAAAAATATTTCGGACATCTTCCTTTCAAGACACGATATCTTTAACGATATTCCCCTATAACCTTAAGACGGCAGACAAAACTTTCCGGATCACGGCAAATATACGCCTTTTATTAAGGATACAAAATCAGAACGGCCGGACATACTGCAAACCAGCGCATCTGACGGGCAATACCGTTCGAGCGACTCCGCCGCGACGAAACATCGCAAAGCGACATTCCGGAAACAAGACATTCCCGTATACGGACTCCATACACCGCTACGGAACGCGGTATCCAGCCGCGAAAACTGCCGGCGAAACACATGCGACCACCGCCAGTCACGCACCAGAAAGAATCACAGCCCTAAAACGCATAACCGGCACGCCGTACTTCGGTAACATATAAGCCATTCTGCAAACGGTACATGCCACGGCAACGATATGCCAACCGTATCGGCATCATAGTCCTACGTCCAAGCGACTACAACTCAAGCGATTTAAAACTTCTCATCGACAGGCATTTTCTCGGCAATGAAAGCGGTACCCTCAATTACATCCTGAATCTTGGCTTACCGGTTAGGAAAACAAAAAACGCGGGGACAGTTCTATGAAAAAGAACTGTCCCCGCGTCTATTTTACGATCCATATAATATGATGCGGATCGTATCTATGGCTATTTATTGAGCAATTCGATCTGCTGACGTGCAGCTGCCGCATGATCGCCGGAAGTCACCTTGCTGTAATTGGCAATGGCGGCATCCTTGTTTTCCGTATTCTGATAAGCGGCACCGAGCATGAAATAGATCGACGAAGCCATATCGGGATCGGTCTGAGCCGTAGCCGCGGCATCGCCCCACTCAATAACACGATTCCACTGCTGTGCATTGTTAGCTGTCTGCACCCTCAACATCTGGGCTGCGGCATTGTCTGGATCGACGGAAAGAATATCGTCTACATACGCATAGACATCGTCTGTCTTACCCTCTTCGGCTGCTTTCATTGCCCGCAGTGTCTGATAATAAGCTATTTTCTCACGAGCTTTGGCGGCCGGTTCCTCGTAGCGGCTGTGACGTGCTTCGAGATTGACTATATCGTGATATGTTTTCAGACCGTTCTCAAGATCACCCGACTCCGAATAACTTTCGGCCAGATAGAGTGCCAGATCCGTATCCGTAGGATTTGCGGCGTAACCCTTCGAGAACACATCTATGGCCTTGGCCCAATCCTTGTCGTTGAAAGCGTCGGCGCCCAGAAGCGTATAAGTCTGCGATATGAGTTTACGCGAGTTATTCAGTACCTTGACGTCCTGAAACAGTTCGGCATACTGTATAGCATTTTCGAGTACCGGAATAGCCTCCTCCAGTTTTCCCGTCTTGCACAACGAAAGGCCGTACTGGAAATAACATGTCGGAATAAGTTTCTGAGCCTGCTGGATAGTCGCTGAAGCATCGGGGCCGGCATTGAAGCCCATCTCCACCACCTGCTCGAGAACAGGGATAGATGCCTCGTAATTCTTGGCCTGGATCAAAGCTACCGCCTCGTTATACTTAGCATTCACATCGTTGACCGTCTGTGCCGAAAGATCCGCCACAGCAAACATAGCCGCCGCGGCAAACAAAATCTGGATTTTTTTCATCGTTATATGCTATATTTTAGTTGTGTGCTCATCTTTTTCCGCCGGAACGATGCCTGACAACGGCATTCCGAATTCAAGCGACCGACAAAAATATGAAAATCGTACATTATTGCAAATGCCGTCCGCGCAATTTAGCGAAGAATCCACCCATCAGTCCCGCGCACTCCTCCTCGAGAACACCAGCGGTAACGACCGTTTTCGGGTGGAGAATCGCCCCGCCGACGGACGTATAACCGCGCTTGGGATCGGAAGCCCCGTATACCAGCCGTCCTATCTGCGCCCACGCGATAGCCCCCGCACACATGATGCAAGGCTCGACGGTCACATACAACGTACATTCACGCAGATACTTGCCTGCACAGGCATGCATCGCCGCGGTAAGGGCCTGCATCTCGGCATGAGCGGTAGCGTCGGTAAGCGTCTCCACGAGGTTATACCCTCTGGATACTATCCGCCCCCCAGCGACAACCACAGCCCCTATGGGAACTTCTTCCTTTTCTAACGCTATCATAGCCTGCGAAATTGCGGCGCGCATAAAAAATTCATCGTTCACGTGTTCCGTCTCCATGAAAATTAGTACCTTTGAAATCCGTTCCGCAAATATATGAACGAACTTTTTAATTGGAACGTCCGCGGTCATGCAAAGCATTCCCGCTTATATATTTCAGATGCCGCGAACGACGATATTCCATAAACATATACGAAAAAAATATGTACAGAACCCACACATGCGGAGAACTCCGCATAGAAGACGCCGGTAAGGAGGTACAGCTCGCAGGCTGGGTACAGAAAGTACGCAACCTCGGCGCCATGACTTTCATAGATCTTCGCGACCGTTACGGCATAACCCAGCTCGTGGTGGACGAACACTCTCCCGCACAGGTGCGCGAGACGGCCGCCGAAATAGGACGCGAATACGTGCTTCAGGTAAACGGGCGCGTCGTGGAGCGTTCCTCCAAAAACCCGAAAATGCCCACCGGCGACATAGAAGTGGCCGTCGGCGGAATCAACATACTCAACCGCTCGGAGGTGCCCCCGTTCACCATAGAGGAGAACAGCGACGGCGGCGACGAACTGCGCATGAAATACCGCTATCTCGACCTGAGACGTCCTCCGCTGCAACGCAACCTCACCCTGCGTCACCGTATGGCGCAGAGCATACGCCGTTTTCTGGACGCCGAGAATTTCCTCGAAATAGAGACACCGTTCCTCATAAAATCCACGCCGGAGGGCGCACGCGACTTCGTGGTACCCTCGCGCATGAACGAAGGCCAGTTCTACGCTCTGCCGCAGTCTCCGCAGACGCTAAAACAGTTGCTCATGGTTTCCGGTTACGACCGCTATTTCCAGATAGTACGCTGTTTCCGCGACGAAGACCTGCGAGCCGACCGTCAGCCGGAATTCACGCAGATAGACTGCGAAATGTCGTTCGTAGAGCAGGAGGACGTGCTGGAACTTTTCGAACGCATGGCGAAATATCTGTTCCGCGAAACCATAGGCGTGGAAATAGACTACAGTCTGCCGAGAATGCCGTGGAGCGAAGCCATGGCACGTTACGGCTCCGACAAACCGGATATCCGTTTCGGTATGGAAATCCACGAACTGACCGCTTCGGCTCACGGACACGGCTTCGGAGTATTCGATTCGGCGGCATACGTGGGCGCCATAGCCGCAAAAGGTTGTGCGGACTACACCCGTAAACAGATAGACGAGCTGACCGAATTCGTGAAACGCCCGCAGGTAGGCGCCAAAGGCCTCGTGTGGATACGTTTCGCAGCGGACGGATCGGTAAAATCGAGCATAGACAAATTCTTCGCTCCGGAGGAACTCGCCGCAATGGGCAAGGAATGCGGCGCCGAAGCGGGCGATCTGGTGATGATTCTCGCAGGCGACAAGATGAAAACCCTCGCGGCGCTCAATACGCTGCGTCTGGAAATGGGCGACCGTCTGGGTCTGCGCGATCCGCATAAGTTCGCGCCGCTGTGGGTTGTCGACTTTCCGCTTCTCGAATGGGACGACGAGACAGGTCGCTATTACGCCATGCACCACCCCTTCACCTCTCCCAAACCGGAAGACATACCGTTGTTCGACACTGATCCGGGCAGCATACGCGCCAATGCCTACGACTTCGTAGTAAACGGCGTAGAGGTCGGCGGAGGCTCCATACGTATCTTCGACAGCCAGTTGCAGAGCCGCATGTTCGACCTGCTCGGCATAAGCCACGAAGTCGCACAGGAACAGTTCGGCTTCCTCATGAACGCCTTCAAGTACGGCGCACCGCCCCACGGAGGCATAGCCTTCGGTTTCGACAGGTTCTGCTCTCTGTTCGGCGGCTCCGACTCCATAAGGGACTACATCGCATTCCCGAAAAACAACGCCGGACGCGACGTCATGCTCGATGCCCCGTCGCCCATATCGGACGCCCAGTTGGAGGAACTCAACCTCAAGGTGGAACTGAAAGAAAAATAATATCCCACATCCGCCGGCACTGAGCCGCGAACGGAAACATACCAACTGCGGACAAGGCCGTATCGGGCGAAGGAGTTCCGGTACGGCCTTATCTTTCAGTGAAAACGTCGACAAGTAACCATACGACGTCACATTTTCACGACATCAAGCCACGTACAGGCACGAAACAGCAATACATTATCCTCGACAGTACTATGCCGGACAGTCACCTTACATTATCGCAACTACAGGAATGCATACGCCAGACGTTATGCGACGCTTTCGACACGCCGGTATGGATCGCTGCCGAGATAGGCGAACTCAAGGTAAACGCCCGGTCTGGACACTGCTACATACAGCTCGTGGAGAAAGGAGGACGCAACGGAGTACCCAAAGCGCAGGCAAGCGCCGTAATATGGGCAAGCCAGTACGGAATGCTGTCTTCGTACTTCCGCGGAGCAACCGGACGATCGCTGGAGGCCGGCATGAACGTACTGCTCAACGTCACCGTGACATACCACGAACTGTACGGTCTCTCGTTGCGGGTGACAGACATAGATCCGCTGTACACCATGGGCGATCTGGAGCGGCAACGGCAACAGACCATTGCTCAGTTGCGCGAAGACGGAGTATTCGACCTCAACCGTGAATTGGAATTTCCTGCGGTGCCGCTTCGCATCGCCGTAGTGTCGTCACCGCAGGCAGCCGGTTATCAGGACTTCATGAATGAACTCGGCGCCAGTCCGTACGCTTTCAAGACGACGCTTTTCGAAGCAGTCATGCAGGGACACGGAGCCGAAAATTCGATAATAGACGCTCTCGAACGCATAGCCGATGCCATGGAAGATTTCGACGTTACGGTAATCATCCGTGGCGGAGGTTCGCAAAGCGATCTCAGCTTTCTGAACTCATATCTGCTCGGTTTCCATGTAGCCCAGTTCCCGTTGCCGGTCGTCACCGGCCTCGGACACGACAAGGACCAGAGCGTCGTCGATATGGTAGCTGCCCTGTCGCTCAAAACGCCTACGGCAGTAGCCGCATTTCTCGTTGACCGTGTCGCCGATTTCGACGGACGTCTGCTCGCCCTCGGAGATGCGGTACGCAACATCGCCGCCCGTACCCTGCTGCAACATCGCAGGGAGATCGACATGATAGGCGCATTGCTCCGTGAACGCGCCTACGGAGTATCGTCCCGCCTTACATGGCGCATGGACGCATTGCAGGAAAAGATAAAATCTACGGCTGTCAGAACACTTGCCGAACAACATACCTTTCTCTCATCGCTTCCCGGTACCTTAAAAGCACTGGCATCGCAAACTATGGCATCCGCCGCGCGGGAGCTCATGCAGGCCGAACGCCTGACGGCCGCAGTCGATCCGCGCAACATACTCGCCAGAGGTTTCGCCATAGTCCGTTCGGAAGGTACCGCAGTGAAAAACGCATCGAATCTGAATCCGGGCGACAAACTCGACATAACGCTATACGACGGCTGCATCTCGGCCGAAGTAACGGAAACGACAAATCCGACAAATAACAAAACGAATCATGAAGAAAGACGATAAAATGACCTATGCCGCGGCAATGGCCGAAATAGAAACCATACTGGCAAAAATGAACGAAGCCAACCCGGACATAGACGCTCTCGCGGCTCAAGTCCGCCGCGCCGGAGAACTGATAAAATTCTGCCGCGAAAGGTTGTCGAAAGCCGAAGCGGAGGTCTCCGAGGCACTCGGCGAAGAACAGCCGGAATAACCATAACCGGCGTCAAGTACGAAAGCCATAACCCTGTGAACTACCGCCTAATCAAAGATCTATGGATTTCAAATGCAACCCATGATAACGTCATCCGGTAGGACAAGACCAACGATGGCCGTCACTGTACAGTCACGCTGTCTATGAAACCATCATACGACAGCTTACGCGCCACGCAGCGACCGACGATCAAACTATCCGACGGATAGCGCGGTTCACAGACCTCCACGAACAATACCAGCAAAGAGTTTAACCATAAAGCCAGTTACCGTTTCCGCACCTCGCGCTAAAGCATCTCAGGCGATACTACACGGCGATGCGGCCACGACCGGTAGAAATACAAGATTACGTAAACATACCCAACAGACCGCAGCACGACATTCCCGTCGCATCGGAATGGCGAAGAATATCAATCCGTAACAGGACAATTTCATCATTTTACAACTAAAAAACACCTGCGATATTTGCAGGAACGAAAATAATCGTTACTTTTGCACCTGCTTTACGAAAGCAAACGGCGAGTTAGCTCAGCTGGTCAGAGCGCATGATTCATAATCATGAGGTCCTGAGTTCAAGTCTCAGACTCGCTACACGGTCAAAAGAGGTCGCGATATGTATCGCGACCTCTTTCCGTATACACATAAACGTCCAACCCCGTCTCCCCGACAAAGCCATCAGCCACGAATTGGCACGATTATTCCTGTAAAACTGAATAATGCCATGTTCGTCGTCATAATACCCATTGCAGCCGGCCATAAAAGTTTTCAGGCATGCGAAAGCCTCCGGCACTCATGACAGAGAGCAGCACGCCATGAAAAAACTATCCGAACGACACGACTTACCTAAAAATACGACTACAAGATGACGACGAAATTTAAAACAGGAGACAGGGTGCGCTGGAACTCCGAAGCCGGTATAGTAAGCGGAACTATAATCGAAGTGCATACCTCCGATTTCGACTATAAGGGATACAGACACCACGCATCCGCACAGGATCCCCAATACGAAATCAAAAGCGACAAGACGGCTCACATAGCGGCCCACAAAGGCAGCGCGCTAACGAAAATATAAACCGATTCTCTGTCCGGCTACGTATCGCCATGACCGACCGACATCGCAGAAACATACGCCGCGAGCGAACACGTTATTATACAACTCACCTCTATCGAACTAAAATATACCGGAAAAATGGAGAACACCCTGCAAGGAATACGGAAATACAACTCGAATAATTAAAAAGCCCTAATTCTATTCCAACAATAAAAAGCAACTATTGTCAAGGAGGTCAATACCTCCGAAACGAACTGCGCCAACCATACGCCATTTATTCCCCATACCGACGGAAGAATAAGATAAGCCGGAATAATGAAAACAATACCACGAAGTAAGGCGAATATGACGGAAAGGCGGACTTTTCCCACACTTTGGAAATAGCCAATAACAGTCAAATTGAAAACGAATGCCACGAAAGCCATTGCAAAAATCGGCAAGCCTCTTGTTGCAATTACTCCCGCTGCGGATTTTGCATCAATGAACAGACTTACCATTATACGAGGGAACATTACGAACACGGAAGTTATAAGCAGACCGCAAATTATCGCTGCGCCAACAGCAATCCGCTCCGTCTGTACGACCCGTTTCAATGCCCCGATCCCAAAATTATAACTGATAATAGGCTGAGCTGATTGCGCGACGGCATTTCCTGTCATAAATACGAACGGAGCGAAATAACATGCCACACTGAAAGCCCCTACACCGGCATCACCCGCATATTTCATGAACATCAGATTACCCATATAAGTCATTATGCCGAGTGCACCTTCTCCCAACAACACCGATAATCCGACTTTGCATTGAGCATAACAATAGGCAGCCGTTTCCCTCAATCGGAAAAGGTGTACATTGGCAATACGCAATTTATCGGCAAAACGAAACAGATAGACTATAACCATAACGCCTCCCGTCATAAAACTGATGAAGGTCGCAAAAGCCGCCCCGCTAACCCCCATATCCAAATGGAAAATAAAGATATAATCCAAAGTGATATTCAGAACTCCCGGCACAACATTACACCACATCGCATAAGCAGGAGAACCGTCGAGCCTTATAACAAACAAACCTATAATTGTCCATAGCTGGAACATCAATCCGGGAGCAAACCATTGCAGATAATCTTTGACTTGTGAAGAAAGGGTTTCCGAGCTACCCAAAAACACGACAGCCAAATTAAGGTTTGATAGAACCATGACTGCAAGGACAACCGTTATCAACGTTGAAATGAACAATGCGGAAAAGACATTCGCTCGGGCTTTTTCAATATTATCATGCGAAAGTTGAAAAGCGGCCGTTACAGATACTCCCATTCCGAGCATCATGCCGATTCCCATTATAATCATCCCCGGAGCATAGCAGATGTTTACCGCTGCCAAACCATTCGCTCCTACCCCATGCCCGACAAATATACCGTCCGTAGCAGTCACTACGCAGGTACTCAACATTCCGACAAGAGTCGGAAAGAAATAGATACCGAACAGACGGGCAACACTCGTCTGTCCCAAATCGAATACTTTTGGTCTCATTTTGTTACCATTGGAAAGGATTAAACATAAAATAAGCCTGACATATGACGCGATTTCTCGGCTTTAAGCCAAGCACTGCCGCAGCAGCGATCGTTCACGGTCATCAGTCGGGCTTCTGCCTTTCCAAGGATAACTCGCCTTGTGTTTACCAAGGTTATAAAACGCTTGCCAGTTTTACATGTACAAAGATACGAAAATCAAATAAGTTTATAAAATCACGACAATCTATTTTTTATCACAACATGACATTTTTCAGAATTTTACCGATTTCACATACTCATCGACATCGCAAGTATACCATTGATTTATAATCACATATAAGTTAAAGGCAAAGATATAAAACATAATTAGCCTAACACCTGTTAGAAAACACGCCACAGATACTATACGATGTCGACCATAGTCGGCACTGACCGACATACGCCTTTGTTACGATACTTCATTACGGATTGGAGATACAAGATTCAAGGTCTGCATGAGATTAAAAGCAGATGCCCCACCGAACATACGACAACGCCCCTATGCTCTCTTTCCGCAGCCCTACACGATAGAAAGCCACACAAGCCTCCTCACATACGTGTTACACACAGAAAAGTTAGGCCAGAACGAAACAGACAAGAAGAAAATACGTGGGACTCAATGATCAACAAGCAACAACAGATTGTCGACCGCATAACCTTCATGCCGGAACGCGCTGCCTGACTATAATTTTCTCCGACAACGACATAGCGACAGGAAACGACTGTCTGCCGGCATTACTCCCCCACCGGCTCCTTCTCCTCGGCGAAACCGAGCGCAGCTCCGGCACTGAACTCCTTATCGGCGAAAAGTGCCGCGATACCTGTAACCTGTTTCAGGCGCAACAGTTCGTCGCGGTCCATACCTATATGCCTCATGATCCACTGATCGGACATATTGGCTTTAGAGAGTTCGGCCACTATCTCGCTCATCAGCTCGATATTATGCGCTCCGCGTGCACGGTTGTGCCTTATCGTGGAAGCCATACGGTTGGAAATATCCTTCTCTATGACCGTCACCGGCAACAATCCCTTTTCCCGTTCGTATATCCTTCGCGAGGTCTTGAGTACCATGTACCGGTGATAGCCGTCCACAAGTTCGTACAGATCGCGCTCCTTGTCATAGTAACACACGCACGGCATCGTATACCCGTCCTCCCAGATGGAAAGTTCCAGAAGTTTCATTTCCGGAGGCGCCACTATATTGGGGTTGTAACTGTTGGCTACGACTTTCTCCACCGGTACGGCGCGCACGTTGTAGACAGGGCTGCGGAATGCCTCACCCTCTTGTGTTTCGCAACAACGTTTCATACTGTTCCATTATTTTTTTACGGCGCTGCGTCTCCTTCTTGTTGGGCGAGAATCCCATATATTTACAGGCATGGTCGTTCTTCAATATACAGATGCAAATACGCTTGAACGTAGGCAGCTGGCTGAACTCCGGAACATCTATATCATCCATATACTCCATTCTGACAGGTTTCTTGTCGGTACGGTAACCGCTCTTTTCGCCCACGATCATCGGCACTCCTGCCTGCCGTAACCGCGCTATCGTCTTGTCAGACAGGCAACCGCCCTTCTCGCGCCAAAATCTGATGCTGACCGACAATTTTTCGAGGTAGCTGCGTCGCGTCTCCTCCGGGAGCGTGGACAACAGAAAATGCATGTATCTCTCCCATGTCAACCCCTTAGGCAATTTTATGGACTGCCACCCTATAGCCGAAGTCCTACCGTACAACTGCGCGAAATTAGCGCCATTCACGCGACCTATCATACGTCCCCACGTATCCGGATCTATAGCCTTGTAAAGTTGCAGACTCGAAATGGCCGGCGATATGAACGGGCTGGCAACCCGCTGATTGTCCAATGGCACTCCCGCCATATAATACAGATCGTAAAGCCGGTTATACGGCCAGCCGAACTTTCCGTTGGCTGTCCACACGTCGGAAGTCAACCAGTCGAATATCGGATAAGCGCTGCAAATATGCCCGCAGCGCCATTCGCGTATCCAGCGTTCGCCGCGAAAACGATGATTGTTCCGGTCGCTGTATATGCTTCGCCAGCGGTTGAAACTCTCCTGCGTCCGTATGCCGATCAGACAACACGTGCGCGTGGCATGTTTACGTTCATGCAGCCACTCGGCAAAACGACTCTGGAACTCGTAGTCCCACATCGTCTCCGTGAAAAATGGAAAATCCTGCGTCGTAAGACATCCTTCCGGCATCTTACGTACCCACAGATCGCGTTTCGACTCCTCCCACGGGCGCCAGTATTGCTGAAACATGGACGTACACGTCTGTACCTTGAACGGTACGCATACACGGTACACTTCGAGTATATCGCGATTTGCAGCCAAAGTCTTGTCCACATAAGCTATCGTATCCCTATACTGTATCTCGTAATCCATATGGAACACGCCCAGCTTTCTTTTGAGACCGTGTTTCCGTATATAGTCTATGCACAGATTCAGCAATACGCCGCTGTCCTTTCCGCCTGAAAAGGATACATATACATTATCGAACGAAGCGAATATGGTATGCAGACGTTGTTGGGCAAGCTCGTATACGTTCGGATGACTATTTGCCACTTTTGCCATATTCCATTTTCACGTAAAGTTTCCACTCTTTTACGGCCGAAAACCCTGCGGCGCAAAACAAAGGTACATGACGTGCATGAACTACGGCACAAATGGGACACCTGCCTCCGTAGTCGTGTACGACGGCACCAAGCAAAGCCGTAAGTTGCGACCCGTCGTCACCGGCTACATAATAATTGTTTATCTTTATACTGCCGTTGTCCTTCAACTCTACGGGAACGAAACCTACCGCCGCATCGCCTTCCATAGCGACAAACCAGATATGGGACCGGGATGTCCAGAACGGATAGTTATTATTCTGACGCAACACACTCCGCCGCATTACGAGTGGTGCGACGAGCGAGTACAAACGGTCCGAAGTCCCTTCCACTTTCTCGATTTCCATTCCGATAAATCTATTGCGTGCCGGAGCATTATTTCATATAATTCGGCTTTAACGTTTTATCCGGCAAACCTCCCAACACAAATATAGCCATAATCCGGTTCACTTCCGTCATTTTTCAATAAATATCGAAACAGTATAATGTACGCATACGATATAAATAAACTGTAGAACGGCCTCTACACATCGTTTCGACAAGTCCCGCGCGACAGGCACCGCCATTTCGCGGTCAACCGTTCACGGCAGCCGACAACCGTACTTCGGATTGTTTCATTTACATGAAATGACTACATTTACACTTTCAAAACCGTTGGCCGCCACGCATAGCCGTCATATATCCATTGCAGACACGCACATGACGGTATGCACCACCGAACGTACAAAAAACACATTAAAGCATGACAGAAAAAGAAACATTCATGACCAGAGCCATAGAGCTGTCAACAGCCAACATCGAGAATGGCGGCGGACCGTTCGGGGCAATAATAACCAAAAACGGAAAAATAATAGCCACAGGAGTCAACCTCGTGACACGGACCTGCGACCCTACCGCGCATGCGGAGATAAACGCCATACGGGCTGCCGCGGCAGCCCTCGGCACCTTCGATCTCTCCGGCTGCGAGATATATTCATCGTGCGAGCCTTGTCCGATGTGTATGGGAGCCATTTACTGGGCTCACCTCGACAAACTCTATTACGCCGGTACCCGTACTGATGCGAAAGAAGCCGGATTCGACGATTCGTTCATATACGACGAACTGGCGCTGCAACCGGAACATCGCAGACTGAAATCGGAAAACCTGCTCCACACGGAAGCTCTCGAGGCTTTCCGAACGTGGAAAGAAAAATCGGACAAGACGGAATACTGATACGGCAATAAACCGGCCGCACCCACAACCGGAGAACATACCCCACGTTCGGCATTTCCAAAACAGGTAGACGATTTTCCACCGGAAAACGACTTTCACCTATCGGGATACGAATCCTACGTCATAAGGTAAAATATCTCATAGCTCTTCCACTCCGTATACCATACAGCCCGCATGGCAGATGATCCGTTGTCGCTTCAGTGTGCGGCTGCAACGCATAACGACGTTCCGGGCACCCCATTACGGCTGAGGCATCGCCAACGGCATTCCTCACCCTCCAACCGTCCCCATTTACGACAGCCACACAAATCATTACCACAACTAACGACGGCTAAGCCGAATACCGACGGGAAAACCGGCAATTTTGTCCGCATCGGAGCAAATCATGATACGGCCAACATCATCAAGACGGTCTTCACAATCACAAATAAAAAAGGAGCGCAATATGCGCCCCTTTTTCCATAATACTGTAATCGACTAAGACTATTCGAATTCGTAGTCAACCCAACCGTCTGCATCGCACGCTACGACATTGATACACTCCATAGAGGAGCCGAGATCCTTGATAGCGTACACGATAACCTGACAGTTCTCGGCATTGTAACCGGAAGCGTCGAATTCATAAGTCTTAGTGAATGTTTCATTTTCAGTAAGGCTCTTATCCAAAGCGTCTCCAAGTGCATGAGTAGCGCTCTTTCGGTAAGTGTGGTTATGTACATAATTAACGCCTTCAGAAGCACCGGACTGCGAAACATTGGTTTTTACGCCGTTTTCAACGAGCGACACGCCGAGCTTGAAGTCGCCGCCGGTAGCCTTACCCAACGTAGCGTTAACGGTAGCGATAATCTTGTTACCTTCTATCTTGGAATCTACCGCAAAACCGACGTAAGCCTCGTTCTTCATATAATTCTTTACCTGCTTAACCACCTCGGCAGTTCCTACCAAGCCCTGAATGCCGCCAACAAAATCTACGTACGTAAAGGGCAGACCGTAAGTGTCGGGGAAACGGCCGGTCAGTTCGGAAAGATTGGACGGTACCAACGGGTCGCTACCCATCTGCAAGCTGTGTACTGCCATTTCAACGATCCTGCCGGGAACAAGTTTATCGGCATTCTCGATAGATTCTGCCATACCGGGGCAGTAACCGCAACCTACGCTCGTATATTTGAGGAACATCACGTTCTTATGGAACTGCCCCGTACCTACGCTGATAGTCTGCGACTGGTTTTCACCGTATTCGGCAACAAAGTTAAAAGTACCCTCGGCAGCTACGGTATAGGTATTGCCGCTGATAGCCTCGCCGCTGTCGGCATTTTTGATAGTAGCGCTCGAAGTCACGTCCTCACCCTCGTTGAGTACGGTGAACGTAACCACATCACCGACAGCTACACGACCTTTATCGGCTTTGATACGGACAGGCGATTCCACTGCGGGAATAACCGTTACGGTAACCTTGTTGGAAAGCTGGTTTTTGTATTTGGCCTGGAATTCGAACTCGTCGGTATAATCCGTAGAAACGAACTCATTAACGCCTTTCTCCATTTCTGTTCCCAAAGTAAGGTTAGTCAGATACATTTCCGAAGTAACGTCTTCCTCACCGAACATGAGGGTAAAGGTAGCCTTGCCCTGACCTTCGGCATGGATTTCATTCACGTCTACGGACAGAACTACGCTCGTAACGTTTATCGTCACTTCGTTGGAAGTCTTGCCGTCATAAGATGCGGTGAACTTGTATTCGCCGCCGGTGGTCGAAGAGAACGTATATCCGTCGAGAGCCACGTTATCGGTCGTATTGGTAATAACCGCATCGGTGGTAACATCCTTCTCACCGTCCATTACAGTGAACGTAACCTTGGCTTTGCCGTCGTTCATGATGCTTTCCCTATCGGCAGTAAGAACGAGTTCGTCCTTACCTCCATCAGGCCCGTCCGGACCTTTAGGCTCATTACAAGCTGTAAACAACAGCGCACCGGCCATAAGAAGATAGCTCAGTTTCTTGATTGTTTTCATAGTCGTTAAAATAAATAAGGTTTATAATTGTTTATGCAAATTCAGTTCTATCTGCGTCAGAACGAAGTCGTGATCGAAAGGTTGAATCCAGTATAAGCCGGCATCTCGCGGCACACACCGCCGGAGCAAACCATACCTGCACGGTTACGTCCGTAACTCAATGCGATCCTCGTACTGGATTTGGTATAACTTACGCCGAAGCTGTAATAATGTATCTTTTCGTAAGCGTAATTGTACATATCGCTCGCGAAGATACTGAAACGGGGAGCCATACTGAATTCAGCCATTGCAGCCCACCAATCGCCGTGATCACGCGTATCGCGCTGCTCGCCCTCCTGCGTAAGTGTACCCCACGGAGCATGGAGATACTGCAATTCCAGACGAAGCGAATTTCTCGGAGTAAATTTATACAACATATCGGCAACGAAAACATACCTGTTATAAAGTCGGTCGTTTCTTTTACCCAACAATCTCTGGTAAGCGAACAAGGCCGTAGTCTTGAACTTCTTGTTCCACTGTTTCTCGACGTCTATGCTCGCATCCAGATTGGCGAAAGTCCATTCGTCGGAAGCACCTACGGTACTCGGCATAATCACATTATACGGCTTATATGCTATCGAACCGTTCAGGTGTAGTTTGGTACCGTACCTTCCGCCGAGAGCGGTCTTTTTACGGAAGTTATAATATATATCGGCTTGTGCAGCCCTTTCACCCTCGCCGTTAACAACATAAGGGTCTAGATTGGCCAAAGAATAGGTATACTGGCGGGTAAGCGACGGCATATAGTTCAAAACGTTGCACAGACCCAAATCCATATAATCAGTCGTATTCTTGTCGAGTATATACATGTCCATATACCTGAGTGCACGTCCGGTAAGCGAAACGCCCCAACCGTAACCGCTGTATCCCAACTCTACCAACTGGCCGCGACCGGCTCTGGCAACCTCATCGAAATTATCGTGCTCCTTATACACGCTAGGAGCCTTACCTACCAATTCGCCTTTAATAGAGAATCCGGCGACCTCATATACCAATCTTGCCGACCACGCATTCATATCGGTCGTAAGCAGAGGTTTGTCATTAATATCGGTATACTGCTCCCGAGACTCGTCATATTTGGAAATATAACTTCCTTCAAGAGCCAAATACTGATTGTAAACGCCGAACATCGAAAGTATCGACCAAGATACGTCGGCGCCGCGCACCCACACCGGCGCATAACCGGTGAACAACCTCGGACGACCGAAAATACCCTTGACGCTCAATATGTCGGAATAATTGTAGGTCACCCTAGCACCTTCGAGCGAATTGTTGAAGCCGAGTGCACGGTCCTCATAGGTACGGAATATAAGACCGCTGCCGAACTGATCGTAAAAGTCACCCACGGTAACGGAGAAACTGTCGTCCGTCCAACTCACATATTTATTGGATATTCTCGCGCCCTGATACCCTTCGGCCGGTTTGTAACCCTGAATGACAGGAGCGTACAATTCGCCCTGAATACCTGCAGAAAACCTGCCGCGGGTATAATCCAGTTTCAGATAGTTGTTAGATCCGAATCTGTCTTTCGGAAACGCATTTCCCATATCGTTATACACCTTGTCGTCCGGCATATAATACATGGTATTCGTTTCATAACTACCGGAGATACGGCCTTTGGTATCCTCCTGTGCATTCGCCACGCCTGCTCCAAGCACCATGAAAGCACATAAAACACCTGTAATCTTTACGTTAGTATATCTGTTCATATTTTTAAGAATACTTTATCATGACAAATTAATGGAAAATTAATTTATTACGCAAAGATTAGCTGCAAAAATCGCATCTCAGCCCCCTGGCGATTCATTATTAAGACGCGGCAGAGCCTTGAAATGTTGCATCGCCATGATATTTTTCACCGGAAAAAACTATGTTTCCCGCCCACGAATACCCCGAACGTCTGAAACAAAAAAGGCGGGACCCATAACGTCCCGCCTTTAAAGATACTTAAAACCGCATTTCAAGGTACATAAAACATCAAGACTCCCAAACCGACCTTACCGTTCCAGAGCCACACCTGCTCTCCGGTCTTTTTGATAACCTCGAACTGTAGGGAATTATAATCCTTGACCTGTCCCAATCCATGATTGGAAACCGTACCGGTCACACTCTCCCCTACTCCCGGAATAGAAGATTCCAGAACGACCTCGGCGTATTTCATACCGTCGTCGGTCATAATTCTGAACGTATTCGTTCCCTTGTTGAAATACAGCTGATCCTTGTTTTTCGAGAATGAATACAACGACACTCCTCCATTGTAGAAACCTTCGGTAGTCTTGTTTTCGAACAATGCAGGCGTATGCTCCGGTCCCTTTTCAACACATCCGGCCGCAATCGCCGCAACCGATACCGCGAGCAATGCGGCATATATTTTATTCTTAAATTTCATATCGTTATGCGTTTAATATCCGTTACCCTCTGACATTTATATATTTCACCAGATATACGACACCTTCCGAGGTATTGATCTCCGCCGTGATCTTATGATCGCCCGTACTGTTGAGCGTAACCACCGTACCGTCTACTTTCTGTTCGTCCATATACCACTGCACGGACGACACCGTAGTCTGGATGTTACTGTAGGTCAATACCAGATTGTCGCCCTTGTTATGCGAATATTCGATATTGAGCGACGGCACACGGGTAGCCACCACCGCCTGTGTCGTCACCTCCTGCGTATGCAACGCCTCGTCGCTTCCGGCCAGCGATATGGTAACAGTATATTTGGTATCGGGTTTGAGCCCGCTGAAATGAAATGCCTGCATGTCGGAAGTCTGCGACAGCGTCTCACCGCCGTTTTCGGTACATTTCACCGTATAGTCGTCATCGAACGGTGAAACGAACGTCACTACTATGTCGTATTGGTAAGCCTCCACCGATACGTTCTGCACGCTTCCGCTATCCAGTTTCTTAACCTCGAACGTTACGTTTTCAGTTCCGTTTTCGGCAATATTCACGAGTTCCCACCCGGTCGAATAACCGTTCCAACCCGTAAAATTGGGTGCATCCGCAGCCGTAAACTTCGTAACGCCGCCCGTACCGGGGAAGAACGCCTTTCCGAAATCCTGCAATATGCCGTTCGATCCGCGCTGTATGTTCTGCGCCATTTTGATACGCATACACTCATGATTACCGTAGGCATTGACCATATTGGCATTAAGCCCCCATAGATCCTTTGCGGTCAGTCCCGCCGCAATGGTATTGTTTGACTGATCTACATGATATACCATCATACCGGAGCCGCTGCCGTAAGCCGGATAACCGGTTCCCTCAGTCGTATTGCCGTCCCGCAGGAAAGCGTCCCAACGGCTGTTGGCCGCGTTGCGGTACTCGAAAATGAAATATTCGCCATCATTAGTCGTATTGATGACAAAGAACTTATCGTCATATACAGGCTCCAGCGTATATTCACCGGCTGCGTTGATCACCTCAGGCTCCGCCCAACCGACCATGTAACGCTCCATGGCGCTTATCGCGGGCGGGGTATTGCCGCCGTTGACGTAAGATCCGCTGGCCATAAGCGAAAATATATCGAGATTGAAACCTGTACCGTTGGCGGAATAATCCGTATCGTACATATCGGGCCATCCCAATATATGACCGTACTCATGACAGAACGTACCGATGCCGGTCATGGTAGCCCCGCTGCTGCCTTTCAACTCCGAAGTATACGCAGCCGCCATAAGACGCGCCCCGCCGTAACTTCCGAAGTCCCAACTGCCGTCCGGATAGAATATGCGGGCAGGATGAATGTAGCCGCCGGCAGCTTCCGCATTGTTGTAACCGGCATAAAATATAAATACGTCCTTCAGATTACCGTCGGCATTTACATACTTAGAGAAATCCACGCCGGCAGCCTCTGCCAATTCGCAAGCCTCGATAACGAAATTCCTCAATCTGGAATCGTTCGCATCCTGCCCGTAGTAGAATACGGATTCCGATACAGTATAAGGTCCCACTACATCGAAATGAGGATTGAACTTACCGTTGGAGTTGTCTACATAATAATCCCTCGCAGAACCGGTAGCCCCATTGGAGGAATAGCCGTCCTGATTCAAAAGATTGCTGAACGCCTCGCGCGGATTGTCTATCGTGAATCCCTGATCGGGGAAATCGACGAGTATCACCAGCGAGTAGAACGGCTCGCCGGAACTGATGTCGGAACCGGCAGCCGCCAGCGCCTCCATGTTACGGGGCGACGCTCCGAACGACAGTCCGCCGCCGCTGCATGCCATTTGCTGTGCATACATCGCCACTCCGACCGGAAGTCCGCTCGTAGCCCTGTCCAAAGCCGCCCGGTCTTCGGCCGTACGGTCGACCGGATCCTTAGCGGGAACCCCGAGCGAAACGAGTTTATTACCCACGGCCTGTGCATAATAATACACTCCCTTCTCATTTACGATATTGTATCCGTCTATCGTCGTGGCGTAGTTGAACCTCTCGTCACCGTAGTTCAAAACGGTAATGGTCGTTCCGTCTGCCTGAACGATTTTTTTCGGCCCCGGCAATACCGGAACCGCGTACAAACTTCCGACCGTAGCCGCAGCCATAAGCAACGATGCAGTCAGAACTTTAAAAACATAGGAAACCTTCATATCAAAATTCTATTTTTTAATTTTAACTTTAAAATGCATTCAACTCTCACTCAAGCCGCATCGACGTTCAAATAATATACAAAACGCAGGCCACTGTTAAAAACCCTTCACAAAAGAGGGAGTAAACGCTTGAAATATTCACTGAAACAAACCACTCTCCAAACAGCAAATAACTAAATATATATTTATCAAAAAACGTTTCAGGGCTCCAATATAGTATTTTTTTGCCATACGGCAAACCCGCTAATCACTCAAAATGCATATCTTTGAACGTCTGCAAAACATGGAACGGTACACACTCAGCCAATAAACCGCCCCATACCGACCGACTGAAAATAACCATATTATTATCGCACAATCAAAAACAGCATTAGATCGACATAAATATGCACAAATATGTACTTATGGTAAGTATAAACAGATAATTGACAACAACGAAACAAATTAAGAAATGGAAAGAAAATTTTGCCAAAGTTGCGGCATGCCGCTCGGCGACCCGGCGTTTTACGGCACTAACGGCGACGACAGTCGCAACGAAGACTACTGCATATACTGCTATGCGGGAGGCGAATTTACCGAAGAAGACATGACTATGGAACAGATGATAGAACTTTGTGCGGACATGATAGAAGCCTCCGGAGCGGCCGCCGGAACATCGCGCGAAGAGAGTATCGCCAAAATGAAGGAATACTTTCCTAAGCTCAAACGCTGGGCCGCAAAATCTACTGCCGAAGAATAATTCCGTCCGCAATGGATAACGGTTTCACCGAGGAAGTATATGCCGTAGTCGGCCAGATACCGTATGGCAAGGTGCTTTCGTACGGTATGGTAGCGCGGCTCGCCGGTCGTCCCTATCATGCCCGCATGGTAGGCCGTATCCTGTCATGTGCTCCCGCCTCGCTCCCATGCCACCGTGTAGTCAACAGTTGCGGACGGACAGTCCCTCACTGGCGAGAACAATACGACCTATTGCAGAGGGAAGGGGTAACGTTCCGAAAAAACGGATGTGTGGACATGCGCGAAAACGTCTGGGAATTTCCGGCGGAAGACGAATGACAAATACCTATTGCCATGAATGAAAACAACACCCTAATAATAATGCCGCAGACATACCTGCGCCCGCTCCGGCAGGAAGACGCCGCCGATATATTCGGAATAATAGACACTCAACGGGAATATCTCGGACGCTGGCTGCCGTTCGTCGCCGCCACACGAAGCGTCGCCGATTCGCAGGCATACGTCGCATCGGTGACGGAATCGACTTCGGAAAACTCCGACAAAGTATTCGCGATAATATGCGACGATTCGTTCGCCGGTATCGTAGGTATCAAAAGCATAGACCTCGCCAACCGTAAGGCTGAAATCGGCTACTGGCTATCCGAACCGTTTCAGGGACGCGGTCTGATCACCGAAGCCGTATCCCGGCTTTGCCGGCTGGCGTTCGACGATATGGCACTGAACCGCATACAGATATCATGCGCGGTCGGCAATATGCGAAGCAGCAATGTAGCCAAAAGGTTAGGTTTTACGTTTGAAGGGATAGAACGAGCCGGAGAGTTCGCAGGCGGCAAGGAATACTTCGACATCGAAATATACAGTCTTCTCAGAAGCGAATACAAACGCTGAAAGACTCCCTGAAATCATGTTCGACACTGCCCAACCTGAACGACATCCGCAAATGGGAACGCTCCTGCCGAACGCGAATTGAATTTCTCCGCAACCACAGTTCACATTTCCCTATCCACCTATACCTGCGCCACACGTAAAACATACGACAGCACTACATCGCAAAGTAATACGCGGACGTACAATCCTGTTAGCCGATGCCTGCACCATTGCAACGATTTTCCGACACGGCGAACGCCATATAAAATTTGTAACAAAAAAAGCCGCAACCCGATTGTTTATTCGGATTTTTTTATTTCTTTTGTAACGCATTAATTAAACATCCGCATAATGAAAGGAAAAGTTAAATGGTTTGATACGGCCAAAGGTTATGGCTTTATCACTACAGAAGCCGGCGGCGACATATTCGTCCACTACACCGGCATCAACAAGGAAGGTTTTCGCGGCCTCGAAGAGGGACAGAACGTCGAATTCGAAGTAGGCGAAGGCAAACGCGGCTCTCAAGCCGTAAACGTCAATGTAATCGGATAATTTTAGTTATATTATATATAAATAATTTATTCATTTTACATCTAAATGTTTTTTCAAGGGCGGTAATCGTGTTACCGCCTTTTTTATGCTTACAGTTCGACACACCGCTTCACATCGTATGAATATAAAACTACTGCCGACAAAAGAACTGAACTTGGCAATCCCGACCGTTTTTTAACTTACCTTTGCAGCGGACGCAGCAACCGGAGGAATACCGGGCGCGTATTACGACAACACTATGAACTAAATCCACCGTTATGGAATTCAAGGTAGACAAAGCGAGCACTCTGCTCCGGTTTCTTTTGGAAGCCATGCCGCAACGCAGCCGCAGTTCGGTCAAATCGCACCTCGTACACGGACAGGTATCCGTCAACGGATGCCACACAACCCGCCACGACGCACCGCTCGTTCCCGGAGATACGGTGACCGTAACCAACGAGAAGATAGCGCGCGCCCTACGCCACCCCATGCTGCGTATCGTATTCGAGGACGAAAACATAATAGTGATAGACAAACGCAACGGACTGTTGTCGGTGGGTACCGACAAGGAGCAGAAAAAGACGGCTTTCTACATACTCAGCGACTACATAAAACGAAACGATCCCTCGGCACGTCTGTTCGTCGTTCACCGTCTCGACCGGGAGACCTCCGGACTGATGATATTCGCCAAAAGTCAGCAGATACAGGAAACGTTGCAAAAAAACTGGAAGAGCATGGTACTCGACAGACGGTACGTAGCCGTAACGGAGGGCATTCCGCCGCACTCACGCGGCACAGTAGACACGCTTCTGCGCGAAGACCGCAATCGCAAAATGTGGGCTGTACGCGAAGGAGAAGGAGAACGGGCGATAACGGAATACGAAGTTCTGAAAACAGGCAGACAATACGCACTCGTCGAATTGTCGCTGCGTACCGGCAAAAAGAATCAGATACGCGCCCATATGGAATGGCTCAAAACGCCCATAGCCGGAGACAAGAAATACAACGCACAGACAAATCCGGCGGGACGCGTATGCCTGCATGCCTACCGCATCAGTTTCATAAATCCGACAGACGGACGGCAGCTCGAATTCTCGACCGGCATACCTCGCGTATTCGAGGAGGCAGTGAAATAAACCGATACCCGGACACCTCGCCACAAAGACCGCTCCACTCTGCCGGCCGTACTGCAAACAAAGCAAATTGGGAACATACCTAACTTTTTTTAATGCAAATGTTATTCAAGTACGGATATTTTACTATCTTTGCATCGCTTTAAAAGAGCGGGATGTAGCGCAGCCCGGTTAGCGCGCCACGTTCGGGACGTGGAGGTCGAAGGTTCGAATCCTTTCATCCCGACCAACAACCCCGTAAATCGTTGACAAATGACGGTTTACGGGGTTGGTCGTAGATAGTGCCGGGACAAAATCGGGACAATTTGACGACGCTTCGGGAATACTTTTGATTATCAACGTTTTGCATTTCATCGCATGAAGAAATGTAAAACGTTGTCTTCAGTCAGTACAAATTCTTCAGTTAAGGAAATTCTTCAGTACACGTATCCCCTGTTATATACCGGCAAGGAATGGTATATCGGATTCAACGCTTTCGACCATGCTTCGGGAAAAATGCGACAGAAAAAATCAAACAGAACAATGTCGCATCGCTCACGCAGCGCCGAAGAAATCCACTCCGCAACCTCTTCGACCGTCCTGTGTTCAGAAGATCATATGTCATGCACGCAATGTACTGCCTCAATACATGAGATTGTGCAACTTAACACCCACATCCGGACATGCTACAACCGTTCATCGGAATGCCGCCACAAGGCATAATACGCATCATAACGTTTTCTTGTAATGGCAGACAAGAAGGTTTCCTTCGCCGTCGCGCAAATGCATACCGTTGCCGCGGCAATATCGGAACATTTTGCAGTCGGCACACTCACCGCGACGCATCCACACCCTGTCACGATAAGGCACGTAGCGTTCGTTCCACACGGTCATGAAATCATCGGAATATATATTGCCCTGATCGAAGTCGGCCCTGATGCTCGTACAACCGGAGATGGAGCCGTCGATCCTTATTCCGGCGGTGGATACCCCGGCGTTGCAACTGTAAAACGAATCCCGCACCTCGCCCTCGTAACGCCCAAGAAATCCCTCGCAACCGTAGCATACATGTATACGGCCTTCGCGACGGGTAGCCGCGATAAATTCCATCAGGCGACGGAACTCCCCTCCGTCGAGCTGAAGACACGGATCGTCAGCCCCACGCCCTACCGGAAATACGGTGAAGATACGCCATGACTTGACTCCCTCGCCGATCAACATCTCCTTGAATTCACCGAGCGCATCGAGATTGTCACGATTGGCGCACGTCACCACGTCGAAGATAAGTTCATCGGCTCGAGACAACAACCTTATGCCGCGCAAAGCGTTATCGAAACTACGCTCGTTACGACGCATATAGTTGTGCGATTCGCGAAATCCGTCCAAACTGACGGTAACGGCATGTATACCGGCACGCTGCAACGAATCCAGACGCCTCTCGTCGAGCAACATGCCGTTAGTAACCACTCCCCACGGATACTCCCTGTCGTACAACGCCCGGCCGACCTGCTCCAGATCGCGACGCATCAAAGGCTCTCCGCCCGTAATGACCACCATAACCCTATGCGTATCCACATGCGGAGTTATGGAATCCACTACTCGCAGAAAATCCGCCGCAGGCATATCCTTCACCCCGGCGACAGCCTTGCAATCGCTCCCGCAATGACGGCAGGAGAGGTTACAACGTAGAGTACACTCCCAGAAAAGCGTACGCAACTCATGGGCGGCAATCGTCTTGTCATGAAGCCCCGCGAAAATATCGAGGGCCAAACGCCTGCGTAAACCCAATCCACTCATCGTTGAAAATCGTCGGCAATTATGATATCGTCCATGGTAAGCACGGCAACGCCCCCGGGCGCATTTACAATCTGTTTCAATACACGCCGCGGCTCGTACATGGGCATTTCGGCACCTTCGCGAAAGTCGGCCACCTCCACATAGACATGCATCTCCCAATAATCGCCGACCGCGACGTCCTCCTGCTGAATGAAATAACGGCCGAACTCCGAGGTCTCGACAGATCCGACAGCCAATCCCTTGGCATCTTTCATTGTCACCGTAAGCCCTGCCACAGGTACAGTATTTCCCGACTCGTCGATACGACACACCCTGCCGTCAAGCGAAACATCGAGATAACGTTCCGAACTATCCTCCTCCGGAGGATATAAGTTTCCGCCGGCACCGTCCTCCGTACTTTTCTCCACCGTACACCCCACAGGCACAACCATAACGGCCACTAAAACCGTCAGCACAACGATAAGTCTCCTCAGACACGATACCACTACGGCAACCATTGAAATTCTATCTATAAATCCGAATCGCATACGTCAAACTCTATTCGCCTGAATCCTTTTCAGCAAGCACCATGTCCACGGTAACGGTAGCGTGTCCGCGATTCCAACCGTCGCTTCCCTCGAAATCATCGGCATCGAGAACGACTTGCTGCGTCTGCTGTTCATACACGCCGCCCGTATCCGTAGCGTTGACGACTATGGTCTGTGCCGGGAAATCCCCGAACTCGACGAGATACACACCGGAAGCGTCCGTCCTGTCTGCATATTCCTCCCACCACTCTACTCCGTTCTGACCGCTCGAAACACGTACCGTCACATTTTCCAAGGGCCGGTCGTTACGGTCGGTAACCCGACCTTTGACAGTATACTCGGCATATGGAGTACCATATTCAGCGGGCGCAACCCTGACAGTTTCGCAACTCGATGCCACACCGGCGAATCCCAGCAAAGCCAATAATTTGAATAACATTTTATTCCACATAATTCACCAACGTAATTACCGCGTTCTGCCCATATCTGCCAGCACCGCGATACTGTTTCTACCAATAAGATGCAGCAAAGGGATCAAATGTTGCATCCGACAAAAATTTTTTCATGACGACACGAAACCGCATCGTCAACATCGTCTTTTCAAACAGAATCCGCAGAGACTGTCCTCCTCAACGCATCCCGTCAAAATGCCATAAAATCCATGAAAAACAGCATCATTTACGACTTGCGGGCCGTTTACCGGCAACACATTTCCCACCGGCCGCCCGTTCACATAACACCTTCCTACCGCAGCGACAATAAGAAATCGGTCGTCAATACATCTCCGCATCTATGCTGCCCGCGACGAAGTTCACAATCGTTATTCTCTTATAATCACAAATTTGCAAAAGTTTCCTCGGTGCAATACCGTACCGGACGCTGTCCGACTTTCATACTGTATCCGCACATTCTCGTATCACAAGCACGGCGTCCGCAAATGTTCTCTTACGCAGCGCCATACACTACCGCCGATGTCTGGCGACCCAATCGGTCAATTCCACGAAATCGGCCACCGAGAGAGTCTCGGCACGCTGCGTGAAAAACCTATGTTCCTCTCCGCCGAAATCGCCGAACACGGCTTTCAGAGGATTCTTCAACATTTTGCGACGCTGTCCGAACGCCGTCTTCACGACACGCACGAACAAAACCTCGTCGCAACCGAGACTCTCCGTACCGTTACGACGCAGGCGCACCACAGCGCTCTTGACCTTAGGGGGCGGGTTGAACACATGTTCATGAACGGTAAAGAGATACTCTATATCGTACCACGCCTGCAACAACACGCTCAGTATGCCGTATTCCCGGCTGCCGGGAGGCTCCGCCATACGCACCGCCACCTCTTTCTGCACCATACCGACGCACTCCGGAACGAGATCGCGGTTATCGAGAATCTTGAAAAATATCTGGGACGATATGTTGTACGGGAAATTACCGATAACCTTAACCCCCGACGGAAACATATCCGCCAACGGCATCTTCAGAAAATCGCCGTTGAACAGTCTCGGAGCAAAAGCGGGATAATGCTCATGCAAATACTCTATACTCTCCTTATCCACCTCCGCGCCGTACAGCGTAATATCGTTCCTCTCCAGCAGGAATTTAGTCAACATTCCCGTTCCGCATCCAACCTCCAGCACATCGCCTCCGCCCGAAAGCGCGCCGGCTATTCCGGAAGCTATATTAGCATCGGTCAGGAAATGCTGCCCCAACGCTTTCTTAGCCCTTACATCCTGCATATTTTACCTCGTATATCATTATCCTTGCATGTGCCCGATACCTACGACGAGCGCCCGGACACTCGTCGGCCTTGAAAACCGCATCGTTCCGGCGACCACGACAACAGCTGCACACGGACAAAAGTATTCATTCCCCACAACATAAGCAAACGTCTCAAACGACAAACATTACAGCATTCCGACACTGCACAGTGGCTCTCGCTCCTTCGCGAATATCCGAAAACGGACACGGCGCCCGCATAAACGGACGCCGTGCAAGAATTATCCCTACAATCCGGATTATTTTCCGGCGGGTTTGAGTTTCACGGTGAAGTGACGCAGAAGTTCCGCCTCCCAAACGATCTCCATACCGCGTGTGATCTGTTCACGGCGATCGAATACGTTCTTGAGAGCTACTGCGATCACGTCCATATGGTTGTTGGTGTACACGCGACGCGGTACGCAAAGACGCAACAGGTCGAGACCGCCGAAACGGTTTTCACGCGTAACCGGATCGCGGTCGGCAAGGATATAGCCGATTTCGCAACCGCGGATACCGGCTTCGAGATAGAGTTCCACGGTCAGAGTCTGAGCCGGGAATTCCTCTTTCGGAACATGCGTCAACACCTTGCTCGCATCCACGAAAATGGCGTGACCGCCGGCGGGACGCTGATAGGGAATACCGAATTCGTCGAGACGTTTAGCCAGATATTCCACCTGTTTGATACGGGTCTCGAGATTGTCGAACTCTGTATTTTCGTCCAGACCTACAGCGAGTGCGTTCATGTCGCGACCGTTCATACCGCCGTAAGTGAGATAACCTTCGTACTGGATACAATAACCTTTGGCGCCTTCGTACCAGTCTTCCCTACGGGTGGCGATGAAACCGCCCATGTTCACGATACCGTCTTTCTTGGCGCTCATGGTCATACCGTCAGCCAGATCGAACATTTCGCGAGCGATCTCCTTAATGGTCTTGTCGGCATAACCTTTCTCGCGAGTCTTGATAAAGTAGGCGTTCTCGGCGAAACGTGCGGAGTCGAACAATACAGGCTTTTTGTATTTGTCGGCGATAGCCCTCACCTCGCGCAGGTTCTGCATGGATACGGGCTGACCGCCTGCGGTATTGTTGGTAATCGTCACGATAATGAACGGTATCTTGTCGGCATGTTCGGCAAGAGCCTTTTCGAGTTTCTTGGGATCCACGTTACCTTTGAAAGGTATTTCGAGCTGCGTATCCTTAGCCTCGTCGATGGTGCAGTCGAGAGCCGTGGCATGACGGCCTTCGATATGCCCCTTCGTAGTATCGAAATGCGAGTTGCCGGGAACTATGTCGCCCTCATGCACGAGATACGAGAAAAGCACGTTCTCGGCAGCGCGACCTTGATGAGTAGGTATGACATATTCGAAACCGGTAAGACGCGTAATGACCTCTTTCAGTTTGAAAAACGAAGTAGCACCGGCATAACTTTCGTCGCCGAGCATGAGCGCAGCCCACTGACGGTCGCTCATGGCACCCGTACCCGAGTCGGTGATACAGTCTATGTAAACATTTTCGGCCTTGAGCTGGAACACGTTGTAATTGGCTTCCTTGATCCACCTTTCACGCTCTTCACGCGTGCTTTTGCGGATAGGCTCCACCATCTTTATTTTCCACGATTCTGCAAATGGTAATTCCATAATGTCGCTATTTTTTAAAGTCGTTTAAAGATTGATCGTACAATACTAATATTGCGATACTACAAATTTGAAAAAAAATTTCCGGACAGCCAAATGAGCATGAAAAATATTTTCAATCGACAATACATCAATCACACAAATCGTACAATACCAATAAAAATACCTTTCACACAAACCTTCCCAAGCAAAATTTATTTCATATGAAATATTTTATTAACCTGACGTTCACATATCCGACCGACAGCCCCGCACTCTCCGGTAACCGTATAACGGCGTTACCAGCAGCCGCCACCACATCCACATAACGACGAACGCCGCTCCTAAGGCGGCGTTCGTAATCTCGATCAAACTTACATCAATTAAACCTATACCCTATGGAGGTGTACATTGTAGGCCTGTTTTTGAAAGCCGGGGCCATGGACTGGTAATAACGGAATCCGATTCCGAAATTAATGTCACTCAAACCTCCACCGAAATGGAAATCGACCCCTAAATCATAATACAGATATTTCGACGATTCGCCGGTAACCGTTCCGCCGAAACCTGCCACGAATTCAAGCCCGCCGCCTATATACGGAAACACGAACGGCTGATAGGCCACAGCAGCCCCTATCATCATAATGTTATGTTCGAACGTCCTCGAAGAACCGTTCTGATATAATTCATAGACGCCGGCAATCGGTAACCTGACAGAAAGCACCCTATTGAAAGCATATCCCGGAGCAAATTCCAAACTCATGGTAGAAAATTCAGGATTGAAGTTAAATGGGCTACAGGTAGTACCATGATACCCTATAAGGAACTGAAACCCTTTCTCCTGCGCATGTGGCCATAGTTTTTTCTCCAACGTCTGCGGCTCTTGCGCCGATGCCGACATTACTGAAGCGAAAGCCAACGCGATAATCAATAAAGTTTTCTTCATAGTTACGGTTACATTAAGTTAGTAATAATCAAACAAATACAAACAGTTTCAGCTAATGACATACCACCACAACAGCTTGATCCTCTTCGCTTTAATACAAATATATATGAAATTTAAGCCAAAACCAACTCCAAACAGTTGATTATTTCCAACAAATAAACACAAAGAACAAAAAAAAGGTGAATTTAAATTAAATTCACCCTACAAAAGCATAACGCCAAATATTTTCCGACCAAGATTATATCGGGCTTGAGGTAAACAATTTTTCCCAGTCAATCAATTTTGCAAACCATTGTGCACCTTCCTGTGTCAAATGCATACAATCCTGACTTATGAATTTACCATCATCGGTAAACACTCTGATATTTCCATCTGAAGCTCTTGACAACTGTAAAAAATCTATATAGCAATCTCCCCATTCAGACTTCCAATCATTATTGACAACATAAAAATTATTATTAATCTCAACTGTCTGTGAAAAATAATCAGCATCATGACGATGTTGATAAACTATACCATTGCAAGTCCCAAAATTCTTTGTTCCCAACCCATACACCTGTGCTTCCGGATTTATATTATCCCAAACATACTGTGGTACATTATGTTTATTCTTAAATGTAAATAAGAAGTCGCACTCGGCATAACGTTGAACATATTTTTCGTCATGTAAATAAATATAAGACAGATTTATGCGATCAGCCCAATCAGATTCGAGCAACACATTTGCAAAATCACGACCAAAACTAACACCCTCTACTAAAACATTAATTTTATCATCCTCTTTAATTGAGTCTGAAAAATCTTTATCATAGGCATATACCCTATCACAATATTCAGCAAACATGCCTCTATGCTCCTCTCCTTTCCTTACATTCAATTCGGGAACATCTCTTATCACACCGGCATGCACGTACACCCATCCAGCTGGCACTACCGTTAATATCATAAACACTACACAAATAGCAAAATTACGCCAAGTAGGTTTGACCTGTCGTTCAATGCCATAATAAGAGGCTAATGACATTAATAATGTAACTACAAAAAACACAGTTACAAAACATAACGACATTTCATTATCTATAAAATAACGATAAAACGCCAAAAGAATCTGATGCCATACAAAAATGGAAAAACTCATTTTCCCGATCAACGCTACTCCTCTTACCCACACCGAGGGCATCGCAACTCGTTGTTTAGTAATCAATAGACAACATGTCAGCAATACGACAACCAGTAAAAGAATATTTTGAGGAACAAGTAATCTGTCAATTCTAAGACCATTCACCACATTAATCGTCCCATCTCCATGTGGCATATATAACGAGCCGCACAATATCAGAACGATACCCAAAATAGCCGCAACTCTTATTACCGGTTTAAATCGGTCCGTTCCATCACGTCCTATATAAATGCCGACCAAACCTCCGGCTAATAATTCAAATAAACGACATGGTAAAAAATAAAAGCGATCTGCCGGTGAAATATTTGGAGAGAAATAAAGTATCAATGAAACGAAAAACAGAAACCACAAAACTATCTTAGATGCTTTATAATAATCGCATTTAATCATGCGAGTACACCATTTCACAAACATCAACAACAAAGGCATTAATACATAAAACTCGACTAAAATGCCAATGTACCAAAAATGCATTAATGGCTTATATTCATTACTTACATCCCAATAATCAGCGGTTGTAATAGCAGAAAGAATGTTCTGCGACATCAAATCAGAAGCAATAACCGATTGTGCTAAATTTTCAAAAGCGTCTGGCAACATCCCCATAAAACCGACGGCCAAACAAATGGCAGATGCCAGAAGTACCAACGGCCAAAGCCGCATTATGCGTTTAAGCAGCCATCTAAAGTATTGATAATCCCCCCCCCCCCCGTTTGAATCAACAACGCAGGGAGCACCAGAAAACCATTGATGGCAAAGAATACATCCACGCCTAAATACCCAGTCGCAAGCCAACCTACATGATAAAAAACAACAGCCAGAATGGCTATTGCTTTCAATACATCTAAATCCCAGCGATATGAAGACGCAAACCGTTCTCTCATCATAAATTATTCTAAACTTAAGAAAAGTATCAACTAATCAATATCATCAAAATATTAATTCCCCTGTTCGCAAAGGAATTTTATTCTCACCAGACGCACTTCTTCTTCCGAATAGTCGGCTCCGAGTTCCTGCATGGCTTCGTCTATGCTATCGCTTTCGGCGTCCTCCTTGAAGTACAGATATATGTCATCGGCCTTGTCGTCATCCATGACCTGCTGTATATAGTAATTTATATTCAGTCTGGTTCCGGAATTGACTATGGCCTCTATCTCCGTCAGCAATTCGTCGAAATCGAGATTGCGCGCACGCGCTATATCCTCGAAATCCATCTTACGGTCTATACTCTGGATAATGAATATCTTGTTACCGCTACGGTTGACCACGCTCTTTACGACCATGTCCTGCGGACGTATTATATCCTTATCCTCTACATATTTCTTTATAAGAGCGACGAACTCCGCACCGAACTTCTTGGCTTTGCCGGCCCCGACACCGGTAATGTTCTGCATCTCCTCGATAGTGACGGGATACTGTATCGCCATATCCTCCAGCGACGGATCCTGAAATATCACGAAAGGCGGCAGATCGTGCTCCTTGGCCACTTTCTTACGCAGATCCTTAAGCATGGCGAACAATTCGGCGTCGGCCGCACCGTCACCTCCCCTGCCTGCCGGCGTCACAACATCGTCGTCGCCCTCCTCGTCATAATCGTGGTCGAGCGTAACGGTAACGTCGTATGGCGACTTTATAAACTTTTCGCCAGCCTCGTTCACAGACAACAAACCGTAATTCTCGATATTCTTGTCTATAAGCCCCATTATCAAGGCCTGACGCACTACTGCGCCCCAGAACTTAGCATCATGGTCGCTGCCCTCGCCGAAATATTCGTTCTCGTTGTGTTCATACGACTTTATCATCGCCGTCACCTTGCCTTCGAGCAGGTTTATAAGATGATCCATCTTGAACTTGGGGCCTATGGATTTCAATGCCTCGAGCATCGTCTGCATCTCTTCGCGGACATTGATCTTGGGTTTCGGATGCAGGCAGTTGTCGCAGCTGCCGCAGTTGTCCTCGGTATACTCCTCGCCGAAATAGTGCAGCAGTGTCTTGCGACGGCAAATGGAACTCTCGGCATACGATACAGTCTCCATGAGCAACAGTTTGCCTATCTCCTGTTCGGCGATAGGTTTACCCTGCATGAACTTTTCGAGTTTCTGAATATCCTTATAACTGTAGAACGTTATGCACCGTCCCTCACCGCCGTCGCGCCCCGCACGCCCCGTCTCCTGATAATACCCTTCGAGACTTTTGGGAATGTCGTAATGGATGACATAGCGCACATCTGGTTTGTCGATACCCATACCGAAAGCTATCGTCGCCACTATCACATCGGCCTCCTCCATGAGAAACGCATCCTGATTGCGAGCCCTCGTCGCAGCGTCCATACCGGCATGATACGGCAACGCCTTGATTCCGTTGGCGACCAAAAGTTCGGCCAGCTCCTCGACTTTCTTGCGGCTGAGACAATATATTATTCCCGACTTGCCCTCGTTCTGCTTGATATATTTGATTATCTCGCGCGAGGCATCGTTTTTAGGACGTATCTCGTAAAAAAGATTCGGACGGTTGAAAGACGACTTGAAGACCGCGGCATCCGTCATGCCGAGATTCTTCTGTATGTCGAGCTGCACCTTCGGCGTCGCAGTAGCCGTCAAAGCTATGAGCGGCGCACGCCCTATGTCGTTCATGATAGGCCTTATACGCCTGTACTCCGGACGGAAATCGTGTCCCCACTCCGAAATACAGTGAGCCTCGTCTATGGCGTAGAAAGATATTTTGATCTTGCGCAGGAACGATATATTGTCCTCCTTGGTCAGGGATTCCGGAGCGAAATACAACAGCTTGGTCTTGCCCGCCAGCACATCCTCCTTGACTTGGTTTATGGCCGACTTGTTGAGCGAAGAATTTAGGAAGTGGGCTATTCCGTCATGCTGACTGAACATACGCATCGCGTCAACCTGATTTTTCATCAGAGCTATCAACGGGGAGATGACTATAGCCACTCCGTCCATAAGCAATGCAGGCAACTGGTAACACAAACTTTTTCCGCCGCCGGTAGGCATAAGTACGAAAGTGTCCTTACCGGCAAGCACATTACGGATCACAGCCTCCTGATTGCCTTTGAACGACGAGAAACCGAAATATTCCTTCAGCTTATCGTGCAGTAAAGTGTCCTGTGAATTATCCATATCGCCCAATAAATTAAAAACACATGAGAGTTCGACCTTCAATCATATTCCGTTGTTTCCACTCCGGCGACCGAAAACGAAAAATCCGTCGAACTCACAATAACGCACCTCCCGGCGCCTGATATTTTCGTTTCCGGCCACGCCGCCACGGCGTACGGTCCGAATGCCGACAAATACGTATTCCTCTAACCAACGTCAATAAGAACGGTATGATTCGGGGACCGTATTCAACGCGTCTGCA
The DNA here is from genome assembly GCA_947852905.1 of uncultured Tidjanibacter sp. GTDB lineage: Bacteria > Bacteroidota > Bacteroidia > Bacteroidales > Rikenellaceae > Tidjanibacter. The sequence goes on along the minus strand of CANTVF010000005.1, from coordinate 104,548 downwards.
AATGCCGTTCCAATGCTGTGCAAACCACACCTATAGCCACAAACAAAGCCTCCTCAGGCGTATAAAACTCCTGAGCAGACGGCACTTACATAATCATAAATCAAACCTTAACGGGCATTCCAACTCCTTTTCACAACATAAAGATAGAGTTTTTTTTGAAAACTTGACTAACTTTGTAAAAACTTTTCCGAAAAAATGAGGCTGTACACTACCGATCTGGTAAAAAAATATAAAACCCGTACCGTGGTGAACCACGTGTCGATAGACGTCAACCAAGGCGAGATAGTAGGCTTGCTCGGTCCCAACGGCGCCGGCAAGACCACGACGTTCTACATGATCGTCGGGCTTATAAAGCCCAACGAAGGCCACATATATCTCGAAAACGACGGTACGACGGAGGACATCACCAAACTGCCCGTCTACAAACGCGCCCAGATGGGCGTAGGCTACCTCGCGCAGGAAGCCTCCGTATTCCGCCACCTGAGCGTGGAGGACAACATTAAGGCGGTACTCGAAATGACCGATTTCCCGAAAGAGTATCAGAAGGAACGTGTCGAGACGCTGATAGACGAATTCAACCTCCACAAGGTACGCAAAAGTAAAGGTATACAACTCTCCGGCGGCGAAAGGCGAAGGATCGAGATCGCCCGCGCGGTAGCCATAAACCCCAAGTTCATTCTGCTCGACGAGCCGTTCGCGGGCGTAGACCCCATAGCCGTCGAAGACATACAGAGCATCGTGCGGAAACTGAAGGACCGGAACATAGGCGTAATTATCACCGACCATAACGTACACGAGACGCTGAGCATCACGGACCGCACATATCTGCTTTTCGAAGGCAAGGTACTGAAAACAGGATCGGCCGAAGATCTCGCAAACGACGAACAGGTACGCAAGGTATATCTCGGACAGGACTTCAAGCTACGATAGCCGCCACTACCAAACCCCGACACGAAACGCGCGAGAGGCGTAGTACAGCCATGAATTATCTATCACACCGGAACAAAGATTTATGGACAAGGTCATCAATCCGTCGCCGATACACGGCGAGATAAGACCGCCATGCTCCAAGAGTTATGCACAGAGAGCCATGGCGGGGGCATTGTTATGCGACGGTGAAACCACGCTCGGCAACATAGAACTGTGCGACGACACCCGTTATGCCATGCAGGTAATCACCGATCTGGGCGCAAAGGTGACGCGGACTGGCGATACCGAATACGTCATACGCGGAGGCCTTTCTCCGGTCTCCGATACTATAAATACGGGCGAATCGGGTCTCGCCACACGCCTATTCACTCCTATAGCCGCCCTGTGCGACCGCAAGATCACCATCACCGGCTCCGGCTCCATGCTCCGCAGACCGATAGACATGATGATAAAGCCGCTCGAAAAGTTAGGCGCTACGGTAGAATCAGACGGTTTCCTACCAATCAGCGTCCGCGGACCGTTGCGCGGCGGAGAGAGCGACGTTGACGCCCGCGTCAGTTCCCAATTCCTGACAGGGCTTCTCATGTCGTCGCCTCTGGCTGCCGACGACACGATACTGCACGTCGAGCAACCCAACAGTCTGCCGTACCTCGCGATGACCGTCGACCTCGCTTCCAAATTCGGCATACGCATGGAACACAATTCGTTCCGTGAATTTTTCATACCCGGAGAGCAACGCTACCGCCCCGCGCGCATATCCATAGAAGGCGACTGGAGCAGCGCAGCATTCATGCTCGTAGCCGGCGCCATAGCCGGCGAAGTCAAGACTACGGAGATGAACCGCATATCCCTACAGGCCGACCTCGCAGTCCTCGATGCGCTCACCCGCGCCGGCGCCGTGATAATAACCACTCCGGACACCGTCACCGTCCGCAAACGCGAGCTCAGCAGCTTCGACTTCGACGCGACGCACTGTCCCGATCTGTTCCCGATACTGGCCGTACTCGGCGCATACTGTTCAGGCACGACCACAGTAAAGGGTGTCAACAGGTTGATACACAAGGAAAGCAACCGAGCAGACGCCATACTGGGCGAATATACCAAATTGGGACTCGACGTGGAATTTCAGGACGACGTCATGACCGTACGCGGAGGCAAGCTGCACGGCGGTACGGTGGACAGCTGCAACGACCACCGCATAGCCATGGCAGCGGCGATAGCCGCCCTCGGCGCGGCAGCTCCCGTCACCATAACCAATGCGCAGGCCGTATCCAAATCGTACCCGCGATTCTGGGACGACCTGTCCGCACTCACTGCCGACTAAACGATGAACACTTTCGGACATACATTCAGAATAACCGTTTTCGGAGAATCGCACGGCAAGGCGATAGGCGTCACCGTGGACGGCGTACCGGCCGGCATATCGCTTTCGGAAGACGATTTCGCCACCGATATGGCACGCCGCAGAGGAGGCGCAGGCAGGGGCGTAACCCCACGAGCGGAAACCGACCGTGCTAATACGATCTCCGGAGTGTACAGAGGTTTCACCACCGGCGCTCCGGTCACGATATTGCTGGAAAATGCGGATACACGTTCCGAAGACTATTACGCACTGAAGAGTACGCCCAGACCGTCGCACGCCGATCTCACGGCCAGCACCAAATACGGCGGGTACAACGATCCTCGCGGCGGAGGCATGTTCTCCGGTCGCATGACCGCGGCGATAGTCGCTGCGGGAGTGATTGCCAAAAAGACGATTCCCGAAGTCAGGCTGTCGGCCGGACTGGTCTCGGTCGGAGGTTCCGCAGACAAGACGAAGTTTGCAGAAATAGTTTCTCGGGCAGCCGCTGCGGGCGACTCCGTAGGCGGCATAGTCGAAATCCGTGCCGAAGGCGTTACGGCCGGTTGGGGAGAGCCTTTTTTCGATTCTGTGGAAAGCATGGCCTCCCACATAGCATTCTCCATTCCCGGCGTCAAGGGAGTGGAATTCGGCGCCGGATTCGGTGCGGCGAACAGCACAGGCAGCAATAATAACGACGCCATAACCGACGCATCGGGAACGACCGCCACCAATCACGACGGAGGAATAAACGGCGGCATCGCCAACGGAAACGCAATAGTGATGAGAGTCGCCTTCAAACCTACCCCGAGTATATCCCGGCCGCAACAGACGGTAAACCTCGAAACCGGCCTGACGGAGACTATCGCAATAGGCGGAAGACACGACGCCTGCATTGCCCTGCGCGGAGCCGTCGTAGCAGAAGCCGCCCTCGCAATAGCCCTCGCAGACCTCGCCCTGCGCGACAGAAGTCGCCGAACGGCACTCGTCGCAGACGACATACACGACATAACCGGGCGCTAACGGTCTGAACTGAACATATTGGGTATCGCCGACGGCTCGACGCCGACAAAGATTCCACGCATCAAACTGGCCATAAATCCAACCGCATAACTGATTGCCGCCGATATTTCGAGTCTACAACATACACAAACGTCCACTTTCCAAAGATTCAAAGCAATTAATAAAATGCGCCTTCCCCGGCAAACTCAATATTTGCCGGGGATGTTGTCGATTTATTTCAAATCTTCGGATGTTATCTCGAATACCCATGTTCCCGCTTCAGACGTTTTTGAGGGAATATCATCGAGCAAATACCAAGAGTTGCCATTGAAAAACTGTTTACCCCCGGCATTTTTATCTTCTTTTTGCCATACTACGACAGGAGTATCTGTTTGCCCTCTCTTATAAATGCTGAATTTAGTATAATGAGAATTATCTTCGAAAAAGATATCCACATCTCGTTTCTCGTGTTCACTTATCGGATATATGTTCGTTGTATACAAGTGAGTACGTTCTCCCGGATATATATATTAACGTAACGATATATCAGTACCTGATCTGTATTATTGTAAAGCTCCCATGTATTTGCAACCCCCAAATCGGGATCACACGATGTCATAATAAACGTAACCATTAGTAATACTCTTAATTTTGCAATGATATTCCGTATCATAAGAAATTAGAATTAAATGGGTTACTTCTATATAGATGCTTCTGCACATCCGCTTGCTGCACGCATCAATCCAAAATTAACATATTCTTAGTAAATCATTCCTATACTTCTTGCATCAAAACGACTTACATATTGAGTTGAAAGTATTTCAATCAATTATTACTGCCGGATCAATAATTATCGGCACTCAAGAATATAGTATTTCCTAAAAGCAGTTCCAGACATATAGTATTCTTGCAATTCACTGCATGACATTCGGAACGCAATGCGACCGTTTTTTCACGCCATACACACAACAATAGCCTTCTCCATACTAACCTACAAAATACGACACGTCCCAGCCCAACTCCGCAAAACGAGAAAACTATAACTACGCCTTGTAATATATGCCCGCTATGGCGGAAATGCCGAGTTCCATTTTCCAAACACGCCCCATAAACGCCGTATCGGTCATTCCGAAATCGACACTAAATATTCAGATGCTACAGATCCGGGACGACGGCAAAAACATTTACGGACATTCCTCCATTTCGCATCGTCAGACATCACAACCGACCAATACCACATATATCGCACGACATATGTTATTTCCTCCGTCGCCCCGCCTCACCGCTGCATAAACCCACAGGCGGCAATACCATAATACCCAATACCTTAACGTTACACACCAGACATATACCGACCGGACGAATAACGCGAAAAGACATCAAAGTCGGGAAGAATTCTTTGCATTTCAATTATATTTATCTAAATTTGCGGGCTGATAATGCGATATGGATACGTTAAGCCGTTATAACATACAGTGGAAAGGTTTGTCGAACGGCAAGCACTCTTTCGAATTCGGAATAGACGATGCCTTTTTCGAGGCTTTCGAGGATTCCGAGATAGAGGGCGGCAAACTGACAGCCAAGATAGAGTTGACCAAGTCGGCTACAATGCTGGTGTTGGACGTAACCATTCGCGGAGAAGTAACGGTACAGTGCGACAGATGCCTCGGCGAGTTACAGTTACCGGTGGACTACAAAGGTACGCTGACGGTAAAGTTCTCTGACGAAATAGACGATTACGACGGCGAAATAATGTGGATCAATCCGTCGGACGGCGAACTCCGTCTGGCACAATATATTTATGAAAGCATAGTACTCAGCCTACCCTACCAGAAGGTACACGGCACTGATGCGAACGGCAATCTGCTTTGCGATGCCGACATGCTTTCACGTTTCAGGATCGTGAGTCAGGAAGAGTTCGATGCATTCGATCCCGAATCGCGGACGCTGGCCGAAAGTCCCGAAAGCGGCAAACTGGAAGCATTGAAACGCAAACTCGAAGAACAGGAATAAGAGAGTAAAAATTTATAAATTAAATATTTCATACAACAATGGCACATCCTAAACACAAAGTCTCCTCGACGAGACGCGATAAAAGAAGGACTCACTACAAGGCTGCTACCCCGACCGTAGCGGTTTGCTCGAACTGCGGTGCAGCCGTTCAGTATCACCGAGTATGCCCCGAATGCGGCTTCTATCGCGGCAAACTCGCTATCGAGAAAAAAGCGGAATAGCTCCGCATAATCAGGGTTCGATCAATCTGACATGCTGAAGATCGGTATCGATGCAATGGGAGGCGATTTCGCTCCGGACGTCGTAGTTCAGGGCGCATTAAAGGCTCTCGGCAGCATATCCGCGGATACGAGGCTGGTACTGTTCGGTGACGAAGGCAGGATCAGGCAACTGATGGAGACGCTCGGCGCGCAGTACGATGCATTCGACATCGTACATACCACGCAAGTGATAACCATGGAGGACCACCCCGCCAAAGCGTACAACCAGAAAACCGATTCGAGCATAAGGGTCGGATTCGATTACCTCAAACAGAAAAAGATCGACGGTTTTGCCAGCGCAGGAGCCACGGGTCCGATGATGGTCGGTGCGATGTATTCGGCCGAAACCATATCGGGCGTAATCAGACCTGCCATATCGGCACAGATCTCTACGACTGACGGCAGCGATTTTCTGCTGCTGGACGTCGGATTGAATGTGGATTGCAAACCCGACGTACTCGACCAGTACGGCATGATCGGCAACGCATACGCACAGACCGTACTTCGTAAACCAGCTCCCCGTATCGCCCTGCTGAACATAGGTTCGGAACGCGAAAAGGGAAATCTCGCAGCGAAAGCGGCATACGAACTGATGGCGGAAAACGGCTCCTACAATTTCGTGGGCAACATAGAAGCCAACGAAATTTTCACGGGACTGAAAGCCGATGTCGTCGTATGCGACGGATTCGTAGGCAACACCATACTGAAGCAAACCGAAGGGTTTTACGAGATCGCCAGCCGCCGCGGCATAACGGATGCCTATATAGACAGGCTAAACTACGAAGTGGTGGGCGGCACGCCGGTACTCGGAATCAATGCCGTAGTCGTCATTGGCCACGGACGTTCATCGGCCCTCGCCATACAGAACATGATACTCCAGACGGAGAGGAATGTAAAAGGTGGCGTAGTTAATAAATTACAAGACACATTTCGTAATTTCTGATGAAGAAAATTACAGCTGCCATAACAGGTGTCGGTGCTTATCTGCCTGAATACATACTCGACAACTTCGAGTTGAGCAAAATGGTGGATACATCCGACGAGTGGATCATGACACGCGTGGGAATCAAAACCCGCCGTATACTCAAGGGAGAGGGACTCGGGACGTCGTACATGGCCGAAAGGGCCGTGAACGACTTGCTCGAAAAGACCAACACCGATCCGCTCGATATAGACATGATCATTTGCGCGACGGTAACGCCGGATATGTTCTTCCCATCGACGGCGAACATCACGGCTGCCAAATGCGGACTGAAGAATGCGTTCGGGTTCGACATACTCGCCGCATGCAGCGGTTTCATATTCGCTCTGGTCACCGCATCCCAATTCATAGAATCGGGCAGGAACAAAAAAGTCATAGTAGTCGGAGGCGATAAGATGTCGTCCATAATAGACCCGACAGACCGCACTACCCTGCCTCTGTTCGGCGACGGTGCCGCCGCGGTACTCCTCGAACCGAACAAGGAAGGTTACGGCCTCATCGACTCGATAACATGCAGCGACGGCAACGGCGGCAAGCACCTATACATGAAAGCCGGCGGGTCGGCCTATCCGGCAACGGAAGAGACCGTACGCAACCGTTGGCATTTCGCCCATCAGGACGGACAAAGCGTATTCAAGGCTGCCGTCACCAACATGTCTGACGTGACGGTAGAAATAATGCGCCGAAACAACCTTATGGCGAAAGACATCCGTTACCTCGTACCGCATCAGGCAAATCTGCGTATCATAGACGCAGTGGCAAAACGAATCGGATTGCCGAAAGAAAAATGCATGCTCATAATAGAGAAATACGGTAATACCACGGCCGCCACCATACCGTTATGCTTGTGGGATTACGAAAGCCGCCTCGCCAAAGGCGATAACCTGATACTCGCATCGTTCGGCGGCGGATTCACATGGGGTTCCATATACCTCAAATGGGCATACGACGGCGGAGACTTTTCCAAATAGACCGCTTGGCGGATTGATAAAAAACGAGTATATTTGCAGGGTTACGGAAAGAAGCGATGCTCCGCAAACATAACACCCGAAGGTACTAAGATACAATGGTTCCATAGTTCAACGGATAGAACGACAGTTTCCTAAACTGTAAATCCAGGTTCGATTCCTGGTGGGACTACTTTTGTGACACAAAATCAAGTTGTTACGATTCATGCACACTCAAATGTGCAGCTATTTTTGAGGATAAGAAGGAATTCTATCCTCTTTTTATTTTCAATTCAAAACACCCACACATTACATTGCAGCCCGACGCCGATATATAGGAGAGCCTTACTTAATGTCGTCATATAGACCTATCGGACTCGAATATCTATACTACAGCATTTACGGTTTTGCGGGTGGTGCAGTCTTGATCGTACACCGTGGTGCCGGCAAATAAATATACATGCTTACCGGTCGTAAACGATACCTTTCGCCACCATATTTGCCATCTCATAAATTTTCATCCCTACAGGTACGACTACCGGGATACGGACACTATCGGTAACGGAGGCGAGACGACCGGTATATATGCGATAACGGTTATAATTACAGTACCGGTACACGCTCCGTTCCGGTATACCGAATGCTAATGGTGCCGCGCATGGATTCCCGGCATCGGTTAGTCTACCGTCCTGCCGATAACGCTCCGACAATAACGCAACCGCTATCAATCATGTTATCATACACCCTCATGCAGATACCGTACACGTTCTAAGATTCCGACCTCAAACTACAACAATACCACCATGATGCATGCCTACAGCATGATGCCAACAACGACTGGTACAGGATGCAATACACGGTCTATTGCGGCAAAAAATAACGGACGATACGTCGCAGCTCTTTGCAGTGAACGATGCTATTCTTAAATTTGCAACGGTGGAAAATGTCCGAAGAACAACACGCCATATTTGCGAAAACAGACAAATGTGACGACGATCTACAGACATATAAACGTAGATTAGCGACAAAGGCTAAAACCTTCCGGAAAATCATAGCCGGGCACAGTTATTGTCAATCTTTACGAATGACTACCGCGCAATATAGATACGGCACAACTGGCATAAACAAACAGTTGCACGCAGGGGAAGCGACTTGATAGCATAGCCGGTAATAAAGCCGCACAAACCGTAACATACACAGAAAATGCCGACTGCAAGGCTACGTAGAAATTCACCACACTATTCTTTTACTTCATCGAACTGAAAACATATGGAATCTATCAGAGAGTTATTCAGAATATGCAACGGCCCGTCGAGCAGCCATACCGTAGGACCCAAGAAAGCCGCAGAACAATATCTCGCCCGGCATCCGCAGGCCGAAGGGTTTCGCGTTACGCTTTACGGCTCGCTCGCGGCCACAGGCAAAGGCCACCTTACCGATGCGGCCATACTCTCGGTACTCTCCCCCGCGGCTCCCACGGAAATAGTATGGAAACCGGAAGTCGTACTGTCGTTCCACCCGAACGGCATGTTGTACGAAGCATTCGAAAACGGTGAGTTTATCGATCCTTGGACCATATTCAGCGTCGGCGGAGGAGCCTTGGCAAACGAATATACCCAAAAGGCCAAACCGGTAGACATATACCCGCTGACAACCATAGAGGACATATTGCAATGGTGCAAACGCGAAGGCAAAACATTCTGGGAATATGTCGAAGATTTCGAAGGCACCGAAATATGGGATTTCCTCGCTACCATATGGCAAACCATGCGAGAAACCATAGAACGCGGCCTCAACAACGACGGTGTTCTTCCCGGCGGTCTGAAAGTCAGCCGCAAGGCGAGCACCTACATGGTCAAAGCCAACAGTTTCAACGAATCGCTCAGCGGACGTTCGCGCCTTTATGCCTACGCCCTCGCGACCTCGGAGGAGAACGCATCGGGAGGTATAGTGGTAACAGCTCCGACATGCGGTTCGAGCGGCGTTCTGCCGGCAGTGCTGTACAGTATAACCACTACCCGAAACGTAGCTCCAATCAGAGTATTGCGGGCACTGGCCACCGCAGGCCTGTTCGGCAACATAGCGAAAACGAACGCTTCGATTTCCGGAGCGGAAGTAGGCTGTCAGGGCGAAGTGGGCGTAGCCTGTGCCATGGCGGCAGCGGCGGCCTGCCAGCTGTTCGGAGGCACCCCCTCGCAAATAGAATACGCCGCGGAAATGGCGCTGGAACATTTTCTCGGACTGACGTGCGACCCTGTATGCGGTCTGGTGCAGATTCCGTGCATAGAACGCAATGCGGTAGCCGCAGCACGCGCACTCGATGCCAACCTGTATGCTACCCTATCCGACGGTAACCATATGGTAGGATACGACAAAGTCGTGAAGGTAATGAACGAGACTGGTCTCGACATGCCGAGCCTCTACCGGGAAACGGCGGAAGGCGGACTCGCCAAAAACTATTCACACCCGCACAAATAAATACAGCCCCCCGAATACTGCACTCCCGACAGCAACCCGCATACTCCCATTAGATACGACACAGGCGTAGCATAACAATGCTCCGCCTGTGTCTTATTCCTGTGCTGTCCGTAACCTCGCCGCCTTCCACGACAATAATACAATCCGCACCGACATGCAAAATTTCATCGCATACATGTACTCTGCCTGTCACGCAGGGGATCGCGGATTCGAGTTACGTCCATATCCCCCAAACATCAACAGCCTTATAATCATGCAATTAGTAGTTAATTTTAAGGCTATTATAGTATCTGCAAATACCATAAATGCGATTAAAACTCTGATTTATTTAGGAAAATATAGGAAATTTGAGGAATCAACCGTGCAAATTCAGTGCAAGCAAACTTCTCTAATGTAGTATGTGTTTGGGATTTGAATAAATAACGTAACTCTAAACACGCCTGTTTCGCATCTCGGACTGCCGTCATATCACATCCGCCAGCTAAATGATACGGCACACTACCGACATCTCCTGCATCACGTAAGCGCGTCATCCGCCTGTTGCGGACGAATTTCCATAAAGCAAGACTATTTGTCTCTGCCGACTATGCGCCTTGTCCGACTAATCTCGTAAAACGCTTTCTAACTAACTCCCTTTTGCCGAAACCGTATTGCAGATTGCCTTTGCCAATGCCGACCGTCCTTCGGCCGCATAGACAAAACGCACCTGCATGACTTCTTTCATATCGTACTCTGATCACGTTCGCATGCTCAATGCCGCCACAAATAATCTCCAAAGTGTTTCACTATGTGTTAGCTATCTCAAGCAACGCGCCCCACCCGTACCGGCAAGCCTCCGCCACCCAGCTCCTGAGCTGTCATAACCGGTTATAGTATACGAAGCTGTAAAAACGGCATACCCGACAGGTTTATATAGCCTGCCGGGTATGCCGTATATAATTACCGAAGCCGTCCGTTACCGGAGCGACACCGCGGATAATACTCGTTATTCCTCCTTCATGTTGTGGAAGACGTTCACCACGTCGTCGTCCTCCTCCAGTTTCTCTATCAGTTTCTCGACGCTCTGGCGCTGATCCTCCGGCAGCTCTTTGGTATCTGTCGGGAGACGTATGAATTCACCGCTGGTGATCTCCATGCCATGCTCTTCGAGATATGCCTGAATCTGACCGAACGACTCGAACGGACCTGAAATATTGATGAAGTTCTCATCGTCCACGAACACTTCGTCGACTTCAAAGTCTATGAGTTCCAGCTCCAACTCTTCAAGGTTGATTCCCTCTTTCATTGGGGTTTTGAATATCGCCTTGTGTTCGAACATGAAACCCACGCTGCCGCTCGTTCCGAGCGTACCGCCCAACTTGTTGAAATAGCTGCGGACGTTGGCCACGGTACGAGTGGGATTGTCGGTAGCCGTCTCCACCATTATGGCGATGCCGTGAGGACCGTATCCCTCGTACACCATCTCCTTGTAATCGGCAGCGTCTTTGGAAATAGCCCTTTTGATAGCCCTCTCTATATTGTCCTTGGGCATGTTCTCCGCCTTGGCGTTCTGTATGAGAAGCCTCAGACGGGTATTGTTGGCAGGATCGGGGCCTGCCGCCTTCACCGACATTTCGATAGCTTTGCCTATTCTCGTGAAAGTACGCGCCATATGCCCCCAGCGTTTCAGCTTGGCTGCCTTCCTATATTCAAATGCCCTTCCCATCTTATCTCTGTCTCTTATAATTGAACATCTTTTTTCAAGGTCACAAAAGTATAACCTTTTGACGAGAAAGACAAAAAAATGGCCTAATTTTGCGGGACTAAACACTTCTATGATATGCAGGACAAGATGCAGGAAGAGATAGACCGCGCCGTAGAAGTCCTCCGCCGGGGCGGTACGATACTGTACCCCACCGACACGGTCTGGGGAATAGGCTGCGACGCAACGAACGCTGAAGCCGTCGCCGCAATATATGCGCTGAAACGTTCCGAGAACAAAAAGGGCATGATAGTTCTGACGGACAAGATAGATAATGTAGCCCGCTACTACCGGAAGATACCCGCCATAGCGTGGGATCTGCTCGAAGTGGCCGACAAACCGCTGACGCTCATCATGCCGGGTGCGGCAGGTGTAGCCGCCAACCTCATACCCGAAGAAGGCACGCTCGCCGTCAGGGTACCCGACCACGAATTTTGCCGCCGTCTGATACGACGGTTCGGCAGGCCTATAGTATCAACGTCGGCAAACATATCCGGCGAAACGACTCCCAAAGGTTTCGGCGACATTGACCGCCGTATCGTAGACGGTACAGACTTTACTGTCGACCCGCACTACGAAGGCCAGCCGACACGCAAACCGTCGTCGATCATAATGCTCGGCGAGGACGGCGAAGTCAAAATCATACGGGAGTAACCATCGTTACGGCACATTGGATGCGGCCTTAGCTACCGCATGGATGCGAGCCGCATTTCGCCGTAGGAAAACGCTGACACCTGCACCGACAGCCGCATCCGACTGAATGATGCATAGAACTAACAAAGCACAACATTTTATGGGAAAGAAAATAATCACCGGCGTACAGATACGTTTTGCCGATGCCGACTGTCTCGGCCACATCAACAACGTCAATCTGCAACACTATTTCGACCTCGGCAAAATGGAGTTCTACGAGAAAGCGTTGCACAAGACCATAGATCCCGACGATGAAAGTCTCATACTCGTTTCGACAGCCACCAACTATTTCCGCCAGACACGGCTGCACGACGACATATATCTGGAAACGGCCGTCGAGAAAATAGGAAAAAAGAGCGTCACCATATACCAAAAACTCATAGACCGCACCACAGGCGAGGTGAACGCCGACTGCCGCACGGTAGCCGTGGGATACGATTTCGTCCGTCAGGAGACTTTCCCGCTGAAACAGGAGTGGATAGACTCCATGCAGGAATATCTCTGGAATCCGGAAGATATAATAGTACGGTAATCACCCGAACGATGAAACGCCTGAAAATAGACAGCGCGCGACACGCGTCATACAGGTCATTCGAAAAATTATATGCGTCAAGTTTTCCGATTTTCGAACAAAGGACGCAAACGCAGCAAGATGCGGCATTCGGCTGCGAACGTTACAACCTGACCGGATACGAAGATAACGGTGTCTTCATCGGATTCATATCATACTGGGAGTTCGACGACTACATATATATAGAACATTTTGCCGTCGATACGGATTCGCGCGGTAAGGGATACGGAAGTAAAATTCTGCAGTCGTTTGTCGAAACGACCGATAAAATAGTATTGCTGGAAATAGATCCCGTCACGGACGAAATATCCGAAGCACGGCTGAGATTCTATCTTAAGTGCGGATTCAAGGAAAATCCATACAGACATCTGCACCCGGCCTACCGGAACGAATACAGAGCGCACCGCCTGACGGTACTCACCACTCCACGGCAAATTACCGAACGCGAATACCGCATATTCGACAGGGACCTGCGCCGGACGGTAATGGGCAAAAACGGAAAATAACTCCCTATTCCGTAAACGGGAACCGCTGCATACATTTCCCAGTCCGATGCAAAGGCTCACCCGATACGACATGGGAGCACAAGTCCTATCAAGACACGAGGCATGCAACCGGTTGCATGCCTCGTCCATTCACCGCCGCATTGTAACGGCCGCTCAGAGTTTCAGATAGCTTTTCAACGCTTCCGTATAGTCCTCGAACGCTTTCACACCTTCGGAGGTTATCCTGCACACCGTGCGGGGCATCTTCCCCCTGAAAGTCTTTTCCACATCGACATATCCCGCCTTCTGCAATTTATCTATCTGCACACTCAAATTGCCTGCCGTAGCGCCAGTCTGTTCCCTAAGGAAGGTGAAGTCGGCCTCCTCGACGCCTATCAGCACCGACATGACGGCAAGCCTCAATTCGGAATGCAACAGCGGGTTCAACTCCCGAAACATGGTCTATCTCCGTTTTGAATTGACATTCATCACCACACCGGGCAGAATCAGAGTAATCAACGCCGCTCCGGCAAACAGCAGAATCATATCGTAAGGAGCCAAAGTAAACGACAACGGCACGCCTACCAACGCAGTCACCGTTCCGGCACATATTATAAGCCAAGATTTCGTAAGCACCCCAGTCAATGCGGTAGCAAATCCGAGCAACAACATCACAAGAGCCACCATAGGCATCAGTACCCAGAGAAAACACAACACTGCGAGTACGATAGAGAACACTCCGAACAAAGTCCAGACGTAACCCAAAACGGAATCGAGCCATGTCCTCGCACCGACCGAATGTTTACGCATCCAAAAATAGTTCATCGGATACCCCACTACGCCCATAGCCAACCACAAAAGGTTCCATTGCGGATTGCCGGTACCGCTCCAAAGCCACCATATCACGAGCGAGGTGATCAAAGTGAGTGTACCCCAGAGAATCATTGGTGTGCCGGCATTCTTTTCGAGTGTCTTGCGGCTCTCGTTAATGATAGAGGTGATCAGTTTCAGGCTCTGCTGAGGATCGAGTTCCCTGTTTTCGATTTTAGCTTCCATAACACAAAGTTTTAAAGGTTAATATCCGTTTCACACCACAAATATAAAGTAGTTTATTTTATAAACCAAATTATAAACGGAATAAAATACGAAAAACTTTTCCACATTTCCGGCACACGACACAAAGCCCTACCGATCAACATATTAACGATTATTACAATAAGTCGGCAACGGACGTCAGAGCAAAACTACCTAATACCGAACGACCGTAACCGTATCGCCTACGTTACTCTCCCGACTACAAATTCCTACGGCAATGCTTCGGCACATAAACAACCATACGACAGAATATCAAGCGACAACGATTCGTAAAAACTTCCGCGACGGACGATGCAAGTGTACGATACGACACTTTACACACAACCGCACAACCGATATGCGGCAACGTAAAATAAGCGGTTACGATTTCGTCATTCCCCCGACCTCCACTTCTCGCATAAAAGTACGCTTTTGTGGATACAAAAAATCGGCACACCACGACAGTGTGCCGATTGTATTCAAGTATTCGCAGGCTGTCCGCATCAACGATCCCGGAATCCGGGAGCCGTAACGGATATCTCGCCGCCGTCCGGAGTTACGAGACGCGCCCCTGCCAACGGCGAAGTTATATGACCTATTATATCTATACCGCCGATCTTAGCTATCTCCCCCTGACGCGTAACAGGCACCGTGAATAACAGTTCGTGATCGTCGCCGCCGTTCAGGGCCGCCACTACCGGATCGGCCTTAAGTTCCTCGGCCATACGGTGGGTTTCGCGTGCTATGGGTATACGTTCCAGATAAAGTCGCACGCCGCAATCGGAACTCTTGCATATCTGCAACACGTCGGAAGCCAACCCGTCCGTAATGTCTATCATAGAAGTCGGCACTATGCCGGCCGAGTGCAACGAATGCACGGCATCTATCGGAGCGACAGGCTTCAGTTGCCGACGCAGTATGTATTCGTACCCCTCGAACTGCGGCTGGGGATTATCGTTGCCAGCGAAGGCGCGTTTCTCACGTTCCAGCAAATGCAGCCCCATATATGCCGCGCCGAGGTCGCCGGTAATGCACACCAGATCGTTGACCTTGGCTCCGCTGCGATAAGTTATCATATCTTTCGCTACGAATCCCACAACCGAAATTCCTATCACCAGCCCGTTTACCGACGCCGTGGTATCGCCGCCGACCAGATCGACGCGGTAATCCTCGCAGGCGCCGCGTATGCCGGCATAAAGCTCGTCGAGGTCTTCGACGGATAGTTTGGCCGAAACGCCTATCGAAACGGTCAACTGTTCCGGCAGGCCGTTCATGGCGAGTATATCGCCTATTCCCCGAACTACAGCCTTGTAACCCAAATGTTTCAGCGGGAAATAGACGAGATCGAAATCCACGCCTTCGAGCATCAGGTCGGAAGAAAACAACATGTATCTGTCTCCGGCGTCTATCACCGCAGCATCATCGCCCGCCGCTTTTACCGTTCCGGCATTACGCACGGGAAAATCTTTCGTCAGCCTGTCTATCAAGCCGAATTCGCCGAGTTCGGCTATTTCGGTTCTGCCTTTGTCCATATCACCTACATTCAATTATCCGCCCGCGGCGGCAACACGCTCCGGACGATACACGAACATCGTCCGCAAGGTGCGTATTGCAAAGTTACATTACTTTTTGGTTTAGTAAAAAAACTGGTTAAATTTGTCTCGGTTTTCGGATTGTCTAATCGGATAACACAAACAGTCAAATTCAACATGATAAATATAGTATTGTTCGGCCCTCCCGGAGCGGGCAAGGGCACGCAGGCCAAGATGCTGAGCGAAAAGTACGGCTTCAACCACATATCCACCGGCGACGTGATCCGCGGCGAAATACAGCGCGGCACCAATCGCGGCCTACAGGTCAAGGAGATCATGGAACGCGGCGAACTCGCGCCCGACGAACTCGTACTCGGCATAATCGAGGAATATATCAAGTCTCACAGCGACTGCGCAGGAAACATCTTCGACGGATTTCCGCGCACCAGCAATCAGGCCAAGGAGTTCGACGTCATACTCGAACGCAACCGCCAGACGATAGATGTCATGCTGGCGCTCGAAGTACCGGACGAAGAACTCGTCAAGCGTCTCAAACTCAGAGCTGAAGTCAGCGGACGCCCGGACGATGCCGACGAAAACGTCATCAACAACCGAATAGAGGTCTACAAGAAACAGACCGCAGTGGTAGCCGACTATTACGAAGCGCAGTCTAAATATATCCCCGTCAAAGGCACCGGTACCATAGAAGAGGTATTCGCCAGCCTCTGCAAAGCTATCGACGGCGTAATCGCACGTAAAGCATAAAGATACGATCGGCCTTCCGGCACGGAACATAGCTACCGGAAACGGCCCTCTCGATCGACAGCCAAAATCCCGCAGGAGTTTTCCTGCGGGATTTTTAGTTTTACAAGTACCTACGATATACTATCTATTTTGCGGACATCCCGAACGGAATCAACGCTTTGAATCCATATATTTGTTACAACGCTTATACAACAATAAACTAAACTACTGCCCTTATGAAAAAAACGTTACTCACCACTCTGGTATGCACAGCTGCTGTAACAACCGCCGGAGCGCAGAAATTCTCTTCGGACGAAAAGCCGTGGCGAGGACAAGCGGAGGTACAGATACACCCGTCGACTCTGTTATCGATAAACGACATCGCGTATTACAAGGCGGCACACAGCGTGTATATCGGAGCCGGTGGCGGTCTGGCTGCTCGGCTTTCAGGAATGCAGCATAGCGGAACGGCTGTTCGCCAGACTGAAGTTTAAAAATTCATCGTTCAAAACTTCTTTTTCTCTATAGACGCAGGCATCATCACCTCGATTCCGGCCGCCTTCCGATCATGGACGGCGATACCGGAAATATCGACGCAGTCAAGCCTGCACTTCCGGCTGAAAAACGGCGACAATCTGAGTTGCTCCATAGGCATGAACGCAATGATAATAAATAGTTACATAATACCCGTCATAGCGCTTCCGGCGCTCTCCATAGGCTATACTTTCTGACAGCCGAAACCATGCAAACGGCACATTACCGCACGCCACAAGTACCGACATATAGCTTTTTATGCAAAAATCACGGGGCAACCCTTTGCAATTAAAAATCTAATGGGTATCTTTGCGTCCGCATTTTGCACAAGTCTAATGTAAAACAAACTTTTATGAACAATTACGAAACCGTTTTCATTGCCACTCCGGTTCTTTCGGACCAGCAGCTCGAAGAACTCATCGGCAAATTCCGCGGTGTCATCACCGAAAACGGCGGTCAGATCGTAAACGAAGAGGCTTGGGGACTGAAAAAGCTCGCCTATCCTATTCAGAAGAAGACCACCGGCTACTATTTCCTTCTCGAATTCACCGGCGAAGGCTCGATCGTGGAAACCCTCGAAACGCAGTATCGCCGCGACGAACGCGTAATCCGTTTCCTCACTTTCCGTCAGGACAAATACGCCGTCGAATATTCGGAGAAACGCAGGAACAAACTGGCAAACAAATCAGCTGAAAAAAAGGAGGAATAGACCATGGCAACACCTAACGCACAGCAATCGGAGATCAGGTATCTCAACCCCGTAACCGTAGACGTTCGGAAGAAAAAATACTGCCGCTTCAAAAAAGCCGGTATCAAATATGTAGACTACAAGGACCCGGAATTCCTCAAGAAGTTCCTCAACGAGCAGGGTAAGATCCTTCCCCGCCGCCTCACCGGTACTTCGCAGAAATTCCAGAAAAAAGTGGCACAGGCCGTAAAACGCGCACGCCACCTGGCTATCCTTCCGTTCGTAACCGATTTGATGAAATAATATAAAGGAGGACTGAAAGATGCAAGTGATTCTTAAAAAAGACGTAGAGAATTTGGGTTACGCCAACGATATCGTTTCGGTGAAACCCGGTTACGCCAACAACTACCTCCTTCCCCAAGGACTGGCTACCGTAGCCACCGAATCGGCAAAGAAGGTATTGGCTGAAAATATCAAACAGCGCGCCCACAAAGAGGCCAAGATACTGGCCGACGCCAAGGAACTGGCCGCAAAGATCGAAGCTTTCGCTATCGTGATTTCCGCCAAGGCCGAGGAAGGCCGTATCTTCGGATCGGTAACTTCGACCGACCTTGCAGAAGCGATAGCAGCCAAAGGCGTAGAGGTAGACCGCAAGAACATAACCGTAGAACCTATCAAACAGGTAGGCGAATATGAAGCTGTCGTAAAACTGCACAAGGACGTGAAAGCTACGATACACTTCTCGGTAGTCGCTGCGGAGTAATTGGTAACCTTTTAGATCAAGACAGACAATGAAAAAAGATATTCATCCTAAGAATTACAGGTTGGTGGCATTCAAAGACATGTCCAACGACCACGTGTTTATCACCCGTTCGGCCGTAAACACGAAGGAGACTATCGAAGTGGACGGCGTGACCTATCCCGTCTACAAGATGGAAATCTCGAACACCTCGCATCCGTTCTACACCGGTAAGATGAAACTCGTCGATACCGCCGGACGCGTGGACAAGTTCATGAGCCGTTATCAGAAACATTACGACAAGAAGAACAACAAATAGTTCGGTACCCGGTAAAGGGAACGCAACGACAGCCTGCCCGACTTAGGACAGGCTGTTTCGTTTTCACAACCGTTTCCTATGCATGTTTCTCCTCTCCAACCGTAATACTACGGCACTATAAAGCCCGTTATCCGCCCTATCTACAGTCATGCACCGGACACACTGTCGCCGATATCCGTAACAAGTCACGATAAAGGGTGGAGTACATCAATCGAATACCGACAAGGGTAACGAAAACCGACGGGCCATAACCGCCGACTCGCATTTGTTGAGTATCTTTGCCGGAGTAAACTATGCCGCAATACGAAACGTACCCAAGCATGAACGGAAAACGTAAAATAGAACTGCTGGCACCGGCCAAGGATTTCGATACGGCACGCGCAGCCATAGATTACGGCGCAGATGCCGTTTACATGGGCGCTCCCCGCTTCGGCGCACGGCAGGCGGCAGGAAACCCCGTTTCAGCCATTGCCGATGCTGCGGCATACGCGCATCTTTTCGGTGCGCGTGTATACGTCACTCTCAATACGATTCTTTTCGAGGACGAACTCCGCGACGCGGAAGTTACAGCACGGCAGGTCATAGAAGCCGGTGCGGACGCACTGATAGTGCAGGATATGGCTTATGCGGAAATGGGGCTCGAAGGCATAGAGCTGCATGCATCCACACAGACTTTCAACGCCACGCCCGAAAAGGCGAAATTCCTACAGGACGCCGGATTCACACGCGTCATACTGGAACGCAATCTGTCCATAGAACAGATACGCGCCATAAGGTCGGCGACGGAGGTAGAACTCGAATGCTTCGTCCACGGAGCCATCTGCGTATGTCACAGCGGGCGGTGCTACATGAGCCGTTCCATGTCGTCCCGCAGCGGCAACCGAGGCGACTGCATACAGGCATGCCGCATGACCTACGATCTCACGGACGGAGACGGCACGATACTTCGCAAAGGCAAACACCTGCTGTCGGTCAAGGATATGGATCTGTCCGCCCGCATAGGCGAACTCATGGATGCCGGAATTTCCTCTTTCAAAATAGAGGGACGCCTGAAAGATACCGCATACGTAAAGAACGTCGTCAGCTGGTACCGCCGCCGCATAGACGAAGAACTGCAACTACGCAAGGAGCTGGTAAGATCGTCCGCCGGGGAAAGCGTCACCGATTTCGTTCCGGATATAACGAAAACGTTCTCACGCGGCCGGACGGAATATTTCTACTGTGGCCGCAGAGCGGGAGTCTCCTCTCCCGACACTCCTAAGGCCGTGGGCGCGGCAGCGGGAAGAATAACGAAAACCGGCAACGGATGGATAGAAACCGACAGCCGCGACGTATTCTCACCCGGCGACGGCATATGCTGCATAAGCGGAGGAATGTTATCCGGCACCAATATAAATCACGTGGAAGGACGACGCCTGTATACGAACAAACCGTTACCCGTTTCGCCGGGCGACACACTGTTCCGCAACTACGACCACCGCTTCGCGACAATGTTGGAAGCCAGCCGGACACGCCGCGTGATAGACGCCTCCGCAGAGGTGTTCCATACAGGAGAATCGCTCGAAGTCCGTTTTTCCGATACGGACGGAAACGCAGCCGTAGCATCCGTCCGATGCACCGACGGCGAAGCCAGAGACACGGCCAAAATGGCCGAAACCTTGCGCACGCAACTGTCCCGATCGGGCGATACCGTATTCCGAATCGCCGACGTCAAAATCGAAGGATACGACGACAGAACTTCGGACACGGATGCAAACCTGACGGCAGAAACGGACGTTGAACGACTTCCATTCATAAGGGTCTCCGCTCTCAATGCCCTGCGTCGTGAAGGACTCGACAAGCTCGCACGGATCCGTACAGCCGCAACACCGCCGAGACACATACCCCGGCCACGTCACGGAAACACCTACCCATATGGCGACGTCTCGCCCTACGAAAACGTCACAAACAGCATGGCGGCACGATTCTACAAACGGTACGGTGCGAAAAACATCGCCGACGGTCTAGACCTTCGCACAGACATGAAGGGCGTCACCGTAATGCGCACACCGTTCTGCATACGGCGCGAGAACGGAATGTGCATGAAAACATCCGGCACCATAGCAAAGCCACTGTTCCTGCTCCACGGTCGGCATCGTTACCGTCTGGAGTTCGACTGCCGCGAATGCATGATGAGCATAATCTACGAAGGTTGACACCAAGGCATCACAGAAACATGCCGTCCCAAACATAAAAACCTATACGAAAATGAACGCGACCAACGATATGACGCCATCGCTGCTCACTCCCGATTGGGAAGATTACGAACTCATCGACTGCGGCGGATTCGAGAAACTCGAACGCTTCGGCAACCGTATGACCGTAAGACCGGAACCGCAGGCAATCTGGCGTAAATCGCTTCCTGATACAGAATGGGAACGCCTCGCCGGAGCCGTATTCCGCAAAGACAACGCAAGCGAAGAACGCGGCCGCTGGCTGCTTAAACCGGGCATGCCCGAACAGTGGCGCATCTCGTACCGATACAAAACCATGGCACTCACGCTGCGCCTCGGTCTGACGTCGTTCAAGCACGTCGGGGTATTCCCGGAACAAGCCGAGAACTGGAATTTCATATACGACACCGTCACGGAACAAAAGCTGCGGTACGGACATGCTCCGCGCATACTAAACCTGTTCGCCTATACGGGCGGTGCATCTTTGGCCGCATGTTGCGCCGGAGCCGACGTTACGCACGTGGATTCCGTCCGGCAAGTGGTATCGTGGTCGCGCGAGAACATGGAGGCGAGCGGTCTCTCAGGCATTCGCTGGGTCATAGAAGACGCTCTGAAATTCGTCAAACGCGAAGTACGGCGCGGCAAATCGTACGACGGCATAATACTCGACCCGCCGGCATACGGAAGAGGTCCCGAAGGCGAAAAATGGGTGCTGGAACAAAACATAGGCGAAATGCTCGAATGTTGTTCGCAGCTGCTTGCAGGCCACGGGGCGTTCCTCGTACTCAATCTGTACTCCATGGGACTGTCGGCGCTACTGGCCAAAAGCATCGCAGGCCAACTGTTTCCACGACCTGAACACGAACAGTTCGGAGAACTTTTTTTCTACGACCGTGCCGAAAAGACACTGCCGCTGGGAGTTTTCTACCGCGCGGAATACTGACCCGCCATCCCTACCCTGCATTCATACATTGCCGTAACGACATAACATATAAGAACATACACATCGAGCTATCTTCCACACCTCCGCATAAGAAAAGAAAAAACACGTAAAAAATCACCCGAAAATTTGGCGGTAAAGGAATTTGCAGTATATTTGCAACGCAATTGAGAAGCAAAGGAAAGTTTTTCGCAAACCGAACGATGCTTGTCAATTGC
Source organism: uncultured Tidjanibacter sp. (assembly GCA_947852905.1). Lineage (GTDB taxonomy): Bacteria > Bacteroidota > Bacteroidia > Bacteroidales > Rikenellaceae > Tidjanibacter. Next base: position 82,106 of record CANTVF010000005.1, on the reverse strand, counting down.
ACCACGAGGGAGTATAGCTCAGCTGGTTCAGAGCATCTGCCTTACAAGCAGAGGGTCCGGGGTTCGAATCCCTGTGCTCCCACAAACAAAAAAGCCGCTCATACGAGCGGCTTTTTTGTTTTGCAGTTCTCAACACACCGTACCAAACACGCAGGCGAAACGGTCAAAAACACATGGCAAGACCTGTCGATCGACACGACATACCATTAATAGCCGTATCTACGATCCCGCGTCAGAAGCGCCCAAAACATACAATCCGAAATACCGTTTATACGGACAACAACACTGCGAACATCCGTGCAAGTCTCAAAATCCAAATACAGGCGGACACAATACGAAACTACCGGAATCGTCTCTCTCCTACCCGGTCTACCGATATAAAATGGCTGAGAACGTCTGCAATAAGCAATAAAAATAGCCGTTGGAACGTAATTTATCAGTGACAGGAACCATTAAAGGGCATTCTACGATGCTTCAATCAATCCAAATTACATATCTTTGTGTGCTTATGATTTCGAATTAACCGGATAAGGACTATTTTATGAAATTCAATAAGGAAACCTTCAAGGAAACGGCAGCCCACATATCGGGACAGGCCAAAGACCTATCGCGCGGACAATGGATCGCCATAATATTGGGTGCGGCTGTGATCGCCGTCGTACTGGTCATCGTACTCAGACCAAAACCCGTACCGGCAGAACTGCCTGTAGTGGCCGTCGAACCAGTCAGGCTGGAAGACGCCGAAATATACGGCGAATACGTAGGCCGCATCAGAGCGCAACAATTCGTCGAGATACGCGCACGTGTTGAAGGTTATCTCGAAGCCATGCTTTTCGATGAAGGTACATATATCCAAAAAGGCCAGACGCTTTTCATCATAGACCCCAAATTGTACCGAGCTCGCGTAAATAAAGCCAAAGCCCAACTCAACAAAGCACGTGCGCAGGCGCTCAAGGCCGAACGCGACCTTAACCGAATCCGGCCTCTGTACGAACAGAATGCCGCCAGCCAGCTCGACCTCGATAACGCTATCGCATCCTACGAAAGCGCCGAAGCCGACGTCATTGTCAGCGAGGCAGACCTGACACAGGCCGAAATGACTCTAAGCTATACGACAGTCCAGTCCCCCATTTCCGGTTACATATCCGAACGCAACGCCGACATAGGTACGCTCGTCGGTCCCGGCGGCAAATCTCTTTTGGCTACGGTCGTGAAAAGCGATACCGTACTCGTAGACTTCAGCATGACGGCGCTGGACTATCTGCGTTCCAAAGCCCGTAACGTAAATCTCGGACACAAGGATTCCACGCGTACATGGGATCCGTATATAACCGTTACACTCGCCGACGGTTCGCAATATCCCGTCCGCGGTCTCGTTGATTTCGCCGACCCGCAGGTAGATCCCAAGACCGGAACGTTCTCCGTCCGTGCCGAAATGGCCAATCCGAACCATATATTGCTCCCCGGTCAGTTCACACAGGTAAAACTGCTGCTCGACGTTCGCGAGAATGCCATAGTCGTGCCTAACAAAGCCATTATCATCGAGAAAGGCGGCGCGTACATATTCGTGGTAAGACCGGACAACGTCGTCGAAAAGCGTTTCGTGGAGACAGGTCCGGAAATAGACAACGACATAATCATCGAGCGCGGCCTCGGATACAACGAGAAAATAGTGGTGGAAGGTTATCACAAACTGTCGCACGGCATGAAGGTCAAGACAGTACCGGCCGACACTACAGAAACCGAAAACGCAAAGTAATCCCATGAAGACCGACTTTTTCATAGACCGCCCGGTCTTTTCGACGGTAATATCCATAGTGATAGTTATCGTCGGCGCCATAGGATTGACACTGCTTCCCGTAGACCAATACCCTCAGATAGTACCTCCCGTAGTGAAAGTGTCGGCCTCCTATCCGGGTGCCGATGCCCAGACCGTCACACAGGCAGTCGCCACACCTATCGAACAGGAACTCAACGGTACTCCGGGCATGATATACATGGAATCGTCGAGTTCCAACTCCGGAGGTTTTACGGCAACCGTTACGTTCGACATATCCACCGATCCCGACCTTGCGGCCGTGGACATACAGAACCGTATAAAACAGGCAGAAGCCCGTCTTCCCGCCGAGGTGGTACAGAACGGCATATCGGTCGAAAAGCAGGCTTCGAGCAAACTGATGACCATAACGTTGCTTTCAGACGATCCCAAGTTCGACGAAATCTACCTCAGCAACTACGCGACACTCAACGTCGTGGACATGCTGCGCCGTATTCCCGGAGTAGGTAGCGTATCAAATGTCGGAAGCCGTTATTACGCCATGCAGATATGGGTACAACCCGACAAACTGGCAAATTTCGGCCTGACGGTCAAGGATCTGCAATCGGCGCTCAAAGACCAGAACCGCGAATCGGCGGCCGGCATACTCGGACAGGCACCTATGACAGGTCTCGACGTCACCATTCCTATCACGGCTCACGGACGTCTCTCGTCGGTCAGCGAATTCGAAGACATCGTGCTGCGCGCCAACCCAGACGGATCGATCATCCGGCTTAAAGACGTGGCCCGTATATCGCTCGAAGCTCAGTCGTACAATACCGAAAGCGGTATCAACGGAGGCAATGCGGCAGTACTCAACATAAACATGCTGCCGGGAGCGAATGCCATGGAAGTTGCCGACGCCGTTAAAGAGGCCATGGAAGAGATCAGCCAGAACTTTCCGGAAGGCATAAGCTACGCGATACCGTTCGATATGACCACGTACATATCGGAATCCATACACCATGTATACCAGACGCTGTTCGAGGCGTTGTTACTCGTGATTCTGGTAGTGTTCCTGTCGCTGCAAAGCTGGCGCGCTACTATCATCCCTATCGTGGCCGTCCCCATATCGCTCATCGGAACGTTCGGCGTCATGCTGATCTTCGGGTTCTCGCTCAACATGATGACGCTGCTCGGTCTGATCCTCGCCATAGGTATCGTCGTGGACGATGCTATCGTGGTAGTGGAAAATGTCGACCGAATCATGAACGAGGAACACCTGTCCCCTTACGAGGCGACCAAGAAGGCCATGCGAAACCTGAGCGGCGCCCTGATAGCCATGTCGCTCGTTCTGTGTGCCGTATTCGTACCGGTAAGTTTCCTCGGCGGCATCACTGGACAGCTATACCGCCAGTTTACGATAACTATCGCAGTATCGGTAATCATATCGACCGTCGTAGCGTTGACGCTCAGTCCCGTCATGTGCTCCAAATTCCTTCGTCCCAATGACGGCAAAGAGAAAAACAAAGTATTCCGCTGGATCAACCGCACGCTCGCAAAAGGTAATGCCAAATACGAGAAACTGATCCGCGCTTCGCTGAAATATTCGCGACGCATGATAGCCGCATTCGGCATAATCCTGATCGGCATATGGCTCATGAACAAACTCGTTCCGCAGAGCTTCATGCCGCAGGAGGACCAAGGCTACTTCACCGTGGAACTCGAGCTTCCCGAAGGCGCCACGCTCGAACGCACCCGCAAGGTGACAGACCGCGCCATGGCTTTTCTGATGCAGGATCCGGACATAGAGTACGTCCTCAACGTTACCGGCTCCAGCCCTCGTCTGGGTACCAATCAGGCACGTAGCCAGCTCACAGTGATTCTCACGCCATGGAACGAACGTTCCTCGAAAGGCTCGGTAAGCGAGGTAATGGATCGCGTAAGAGCGGAACTGTCGCAATATCCCGAAAGCAAGGTTTACCTGTCCACTCCGGCGGTCATACCGGGTCTGGGTACCTCAGGCGGTTTCGAAATGGTACTCGAAGCACGCGGGAACACCACATACGCAGAACTGCAACAAGCAGTGGACACGCTCATGTACTATGCCGAGAGGAGACCGGAACTATCCCGTTTGTCATCTTCCATGCAGGACGACATTCCGCAGTTGTTCTTCGACGTAGACCGGGACAAGGCCAAACTGCTCGGTGTACCGTTGTCGGACATATTCTCGACCATGAAAGCGTTTACGGGCTCCATATATGTCAACGACTTCAACATGTTCAACCGCATATACCGCGTATACATATATGCGGAAGCGCCATATCGCGCCCATCGCGACAACCTGAACCTGTTTTTCGTGAAAGGCTCCGACGGAGCAATGATACCGGTATCCGCTCTCGGTACCACATACTATACCACCGGCGCCGGTACCATGAAACGTTTCAATATGTTCAACTCGGCGACCATATCCGGCGAAGCCGCCCATGGGTATAGCTCCGGACAGGCCATGGCTATTCTCGAAGAGATAGTCGCCGAACACCTGCCGTCCTCCATAGGGGTCGAGTGGAGCGGCCTATCGTATCAGGAAAAACATGCCAGCGGCCAGACCGGACTTGTACTCGCTCTGGCATTCCTGTTCGTATTCCTGTTCCTCGCCGCCCAGTACGAAAGCTGGTCGGTGCCTATAGCCGTCCTGCTGTCGCTGCCGGTAGCCCTTATCGGGGCATATCTTGGAATCTGGATATGCGGACTGGAAAACAACATATATTTCCAAATCGGCATGGTAATGCTCATAGGACTGGTAGCCAAGAATGCCATACTTATAGTCGAATTCGCCAAAGAAGAGGTCGAAAAGGGACGCGACGTTGTGGAGGCCGCAGTTACGGCGGCGCACCTTCGTTTCCGCCCGATAGTCATGACTTCGCTCGCATTCATACTCGGACTTCTGCCGCTGGTATTCGCCTCCGGGCCCGGCTCGGCGAGCCGCGAAGGCATAGGTACGGGCGTATTCTTCGGCATGATCGTAGCCATAACGGTGGGAATACTGTTCGTTCCGTATTTCTTCGTATGGGTTTACCGTATCAAAGACAAACTGAAACACAAGCTGAAACGATGAAACGATTAGCTATAGTGCTCCTTTCGCTGACTGTAACAATCGGCACATTGGTCTCATGTTCGGTCACGAAACATTGCAATGAGCCTGACATAACGATGCCGAAGGAAATAGCCGAAGGACTGCGCACCGACTCGCTGACCATAGCCGACATGGAGTGGTGGGAATTTTACGGCGACTCCACTCTGTGTTATATCATAGAGCGCACACTCGAAAACAACAAGGACATACTCGCCGCAGCAGCCAGAGTAGAACGCATGCGGGAAACGTACCGTATAGCACGTGCCGCACAATACCCTTCCATAACAGGTCTCGTCTCGGCCGATTACGAAACCAACGACTATTATCAGGAGCCCTCCTCGCGCGATCCTGAGTTCAGTGCAAAAGCCACGCTGAGTTGGGAACTCGACCTATGGGGTAACTTGCGCTGGGCAAAACGTAAAGGAAACGCCGAATACCTGTCGTCGCTGGAGGCATGGCGCGCCATGCATATGACACTCGTCGCCGAAGTGGCCGAAGCCTATTTCGAACTGATGGCGCTCGACAACGAACTCGCCATCGTGCAACGGACACTCATCACCCGAATGGAAGGCATCGATCAGGCCAGACTGCGTTTCGAAGGGGGACTGACATCAGAAACCGTCTACCAGCAGGCACAGGTGGAGTACGCCAGTACCGCAACGCTCATACCTGACCTCGAACGCAAAATCGAAGTCACGGAAAACCGCATAGCGCTGCTGATGGGCGAATTTCCCAACCTCGACGTAGGACGTAAGAAAATGGATATAGAAGTAGATATGCCGGAATACGTGCCGGTAGGTTTGCCTTCGGAACTGTTGCAAAGGCGTCCGGATGTCAGAGATTCGGAACAACAGTTGCGCGCAGCTATGGCAGAAGCCGGCATGGCCTATGCCGACCGGTTTCCGCGACTGAAATTCTCGTTGACCGGAGGTCTCGAAAACGACGAGATCAGAGGTTTTCTCCAATCGCCGTTCTCCTATGCCATAGGATCGCTCACCTCACCCATATTCTCTTTCGGACAGAAACAGGCACGCTACCGTGCCGCACTCGCAGCATACGAGGAAGCGCGGCTGGCTTACGAAAAGAAAGTACTCGAAGTATTCAACGAGGCCAACAATGCGGTAATAACCTACCGCAACGCACGCCGCACCGCCGCGCTTAAACTGGAACTTCGCGACGCAGCCCTCAAGTACGTAGACCTCGCCCACCTCCAGTATCGCGCCGGCAGCATCAACTATATAGACGTACTCGACGCCCAGCGTCTATATTTCGATGCACAGATAGGTCTCAGCAACGCCGTCCGCGACGAACATATAGCTCTCGTGGAACTTTACAAGGCACTCGGCGGCGGTTGGGACATAGATGCCATGCCCGACCCCATAACCGATCCCAGCAAGACGCCAAAGGACAAACCTACGAAAAACGAATCGCAAGCTGTTGCGGATACAGATAGTGTGGAATAAAAACATTCGCACTTGCGTCCCGTCCGGTACCGCGATTATTAAAATTCTCAAGCCATATTCAACAAAATATTTCGCGCAACGGTTAACCCGTTGCGCGAAATACATATTAATCAAGCCGAACATACTGATATTTACTATATTAGGCATGTTATCCTCTCGCGCCCAAATCGAATTCTATTTTAGAAATACGCATTATAGACTTGCTCGTCCTAATGCAAGTGGAACGGAATATGACAATGCCTAATGCGAGCAAACGACGGCTTGCATCCCCCAGCCAATACTACGATGCGATCTCGCAAATGCAACATTAATCCGTCTGTTAGGACAGAACGCGACACACTGTCGTTCCATATCTTCCCGGCCGGCTAATACATATGCGACGACTTCAACGCATGGCTCTTCCACTCCGCCAGCACGACGGCTCTATAATGACGTCTATGCCGTGTTACCGCAAACAGAGACCGCCAATATTCCCAACGCCCGCATGCACAGTCGTCTCCGGCCATGCATTCACAGTATAGCCATCCGCCTCAATCTTATGCCTAACGGATATATTCTGCACAAACATCCTTTTTATCAATATATTTCGACAGACGGAACGCCGGCATTCCGAGGGCCATACCCGCATGCACGACACCGTCTATACCGAGCATACGCGAAAATTCGCCCCGACGGTCGCGCCTTATGGCCGTACACAAGAAACCGGTATAAAATTGCGAAACGCCGAGACTCTCGGCCATAAGAGAGCCGTTCTGATAGGCGAGATTGGCATCGTCCCGCCCGAAACGGTTATCGGCAGGGGTATGTATCAACAATAGCGCCGACGCTCCGCGCAATATTGGATCCACACCGGCCTTGTATTTTCCGTCCAGTCTCTCCAACATCGGCAACATGGCATATATATCAGGTTTCACGGCCTTTACCAACGCACCGACAACAGGATTCCGCAACAGAGTCAACACACCGCGGAAACTCTTCATGGTATAATCCGTAACTCTACGCAACGCGGCCGGATCGGTCACGACGGTAAAAGCCACCTGCTGCTTGTTGCTGGCCGTAGGAGCACGGTGCGCAGCTTCCACTATCACGGCAAGTTTATCCTCCGGTACCGGCCGGCCGTCGAACGCTCTGTTAGACCGTCTCATACGACAAAGCGTCAACACTTCCTCCGGCGAGGGCAGTTCCGACCGATCCACATCGTGCACTCTCGACGGTGGAAAGTCGCCGTGATGAACGGCACCTGTCGGACAGGCGGCGACACAATGACCGCAAACTATGCATGAAGAAACATTGGCGGTCGTCGCGTTTCGTCGCTCAACGTCCAATGAAAAAATTCCGGCAGGACATATCTTCACACACCTGCCGCACGCGATACATGCCGTGCGGTCTACATACAACTCTACATTCATGACTATTCATTTATACTATAGCAGCACCGGCATATATCCCTATTCCCTCCCCGGCAGGAGCCGCCAATACCGCCCTTGAACAAAGGTATCACAAAAAACGATCCGTGTTCATAATACCGGTCGAATATTCAATACAATGCGATATCAAAACCACCCAATGAGAAATATAAAAATAAACGCTCCGAAGACTACATTATACGATATTATTAGTATTTTTGTTGGTTAACCTAAACTCTACCCGAAACTATCTATGGTAACAATCGTTCCGATAGACACCAAAAAGGAATTAAAAGAATTCGTACGGTTCAAACTACGTCTTTACAAAAACAACCCATATGCAGTTCCTCCGCTATATTCGGATGAAATAGACGCACTGCTCAAAGGACGCAACCCGGCACACGAAATATACGAATATCAGGTTTTTCTGGCCAAACGCGACGGACGAACGGTAGGACGCGTCGCTGCCATAATCAACCACATAAACAACCGAACGGAAGGCATCGACTACGTACGCTTCGGATTCATAGATTTCATCAATGACGACGAAGTCGTGGATGCGCTCATCGGCGCGGTAGAGGAATGGGGACGGAAACACGGCATGACACATATACAAGGTCCGCTGGGATTTACCGACTTCGATCCGGAAGGCATGCTGACACAAGGTTTCGAGCGCCTGAGTACGATAGCGAGCATCTACAACTACCCATACTATCCAAAACAACTCGCACGTCTCGGTTTCAAACCTGTAGCCGAATGGGTTGAGTATTTGATACATGTTCCTGACACCATGCCCGAAAAGCACAGACGAATAGCCGAGATAGTACGCCAGAAATACGATCTCAGAGTACTCGAATTCAAAACAGTTTCGGAAATAATCAAAAAAGGATACGGCCTCAAACTATTCAGACTCATCAATATAACATACAACGAACTGTACGGTTATTCGCAGCTGAACGAAAAGCAGATGGAATATTACGTGAACAAATACATTCCTATGCTGCGAAAGGATCTAATAACGCTTATAGTAGACCGCGAAGACAACCTCGTTTCGTTCGGCGTAGCTTTGCCGTCGCTGTCGCGGGCCATGCAGAAAGCGCGCGGCCGGATCTTCCCATTCGGATTCATCCCCCTTTTGAGAGCCCTTTACGGCAAACGCGCCGAAGTATGCGACCTAATGTTGATAGCCTCACATCCCAACGCACAATCGATGGGCGTTACGGCCATGCTGTTCGATGCCATGATACCGCGTTTCCACAAACTCGGGACCATATATGCCGAAAGCAATCCCGAACTGGAAAACAATCAGCGCATACAGGCACTTTGGGGCAACTTCGACAAGGAGCTGCATAAACGACGTGCAGTATTTGCAAAGAAAATAGGCTGACCGAAAAAGATTATTTACATCGAAACACATATATGGGTGATATGCAAACACATATCGCCCATATATTTTTTTAAGGCATATACGGTCACGAACGTAATGCCGATGATGCGGCCGATACGCAAACAGCGCACTTACATTACGATACATGTATCATACCATACACCTTGGCAACGTAAGTCACACATCCAACTATCAAAATGCATCACGGCAAAAACACTACTCGACAGCAGATATTCGCGGATTCCGATACATGCACGCATACTCGGAAACCGCGACACTACAATCTATAGTCAGCGCCATAAGGCGCCAAACTGCCTACTCATATTATTTCAATCCGATATAATCGGTATAGATTTCGGCTGCGCTCTGTATGTATTTCACGCATTTCTCCCGACACTTTATACCTTCGCACAACTGGTAACAATACACCGAGCCATTCCGCTTTTTAAATTGTCCGACAAGGTCTCTAACCATTTTATAATTCTCTTCTCGTATATCTTCGGTATCGAGAAGCCCCTGTCCTTTTTCAAATCCGGCCATAACAACAAGCGCATCGACAGCACCGCAGGTACCGTTCAAATGACTCGTTCCATCACCGAAAGATGCAGACATTTTCATAGCGGTTTCCTGATCCAAACCGTAATGTCCGGCAAGAGCTGCACACACCGACTGCGACGAACTGTAACCCAACTCATACAGTTCAACAGCTTTATCGACAATGGACTGCTTCATCTTTGCGCTTAATATACTACAATCAATAAAATTGCCAACAAATTTTATGCCTTAGCGGCAGGTAACAATTTGAAATATTTATGTATTCCGAAAAATAATTATATATATCCTTTCTTTACAACTGCATAGAGCCGAAAAGAAAATATATTGCAAAAATTATGCCAACAATGCGACAACGAACTATTGCAACAATCCTATCTAATCGACAAATTAGCACGGAAAATGCGAAAAACAATGACATCGAGCAATCACAGCTTCGCCGTACTTATCATGAACCGATAAAGCCGTTGGTCTGCATGTCGGATCCTATAGACGCCCTACAATCCGATATACATATATCCAAATATAACTTCCCGATAAACTGTTATTGCCTGTTTAATTCAAATCCCAGCAGAAGTCCGTCGTAATTGTCCGTCAAAGATCCTGCGAGCGCAGCTCCGGAATCCACTTTCGAAGCCATATCGGTCAATGTCTTCAACACCGACAACAGTTTATCAGCATTGAACAGCAAACTCATGGACGTTCCGGTAACCATAACATGCGCCGTTATAGAGACTCCGAGTTTGGTTTTCATCGTAATCGTCTTATTCTCCGCATCGAAAACATACGTCCCTTTGGAAGTACGCCCCTTTATAGTCTGCGTATACGTATTGTCCGAACTGAAAGAATATTCGCTGCCATCCATTCCCAACGTGTCGTAAAGAGACTCCAGTTTCTGTTCCACCTGTACGGCAGCCGCCTCGCCTCCGGCCTGAGCCAACAGACTTTCGCTCTCGAAACGGCAGTCCGGTCCCGAAAACCGCCAAGTTCCGACAATGGATTCTGCGGTAGTCGCCTTATCGCCCACCACGGTTTTGGCTACGCCTTTCAGGGCCGATTTCCAATCCTGTGCGGAAACGTTAAGCGAACACAGGCACACTCCCGCTACGATCAAAAACATTTTCTTCATCATAAGCTTTTTATAATTTAATTTGTTTGGACATAACTCTACATACGCACGTCAGGCACGGTTGCCGCGGCTTTGCAGCGCCTGCGCTATTATGATGCGCACCTCACGCCACCCCGAAGGTCGAAACAACAATGCCAGCCCCATATACACTACCACGCCTACTGCTATCTCCGTGACTAATATACCCCACAAAGGCATGATGCCCGCCAAAACGCAATGCACCCCGCGCACGGCGGCCAACATGACCAAAGAGGAACACAGATAAGGTATCGTAGCCTTCACCCTGCCCCAAACCGTCCAGCGCAGAAACCTTCCGGCACCGAGCATGTTGATGACAGCGTCGGAAAAATATATTATCGTCTGCCCCCACGCGATAGCCTTCACGCTTATCGGAATCATAGCTACGAGAACGGCCGTAGCTATCAGTTTCTTTATTATTTCCAGACGGAAAATCATTTTCCCGTCACTCTTTATTTTCAGTATATTGTACGACACTACCGAAAGCGGAGCGAACAGCCCGGATATGCACAATATCCTGAAATAGGGCACCACCGGCATCCATCTCTGCGGCAGGAATACGGCGATGAAATCGTCTACCACACCGATAAGCCCTATCATCACGGGAAATATCAGAAAATTCATCACCACAGTGACCTGATGAGCGCTCGTACTCATCTTTACCGGATCGTCCTGCAATTTGGACAGAGCCGGAAAAGTAACGTTCTGCACGGAACTTATGACGGCGCTCACCGGCATATCCTTGTACTGCTTTCCGCGGTCATAGAGACCGAGCTGTTCCTTAGTATACATTTTACCTATGAACAACTCCGAAATATTGCCGTATACCGCATTGGTTATGTCGCTCAGCAACAGCCGGGAACTGTATCCGAACATGGAACGCAACGGTCTGAACGATAGCCGTCCGGAAGGACGCCAATCGCTACCCACCCACAATAGCAACGACCTGACGGCCGGCGTGACGAGTCTCTGCCCCAACAACGACCACACACCGCAACCGCTGACGGCCATGACAACGGCCGAACAGCTGCCGACAAACGTAGCCCACAACGTATACTTCGTAATGGTCTTGAAATCGAATCGTCTGGTAAGAATCGTGTTTTGGATATTGGAGAGAGAGCCGACCGGCACCAAAAGAAACAATACGGGAGCTATCCTCCCTATGACCGGAGCATCGTAATAACGGGCCAACGCAGGAGTGATGCTTAACAGTATCACATAAAACAACGCCGCTATGGATACGTTAAACAGGAAAACCGCCGAATATTCCCGGTCGGAAACCTCTTTCCGCCTTATCAATGCGGCAGAGAAACCGCTGTCAACGAAAACGGAACAGACAGTGGTAAAAACAACGAGCAGGCGGATAACGCCGTAATCCTCCTCATAGAGGAAGTTCATCAGCACCAGCCCGACGACCATCTGAAAAAGGGAGGTAAGGATCTTTTCGGCAAAAGTCCAAGCCATTCCTCTTACGACACTCTTTTTCAGTTCCATAAATCCGTCTGCAAAACCTTACTCAAACATATGCGTTCGCACCCCTCACCGCAGGAAATATCGCAGGCCGTTACCTGTCTGCTATGAAACTCTCCACGGCAAGCCGGTAGGAATCGAGGCCGAACCCCGATATGACGCCGCGGCAAGCCGCTCCAGTAAGCGACACGCTACGGTATGCCTCGCGCGCGAAAATGTTAGATATGTGTACCTCCACGACAGGCGTCGATATAGCTCTCACGGCATCGGCTATCGCCACCGAAGTATGCGTATAGCCGCCGGCATTAAGTATTATGCCGTCATAACGTCCGTCCGCCTCCTGAAGAATGTCTATTATTATACCCTCGACATTGGATTGACGGCAATCTATCCCGATACCTCTGGCTGCATACGTCTCCTTCAATGAAGCACAATAACCGTCCATCCCGGTATCGCCGTATATATCCGGCTCGCGCCGCCCCACAAGATTGAGATTGGGTCCGTTGACAATCAATATTTTCATGACTTCATAAATTACGTTACACGTACGACGCCTTCCTCGCATCCGGTTCCGGAACCCGCCGAAGCGCCGCCGTATCATACTCCAGCTTTACCGGCACCGCTCCTCAACCGCACCGCCACGGTTTTTCTCCCGACCGGCTATAATTAGGCAAACTACTCTTCCACGAGATATATCTCCTCGCCGGGAGCTTTCATGTAAAATGTCTCGCGGGCGTATTTTTCCAGAAACCAGTCGGATTTCAGTTTCTCCAGAAACATACTGTCCTCCCGCGCCCGTTCCCGATACATGACCTGTTCCTCGTGCATCTTCTTGATACGCCGGTTTATGGCCATGGCCTCCAGCAACGTATTCTTGGACAGTACAGTCACTATCAGCACGAACGCTACCGTGATGACTATCCATATCTTGTATTTCTCCCAGAACTTCTTCACTCCGATACACAATGCTCCGGACGGCACACTCCCCGTCACGGTATATTCATGAATTTATGCGTCTGCAACGATATGCGCCATTGTGGATTCCTTTTCACATATTCCACTATAACGGCCGTCATATCGGCAGAAACGCCCCATTCCGGTTGCAGGAACAACATACATTTCCCGTCCGTTCCGGCTGCACACTCCTCTGCCCATGAGAAATCGCCGGCCGTCTGTATCACGACCTTCAGCTCGTCAGCCCGACGCAGCATATCGGCCAGCGGCTTCTTATGACGTTTGGGAGACAGGCATACCCAATCGACATTGCCGGTAAGCGGGTGCGTCCCCGACGTTTCCACATGGATTCTCACTCCGACATCGTGCAACGCCCCGGTAAGGGCCCCCAGATCGTGCATGAAAGGCTCGCCACCCGTTATGACTACCGTACGCGCACCGCAGGCTCTCACCCTATCTGCGACCTCCGCCACTGACACCGTATCCCCGGCATTAAGATCCCATGTAAAACGGGCATCGCACCACGGACACCTGACATCGCAACCGGCCAGACGTATGAAATAGGCGGCCATACCAGTAAAGGCACCCTCGCCCTGTATGGTATAGAAATCCTCTACAAGCCGTATATAATCCACGGCACCGGTACTAATTCCATTCATCGACATACCCGAATTTTTCACCGTAGAATGCACACGGCATCATTCGCAAATTTTGTAAATATGTTTCAGGTTGCGTCCCAACCCGTCGTAATCCAGCCCGAAACCTACTATGAATTCATTTCCGACCTCCATAGCTCTGTACCGGATAGGTATATCGCGACTGTATGAAGCCGGTTTGAACAGAAGCGCCGCCACATCTACCGACGCAGGCCGCATCTCACGCAACAGACCGACCGTATAGGCTATGCTGCACCCCGTATCCACGACATCCTCGACGACGATAACTCTGCGTCCGCTAATATCCTCGCGCAGCCCGATGAGCTGTCTGACACAACCGCTCGACTCCGTACCTTCGTAAGAAGCCAGTTTCACGAACGACACTTCGCACGGAAACTCTATCCGCTGCATCAACTCCGCAAAGAACATGAACGACCCGTTCAATACTCCCACGAAAAGCGGCACATCCTCTCCGCCTCCGTAATCAGCATTTATCCTGCGGGCTATTTCGTCTATGTGCGACTGTATGGTTTCGTGCGGTATGAATACATCGAAACGTCTGCCATGCAACGTTATCGTTCCCGCACCGTTATCTACGGACATATTTATAACCTTTTAATCTACACGGCCTCGCAGAGCCGGATCGCATCCGCGCGACACTCCGCCCGCCGCTACCGCAAAATTAATAATAAAACCTCAGCAAGCCGCCTGTCCCGACATAAAATCCCACAGGCAAAGTCCATGTTTCCATGCCTTCTTTCCCTGTTCGACACAAAAGCCGGAAAGCTACTCGTAGCTTTCCGGCAATAACACGATTAATACGTCACCCGATCGAAATCCGAGACGCTCCCTATTTAGCCGGAGCCAGATACCAGTCGGTCGTCTTGGCTCCTGTAGCCACATCCGGAAGCATAGTCCGTCCGAATAACGTGCCGTTAGGTGCGACATCTGCAATATAACCTGCGGGCAACGTCACCCCGTAATTTTCCCGTGCCCATTCATCGAGATGTCCCAAAACGACGCCTTCATCTATATCCACCACCGCACAATCAGACGGCAGAAACGTTCCTATACACATGAAGCCTATTCCCTCGTCGGTAGCCGTGATGCCGCCGCCTTCACCCAAATCGCGTATGACGGTCGTCTTCCCTGTCTCCGTATTGAAAAATCCGGCATACTCACGCTGTCCTGGCCGAGATCCTTCGAGGAACTCTTCCCTGTAAGTTCCAGCTATGTATTTCCCGTTAGGGCTGATATTGTATTTCTCATTTGAAACGGTCATGCCGCAGACAAGGGTATATTCATACGGTTGCCCCAAACCGTCTACGAGTTCCACAGTCTCGGTTTTCCTCACGTCGCGGCCGACATAATCGACCTTACCATCTTTCCAATACACCATGCCTCGGTCGTTATTATCCCACGTACTGCCGTAAAGCACCGAGCCGTCGGCACTCATTCCCCTGACCATAATACCTGCCCAATGCGGCTCATCACGATAATTAAGCGGAGGCATTTCTAGTTCCCTCGGAATTCCGTTCTCCCATATCACCGGGTGATACATACCCTCGCCCAACTTGTCGTCCTGTATCCACCCTGCCCACATATTTCCATCCTCCGACACGGCGCTGACGTTTCCGGCCATCTTATAACCGTCGATCACATCCGGACGGAAGGTATTGCCTTCGAGGTCTATGGCGAGACTACCTTCGTTAGACCAGAAGAAAAACACACCCTGATCGGTAATGGCATCCGGCCCGCCGACGCCGAATGATTCGGGCATTTCAGCTACCACGATACGCTCGTCGGCCTCCACGTCTATGATAATTATGTTGTATATCCATTCTTCACCCCAGTCGTCTACCTCCAGAGCAGGCAAAATTCCGCCCACATATCTTCCGTTTGGCGACATAACGGCTCCGAGATCGAAATCGGAAGGCCAACGGAAACGCCAGTCTCCGGACATATCGCCGAGCTGGTTGACATAAACGGTCTCCGACGCACCTCCGCATGTAAACGTTATCTCTCCCGTACGCTCCTCCTGCGTCGCATTATCATCGACATTTACTGTAATACCGCCCCCGTCACGATCTATAATCCTGATCCATGACGCCGACACGGAAACATCGAACGCTCCGGATGCCTTAACCCGGACTATTTTGTCCGCATTACCTTCGCTCAGGAAAGAACATGTCGTCTCCTCAAGTATTACATACTCGTACGAATCAGAATCCACTATACAACCGGATAACCCTACCACACACACGGCAAGCCACAAACCGATAAACCATAAATTTTTCTTCATCCAAATCAAGAATTAAAGATAAAACATAAACAAAAGCCAGCCGTTCCGGAACGGTATAATACAAATATATATAAAATACACTACAATATGCAACAAAACACCCCAAAAGCAACAGTAAAAGTCTTTACACAATAAAGACCACTGTAAAAATTACATCTCCCGAAACACATTCGAACTCGTCCGAAAACAGAACCTGACCTATTTTTATATCGCCCGAAGTGAGTATCGTTTCCGTTTTGCAGGATCTTTGCATAACTTCGCGGATATAACAAACACAGGTACCTAAATGATGACGACAGGACATATAGGATACGCCTTGCTGCTCAGCCTTATGGCAGGCTGCGCTACGGGCATAGGCAGCGCGATAGCTTTCTTTGCCAAAAAAACGAATGCAAAATTCCTTTCGTTTGCGCTCGGTCTGTCTGCCGGAGTAATGATATACATATCGTTCATGGAGCTACTGTTCAACGCCCGCACTCAACTCGACATGATAACCGGCAGCGCTACCCGCGGAGGTCTGATAACGGCAGCGGCATTCTTCGGAGGAATACTGATCGCCGGCATAATAGACAAACTGATACCCGACGCCGAAAACCCGCACGAACTGCACAGCGTGGAGGAACTCGGCGGTGCACGAAGCGACAGCCACATACACGGTCTCAAACGCATGGGCGTCGTCACGGCGATAGCCATAGCTATACACAACTTTCCGGAAGGCATCGCGACGTTCATATCGGCACTCGACTCCGCGAAAGTGGGTATAGCCGTAGCCGTGGCGGTCGCGATACATAACATACCTGAAGGAATCGCCGTATCTGTACCGATATATTTTTCAACCGGCAGCCGCAAAAAGGCTTTCTGGTACTCGTTTCTCTCCGGAGTGGCCGAGCCGGTCGGAGCCATATTCGCCTATCTGCTTCTGATGCCCTTCCTGACGCCTATACTCATGGAATGCACGTTTGCGGTAGTGGCGGGTATCATGGTATACATATCGCTCGACGAGCTGTTGCCGGCCGCGCATCAATACGGCTACAGCCACCTCGCCATATACGGCCTGATAGCCGGAATGGCCGTCATGGCCACGAGCCTGATACTGCTGTCGTAACTAACGCCGACAACGTCATCTTTTCCAAATACAAGACAACAAGGGATTACTACAATGATAAAATGGTTCCGTTCGCTCAACCGTCAGGGCAAAATAATGGCGGTCGTAATAGTCGTACTGCTCATAGGGGTAATAATACGCTGGCAGAATATCCGCGATAAAGCGGGCATCTGGTTCCGGCTCGACGAGATAGTGGAAGAACGTCGGGACACTCTTCCCGCCACGGACACTCTTAAAACAACGACGTACCCGCCCGGAACGGATATCCCGACACATGAAAACGAGACGCACGCAAAAACTACTATCTGATACGAAAAAGCTGGATTGTCCGAAAACGCACGCGCCAACTTTGCGTTTGACTGCTGACGTCACTGAAACAGAAAACACGCGATACGGACCAGAATCGAATACGCGATGCCGAAAGCCGCAATTTCAAAAACCGTAGACAGTCCACGGCTCATGTGGCATTTTACCGAAATAACACAGCAAGCACATCGATTTGAAAACAGCCCTAAAACGTAAGAAGGCGCATCCGACGGATGCGCCTTCTTACGTTTATATGCTACTACCGCCCACTATTTAACGGCGATCGTTTCGATTTCCACTTTTACGCCCATGGGAAGTTTAGCCACCTGATAACACACCCTTGCAGGCATATCTTTAGTATAATAACGGGCATACACTTCGTTCATGGCACCGAAATTGTTCATATCATCGAGCAATACGGTCGATTTAACCACATCGTCCAACGTATAGCCTGCCTCCTTGAGTATGGCAACGGTATTTTCGAGCGACTGGGCGGTCTGTTCGGCTATGGTCTCAGGCACCGCACCGGTAGCGGGATTGATGGGAAGCTGACCGGAAACATAAATCGTATTGCCGGCTACGATAGCCTGCGAGTACGGTCCCACCGCTTTCGGGGCATTGGGAGAAGAGATTACTTTTTTCATGGCTTATATGTTTTAAAATATATTGTCGGCTGTTGCTAACAGCAGCACAAAGATAATAAATAACGCGGTCTATCCGCAATACGACCGTTCCAAAACACATCCGACAAAAACGAACAGTATGCACAGCCACACGGGACAGGAAATGAAGTTTTAATTATATTTGCAGACAGAAAACAAACACTAAACGATGAAAAGAATTATTACTATCGCAGCATTGGCTTTAGTAGCCGGAGCATTGCTCACCGGTTGCTGCCAGAAATGCCGTAAAAGCCGTGAAGCCGCAACGCGTCCGCTCCAAGGTACCGTATGGCATATGATACAATTCGACGGACGCGAAATAAATGCTCCGGACAGTTATGAACTGACGTTCTTCAACGACGGACGCATTGCCGGCGTCGGCGATTGCAACCGTTTCTTCGGCACCTACGAAGTGCTGAATGCCAACGGCAGCATCAAAATGAGTCCGGTCGGCTCCACGATGATGGCATGCCCCGATCTGGAAACGGAATCGGCATTTCTGAAAATGTTCGAGAACGTGCACCTATATCAGTTCGACGGCAAAAACCTCTATCTGTTCGTAGACAACAAGATCAAAGCTATATTCGAACCAACGGACAAACCCGTAGATACCGACAAAAACACGGAAAAATAAAAACGTCTTCACACGGCGCGGAGCATACGATTAAGGCGGAGCATATTGCTCCGCCTTAATCTTTAAAAAGGATTTTTGCTAAAACAGGACAATTTCATGTCCTTCCTAAAACACACCTATTAACTTAAAAAACAGCTGTCACAGCTATTGCACGCAACGAGTATTTACCGGCATCGGCCGCACCTCGTTACATTGACAAATGTAATACAATTATCCTCAAAATGCAAACACTGTAAACATTATTTTATATTTACATTGACAATAAACATATTTATTC
This sequence comes from uncultured Tidjanibacter sp., assembly GCA_947852905.1. Classification (GTDB taxonomy): domain Bacteria; phylum Bacteroidota; class Bacteroidia; order Bacteroidales; family Rikenellaceae; genus Tidjanibacter. Next base: position 62,893 of record CANTVF010000005.1, on the reverse strand, counting down.
AAATGCATTATGCAACACATAGCATATCTGCATAAAATCACATCAATTTACAGCAAGAATAAAAATGCGACAAAGCGGTATGTTACCCACATTTCTGATCAAATATCAGAACAAATAAAAACACCCGTCAGAGGCCGACTCTGTGAGTTATTGCTAATCCGGAACATCCTGCCGTTACGACGCATATAGTATAATCCCCTTCCGAACTTCAGTAGTCGTATCACAATAATAACATATCGTTTTATGGCCGGACAATGCCGCAAATCTCGGAAAAAACCATACAGCATATTGGCTTTTAAAGCTGCGGTACAGAATTATCCGCTATTTTCCATTCTGCAACAATACCGGAATCGACACAAATCCGCACTACTACTCCAGAGACTACATCCAGGTACGTTTCACGTAGCATACAATAATTAGAGCCGACACAAAAAAACATAACCCAATATACGCAATGCACCCAACGAATATGTCTCGCATTACAACAGCATCCCCCCCCCCGCAATACCCTCGAAACAGGATCACGAATGAATAAATATAAAACAGCGGAGGAACTCAAAACGGTTCCTCCGCTGCATATTAAACCTTAAAATATTTTCGCGGATCACATTCCCGCACCGTGGCAGTTCTTGTATTTCTTGCCGCTACCGCACGGACACGGCTCGTTACGACCGATCTTCTTCTCCACGTGTACAGGACCTTGTTTGCCCTTGTCGCCCTGACCGGCAGCCGAAGCGGCCTGCATACGGGAAGCCTGAAGTTTGGAGACGTCTACCTGAGAATGTCCCTGCCGTTGCTGCGGCTTGGCCTGTTTTACACGCTCCTCGTTATTTTCCCTCATAGGGATGAAACCCTTATTGAGAATCGACAGTTCGTCGCGGTTGCTCTTTTCCAGCATCGCACTGAAAAGATTGTACGCTTCCAGTTTATAGATCAACAACGGGTCTTTCTGTTCATAAGAGGCATTCTGCACGCTCTGACGCAGATCGTCCATCTGACGCAAATGATCCCTCCAGTTATCGTCTATGGTGGTAAGCATGACGATCTTGGTGAACATCTTGTAGATTTCCGCGCCGTCGCTCTCGATAGCCTTGCGCAGGTTGACCGGAACGTTATACACGAGCTTGCCGTTGGTTATCGGAATATAGATATTCTCGACCTGATCGCCCTGTTTCTCATATACGTTGCGCAGCACGGGCATGGCGGTAGCCGCAACCGATTGAGCCCTGCGCTCGTAAGCGTCGTTGATGTCCGTAACTATCATCTCTATGAGCTGCTCCTTCTTAGCATCGGCGAACGTCTTTTCGTCGAACGAAGGCTGCACCGCAATCTGACGGATCAGTTCGAAACTGAAATCCTCATACGTACTCTGTCCGAAATTCTCTACGAACGTCTCTGCGAAATCGAGGACTATATTATTGCGGTCTATATCTATCCTCTCGCCGATCAGCGCATTGCGACGACGAGAATATATAACAGTCCTTTGCGAGTTCATCACGTCGTCGTATTCGAGTAACCTCTTACGGATACCGAAGTTATTCTCCTCGACTTTTTTCTGCGCACGCTCGATAGCCTTGGTCATCATTCCGGCCTGTATCTCCTCGCCGTCCTTCAGTCCCATGCGGTCCATCATCGCGGCGATACGCTCCGAGCCGAACAGACGCATCAAGTCGTCCTCCAGCGAAACGAAGAACTGCGACGAACCGGGGTCGCCCTGACGTCCCGCACGACCGCGCAACTGACGGTCTACGCGACGCGATTCGTGCCTTTCGGTACCGACGATAGCCAGACCTCCGGCCTCCTTGACCTCCGGCGGCAACTTGATGTCGGTACCACGACCGGCCATGTTGGTGGCTATGGTGACCTGTCCCGCGCGACCGGCCTCGGCAACTACCTGTGCCTCTTGCTGGTGATGTTTGGCATTGAGGACATTATGCTTGATACCGCGCAGTTTCAGCACTCGGCTCAAGAGTTCCGACACCTCCACGGAAGTGGTACCCACCAACACCGGACGTCCCTGCTGCACCAGCGACACAATCTCCTCGACCACGGCATTGTATTTCTCCCTCTTGGTCTTGTAGATCTTATCGTCACGGTCGTCACGTATCACCGGACGGTTGGTCGGGATAGCCACGACATCGAGTTTGTAAATGCTCCAGAATTCGCTCGCTTCCGTCTCGGCCGTACCGGTCATACCGGCCAGCTTGTGATACATACGGAAATAATTCTGAAGGGTAATGGTCGCGAAAGTCTGCGTAGCAGCCTCCACCTTCACGCGCTCCTTAGCCTCTATGGCCTGATGAAGACCGTCAGAATAGCGGCGCCCCTCCATGATACGACCAGTCTGCTCGTCGACGATCTTTACCTTGTTGTCGATAACGACATACTCCACGTCTTTCTCGAACATGCTGTACGCCTTCAACAACTGGTTGATCGTATGTACGCGTTCCGATTTTACGGCATAGTCGTTTATCAGCTCGTCCTTCTTGGCCGTCTTTTCCTCGGCGGTAGCATCGCTCTTTTCTATTTCGGCGATCGTGGCGCCTATGTCAGGTAAGACGAAGAAATTCTCCTCTCCCACGGCACGAGCGAGAAATTCGTGTCCCTTGTCGGTAAGTTCCACGGAATTGAGTTTCTCGTCTATGACGAAGAACAATTCGTCGGTAATTTCGGGCATGCGTTTGTTGTTGTCCTGCATGTAGACGTTCTCCGTCTTCTGCATCAACGTCTTGTTGCCCTGCTCGCTGAGGAACTTGATAAGCGGCTTGTATTTGGGAAGCCCCTTGTGGGCACGATACAGCAAAACGCCGCCTTCCTCGGTCTTGCCCTCGCCTATCAGCTTGCGGGCACGTCCCAACAGGTCGTTCACGAAATTGCGCTGTACGTTATAGAGCTGTTCTATGTATCCTTTGTATTCGTCGAACAACTGGTCGTCTCCCTTGGGCACCGGACCAGATATTATAAGAGGTGTACGGGCATCGTCGATCAGCACCGAGTCCACCTCGTCGACAATGGCGAAATGGTGCTTGCGCTGCACCAGATCCTGCGGCTGTATGGCCATATTGTCACGCAAGTAGTCGAAACCGAACTCATTGTTCGTACCGAACGTGATGTCGGCCATGTAAGCCTTGCGGCGAGCAGCCGAGTTGGGCTGGTGATTGTCGATGCAATCCACCGAAAGACCGTGGAATTCGTACATAGGACCCATCCATTCGGAGTCGCGGCGTGCCAGATAGTCGTTAACCGTCACCACATGCACGCCCTTGCCGGCCAATGCATTAAGGAATACGGGCAACGTAGCCACGAGGGTCTTACCTTCACCCGTGGCCATTTCGGCGATACGCCCCTTGTGCAACACTACGCCGCCGAACAACTGCACATCGTAATGTACCATATCCCACGTCACCACATTACCTCCGGCCGTCCAGCTATTGGAATAAACGGCCTTGTCGCCATCTATATTGACGAAATCCTTCTTTGCGGCCAGATCGCGGTCGAACTGCGTCGCGGTCACCTCTATGGTTTCGTTCTCTGCGAAACGACGCGCGGTGGACTTCATTATGGCGAAAGCCTCCGGCAGTATCTCGTCGAGCTTGCGTTCTATCTTCTCGTCTATATCCTTGGTAAGTTTGTCTATCTCCTTCGAATAACGCTCCTTATCCTCGATACTGGTACCCGGTTCCTCGAGTACCGTCTTCAGTTCGGCTATACGTTCCTCGTCCGGACGGATAACCTCGGCTATACCGCTGCGCAGTGCAGCGCTACGGGCACGCAATTCGTCATGCGACAAGGCGTCTATCGCGGGATACACAGCGAGTATCTTTTCGACATAGGGCTGTATCTCCTTGCGGTCCTTATCGCTCTTGGTTCCGAAAAATGTTTTGAGCAGTTTAGATAATATGTCCATATTGCAAATATATGTCTTATAAAACAGAGGGTAAATATACCTATTTTATCGGAAACCGAACGCTTTGCCTTTCATTTTTATTATGCAACGCCCCACCCGGCACGATACGCATTCTCCTTTGGCGCAATATTCGTTTTTCAGCTGTATCAACGCCTGCGAATCGCATGCGTTCGCAACCGGCACTCCCATGCCGCCCCACCCCCTGACGATATAATTGTCTTCGGCCGGCAACGATGCCAGAAGTTCCAGTGCAGCGTCCTTCACGGCTGCTTTGCCGGAAGCGGCTCCGTAAGAGAACATTACCGGCACAACAGCATTGATAGCCAACAGATCGGCTTTCTGAGCGCCGATACGCCCCGGACAACGCACGCCTTCGCCGTCGGGTATCGGATTGACGCTCCAGTAGCCTTTGATCTCGGTATCGAACAGCGCATGCACGTCGGCACGACTCCGACATGCCACGACACTGTTGAACATGAAGTCGCGCCGCGCTGCGAACGAGGCGAGCTGGAGTATCCGCACGAAAGGCTTGTTCTGCGCCCTGACACCAGAACGCTCCCACTGTCCGGGCATCATGGGAGTTATGCCGTACTTACGCGCCAGATACAGGAAATGTTCGCCGAGCAACCGTATGTAATCGTCGTAATAGCAATCCTCCAGCAATCCCGACGTACCGAGCAGCAATGCTTCGACCAGCTCCATGGAACTCCTTTCCCGCAGCACCATCTGATAGGTAGCCCTCGCAGCGAGTTCCATGTAAGGCTCACGATTCCGGTTACCGCCCATGGCACGGAATAACATTACATACAATGTCTGTGCCCAATCGCCGTCCGACGCATCGAACACCCGTTCCACATCGCGGCACTTACGCTCCATGCGTTCGAGTAAAAGCCTGTCGAGCAGCCCTATGCGTCGTACGGCAGGCTGATCGCCGAGCCAGACGCCGCATTCATACCCGCCTGCGCCCATGCGCAGGGACTCCACCGAACCCGCCAGCTCCTGCGGGACGGAGACCACGGCCTGCGGTATCCGCCTCCCCTCGTCGTCCATAAGAAACCGCTGCGGCGAATGTACCACATGCAACGCCGTATATCGCGTAAGCGAAGAGGCACCGCCCTCGCCGAACACCACATCGCCGAAACGCCTCACCCCGTCGATCTCCAACTCCGCCCCGACGTATTTACGTCCGGCAGCGTCCTCCTCTCCGACACGATATATACGTACCGAACCGCCTCCGTGCAACTCCATCTCGTCTGTTTTCGCTGCCGTATCCGGCCACATGAATCTCAATATGTCGTCGTAAACCATATCCGTAATCACGGCATAAAAAGCGCCGCCCGAAAAGGTAAATATAACAAAAAAGTCGCTTTGCAACACCACAAACACCATGTGCGACACCAATTATCGACATCGCCAACAACATCTCATGTACACGAAGTTCCGGGAAACGACTGGACACATATACGGAAATGCCCCCTACGCATAGCGACAGTCCGGAAACATTCACACCTTACCCACTATTCGACCATGAAATTACATGCCATACGATACGTCCGATCATGGCCATGCTGAAACGAACTCCCAAACGTCCGTAACACGTATCAATGACACACCGGACAACGGCATGCACCACAAGCGCATGACCCAAATACGTCACCGACACACACTGAACTAACTGAAATCTCGACACGTATATAAAAACGATAGCACTGCGACAGCTCCGAAACCGAATACCGTCCACACGCCCGGTAACAATCCGCCCCGCAGCGAATACGAAAACATAGATTGTCTAACAGGTTTCCCCCTCAGAGAATTGCATATTTGGGAAAGCCCTCGAATAGCTGTACGAATAAAAAAGACGATGTATCATAACGGGCGATCCGCTGCGTTTTATCGTGATTCGGGCTAAGTAGTTCACCTTCCGCAAACTCCTGTCGACCTCTCGCTCACGATCTTGCATTTTACCCCCTTCTTATACACATGAAAGGGGTTGCGTTAAAACTCAACGTTTTGACACAACCCCATTCCGTACCGAACAATATCGATCGCACGCGTAGGCGCAGTGCGGAATCTACATGAATCCGAGTTCGAGTTTGGCCTCGTCGCTCATCATGTCCTTGTCCCACGGCGGATCGAACACGAGCGTCACATTGACCTTCTTAACCCCCGGAATCTTGGCGACCTGAACGTTAACGTCCTCGACGAGCATATCGGCCATAGGACAATTCGGCGCCGTCAACGTCATTTGTATATTCGCCTCTCCGTCCGGCGTATAATCTATTTCGTAAACCAGACCGAGGTCGTATACGTTGACAGGTATTTCAGGATCGTATATGTTTTTCAGCGTCGCTATTATATCCTGTTCTACCTTTAGAATCTCGTTAGGCTCCATAAAATACTGTTATTGAGTTTTATTTCTCCGCCGCATCATGTTCCTGCCTGCTCAGAAAAGCGAGCGCATACAGCCTCATCTGCTTTATCATGGCGAGCAAACCGTTGGAACGCGTCGGAGACAGGTTTTCTTTCAACCCTATGCGGTCTATGAAATACAGGTCCGTATCCACTATCTCCTGCGGAGTACGGCCGTTCAATACCCGTATCAACAACGCTATAATGCCCTTGGTTATTATGGCATCGCTGTCGGCCGAATAGTACACCTTGCCGTCCTCAAGCCGGGCATCGACCCACACCCTCGACTGACACCCCTCGATAAGGTGCTGCTGATCTCTGTGAGACGGATCTATACCGTCCAGTCCGTTACCGAGTTCGATAAGCAAATCGTACTTGTCCAACCAGTCGTCGAATGCGGAGAACTCGTCTATGATCTCCTCCTGTACAAGATCGGTCTGTTGCATGACTTAACCCTTATTTCAAATATTCGTAAATTCCGTCGAAAGGCTCCGCCGTTGCGGCGTCCGGACGTTGTATTCCCAAAATGTATGCCAGCGTTACGGGCAGCGAGGCCATATCCACAGGCGCGGTTATCTCCCCGTGCGCTATGCCGCACCCAGTCATCATCAAAGGCACGTGGGTATCGTAGTCGTAACCTGACCCGGTCATGGAACGTACTCCCGGCTCCTCCTCTATCATATCGGGCACGAGGTCTACCAACAAATCGCCCGAACGTTTCGGATAATACCCGTTACGCAACTTTTGCATATAGCTGTCTCCGGCCGATCCGCCCTTGAGGTCGCACGAAGGCACTACCCTCGACAATCCGCGAAACTGTATGGCGAAATCCGATGTGAGCCTCTGCACGTTCTCTATATCGAGTCCTTCGGCCAGCGCTTTCGCACGGTCTATGTAAACCCTGCGGTTATGGTATCCCGTTACCCAGCGGTCGCCGCCGTAACGGGCGCAAAGGAAACTGTTTATAATAGCCTCGAACTGCACGTCATTGAATCTTTCGCGTGCGATTGCAGGAACGTCGAACGCCTCGCTCGTCCCGTGATCCGAGGTAAAGACGAACAGCACGCTGCCCTCCGGACACTGCGATTCGACGAAACGCATCAACGATGCCAACGTCCTGTCCAGATGATAGAACATATCCTCGGCCTCGACAGATTCGGGCCCGTACCGGCGTATGACCTTCCTCATACCGTCGAAACATACATTGAGCAAGTCCGGATATTCGTCCGTTCCGAGTTTTTCCTGCACGACGGCCTGTTGCACGAAATCGGATACGAGATCGTCTATCAGGGGCGTAGCCAGCACATGCTCGTAACGTCCCGGTGCGACGACCGCCTCGCAATCGCCTATATCCTCCAGCGTACGGAACGATTCGTCTCCGTGCGGACGCAACACTTCGCAACGCCTGTTAACATAATCGCCGGACAACAGGTGCGGCGCCCAGAACCAGTCGTGCAAATAAGTATTGTTCTTATACTGCGCATTGAAGTTGACCACCCAGCCGGGCAGGTAAAGCATATATTTGCTCGACGACACCCATGAGGCACGCGCGGTATCGAACCAATAGACCTGCGAGCCGAATCCGCCGAGCGTCACGGCCGACAGAGGATCGGCGGCGACAGTCACCACCTTGCTGCGCGGCACCTCCTTCCGCAACCGGTCGCCCAAAGTCGGTGCCACCAGATTCACATACGAATAACGTTCCTCCTCGTACTCGCAGTCGAGTCCCGAAGCCTGCGGATCGTCTATCAGCGAAACTCTGCGTCCGCTCTGTATGTCGTACCACTCGCTGCCCACGACCCCGTGCACGTAAGGATACGTCCCCGTCGTTATCGTCGCGAGCGAGGACGCCTGATTGGTAGGCATATATTCGTAACGTCCTGCCGTGAACACCAGTCCCTTGTCCATGAAACGGCGTATACCGTCGTCCGACAGATTGTGACCGTATCGCGTCACGAAGTCGTAAGGCACGCCGCCTGCCACAATGTTGACGACGAGCGCCGGCCGCCCCGAAGCTACGGCAGTCGCACCGGCCATGCAACAGACCGAAAAAACGGCTAACGGCAATAATATTCTGGAAATTTTCATACTCAAACCATTATGTATGTCCTAAAGCGATATCGGCGCCATACGGCACGCCACCCGCTACGCACGGACGCACAAAGATACGAATTACTCAAGATAACGGGATAAGTCCGCAACGCCTTTTTGAAGGATATTCGTGTCGTCATACGTCATTCCCCTCCGCACATGAGCACCAAGAAGGCCAATGCCTGCAATAGCGGCAAGACCCTTAACGTAATACGACAGGACTCGCCACCGTACCTGTGTCCCGATACCACGCTTTCGACCGTTCCGTAATCGTATGCTTGCACGTACCTACCGTTCCTCCACATCGGCAAGTCCGGCCAAATAAGTCTCCTCGGCAGAGAAATCGATCGCCGGAAGGTCTCTGCGCAATCCGTCGAGCAACCTTAGCGACGCCTCTCGGAAAGCGCGGCAACCGTTCGCTGACGGATTCATAACTCTGTGATGCATAGCCGCATCGAGTCTCTCCAACCGTGGCAGCAACGACGCCGTCTCGGTGTCCATGGCAAACTCCACGAATTTCTCCCACACGTAATCCACGGCCTGCGGCGACGGATGCGCCATATCCGGAGCATAGAAACGATAGTCGCGCAGATCGTCGTTTACGATCTCGAAAGCCGGGAAATAAAACGCATTGTCGTAACGCGCGGCCAACTCTCCCGCAGCTACGCGCAAAACCGCCTTGCTCAGGGAATTTTCGGCCAACCCGTCCTTCAGATGCCGCACCGGACTGACCGTGAAAAGTACCTGACGCCCGGCAAGCTCGCCTTTCAGCAATTCGCCGAAAACATCCACTATCTCCCCGACCGACAGTCTTTCCCTGACGAACTCCGCAGACGGCATCTTGTGACAGTTCGCCACGACACGTCCGTCGGATACGAGCCGATACACCCACGCGGTACCGAACGTCACGACGACATAATCGGCATCGAACAGAGCGCGGTGCCCCTCCGCCAGAGAACGATTCATTCCGTCGAGTACCGCTGCCATGTCATCACCGGAGAACGCTCCGTGATGATCGTAGCTGAACCATCCGTCATCGCCGTGCACGAGTTCCGCCTCCGTATACGGCCTGCCTTCCGCCACCCTGCCGATCATCGCCGCTATGGAAGCCGGATTGAAAAGTATTCCGGTAGGATTGGCCGTTACCGGAAATTTAGCCGCCGACAGTTTTCGGTAGATATTGTCGGCGAAACACGAGCCCGCCATGAAACCGTGCCGAGAATGCGACACGGTAAACGGCGAACGCGACACGGTCAGTTCTGTTCTGAATTTCATACGGCTGAATATTTTCCGTCACGACGAAGCGGCCGCAACGCTTCCGCTCCGCACGACCGTACAAAGTTATCAAATTAACCCCAAACAGCCACAACGACGCAGCCCGCCGCACGACCGCCGCCGAAGGAAATACTCGCTTAATTCACACCGTGAAAGGTGCCGATAAAAAATATTTATACATAACTTTGCGCCGTTACAAACCTGAACTTACCATAATGATAACCTTTCCGCACTGTAAAATAAACATCGGACTCGAAATAATCGCGCGCCGCCCGGACGGCTATCATGACATAGAAACGGTCATGTATCCCGTCCACGGTCTGTGCGACAGTCTCGAAATGCTCAGTCTCGAAGTACCGCCGGCACATACGGTCTACACTTCGTCGGGTCTTACGCTCGACTGCACTGCCGACCGCAATATAGTGATCCGGGCGTGGGAGATCATGAACAGACGCTACGGCATAGACCCCGCCCGAATACACCTACACAAAGTCATTCCTTTCGGAGCAGGATTGGGAGGCGGCTCCTCCGACGGAGCTTTCGCACTGCGATCAATAGTACAGCTGTTCGGCCTCGACGTTTCCGACACCGAAATGGAATCCATGGCCGCCGAACTCGGTAGCGACGTGCCATTCTTCCTCTACGATAGGCCGGCGCTATGCGCAGGTCGAGGAGAAAAGATGTCGCCGATAGATATCGGTCTCGAAGGCCGCTGGCTCACGATAGTGAAACCACCGGTCTTCGTATCCACTGCCGAAGCCTATGCCGGAGTAACGCCCCGTACAGCCCGGACACCGCTCGCCGAAAGGATCGCCGCCCCCATGGAAACATGGAAAGCGACTATAGAAAACGCCTTCGAGGAAACGGTTTTCCAACACTATCCGTTATTGCGTGAAATAAAATCCGCACTGTATGACGCAGGTGCGGTATATGCCTCTATGTCCGGCTCCGGCTCCGCGATATACGGCATATTCGACGACCGTCCGACATACGAAGCTCCCGACGGTTGCCGGTCTTGGACTATGAAACTCTGAAAAGCCAAACCCTGCCCTGTTACGATACAAAAACAAGGGGTTGCATCAAAACTTGACGTTTTGACGCAACCCCTTTCAGATATGTGAAAACGGTTAAAATACACGGCAGTGAGTGAGAGGGCGACAGAAGTTTCGTAAGGTAAATGACTTAGATAGCTTGACGATAAAAGCGCAGCAGATTGCCCGTTATGACACACAGTCCTTATTTTACTGCGATCGGCCATGTCATAAACATCACTCGACGAAACGGATTGTAAACAGGCCAAGATTTCATCGACAACCGTCATGTGTGATTTTCAATTATCATTATCGATTTATGCCACACAACTATCGGCATCCACAGGATAATTCATTACATTTGAAAATATACTTCGCACATCGTAAACCGCAGACCACCGGCAGGCATGGCCATGAATAAAAGTCCCTACATTTACGCTCCGCAGAAAGCATTCCTACATCGGAATCATGACCATTGATACGTTTCTGCATTGTCGGAGCATGCAATGGATAAAAAAGTTGTTTTTATTGAACCAATAAAATTATGAGAAGAGGAATTATCGGTTTATTATTCAGCTTGCTGTGCATCACGGCATTGGGGCAGCAGAATCGCAACAATACAGTCATTCCATGGAGCGATACGCTTTCTGCCGAAGAGAATATCGCTCGAAATGCCATAGCCATGCAAGACGACGACCAATGGAATTTTATCGAAGAAATCGTGAAGGACAAGTCCATCGTCATTTTGGGAGAGCAGATGCACTTCGATATCACATCGACCACAGCACGAATCGGCTTGTTGCGTAAACTGCATGAATGCGGTTTTACAACATTGGTATTCGAAATGGCGCCGATGTTGTCCGGATATGCTTTCGGCCGTTTGCCGTCAGGCGATATGCTTACTTCTGAAGATCTGCTTTTTTTCACCCCTTGGATTATGCATCGTGAGTCTATCGACCCGATTCTGGAAATGCTCGATAGCGGATATTTTAAATTCTTAGGTATGGATTGCGATATTTTAGGTTATGATCTTCTTATTGCACAGCAAATATTAGATAGTTATCCCCCAACAGACGATTTTAACATTTCCTGGGATCGATTAAGTATTTTATGGATGCAATTAATAAATTATGTGACCGATCCGGAATCCATAACCTTCGAAGAACAATTAGAATATATTTCCATATTGAATACTATCCGAAACCGAGTCGATTATCTGATAGACATTTACGGAAATACTACCGATTTGAGCGCAATGAAACAATGGCTCATAAATATGGATCGTAATTTTTTCGATTTTTCATCTCGGCTTAAATATCGAGTATTCAGCGGTCTTCTCGGTTCCATGCGAATACAGATACGAGACAAGGCAATGGCTGAAAACGTATTATGGTACAGAAAGAATTTCCCCGAAGAAAAGTTGATTATCTGGTGTGCGAATATGCATGCTGAAAAAGACGGTTCGCAAGCCATATATGACAATTCAACCGGTTATTACTTCAATTTATTGGGAGAGAACCTTTTTCATGCTTTGGGTAATGAAGTATATTCTATTGCAGTTACTTCGTTGAATCGTACCGATGGACTTCAATCCGGCAAATTGGAACAGCAGATCGCTCGCTTTACAGACGATGCTCCTTACGCATTCATAGATTTTGAAAGTTTGAGATGGCTCGACGGCTACCGGAATACAGTATTCGAATTTCCGGCATTGCCAACATTGAGTTTGATCCAAGGTCATTGGCTCAATATTTTCGACGGGATATATTATATCCGCGACATCGAGTGTATGCAATTGAATAACAAGACAGAGGATCCCGAAAATCCGAAAACGGAATCAAGCAATTAAACTTAGGAATTAAGCAGTCGACGAAAAACGTACTTGTCAGCAATATCCCGACAAGTATGGTTTTTCATCCGGGACTGTCTTTCCGCTCCAGTCAACTCATATAATAACAACCTGAAAAACCAAAACCGCACCGGTTGCTGACACCGAAAAACAATCCTCCGCCCAAATTCATCGGACAGAGGATTTATTTTTACCATAAGCATACGATTCACACTGTTTCGGACGAAACGGAATATACTACGGCCAGTATGCATCACAAAAAAAGTGTCTCCACGGAAGTACGCGGAGACATAGGCATTAAAACCTTCGGCATATAGCCTTATTGTGGTAAGATGTAGAATTACTTACGATACAAATATAATCAAAAAAAATTTGAAAGTCACGATCTTTTGCCATAAATTTACGAAAAAGAAGCGAAGACATATGAAGATATTGGGACTCGACTTAGGCACCAACTCTCTCGGCTGGGCGATAGTGGAACAGCACGACGACGAGTACGAACTTTTAGATAGAGGCGTAGACATATTTCAGGAAGGCGTCGCACGCGACAAGAATTCCGAGAAACCCGCAGTACAGGACCGCACGGCAGCACGCGCCTTGCGCCGTCACTATTTCCGCCGCCGGCTGCGCAAAATAGAAGTATTGAAGGTACTCATAAAATACGACATGTGCCCCGGTCTGACCGAAGAACAACTCGACAAATGGCGCAAGGAGAAAATATACCCGCAGAACGAAGAGTTCATGCAATGGCAACGTACCGATGACAATACGGGCAAAAATCCGTATCACGACCGTTTCAGAGCATTGACCGAAACACTCGATTTCCACCACCGCAAAGACCGCCATGCCATAGGACGCGCCATGTATCATATCGCGCAACGCCGCGGATTCATCAGCAACCGCAAAGAGACCGGCAACGACAGCGAAGAGGGAAAGGTAAAACAAGGCATCAGCGACCTTTCGGCCGACATGGCCGCCGCCGGATGCGAATATCTGGGCGAATATTTCTACATGCTCTACAACAACGGCGAAAATATCCGCAAGAAATACACATCGCGCAACGAACACTACCTGCACGAATTCAAAGCCATATGCACCCGACAAGCCCTGCCGGACGATCTGTGCCGTGCGCTCGAACGCGCCATATTCTACCAAAGACCGCTGAAATCGCAAAAAGGTCTGGTCGGAAAATGTAAGTTCGAGAAAAATAAAAGCCGTTGCCCGGTATCGCATCCACGTTTCGAGGAGTTCCGCATGTTGTCGTACATCAATAACATACGCATCCTCGCTCCGGGCGATACGGACTTCCGTCCTCTGTCGGAACGGGAAATCGAAACGATATCGCCGCTGTTCATGCGCAAGAGCAAACCCCATTTCGACTTCGATGAGATAGCGAAAAAAATCGCCGGCAAGGGACAATATGCCTGCAAAGGCGAGAAAAGCGATGCCCCATACCGTTTCAACTTCGCACGTACCTCGACAGTCTCCGGATGTCCGGTCACGGCATCTCTGATATCCGTATTCGGCAACGACTGGCTCCGCAACATAACGGAACGTTACACTCTCGGCGAGGGTAAAAGCGACGACAATATTCTGAACGACGTATGGCACGCACTGTTCTCGTTCGACGACGACGACAAGCTCTGCGACTGGGCCAAGGAAAAGCTACGGCTATCCGAAGACGAAGCGAAGAGTTTCGCCTCGATAAGAGTGCCGCAGCAATACGCATCGCTAAGCCTGAATGCGATTAACAAAATACTCCCGTACCTGCGCCGTGGATACCGCTACGACGAAGCCGTCTTCATGGCCAATCTGAAAGCGGTATTGCCGCCGCACATCTACGCCGACGATAACCGGCGCCGGGAAACCGAAAACGACATACTGGAGATACTCGAAGACTTCTGGGACAACCCTCTGAACAGTCAGTCGACGAAGGAACAATGCATATGCGACTATCTGCGCAACAGTCTCGACATAGACAACTCCCGCCTCGCGCGCATATACCATCCGTCCATGATCGACACATACCCCAAAGCGCAACCAGACGAAAACGGCCTGTTCCTTCTGGGATCGCCGCGCACGCCGGCAGTACGAAATCCCATGGCCATGCGGTCGCTGTTCCGACTGCGCGCACTGATAAACGCCCTGTTACGCGAAGGCAAAATAGACCGTCACACTAAAATAAACATAGAATTCTCGCGCAGACTCAACAACGCCAACATGCGCAAGGCCATAGAACAATACCAGAGGGAACGCGAAGCAGAAAACAGACGTTATGCGGACGAGATCCGACAACTCTATGCCGATGCCACGGGCAAGGAGATAACCCCGTCGGGCGAAGACATCCTCAAATACAGACTGTGGGAAGAACAAGGACACATATGCCTATACACGGATACTGACAAACAACATATCTCCATAACAGATTTCATCGGAGGATCTTCCCGTTTCGACATCGAGCATACAGTTCCACGCTCGCGCGGAGGCGACGACTCGCAAGCGAACAAGACCTTGTGCGAAATAGACTTCAACCGCCGCATAAAGCGCAACAAACTGCCGGCAGAACTACCCAACCACGACGAAATAACGAATCGCATAGAATCGCTCGGCTGGCTGGAAAAAGCAGACGACCTGCAAATGCAAATCGAATATCAAATCCGCCGCAGTAAAAATGCGTCGACGAAACAGGATAAGGACAACGCCATAATACGCCGCCACTATCTGGAACTGCACCGCGACTATTGGCGCGACAAATGCGCCCGGTTCACCATGACCGAGATTCCTGAAGGATTCAGCAACAGGCAAGGCGTAGACATAGGTATAATAGGCAAATACGCCCGCATGTACCTCAACACCGTTTTCGACCGTATCTACATAGTCAAAGGCGCGACTACCAGCGCCTTCCGCACGGCATGGGGATTGCAGAAAGAGTACACGAAAAAAGAGCGTATCAATCATGTACACCACTGCATCGACGCCATTACCATAGCATGCATCGGCCGCAGAGAATACGACAAGTGGGCGCAGTATGCCGGCGAAGAGGAGAGTTACAAACGCGGCGAAGGACCGAAACCGCATTTCAAAAAACCGTGGCCTACATTTACGGAGGACGTCGCGGCCGTTGCCGACGAATTGCTCGTCGCCCACCATACTCCCGACAATATGCCGAAACAGACACGCAAAAAACTGCGCGTCCGCGGCAAAATAAAGCGCGACAAAAACGGAAATGTCATATACATGCAGGGCGACACGGCACGCGGAGCACTGCATTTGCAAACGTTCTACGGAGCGGTACGACGCGACGAAGACATAAAATACGTCGTGCGCAAAGCTCTGCCGCAACTGCAACAGTCGGATGTGGCCAAAATCGTAGACGATACAGTCAGGGCCAAAGTGCAGGAAGCTACAGAGGCCGTAGGTTTCAAAACGGCCATGGATACGGAAAATTACACGATATGGATGAACGAAGCCAAACGCGTGCCTATCCGAAAAGTCAGGATTTATGCCGGACAAACCATGTCGCCGAAACCGTTGGGGCAGAAACTGCAACGCGACCAATCCGCCATGGAGTACAAACGCCCCTTCTATGTATCCTACGGCAGCAACTACTGCATGGCCATTTACGAAGGAACCGACAGAAAAGGACAATGCAAGCGATCGTTCGAGATCGTCAGTACGATCGAGGCCGCCCAGTATTTCAAGAAAAGCGCCGACAAAACGTCGCGTCCCGACCTCGTACCTCTGACCGATGCCAAAGGCTACGGATTGAAATACATACTCAAGACAGGCACCATGGTGCTCTTCTACGAACACTCGGCCGAAGAATTGTACGAATGCTCGGAAAAAGAGCTTGTGAAAAGGCTGTATAAATTAACCGTTATGTCTGTTGAAGGGCGAGCGCAATTTCTTTTCCATCAAGAAGCTCGCGACCAGACTGCACTCAAAGAGATTTGCGGCGCCGGAGCTTCCCGATTCGTAGCTTCCGAACCATCGCCCAAATTACGCTTGAGCGTCTCAAACTTCAATATGCTTGTCGAAGGCTATGATTTCGATTTGAGCGTAACGGGTGAAATAAAATTCAAACGCTGAACGCCATGCTGAAACGCACGCTGTTCTTCTCGACCCCATTCTGCCTCAGTCTGCACAACGACCAAATGATAGTCAGAACGAAAGAAGCGCCGGATGCGTACCGAAGCATACCTATAGAAGACATAGGAGTAGTAATACTTGAACATCAGCAGACTTCCGTCACGCTACCTTTGCTCAACGCGCTCTCGGCAAATAACGTCGCGGTCATTTTCTGCGACGGCAACCGCATGCCCAATGCCATGTTGCAAAATCTCGATTCCAACCGGACGCAAAGCGAAACATACAGAGCACAAATGGAGGCCGGCGAGCCGCTGAAAAAGGGACTGTGGCGCCAGACCGTCGAAGCGAAAATCCGGAATCAGTCCGCACTGCTGAATAAACTGGGTAAGGACGGCGACAGACTAAAGCCTTATTACCAAAACGTAAAAAGCGGCGATACGGACAACCGAGAAGGCGCCGCCGCCAGAATATATTGGGCGGAACTGTTCGGACAAGACTTCATACGCAGCCGCGAAGGGTACCCGCCCAACAATCTTCTTAATTACGGCTACACCATATTACGTGCAGCAGTAGCCAGATCGCTCATGGGATCGGGACTGTTTCCGGCATTCGGCATTTTCCACCGCAACAGGTATAACGCCTTTCCACTGGCGGACGACATTATGGAACCTTACAGACCTTACGTGGACGAGACGGTCTACAGGCTCTGTTCTGAAGGTAATGTACGACTTACGAAAGATGTCAAAGGCGAACTGCTACGCATTCTGTTTACCGATACACGTTTCCAAAAGATATTGCGCCCGCTCGACGTAGGACTGACATTCACTTCTGCATCATTGGCCAAATGCTTTGCCGGAACACAGAAAAAGATCGCATACCCACTATTAGAATAATCCGTATGACGGAACTGCGCCTAAATGCATACAGAATCATGTGGCTATTCGTATTCTTCGACCTGCCGACCAATACCAAAACCCAACGTCGCCATGCAGTACAATTCCGCAAGGCGCTTGAGAAAGACGGTTTCTCGATGATGCAATACTCGGTATATGTAAGGCACTGTGCCTCGAAAGAAAACATGCAGGTACACATCAACCGGGTACGCAAATCGATGCCTCCGGCCGGTTACACAAGCATACTTAGCGTAACGGACAAACAATACGGTGAAATCATGAACTTCTGGGGTAAAACGGAACGCAACAGACCGGAACTTCCGCAACAATTAGAATTTTTTTAGTACCTTCGCTACACTTCGACGTTCTTTGACATTCGGGAAAACAGCATCAAACACACTTCGCCGGATCCTCCGACACGATTTTCTCTCCACGCATCGCACACATAACCAACAGAGAATCAATTATCAGCGTTCCAGTCGTTGTGGTTTGATGTAATAATAGAATAAGTAACAGCTAGCCGAAGATGAAGGTAAACGAATAGTAGTTGTGGTTTGATGTAATAATAGAATAAGTAACAGCTAATTGGGCGCTCAATCAATGCAACGGTATGTTGTGGTTTGATGTAATAATAGAATAAGTAACAGCCTTCAAGTGTCAATTATTATCTGCAACTCAGTTGTGGTTTGATGTAATAATAGAATAAGTAACAGCTTCGCGGTCATTCTCTTCGTATTCATTATAGTTGTGGTTTGATGTAATAATAGAATAAGTAACAGCTCGAGATCCGGTGTTTTGTTTGATGTCGCGGTTGTGGTTTGATGTAATAATAGAATAAGTAACAGCTTAGCGCCAGTACCTATTAAAGAAGCGCCGTTGTGGTTTGATGTAATAATAGAATAAGTAACAGCCTTTCCTACTTGATATATAGGTGCTGAGTGTTGTGGTTTGATGTAATAATAGAATAAGTAACAGCAGAATCAGGAGATAAACCTAATTCCTCGGAGTTGTGGTTTGATGTAGTAATAGAATAAGTAACAACACTGGCCGTCATACGGGTGTCGCTGTCTGGGTTGTGGTTTGATGTAGTAATAGAATAAGTAACAGCTGCAATGTTTGCTCCTGTGCCAAGGAGTGAGTTGTGGTTTGATGTAGTAATAGAATAAGTAACAGCCGTTACCACTACGACCATGAAAGGCGAGGTGTTGTGGTTTGATGCAGTAATAGAATAAGTAACAGCGAAAATTCCCAGCAATCGTATTTGAAGTAGTTGTGGTTTGATGTAGTGATAGGATAAGTAACAGCCGTGTCTACTATTGAAACAATAGCGACTATGTTGTGGTTTGATGTAGTAATAGAATAAATAACAACCCATAGCGGCATAATCAGTGCGCTGCTGCTGTTGTGGTTTGATGTAGTAATAGAATAAATAACAACAAGATACTCAAGTTCACAATATTCATGAAGGTTGTGGTTTGATGTAGTAATAGAATAAATAACAACATCGCAAAGACGGCCACGGCCAGCAGCAAGTTGTGGTTTGATGTAGTGATAGGATAAGTAACAACCAGTTCGGCGACGTCGATTTTATAGTGTAGTTGTGGTTTGATGTAGTGATAGGATAAGTAACAACTATATTGACATAATCCTTATTCAGCTCGTTGTGGTTTGATGTAGTGATAGGATAAATAACAACTCTTCTTTGATCTTAATGCGCTTAACCGGGTTGTGGTTTGATATAGTGATAGAATAAGCAACAACATAAAGAAACTTTATCCAAAAGGATATGGAGTTGTGGTTTGATGTAGAAATAGAATAAGTAGCAACTCCAGGAGTGTAATTTTGGCCTTTGCCTAAGTTATGAATTCTGATAAAACAGGATAAGTGACGACTTGTTATTGGCCAATAGATAATCGCGTAACGTTGTGGTTTTATATAGGTAATTAAACCCACTAATAGACCGATTACCGCTTTCACGGACAAATGAGTATTTACGCGGCGTCCCGACCGGCATATTTTCCCGGCGTGACGCCGTTTTTTATTGCCAGTTCAAACATCTATCCATATCTATCCACAATATGTAATCCGAATCATGAAAAGCAAAACCCCGTCGGAGTTTTCTCCGACGGGGTTTGTGCCCAGGACAGGACTCGAACCTGCACACTATCTCTAGCACTAGTACCTGAAACTAGCGTGTCTACCAATTTCACCACCTGGGCAATGGCTGGCTTGACACACCGCAACGAAACGAATTTCCGAAACGGTGTGCAAATATAAGGAAAATTTGTTTTTACAAGAACTTTTACGAAATAAAATTACGCTAAAGGAAACAAGTTGCAATGCCGGTCATGTTACAAACCGCACAACAGTAACATTACCGCCAATTACTCGAACTGCCTTGACATAAATCACATATTCCGAAACGATCCTCAATGACCTACAAACGACAAGTCTGCCAGTAGAAAAGCGCCATACTACTGCAATCTACCTTAAAACGTCTCCCATTACTAACAATGCAAAGATACCCCTTCCCGCACAACACCCCATAAGTCCCAATGCTTCAAAACTATGCAACGAATGACAATACGATACAACGAACGCTATTTGACTACAGCCGAAAACTGCTTGTCCCCGCAACATCAAACCTCAACAAGGTAAACTATTGACTTCGTTCTTCTTGAGGATTGTTGTTTATCTCGCTGCCGCTCGGAGTGAGGGCAACGGCAATGTATGCTTATCTCGTTTCTATACCAGAAAATAGCTATACTAGACTGTGAAGAAGCACGAGTTACGGTGTTGCTTATCTCGTTTCTACACAAGTAACCAGCACGGACATGAAAAAGAAGTATCCCGTTCCTACACCAAGCACCTGCATAAACGTCGTGTCGGTCATACGACTTGATCGTTTTTTCATCGTTCCCCTCTCTGGGTTACGGCAAACCGACCGCTGGAAATATCCGTTGTCAGAAAGATTATAAGCATGCTCAAAACAAGACAGCAAACGATTCGCTTCATTGTCCCGGATAAAAGACATGTCTCCACTGAAACGGTAATATAAGACTTTTGCACCAACCACATCATTACGTAATGTAGTACGCGGAATATCCCGTTATGTAATTTTGTCTTTAGGCTTTTCCGGGCTCCCTCGAAAAACGATGTAAATTCCTCCTCTCGGTTACACACCATTACAATAACAAAACCCCTACGACCAATAAAGGTCATAGGGGTATGTAAGTTGACAGTAATAATCGGCACTATCCGAGGAAGCCGAGCAATATACCGGCGGCTACAGCGCTACCGATCACTCCTGCGACATTCGGCCCCATGGCATGCATGAGCAGGTGGTTGGTCCTGTCATATTTAAGTCCCATATCCTGCGATACACGCGCTGCATGAGGTACAGCCGATACGCCGGCATTGCCTATAAGCGGATTTATCTTGTTTCCCTCTTTGAGGAACAGGTTGAAGAACTTGACGAACAACACGCCCCCGAACGTTGCGATAACGAACGACGCCGCACCGATCACGAATACCATTAAAGATTTCTCTGTAAGGAATGTCGTAGCCTGTGTAGAAGCGCCGACAGTCAGGCCTATCAGTATTGTCACTATGTCGATTAACGGTCCACTTGCCGTCGCTGCGAGACGTTTGGTCACACCGCTCTCTTTCAAAAGGTTTCCAAGGAAAAGCATACCGAGCAACGGAAGTCCGGAAGGCACGATGAAGCAGGTAAGCAACAAACCTATGATAGGAAACATTATCTTTTCAGACTGCGATATCGGGCGAGGCGGCTTCATACGGATAAGTCTCTCCTTGGGTGTGGTACATAACTTCATAACCCAAGGTTGCAATACCGGAACGAGCGCCATATACGAATATGCGGCTATGGCTATAGCCCCCATCATATCCGGAGCCAGACGACTGGAAAGGAATATGGCCGTAGGACCGTCGGCACCACCTATTATACCTATTGCACCAGCTTCTGCAGCCGTAAATCCGAACGCCAACGAAACTATATATGCTCCGAAAATACCTAATTGCACCGCAGCTCCGATAGTCATCAGTTTCGGATTGGATATGAGTGCGGAAAAATCGGTCATTGCCCCTATCCCTAAAAATATCAACGGAGGATATATACCGTTCTTCACGCCGAAATAAAGATAGTTAAGGACAGATCCTTCCTCATATATTCCGATTTCCATACCGTCGGCAAAAGGAATGTTACCGATCAGTATGCCAAATCCGATAGGCACTAACAACATCGGCTCCATTTTGTGACGGATTCCGAGATAAATGAAGAACAACCCGACTGCCAGCATTACGATATGCTCCCATGTAGCGTTGGCAAATCCGGTTATATGCCAAAACTCCTGTATATTGTCTTCGATAAAAGCGCTGAATCCGCCGCTTTGAAGAAACATCATCATAGGGCTACTCGATAGTTAGCAGCACGTCCCCTTCCATAACGGAATCGCCCGTACGTTTGATTATTTTCTTTATCACGCCGCCCTTGAGTGCGTCTATATTGTTCTCCATTTTCATGGCTTCGAGGATCATCACCGTCTGTCCGTCCTTGACGGTATCGCCCTCGCTGACTTTAACGTCGAGTATCACTCCGGGAAGAGGGCTCTTGAGCTGGTATTCCTCTCCGGAAGCCTGCCCGGAAGGAGCTGCTGCGGGAACCGACGCCACCGGTTGGGCAGGTCTCGCCTGATAAGTGGCGGGCGAAACGGCCGGTTTCATCATCGGCTTGACCCCGCCGTTATCCTCCAACTCCACCTTATAGTCGGTACCGTTGACCGACACGTCGGCTACGCCGTTTTCCACCTTGTCTATAGTTACTTTATAAGCGTTACCGTTGATTTTGAATTTATACTCTTTCATATTTGTTTTCATGAGGGCTACGAGCCCCTTTATTGATTCTACAATTACAATCGCCGCACATCAGCCTCCGGGCGCTGCTCGACCTGAGGCCGACAGCTACGGTCTTATCTGCGCCGACGTTCGGGCATTTCCGTCATACCGTAGAGTTTGGAATTCCACGGCGAATACATGCGGCTGGCCCTGTTGATGGTGATAACGGTAGATTCCTCCACATGTACGTCGCTCTTGTACATTTGCAAAGCGAGCGCGATAGCTGCCACCTCTTCACCGGTATAGCTGGTACTTTTGGTATTTCTCACCGGCGCAACTTCTCCTTTATGTCTGGCCTCCTTACGATTCGTACGGCCGACCATAACCTTTCCGAAAATCTTGAACACGACAAATATTGCGATAAGGGTTAAAAATACTACGCTCATGGCTATGAGAGCCATTATACCTCCGCTCGGATCCTGCCTGCGGAATATCTCGTGACGAGCTACGTCCGGCGCGACTTCGTTAGTCGCCGACGGAGTCGTCTTCACCAGCACTTCAGGCTTGTATTTAAGTCCGTCAGCTACGGCATCGAGATATTCGTCGGAAGACATCCTGCGGATCTGTTTGCGCGAGAAAGTCGGGAAAATCTTCGATTCGATCTCCTCGTGTCCCATGATTCCGAGCGAAACGTCCGGCACGGGGACGTAATCTTCCGGAAAACGTAACACGCTGATAACGTCCTTGCCGTTGGCATTAAAGAGTATCACCATATCTACCGGATACTCTCCGAGCGTAAAGTTTGTATAAAACGTACCTTTGGTATCGGTACCTTCGCAGAAGAATACCTTATATCCCAAAGGCGCCATCTGCGTCGAGGGATCGTTACGCGGTATGTAGTATTTCTTGATGAGTTTGTTTCCGTCGCTGTCGTACCTGTCGGCATACCTGATACCGAGGTAACATCCGCCGAGGTCCACCCTTTCATATCCCGTATTGAACAATTCGATCCACGATTCGTGAACACCGTAATCGTCTACTATATTGTCCTCGTTGATTACCAGCACTTCATTGATCCTGACGTTAAGAACGCCTTGTGCGGACATTGAAAATCCGCACAAGGCCGTCATAACGATTCCGAGCAAAAACTTCCGCATAACCACTACAACGGTATGTTAGAATGTTTTTTGGCCGGATTTGTCAACCGCTTGGTGGCGAGCGACTGCAAAGCCCTGATAATCCTGAAACGGGTATTGCGCGGCTCTATCACGTCGTCTATGTAACCGTATTTGGCCGCACTGTACGGGTTGGAGAATTTCTTCTTGTATTCGGCCTCTTTCTCGGCGATGAAGGCGGCACGCTCCTGCGGATCCTCTATCTTGGCTATCTCACGAGCGAACAACACCTCTACGGCGCCGCTCGCACCCATGACGGCTATTTCCGCGGTAGGCCATGCATAGTTTATATCGCCGCGGATATGTTTGGACGACATAACTATGTATGCACCGCCGTATGATTTGCGCAATGTAACCGTAACTTTCGGCACTGTAGCCTCGCAATATGCGAACAACAGTTTTGCGCCGTGCGTGATAACGCCTCCATACTCCTGACCGGTACCCGGAAGGAAACCCGGCACATCCACGAGAGTGACTATCGGAATGTTGAACGCGTCGCAGAAACGCACGAAACGCGCTGCCTTGCGCGACGCGTTTATGTCGAGGACGCCGGCCATATATTTAGGCTGGTTGGCTATGATGCCCACGCTCTGGCCGTTGAAACGGGCGAAACACGTGATTACGTTCTTGGCGAAAGCTTCATGTACTTCGAGATACTCGCCGTTGTCCACGATAGCCCTTATCACTTCGTACATGTCGTAAGGCTTGTTCGGACTGTCGGGAATTATTTCGTTGAGCGAATCCTCCAGACGATTCACCGAATCGGTGCATACCGCCAGCGGAGCATCCTCCATATTGTTCTGCGGAATATAGGATATAAGTTTGCGGATCAATGCGATAGCTTCTTCCTCGGTGTCGGTGGCGAAATCAGCCACACCCGATTTGGTCGTATGTACCGAAGCGCCGCCGAGCTGTTCCTGCGTCACATTCTCGCCGGTTACGGTCTTTACCACAGCCGGACCGGTAAGGAACATGTAGCTCGTATCACGCTTCATGATCGTAAAGTCGGTCAGTGCCGGTGAATACACTGCACCGCCGGCGCACGGCCCCATGATAACCGATATCTGCGGAATCACGCCCGAAGCCATGACATTACGTTGGAATATCTCGGCATAACCGGCCAGCGCATTGACACCCTCCTGAATACGCGCACCGCCGGAGTCATTGAGCCCGATACACGGAGCACCGGCCTTCATGGCCATATCCATCACCTTGCATATCTTTTCAGACATGGTCTTCGACAGCGAACCTCCCGACACGGTGAAGTCCTGCGCGAAAACATACACCAGACGGCCGTCTATGGTACCGTAACCCGTCACTACTCCGTCGCCGTAGGTGTGGCTTTTCTCCATACCGAAGTCATAGCAACGGTGCGTAACGAACATATCGAACTCCTCGAAACTGCCCTCATCGAGCAACATGGCGATACGTTCACGGGCGGTATACTTGCCCTTGGCGTGCTGTGCGTCGATCCTCTTCTGGCCGCCGCCCAACTTCGCCTCCTCGCGCAGTTCTATCAGCTCCGCGATTTTATTCTGGTTTTCGCTCATAAATCTAATATGTTTTGATGTTAAAATTCAATTATATACTGAATTTGAATCCGTCGGTATCCGAGGTATCTTCCGAACCGCGTCCACCGTCGCCATGCGTATGTTTATTCAACGTTTCATCTTTCACGACACGCTGCTCTACGAGTTTCGAGTCCACGAAATAGAACGCGGTAGTCACAACACTCGAATACTCCATAGTTTTGTAATAAAGCACCGTACAACGGCGCCCCTCGGCATCCATATACTGCTCCGCGGCAACAGGAGTGCCTTTTTTGTCTACCAGCTCATCTTCCGTCGCACCCAACTCCACAGGCATCCACGCCTTGTATGTGCATCCGTACATAATCATGGCCGACAAGAAGATCGAGATCATCAGTATCCTTTTCATGTCGTATTTTCGTGTGAATGTGAAAAACGTTTACGGGCAAGATATCCCGCATGCAGAGACTACTTGTTGTTCTTGTCCTCGCACAGTTCGGTCAGCACGCCGCCCGTGGATTTGGGATGCAGGAAAGCTATCGTCAGTCCCTCGGCTCCGCGACGCGGCGTCTTGTCGATAAGGCGGACTCCCTTGCTTTCGGCTTCGGCCAACGCCTCCTCTATATTGTTTACCGCATAAGCCACGTGATGCACTCCCTCGCCGCGATTCTCTATGAACTTGGCTATGGTGCTTTCCGGACTTGTCGGCTCGAGCAATTCTATTTTAGTCTGCCCCACCTTGAAAAACGCCGTCTTCACCTTCTGGTCGGCAACCTCTTCGATACTGTAACATTTGAAACCCAAAATGTTTTCCCAGAACGGGATCGCCTCCTCGAGACTGCGCACGGCGATTCCGAGATGTTCGATATGAGAAATATTCATCTCTGTACTGTTTTTGGTTTAGGAATTTTCGCTTACCACGGCCCGCAAAGGCCTCCGAGCGTTACAAATATAAGTTTTCTTTTCGAGAAACCCGATCGGAGCCTAACTTTTTTCATTATCAGCATCGCACTGCCGTACATACCGCCCGACTTACGGACTGCGTACAGAGCCTTCGAAAATATCCGCCGGACGGCTTCAAATATATCATCACTTTATAAGGCCACGATAAACCTTCATAAGCTCTTCGGCAGCAGTCGGCTCGCGGAAACCGCGCGCATGAGCCGTTCCCCGCGAGATGAGCTCCTTCCTCAACGCCGTATCCGACAACAAACGCCGCAAACCTGCGGCTATCTCCTCCGACGATCCGGGATCGACGTACAGACATGCATCGCCGCCAGCTTCGGCGAATGCGCCGCCCGAAGTGGTAAGCACCGGCACACGGGAATTAAACGCTTCGAGAATGGGTACACAAAAACCTTCGCACAAGGAAGGAAACACGAATACCGAAGCCATCTGGTACAGTGCGGGCAGATCGTCGAAGTCCACTTCGTGCAACATATGCACCCTCGACCCCATACCCTGACGCGCGGCGAACTCCACCACCTTGTCTGCATAATGAGTATGACGACCGCACGCCACCAGATCCACGTCGAGTTTACCCTCGGCCATGGCACGCACCACCTGCAACAGATTGCGCCTTTCGTCCATGGCACCCACGCTGAATATGTATTCGGCAGGCAGCGAATACTTGGCGGCCGTCTCCCGCAACTGTCTGTCCGGAACGATACGCTCGAACTTATGGCTGCAACACTGATACACCACATCTATCTTTTCCGGAGGTATATCCCAGCAATCCATAAGGTCTGCCGCAGTACTGCGGCTTATGGCTATTATCCTGTCGGCCTTTCGGCAACTCTCCATGTACAGACGGGTACGCATCATGCGCGTAAAGGGAGTATAGAATTCCGGATGCCGGACGAAATTGATATCATGTACCGTCACCACGCTGCGCACTCCGGCACGCAGTATATCGGCAGGCAATTCGCCGCTCAGTCCATGGTATATGTCCGCTCCGCTTACGCGTATGGCGCGACTCATGGCGTAACGTCGCCACAACGTCCCGCTCCATGCGCGTATCCCCTGCGGCGTTATCACTCCCACGGAACCGTCCGTACCGAAACCGTAGCGATTGCCCTCCCCCGGAGTGAACAACGTGTAATGATTCTCCGGAGCATATTTCAACAACACCTCCACCGTACTTCGGGCATAGTTTCCCAACCCGCCGGCGCTGAAAAACAACCTTTTGGCATCGAATCCTATATTCATGGCAATCCCCCCGCGGAAAACGTTACTGTGCAGTAAAGGTAAAACAATCGCCCGTAAAAATAAGGTTTTCCGCAAAAAAACGCTACATTCGCATTATATAGCGGTCGTGGTCCCACTCTACGCACGAAGCCTTACACGGTATGGCAATACCATGTCGGCACACACCGTACCGGGCAGCCTGAACCGCACAAACTAACAACCTATTTAAAAAGACGATAACCATGAAACGAATAATGCTGATTATCGCCATGCTGACGGCTACCGCATGGACGCTCGATGCTCAACGGCTTTCGATAGGCGAACGGGTACCGGAACTCAACATTTCCAAATGGCTGACCGACGCCCCCTCTCTCGACGGCAAGGCCGTAATGGTGGAGTTTTTCCACTCATCCAATCAGAAAAGCATAGACCGGCTCCGGACACTCGACGATCTGGCACGCAAAGGCGGCAATAAACTCGCCGTGGTAGTCGTTACCAAAGAGGATTCGCCGGAGGTCGGTGCCATGCTTACCGAAGGCGCCCCAGCCTATAGCGTGGGTTACGACGCCGGCAGCACGTTCCCCGACTTCGAGGCGCGATACGTCCCCTATGCGGTACTTTACGACAAACGCGGGCGCATATTGTGGGTAGGCAACCCGACGACCATGAAAAACGAGGATATAATCGGAATGCTGAAATAGGATTACAACGGCAGCCCTATTGCACGACGGCAGCGGCCACGGAACTATTTTCCTGAGCCATACGTCAACCATGATTAGCAATACCGCAACCGGCTATAACAAGACACGACCAAAATATGGATTACTCCGAACACTGGGAACATCACCACCGCGCCGAAAACGGCAACAGCGCGCTCAACGTCACCGAAGGCGTTGAGGCACAACCATCGGTAAACCCGCGTTTCCACCGCAAACGCCGCCCGGAACTGACTGTCGATCAATATGTGGAAGGCATCCTCAAAGGAGACATGTCTGTACTTTCGCGTGCCATAACGCTGGTGGAAAGCAACCTTGCGGAACATTACGACAAGGCGCAGCAGATCATAGAGCGTTGCCTGCCCCACTCCGGCCGCTCCATACGCATAGGCATAACGGGAGTTCCCGGCGCAGGCAAATCCACATTCATCGAAGCCATAGGAGGCATGGTCACCACCCTCGGCCACAGACTGGCGGTACTGGCCATAGACCCCAGTTCGGAACGCAGCGGCGGCTCTATACTCGGCGACAAGACCCGCATGGAAAGCATATCGTCCAATCCTGACGTGTTCATCCGCCCATCCCCGTCGGCGGGCTCGCTGGGAGGCGTAGCACGCAAGACCCGAGAAACGATAGTTCTATGCGAAGCGGCCGGTTTCGACGTCATATTCATCGAGACGGTCGGCGTCGGACAGAGCGAAACCGCCGTCCATTCGATGGTCGACATGTTTCTGTTGCTACAGATATCAGGCGCCGGCGATGAGCTTCAAGGCATCAAACGCGGCATCATGGAGATGGCCGACATGGTAATCATCAACAAGGCCGACGGAGAAAACGTACACAGGGCACGGTTGGCACAAACGCAAATATCCAATGCGTTGCATCTTTTTCCAGAACCGGCTTCCGGGTGGCGTCCTCAGGTACTGACCTGTTCGGCCGTGAAAGGTACAGGACTGAGCGACATATGGAGCGGCATCTCCGATTTCATATCCTTCACCCGAAAAAACGGTTATTTCACGACCAACCGCAACAGACAAAGCAAATATTGGATGTACGAAAGCATCAACGAAGCTCTGCACAACAGTTTCTACCGCAATCACGACATAGAATCCGTACTTCCGGATTACGAAAAAGCCGTTCTGGAAGACCGCAAAAGTTCGTTCGTGGCCGCCAAGGAACTGCTAGAACGCTACTTCGCATCGCAACGATCGAACAAATAGCGAATCACAAACCATTTTGTCAGCTACATAAAACTTGGCGTTAAGACAATGTTTTAACGCCAAGTTTTTATATCCTTACCACTCCCGCAACGGACACTACAGACACACGCCACAGTACACGGTCGAAAACCAAAACACATCCGTCCTACCTCTACATTACGAAAACGAGCACTTTCCACCGAACCACAATGAAAATACCATAACTGCTACTATCATAAAACCCAATAATTACTATAACCAAGTCTACCGGATACGGTTCTTCCGTCATAACGACGCGCCATGCGTAAAATCATCGCTTTGCAACATACCCCATTCCATTGCGGCTCGGCCGGGTGAACAACTGTTCGGATTGCAGCGACTTCCCTATCTGTCAACTTTCAGACAAGACGAAGATATACAACATACACAGACCGCCGGCAAACAGTTTTAACAACAACGCTATGTTTCGAATATTGCCGACAAACGAATATCTTTCACGAACCATTTCATTACGGCTTGCCGAAGATGTACTTTGGCAAGCCGTAATGAGAAACAACGGTCGACATCTCGCACAAGTTTCCGCAATACTGTCTGAGTTATCAATAAAACGAGCGGGAACATTTAAAAAATGTCCCCGCCTATCGTTTTACCGACGCAACCGGCATATCCCCGCTGCAATACGCGGCATCAGTAGCATCTTACTCCTCACCGACTGCCGGTTCCGACACCAATCCTCTGGACACCAGCAAAGGCATGCGATTGGGCTTGCGTCCGCGGAACTTCTCGTACATGACCATACCGTCCTCCGTTCCGCCTTTGGAAAGTATGTCGTTACGGAAACGTGCAGCCACCTTTTTATTGAATACGTCGCCCGTCTCGACGAACGCCTCGTATGCATCCTTGTCGAGTACCTCGGCCCACATGTAACCGTAATACCCCGCAGCGTAGCCACCGTCGAATATATGGGAGAAATACGGGAAACGGTAACGCGGCTCTATCTGTGGTATCAGTCCGCGGTCCGTGTTCAGCGCACGACGGGTAAAGGCGTCAAGTTCCACAGGCTCGTAACTCTCCATGTTATGTATGTCCATGTCGATATACGAGGCGGCGAGATTCTCGACGGTCAGGAATCCCTGATTGAAATAGCGGCTGTTACGTATACGCTTGATCATCGATTCCGGCATAACTTTTCCCGTCTGCCAATGGACAGCATAGCTGCGCAACATCTCCGGCTCGGTAGCCCAGTTCTCCATGATCTGCGAAGGCAGTTCCACGAAATCGTGCTCCACATCGAGCAATCCGCGATAAGGCACCATACTGAACAGCGAATGCAACGCATGCCCGAACTCATGGAAGAACGTTTCCGTCTCGTCGAGATCGAGCAGAGCCGGCGTGCGACCGTTGGGGCGCGTGAAATTGCAGACTATGTACACCACCGGAACGATGCGTTCGCCTGACTCGTCGTATGCCTGATTACGGAAAGTGCCGCACCACGCGCCGGGTCCCTTGCGACCGGGACGCGGATGAAAATCCATATACAACAGGCCGAGCAACGATCCGTCCGCATCGGAAACCTCGTACGTCATGCACTCTTCGTTGTAAACCGGAAGCACCACCGGCTGGAACGTTATGCCGTACAGCCTGTTGCAAAGCTCGAATATTCCCTGCTTGACGTTTTCGAGCGAAAAATACGGTCTCAGCGCCTCCTGGTCGAGATTATATTTGTTTCTGCGTACCTTCTCGGCATAATACCACCAATCGTAAGACTCGAACTCGTCGTTATCCGTATCCTTCAATTTGAGCCGTTTCATTTCGGCCAGCTCCTCCTTGGCTTTGGCAAGCGCAGGCTCCCACACCTCGTCCAACAGACCGTAAACGCCTGTCGGCGTAGCGGCCATATTGTCCGAGAGTGCATACTCGGCATAGGTTGCGTAACCGAGCAGATGCGCCTTTCTGGTACGCAACTCCACGATTTCGTTTACTATCGCGTTATTGTCCAGAGCGTCCCCGTGGTCGCATTTGGTTATGTAGGCCGTATAGAGCGTATCGCGCAATCCGCGTTCGGTAGAATAGGTCAGGAACGGAATCATGCTCGGTTTGCTGATGTCGAAGCGGTACGAGTCATTGCCGTAACCAGCCTCCCTCGCGTCATTGCGTGCTGCCGTACGCAGGCCCGACGGCAAACCGTCAACCTGAGTCTCGTCCAGAATCATCTCGTAACGGGCATTCTCCTCCAACAGGTTGCGACCGAACGCGAAAGACAATTCCGAAAGCCGTTTATTTATTTCGCCGAACTCCTTCTTGTCTTCCGGCGACAGAGCGGCTCCGGAACGTTCGAAATCCCTATATATCTTCTCCGTAAGCCTTTTTTGCAACGGATCGAGCCCCTCTGCGTCACGCCTGTCGTATACGGCCTTGACTCTCTCGAACAACTTCTCGTCGAGCATCACCGCATCGTAATGCTGCGCGAGTTCGGGGCCCATTTTTTCCTGTACGGCCTGCATCGCCGGATCGGTATCCGCCGCGGCTACACCCCAGAAAACGAGCTCCACACGCTCCAGAGCCCTGCCGGCATTGTCAAGCGCCAAGACGGTATTCTCGAAGTCGGGCGCCTGCGGATTGCTCTTTATAGCCTCTATTTCGGCAAGATGCTCCTTCATCGCCTCCCTGAAAGCGGGTTCGTAGTCCGAAACCCTGATCTTATCGAAAGGCGGCACACCGTAAGGCGTATCCCACTCCGCGAGCAACGGATTGTCCCGCTTCTGCTCCTCATTACAAGAAGAGACCGATGTCATTATACACATAGCCGTTAAAATCAATGGAATTTTTTTCATACTTTTATCGCCGATTTTATGCCCCGCAGGGCGTATAAATGCAATCTTCAGGCCGCCGCGCCAAACCAATCCCCATAACAGGGCGACACGAAGGCAGGCGGATTCTTCGCATCGTATTTTCCGGACGCCCCGGATTAGCTACAAAAATAACATTAACCGTAATAAAATGCAACTGTTCTACATACCCGGCATAACGCCGCCGCAGGCAGTCCTGCCGGAAGAGGAATCGGCACACTGCATGAAGGTATTGCGTCTCGGCCGGGGCGACACCGTACATGTCACCGACGGCGAGGGACGCCTGTACACCGCAATAATAGAACGTCCCGATCCCAAACACTGCGTAATAGAGATCACAAGTGTAGAGGAAAACTACGGGAAACGCCCCTATTCGCTCACGGTGGCCATAGCCCCCACGAAAAATACCGACCGTTACGAATGGTTCCTCGAAAAAGCCACCGAAACGGGAATCGACCGCATAATACCCATAGAGTGCCGCCGCAGCGAACGGCGGATCCTCAAGCGCGACCGCGGGGAAAGGATCATCACGAGCGCCATGAAACAATCGCTGAAAGCATTTCGCCCCGTACTGGCCGAACTCACCCCGCTGGAAGAGATACTGCACGAGCCGTTCGAAGGAATCAGGATGATAGCCCATTGCGATACCGACTTTCCGCGCAGCTTCATCGGCGACGTCATACGTCCCGGCTGCGACTGCATGATACTCATAGGGCCCGAAGGCGACTTCTCTCCCGAAGAGATACGGCTCGCCGAGCAGGCGGGATTCGTCTCGGTAAGTCTGGGCGAGAGCCGTCTACGCACGGAAACGGCAGCCCTCGCAACCGTCACCGTCACCGCATTCATGAACAATACGGTACACCGTGCCTGACCGCAGACCGTTCCGTTGAGAAAAACGTAACGACAATGTTTCCCGGTATGCGTCTACGGCATGCCGATAAAACATATATGCAAATGAACAAGGACAAAAACGCCGACGGACGGCACGGACATTCCGGCCGCGCAGCAAATATCGAAAAAGCCCGGCGCGCCCCGACGAACATAAGGATAGTAAAGACGCTTTTCGTTTCATTCTTCAAGATAGGCGCCTTCACATTCGGAGGCGGCTTCGCCATGATTCCTCTCATAGAGCGTGAGATGATCGACAAGCGCCATTGGATCGAGCGCGACGACTTTCTGGAATTGCTCACCATAGCGCAAACGGCACCGGGACCGCTGGCACTCAACACAGCCGTATTCGTAGGGTACAAGATAGGCGGTCCGTGGGGTGTGACGGCATCCGTACTCGGAGTCACGCTACCCTCGTTCGTCATCATACTGCTGATAGCGATGTACTTCTCCGACATACGGGAAAACCGTTATGTCGATGCGGCATTCAAGGCGATGCGCCCGGCAGTAGTCGCCCTGATCGCCGCCCCGATATTCAACCTCGCCCGCGGCATGGGGTGGTGGAAAATAGGACTCGCCATAATCGCCGCGCTGGTGGTATGGCTGCTCGGCATATCGCCAATATGGTTCATAATAGCCGGAGCCGCGGCAGGGCTCGCATATACCTATCACGAACAAAAACATCCCCGAAAAGTCCCGCGGACAAACGACAGACAGTCCGACAACGATTGCGAAAACGATACTAAAGACACCAGACCATGATATACCTGCAATTACTGCTATCATATCTCAAAATAGGTTTTTTCGGCTTCGGCGGAGGCTACACCATGCTGTCGCTCATACAGAACGAAATAGTCGCCCAACGCGGCTGGCTGACTTCGGAACAACTTACGGACATCATAGCCGTATCGCAGGTCACGCCCGGCCCGATAGCCATAAACAGCGCTACATACGTGGGATACGCCGTCACCGGAACGGTATGGGGATCGTTACTGGCCACAGTAGCCGTATGCACTCCGTCGCTCACCATAATGCTGGCCGCGACGAAATTCTACATGCACCTGCGCGACAACAAGTACATGAACGGCGCAATGGAAGGCATGAAGCCCATGATGATAGGCATGATACTTTCGGCTGCCCTGTTGCTACTGACGCCCGACTCCTTCATCGACTGGAAAAGCTGGATACTGTTCGGAGCGTGTTTCATAGCTTCGATAAAGAAAGTGAATCCCATACTTCTCATAATTCTGTCCGCGGTGGCAGGGTTATTGCTATATCTGTAATATAAGGGACACAGAATACCCCCGACAGAGATTAAAATACAGATACCATGAAAGATTACAGATTCAGCGACAACAAAGACAAGAAAAGGTACGAACTCGACCTCGAAGACGGTCAGGTGGCGTTTATCGAATACATCAACATGCCCAATGGCGTGATAATCTTCACGCACACCGACGTACCGTACGAACACGAAAATCAGGGCATAGGCAGCCAGATAGCCGCCAAAGCCCTCGAAGACGTACAAAAACGCGACATGAAAGTCATTCCGCAATGCGGATTCATCGCAACGTACATAAGACGTCATCCGGAGTGGCGCAAGATAGTGGCCACACACGAAAACCTGTAACGGAACTTGCGATTACAATACAGCAGTGCGAAAGGAACATTTCGCTGACATAGCCACGTGAGCCGTACATATGAAAACGCGGACAGGAAACATCCCGCAAATCATTTCGGAACCCGAAAATAAATATAGCATCGCGGACTGATATTTCACAATGGATGTGGATATCAGTCCGGGATGCTGTTTTATATACTTTACGGTTTTCTGAAATGTCGTGACGCAACTTACTATACAGCACTTTCCGAATCCTGCCCCCACCATAATCACATATATATGTCCGGAGGCCTGCACCATGTTGCGTCCTCGTTTGACAATCAGCGAGTAACCCCCTCCGTTTATGGGATGCCGTCAATCGCTTTCGTGAGGATTGAGCCATGCGTTATGCGGCACGCCCTCTGCGTATTGGCCAGCGAATACGGACTATTGACGTTGGCAATGCCGGCACTAAGCCGAAGAGCCGCCTGATTTACAGTCGAGCGTGTAGCAGTTGCAGGTGTTTCTACCGGAGTGATGGATTCATCGAATTTCGTACAGCTATCGAGTAGCAATAATGATAATATGACCCATACAATCAAAACGTATAATCTTTTCATAATCGTAGAATTGAATAATGGTTAGTAATTTTATCGATCGGGGAAAAGACTATACGATTATGCCGAATTGCAGATTTAGGTTATTCGCTCTCTCCACAATTCGGCATGAGTGGCAGGCACATGCTGAATTATACTCCTTTTCACATTTGAAATTAAAGATAATGAATCGATGACAACAAACAAAACAATAAGGGACATATTCGAAAAATACACCCCTTACTATCATTATTTACACTATTAGTTGTACTATTTTTCCAAAGGTTCTCCGTCTTTAAAAAAATCGTCGGTAAAAGTATATAAGTATTTTTGATAACCATACTTACTCTCCATGTGAATATAATTATTTATGTCGTATAATCCTTCGCACTTGGTATCATCTCGAATTTGAATAACTAAATAAGTCCCATTATTTATTACTAATTTACGATAACTACCAAAGGGTAAATCGATAAACCCACCGCTACTTTCAAAAGAAATGTAATTTTCATCATTAGGCTGTATTACAATAGTTTCCCACGCTTTATTACTATCTAAGCCAAAAAAGCATTCCAATGTTATTTCGCTGTCTGTATCGTTTTTGAAAACGCATTTCGTCAAAAAATAGTGATCTACTTGACAACTTATAAATATTGGGATTGTAACACAGCAAATCCCGATCATCATACAAATTCTTTTCATAGCTCTAAAGTTTATAGGTTATATAATCCGGTTATTCATTTCTTATCAGATGCAGCAAGCCCCGTTTTCGTTGCATCGGCCTTAAAAACAAATTTAGGAATTTCTCAGGCTTAAAGCTGTCACAACACTTTAATTTTTAGGCTCGTAATCAAAAAGAAGCGGTGACCGCAAGGTTTACTTCCTAACAGCCACCGTTTCGCGTCTCGGCCTTCACAGGCATTTTATTGTCTTCGCTTGAATTTGGGGTATATCGAGCGTATCACTTTCTCCGGAGTGCATTTGCACCTCGACGACAACAGCTGCGCCGTGTACGCTTGTTGCCGTATCACCAGACGAACTCATGCCGTCCGCCCGGCGAGGCGGTGAGGTACAGCCGGCATCATCCTCGACCGCACGTATCGTCATCCTCACACAGATCGTAAAACGCACCCGCAATGCTTACATTGCCGTATGTCGCAGACACGATCGTAATAGACATAAAAGTAATTCGGGGAATGAAAGTATGATTTTCATTCCCCGAATTACAGATTTCAAAAACGGATCAATGCATATAATCCCATGCCGGCAATTCCACAGGCTCCTGTCCGAGGCACGAAACCGCCTTTTCGTCCAGATAGCGCTTGTGTATAACCAGACGGAACATGTATTCGTCGAACCAGTCGTCCGTAAAGGTCAGATATCCCTGATTGCCGTAACCGGTACCCCAACTGTTTTCGAACTCCCACTTAACCGGTACGTCGTTCTCATCCGTATCGACGCCTATAAGTGTCATCGCATGGCTCGATCCGCTCTGGCGCGTCAGTATACGGGCTTTCTTGTCCATGGAAAGCTCCACGCCGAACAATGCCTCGTAGTCAAACATGGCCGGATCCATAACGCCGGTAGCACGGTTGAGATATTTGTTGACGTCGCAGGACGCATACATGGCTTCGTTGTTCTTTATCGAAGCCAATGCGGCACGCTTGATGTCCTCGTTCGGCAAGTTCAGATAAATCCAGTTCATGCCTTCATAAGTGTTGCGGTAGTTGCGTATCTCGTAAAGCTTGTAATACTCCCTCGTCGGATCGTTCATTATCATGATATAATTATCCGGCGAATAATCTTCAGGCGTTATTTCGAAATAAAACTCCATAGGAGTATAATCACGTGATACCAGATTGCCTTGGGCATCTCTGTAACGCCACTCGAAGCTCACCGGCGGCTCACCGAGACAAAGCGCCAGCATACGGTATATATCGTCCAATACGGCCTGCTTCCTCGCGGTCAGCGTCTCGGCCTTCACACGCTTTGCACCGGCTGCCTCCCTCAACAGATACCCCTCACGGCGTAACTTCTCGTTTATCAGGGACAGCATTTGAGCGGTATTCTCCGAATGGGGCGTTTCGGGCATCACGGATGCGGGAACTACGCCGTATTTGCCGGCAAGGTTGTAATACAGATTCCACACGCCGCCGTCGTCTACCGGTGCGGAAAAATAATGCGTCACTTCCCTGTCGTCCATAGGACTCGACGCAGTGACGATGACATTTTCGAGGAACAGATTTGCTTTTTCGAGAATATCCCAGAAATAGAGATAGCTGTGCGAAAAGTCGAATTCGTCCAGATTGTACCGCTTCATGATCGAAGGACGCAAAACGTTCATCGAAGTGAACATCCAGCAACGCCCCGACTGTTTCTGGTCGGTAATGCCCTTCACATCCACACGATACTTGAAATAGTGATCTATCTTGCCGTCCAGCGAATGATTAAGCGCCAACGACCTTATATCCCCGTTATTGGTCAGTGCGTTCTGTGCGGCGACAGTCTCCCTGTCATGGCGGAAGTTCTCGCGCATACGCGCCACGTCGTTATCGGTAATGGACTGCGCATTGGCCGTAAGTCCGCACCCCATGAGGAGCAAAGCCCCGGCACCCGAAATCAATCTGTTCATCGGTTATTATAATTTATTGTTATCGAATTCACAATCATTTACGAGTACAAAGATAATGTCTTGTTCCGGATAAAAAAATACGACCGCAAAGCAAACGCCCCACCACCGCTGTATTACATGCCTGCGCACCGCCAATTTTTACAATATCTGCCGACAGAACTCCTTGCGGTACAGCACATGTCTGCACAGCGGATCGTCGGCCGCCAACGCGGGATGATCGAACTGCCCCGCATACTCCATGCCTATACGCTCCATAACCCTCCGCGAAGGCACGTTGATCCCGGCAGTAAACGAATATACGCGCTCCATACCCAACATCCCGGCCATATCGAGACATGCGGCTGCGGCCTCGCTCGCATACCCCATACCCCAGTATCTCCTGTTCAGACGCCAACCGACCTCCACACCCGAAGCTATATCTCCGAAATCGAAGCGATGCAGCCCGACCATGCCTATCATGGCTCCGTCCTCCCGACGTTCCACGGCATAAAGTCCCCAGCCGCATTCATCCATTTCGGCCAATATCCTGTCCATGAAGGCATCTGATTCGGCTCTCGACAACCGTTTCGGAAAATAACGCATAACCTCCTGATCGGCATTCATCGCCGCGAACACCGCCCTGTCCTCATCACGCCACCTCCTGAGCGACAACCTTTCCGTCTGAGGTTCCAACAACTCCATATCACCGATAATAAAACAGCCGCATGACCACCACACGCATATGGCCGTCAACAAACATAATACACGGCGCTATGCGGCGACGTATCCGCAATGAGACTTACCTGCCGCTAAAGGTTCGCTTCAAATTCTCCCGGAAAATGGTGCCGAACAATCCGTCCCCGACGATACGGTACTTGCGCCTGTTACGCAGAAACACCAGCAGCGACACTACTTTCTTAGGCCATCGGGCCAGCTTCCAATGACGCTGGGATGACTTCATAATGCCGAAATGACGTCCGAAGTTGCCTCCGTCCATGATCACCCGCAACACATAATCCGCATCGCGTCGCGCTCGGCGGGAACGGCTCAGTTCGCCGGGGAACAACTCTTCCGGCATCCCCAGCCGTTGCACGCATATAAGCCCGAAAGCATTGGCTACGCGCCCGAAACCGTAACGGCGTATGACACCGGCCACGCGATCGCGGTCTATCTTGTCGCGATAAAACCACAACTGCCGCGCCCAGTCGCACAGATGCCGCAACCCCAATCCTACATCGGGCAGATGAAAGGCCGCGTGTTCGAGCATGAACAACACGTTGAACTCCGGCGAAGGCGTCGCTACCGACATGCCGTCGATTTCAAGCGTCATACGTTCCTTCAGCATCGCGTTCAGATCGCGCTCCAATCCGGCATAACGGTCGCCGGGAAAATGAGTCAGTTCGGAATGATTCTCCACGAGAATCCCTCTGTAAGTCTCGTGATAATGCCGTTCGTCGTGCGACATATTGTCGGTACGCCCGCCGAACAACAGTTTTTGGGCACGCTCGCACTCCCCTGCCGGAAAATAAAAATCCACATCGCCCTGTATACGGTGTTCCGGAACGGGATAAGCAGCGGCCGCGGCCAATCCCTTGAGCAATACGCAATCCAGCCCCTCGCGGGCATACATGGCAGCCACCTCTGCGGTAACCTTCGCCGCACGCGCCGAAAACCTCTCTATATTATCGGTATGGATCAGCAACTTCATGCGCACGTCGCGCGGAGGCATCATGCCGGCTGGCAAAGCCGACAAGGCATCGAATATATGGCCTGTAACAGTCTGCCGTACAGCCGTATCCAAAACGATCTGCCACTCGGCGGCACCGGCACCTTCATAAAGTTCCGGCCGCACTCCGCAGCCCCACATAGCCTCCCGCAGAAGGTCGAAAAACATACGTTCCGCCCTGTTATCCATACTTTCCCATAAATTTTCAGATCAGAAGACCGCCACCCATACATTCGGCATCGCTAAACGCTCATGAGCGTATCGACGAACTTGTCCACTATCAGATCCCATTTGTAACGCCTTTCGGCAACCTCGCGCATAACGGCACCCATATCGCCATACGCTTCCCCGCCCAGTATATTCACCAGTTCGTCCACCGATTTGAAATACATGGCATGCCCCTCGGTCGTTTGACGGTTGAATACAACGTCGAAAGCCACTACCGGCAGGCCGAGATACATGGCTTCGACCAGCGACGGATTCGTTCCGCCGGCACTATGCCCGTGTACATATACCGAGGCGCATTTCCTCAGCACGTAAACCGTTTCCTTATCGTATACGGCAGGCGCCATTACTATATTAGGCACATTGCCGTAACGCTCCGAAAGCGACACGCCGAGCTGCGTGCTGCGCCAGTTGCCGATAAACAGCAACCGCCGCCCGCACCTGCGGAACGCTTCGAGTATCATTTCAGGATTGTTTTCCGGCTCTATACGGCATATGGCCACGGCATATTCGCCCGCCCGCACCCCGTAAGCACTCAATATACCCTCTTCGTCGGCAACGTCGTCGAACACCGAGTTGTCGCCGCCGAACTCCACCAGAGGCGACTCTATGCCGTACTCGCCGCGTATATAATCGGCGACCGCCTGATTATCGACTACCACGGCATCGGCGAATCTGACCGCCAGCGCTTCTGACAACTTGAGGTACCAGCGCGCGACGCGGTTCCACTTCTCCCGTCTGTGTTCTATACCGTCGGTATGGACTACTATCTTCTTGCGTGAAAACAACTTGGCAAAAGGAAGCGCCACGGCGCCGGATACGCCGAACGCCACCACCATATCCTCATGCCTCAACGCACGGAATATCGACACCGCATCGTAAATCACGCTCTGCCAGCCGTTGGGCCTGAAACCCACGTAACGCAGACGCGCACCGCAAAATTCCCCCGGCCGTTCACTGTAGGCACGACGGCTGCAATAAACCGTATAGCGCACCCTGCCGTCACGGTTATGTACGACGAGATTCTCGGCAAGCGTCTCGAAACCGCCGTATGAGGCCGGTACGCCCACAGTACCTATAATCGCGACATTTATCGTATCCGGAGTCTTCATCCTGCCAGTCATCTGCAAAATTCGGATGCTAAAGTTACGAAAACCATTTAATCCGTGCAACCGAGAAAACGACCGAATTCGTCTGTAAACCTTTCCATTTCATCGTCGTGTTCGTATGATGCCACATCTTGCGGATAGAAAAAGCCCTCCCGCCCCCTCGCAGCGCATGCTGTAAGCGTAACGGCGAACTTCTCCGCACCGGTATCCGTCAACACGCCGAACGAAGGATACTTCTCAAGCGTCTGTCTGAAATAGGGAATATCGGAAGCTATTACCGGCCGTCGGAAATGAAAGGCCATCTCCATGATGCCGCTCTGTGCGGTCTTTCTGTACGGCAGCACGACATAATCCGTTCCAGAATAAAGATAAGCCAGTTCGTCGTCTCCGATATGACGCGTTATGAATACGAACATCTCCGGCCTCCGGAGTGGGACAGTATACATGGAATCGTCGAGCCGTTTGCCAGCGACAACGATCCTCACGCCGGCAGCCTCCGCCCCCCCCATGGCGTTGGCCGCCGCCACGAGCAGGTCTATCCCCTTATTATACATTATATTACCGAAAAACAGAAAATTGGTCTTGCCAGCATCGAACGCAGTCGCCACATCCGCACCGACGTCAGCCATATCGGGAGTGCACCGCACCCCGTAACGTACATGCGGGACACGGAACCTTCGCCCCGTGTATCCCAGAGCATCGAGCATGACATCGGTACGTTCCGAATGCAATATGACGTTCTCGACGGCATGCCGGTACAGCCATCCGAAAATACGGCGAAACAAAGGCTTGTCCTCGTCTTTCTGGGCTATGGTCTCATGCACGTCCATCACACCGCATCGGGCAAACGACAAAATAAGCATCACGCCGACATCTATCGCGTTGCCGAACGAATATGCTACGAACACCGACCTGCGCCTTCGCAATACGAGCGCCAGCAACCTACAGTAGCCTGCCAATACGCGCATTACGCCGCGCCACCGTTTCACATTATAAAAATTACGGAAAAAAGGACGACCGCCGGTCGTAACGTAATTGGACAACACCTCGATGTCAACACCTCCGATACGCGCCAATATCGCGACGAACGACTCGTCGTAATAATGCATGCCGCAATGGGTGCCTATATAGTCGATTATATATATTTTCCTATTCGTCCCCATAATCCGCTACAGTAGCCCATATGCCGCAAACAGTCATACATAAAGAAATTAAACGCTTATATCAGGACTACGGTAAACTCTCCGACATTCCTCCGCCGATGCAAACGCGCATACGGTCCGTCCTGCGCCGCGCATTCATGCAACAGCCGGAAAACGCGACATGCCGGATCAACGGTTACCGTACATTTTTTCGTAATACTCCGCATACCGGCCGCTGGTCACGTCGTCGAGCCATTCCGTATTGTCGAGGTACCACTTCACGGTACGCGCGAGTCCTTGTTCAATATCCGTCTGCGGCTTCCAGCCGAGTTCCCGCTCTATTTTCGAACAATCCATGGCATAACGCAGATCATGTCCTGCCCGATCCGTTACGAACCTTATCAGGCTTTCGCTTTCGCCCGCCGGACGTCCGAGCATCGCGTCGGTAAGCCTCACGAGCATACGCACCATATCTATATTGCGCACCTCGCAACGCCCGCCTATAGCATAACTCTCTCCGCTGCGCCCCTCATGAAACACCTTGTCCAGAGCCTGCACGTGGTCCTCCACGAACAGCCAGTCGCGCACGTTCTCGCCGTTGCCGTAGACCGGCAGAGGGCGACGATGCCTGATATTATTGACGAACAACGGAATCAACTTCTCCGGAAACTGATACGGACCGTAATTGTTGGTACAGTTTGTCACGACCGTATCCATGCCGTAGGTATCGCCGAAAGCACGCACGAAATGGTCGGACGACGCTTTGGAAGCGCTGTAAGGACTGTGCGGATCGTACCGCGTCAGTTCGTCGAACGCACCGCCGGCAGCCGGAAGAGCACCGAACACCTCGTCAGTGGAAACATGGTGAAACCTGCATCCCGAACTACCTCCCGCCCACTTCCTCCGGGCTACCTCAAGCAGCGTCAACGTTCCCATGACATTCGTCCGGGCGAAAATCAAGGGATCGTCTATACTCCTATCCACATGGCTCTCGGCGGCAAGGTGAATGACGCCGTCTATATCGTACCTGTCGAAAGTATCGCGTACAACGGCCATATCGCAAATATCGCCGCGAACGAACACATAATTAGGCCGACAGCACACATCATCCAGATTGGCGAGATTTCCGGCATAAGTCAGCGCATCGAAATTGATTATACGGTACTCCGGATGACGGAGCACCATACGACGCACCAGATGCGACCCGATAAAACCGGCACCGCCGGTAATCAATATATTTCGCTCAAAAGACATTTTCACTTCCCAAACAATGAACGCAACAATCCTTTAATACCGAACCGAGCAACCCGTTTTACACTTACGAATAAAAAAACGACAACGGCTCACCACCGGACCGCATTGCCACCCTATCGCAAACGTATGCGGAATGCACACGCCCAAACACTCCCACTATTTCGCCTCCGGAGCCTTCAATGCAGCGAGGCATACTCCGAGAGAATCTTTCCACTGCGGCACGACAGCGCCCGCCTCCCTGATCTTCGACGTATCGAGTACGGAATATGCCGGTCTTTTGACCGGTGAGGGGTATTCTATAGAAGTTATAGGGTTGACTTTCGCTCCGACACCCGCCTGACGGAAAATCTCTTTCGTGAAATCGTACCACGTCACCTCCCCAGCATCTGAGAAATGATATATTCCCTGTCCTTCGATACCGCGTCCGACGAGCACCATGATAGCGCGTGCCAGATCGGTGGCATAGGTCGGAGAACCGGTCTGGTCATTCACCACCCACACCTCGCCGTTCTTTTCGGCCAGCGACAACATGGTCTTCATGAAATTGGATCCGAATTCCGAATAGAGCCACGACGTCCGCACTATGACCAGATCGGCTCCAGTGGCCAAAGCTCCGCTTTCGCCGCCGAGTTTAGTGATGCCGTAAACATTCAGCGGTCCGGTAGC
Organism: uncultured Tidjanibacter sp.; assembly: GCA_947852905.1. Lineage (GTDB taxonomy): Bacteria > Bacteroidota > Bacteroidia > Bacteroidales > Rikenellaceae > Tidjanibacter. Next base: position 19,023 of record CANTVF010000005.1, on the reverse strand, counting down.
GGCCTCTTCCGTATAGGGGACACTACTCTCTCCGTCGAAAACATAATCCGTCGAAACATGCACCATGCCCACGCCGTGCGCCTTGGCCACCGAAGCCAACACCATAGGTCCGTGTATGTTAACCCATAAGGCCTCGTCACCGCAATCGCGTTCGGCACGTTCTGCCGACGTAAACGCCGCACAATTTATTATCGTATCTATACCGTTCTCCTCTATAAGGCGGCCTATCACCTCCGCATCGGTAATATCCGCTTCCGGAAGATCCGTAAACAGAAAACTGCAATCGGGATATTCGCCCGACACCTTACGTATGCTTTGTCCGAGCTGCCCCCTACCGCCTGTAACCAATATATTCATCGGAAAATATTTTGCATTATCAATACTCGAACAAAATGGCATCCTCCAGCCCGACGGCCGCACGGTCCTTAGACGACACGATGATTTCCTGCGGAGCTATGCCCCAGTCTATGCCGAGCGCGGGATCGTCGAAAGCAATGGAAGCCTCATGCTCGCGCGAATAGAATTCGTCGCACTTGTACAGCACCACGGCCTCAGCGCTCAATACGGAAAACCCGTGCGCGAATCCGCGGGGAATGAACAACTGGAGTTTATTTTCGGCACTCAACTCTACGGCCACATGACGGCCGAACGTAGGCGATCCTCGGCGTATATCCACAGCCACATCCATTATGCTTCCGCGCACCACACGCACCAGCTTGCTTTGCGCCTTCGGCGGTAGCTGGTAGTGCAGGCCGCGTACCACACCGTAACGCGAACGCGACTCATTGTCCTGCACGAAATCCATGCGGCCAACGGCCGTCTCGAAATCGCGCCGGGAAAAGCTCTCGAAAAAATAGCCGCGGTCGTCATTCCACACCTGCGGCTCAACTACCCAGACTCCCTCTATTCCAGTTTTCCTGAATTCCATTATTACGATATTAAAACTTACACTCCAAATACGAATGATTCCGCCAATCCGATCGAGCCCCTACTCGACGACAGGAGGATTCATGAAAACGCGTTACAACTTCATCAGATACTTCCCATACCCGTTAGCCGCCATAGGCACGGCGAGCTGCCGCACCTTCTCGCGCGAAATCCAGCCGTTGCGAAAAGCTATCTCCTCCAGACAAGCGACTTTCAACCCCTGTCTCTTTTCTATAACCTCTATGAAAATGGATGCCTCGCTGAGCGAATCGTGAGTTCCGGTATCGAGCCATGCGAATCCGCGGCCGAGCAGCTGCACGTTCAACCTGCCGAGTTCCAGAAAACGCTGGTTTACGGAAGTAATCTCCAGTTCGCCACGCGCCGACGGGGTAACGCCGCGCGCCACATCTACCACCTCGCCCGGATAAAAATACAGACCTGTCACGGCGTAATTGCTTCGCGGCTCAGCCGGCTTCTCCTCTATGGAAACCACCCTGCCCGTATCGTCGAATTCGGCCACCCCGTAACGCTGCGGATCGTTCACCCAATAACCGAAAACGGTACCGATACCACGTGCTGCATCGTCTACGGCTGTCTGCAACATATCGGTAAAACCCTGTCCGTAGAATATATTGTCGCCGAGTATCAGACAGACGGAGTCGGAGCCTATGAAATCGGCTCCTATCAAGAACGCCTGCGCAAGACCGTCAGGCGAAGGCTGTTCCGCATAGCTGAGCGAGATGCCGAAATCGCTACCGTCCCCCAGCAGCCGGCGGAAACACGGCAAGTCGGCAGGCGTCGATATAAGCAGTATATCGCGTATTCCGGCCAGCATAAGTACAGACAACGGATAATACACCATAGGCTTGTCATAGACCGGAAGCAGCTGCTTGCTGATCCCTTTGGTTACCGGATACATCCGCGTTCCGCTTCCGCCGGCCAATACTATACCTTTCATCATCTATCGGATTTCGTCATTCCGCATCCGCCATACTTTTCGCAGACTTCGGATATACACAAAGATATGCAAAATATCCTTACCCGGAAATGCTCACACATCACTATTTCGGACAAAACATTTTCATCGCACTGACTACGAAACTACACTTCTGGCACGAAAATAGCTAACCGTTCCGCAAAGGGCACTACAATAGCGTGACAACCAGACATATTTAATGTAAACATACCCTATAGGACAAACTTATTTTCACCCTACAGATACGGGTGTACGGCACAGGAATGTAAAAATTACATTTTTTCTTCACGACGATGCAATAAAACGCATGCCTGACGCATCTTATAATGAAAGATAAACACGGCCGGCACAACCGCTCGCAGACGAATGCGGAAATAATAAAGACAAAGAAGTTGCAGTAACCGTCCCGCATTTGCAAACGCCGTCTTTACGGGGTAACTTTGCTACCGGTATACATGCCGTAACAAACGGTCGTAGAGAAAAGCTCCGGCACGCGCTTTACGTTATAGCGGCAAAACGCGAAACATACTAATAATAAAATATATACCGTACTGAACAAGGAATGGCCTCTACCAGAACACAGTTTTTGAAAATACTCGTCCTAACGCTTGCAACGCTGGCTTCATGTCAAGCCGTATCGGTCGCTTCCGTAAACGACGCTCCTCCCGCCCCTAAAGGAAGCAAAGATGAACCCGTATACGAATACGATATAGACGGATCGCGCATAATCGTGTCGCTGCCTTCGGAAACGACGGCCGACGACCCTAATCGCGACAGGCCGAAAGTAGGACTGGTACTCAGCGGCGGCGGTGCCAAAGGCATCGCACACATACGCATCATAGAGGCCATAGAAGATGCCGGAATACCTATAGATTACATAGCCGGGACGAGTATGGGCGCCATAATAGGCGGCTTATACTCGATAGGCTACACGCCGCAGGAACTCGACTCGCTCGTCACGCATCAGGACTGGCTCGCACTCCTTAGCGACCACGTAGCCAGAAAAGACCAGCTCCTGTCGCAGAAGGAGATATCCGACACCTACCTGCTTTCCGTACCGTTCGCACTGAACAAGAAATTCTCCATACCGTCTGGAGTACTCGCCGGACAGAACGTACTCAACCTGCTCAATGAGCTGACCATAGGCTATCACGATGATAATCTCGACTTCGACTCGCTTCCTATACCATTCGCTTGTGTAGCCTACGATATGGTCAAAGCACAGGAAGTAGTCTACCGTTCCGGCAACCTTCCTCTGGCCATACGGGCGAGCATGTCTATCCCGGGAGCTTTCGAGCCCGTACTCCGCGACAGCATGGTATTGGTGGACGGCGGCATATACAATAACTTTCCGGTAGACGTGGTACGCGACATGGGCGCCGACATAGTCATCGGAGTAGACCTCGCCACGGGACTGCACGATCAGGAAGGTCTGTCGTCGCTGATGGGGCTGATAGACCAGATAACCACGATACTCGGCAGACAACAATATGCCGAAAACCTCAAACACGTCGATCTGTATCTGAAACCTTATCTCAAACCGTACACATCGAGCAGTTTCTCGTCCGAAGCCGTGGACAGCCTGCTCATCCGCGGGCAACGATGCGCCGACGACAACCGTGAAAAGATACTCGCCCTGCGTGAGCGAATATATCCCGACAGCGACTACATGTACGTGCGCCCGGAAGTGCCGGACAATACCAATACATCCATACGTATAGGGAATATCAAGTTCGTCGGCCTCACGCGCAACGAGGAGACTTTCATCCGGCCGACGTTAGGCATCAAGGAGAACAGCACGATAACGGTACGTCAACTCAACGACGCGATAGCCAAACTGCGAGGATCGGGCGCCTTCTCATATGTCACCTATTCGCTCGAAAGTACCATGCCGCATACGCTGACCATATCGGTTGACGAAAAGCAGCAGGCGGTAGTGAACGCCGGATTCAGATTCGACACGGAACAAATGGCCAGCATCATGCTCAACACCACCCTTTCGTTACGCGGTCTGCAAGGCCCCCGCATAGGTCTCAGCGTGCGCCTCAACGACAACCCGTACGTAAAACTCGATCTCAACACCAGCAATATACTCAAGGGACGACTGGGATTGTCGTACATGTTCAAAAGCAACAACTACAGACTATACAAAAACGGCGAGAAGGTCAATAACGTGACATTCGGACAAAACCGCGTAAATCTGTTCTTCACGCTCGCCAACCCCGTCAAGTTCAACCCTCAGATAGGCATCAGTTACGAACATTTCAACTACAGCTCGTTCCTCTTCGCTTCCGACGACGACCGCATCGCTGTGAAACCCGAAGGTTTCGTCAACTATTACGTCACCGGTTATCTGGAAACGCTCAACGATCACTACTTTCCAACGCGCGGTGTCCTGTCGAGCGCGAAAATAGCACTGCACACCGACAACGGTTACGGCTACAACAACGGTTCGCCGTTTCTCTCCGTGGAATACGGTTTCCGCAATGCCATATCTCTGACAGACAGATTTACCATAATGCCGTCCGTATACGGCCGCACGCTGATCGGCAACGAAGTGGCGTATTCATATTACAACTATGTCGGCGGCGATCTTGCCGGAAGATTCATGGACCAGCAGATACCGTTCGTCGGAATCAAGCATCTCGAAACGGTAGACCGTTCGGTATTCATCGTCGGATTGGAAGCCCGCATGAGACTCTTCGTCCGCCACTTCATTTCGTTCAAAGTGAATTACGGCATACAAAACGACAACTTCTTCAAAATGTTCACCGACCGGCACGATATGCTCGGCTTTGCGCTCAAATATGCCTACAATTCCCCGATAGGCCCTATAAGTCTGCAATTCGACATATCCAACGTAGACCGATCGTTCGGAATATATTTCAGTCTCGGCAAAGACTTCTGACACAGATAAGCCGATTTTCACAGGCAGTCCGCAAAGCCGTTTGCCGATCAACAAAAAAATCGGGGGTTGCATAATCAATGCAACCCCCGAACATATAAATATGCCTCCTAAAACCGGACGTTATATACCGGCAGAAAAGACCGTCTTATTCGTACCGCCCCGAAAGCAACGCCGACACCTCGCGCGGAGTCAGGAAACGCCACTCGCCCCGTTTGAGTTTCTGTTTGGTAAGGCCTGCGAAATAGACCCTGTCTAGTTTCGTAACACGGTATCCCAGATGCTCGAACATGCGACGCACGATACGGTTGCGGCCTGAGTGGATCTCCACACCGACCTCGTTTTTCTTCTCGTTCACATAGCTGACCTCGTCGGCATGTATCTCGCCGTCCTCGAGCTCGAAGCCCTCAACCAGCGAATCCATGTCGGCTCGCGTCAGCGGCTTGTCCAACGTCACCTGATACACCTTCTTCTTCTCGTAAGAGGGATGCGTCAATTTCTTGGCCAGATCGCCGTCATTGGTTATGAGCAGCACTCCGAGACTGTTCTTGTCGAGACGCCCCACAGGATAGACCCGCTCGCGACAACCGTTCTTAAGCAACTCCATAACGGTTTTCTCCGCATGCGGATCCTCGACCGAGGTAACGAAACCTTTCGGTTTGTTCATGACGATATACACCTTCTGCTCGTTCTTTATAACATTGCCGTTGAAACGTATCTCGTCGTTCTGGGAAACCTTGGCACCGAGTTCCGTTACGGTCATGCCGTTCACCGTCACGATTCCGGACTGTATGAACTCGTCGGCCTCGCGGCGCGAACATATGCCCGACATGGCTATATATCTGTTCAAACGTATCTTGTCCTCTACGACGGGAGCCGGGAAAGTCGGATAATGTTCCGAATCGTACTTCGGGGTACGGTTCGGACGGTTACCGTTACGATACTGCTGCCTGCCCGCGCCCTGTTGCCCGTCCCTGCGGTCGTACCTCTTGCCGCCGTAACCGCGGCCCGCGCGCTCCTGCGAATAATTCCTCGACGGACGTTCCTCCGTCCTATCTTCCGACATATCATCCGAACGCTTTCTGTCATAAGCCGGGCGCGACTGGTATTTTCTCGCATAAGAATCGCCGCCGTTATTATATCTCCGCTGTTGCGGATAATCTCCGCGCCTTTCCGCATTACGGTCGTAACCGGTTCTGTCACGGTTTTCGGAATCGTTGCGCTTGCGGTAACCGCCTTCGCCGTAACGCGGACGATCCCCCACGTATTCATTTCGTTCCCTATCGTGCGTACGCTCCCTGTACTCGCCGTTATTACGGTCTATCAAACGGTTGGAAGAATCGAAATTGGGATTGAACGAACGGCGTCTGTTTTCTTCGCCGCCGGTATTTCGGTCATACGTCTTGTGCTCGTAATCGTTGCGCTCACGACGGATATTCCTGTCGCCGTACCGGTTGCCGTCCGTACCGCCATCACGACGATAATCGTCCCTGCGTTCCGTACTGCGGTTTTCATATCTGCGGTATCCCCCGTCCCCGCCTTCCCTACGCGGACGACGGTATTCGTTTCCATCGGTCGTACGCTGTCCGGAACCATTTCCGGAATCGCTGCGACCATAATCGTTACGATAACGCTTGTCCTTGACAAAGGACGCATAAGCGGGACGACGCCCGCCCTCTCCGTCCGAATCTTCCCGATCGGGACGGTTGTCATTGAATGATAAATCTTTCATTATTTAAAACATATATTATCCAACAAATATACTCCTTTTTACCGACTATACGGCCTAAGTTCCGTTTTTAATCCCACTCAAACCGCATATCCCCTACAATCCGACTGTCCATACGCGATTCACATCACGCGTCATCGATCAGTTCAGATCGCCGAAAGCGCTGAATACAGCGAACGACACGAGAGCGAACAATAGGAACACGACCGCAAAAATCACGACTCCCCATATCCGGCGACGCCAAACTATCTTGCCGTCGGCACTCTCCTCCGCGGCCAGCTCCGCACCCTCGCGCTCGGTACGCTCAATTATTTTCCGTTCTTCCGATGTCAGTTGACGAGACATAATACGTTCAATATTCTACGATAAATTCATTCCAACGCGCCGTAACGTATACTCAATCCGCCCATGCACAAATCGGTATAACCACCGCAACGAAACGGCGTCCTCTACCGTGCACACCCGGCCGAAAGCGCGTTTTCAACACCGCAATATACGAAATCCTATACCAGTAAAAAAGCGCATCGCGCAAAACCGCGTAAAATTCGGCACATGCTGCAAAGCCCTCAACAATCCACAGGGAATTAAACGACATACCTAATGCTGCGGACGTTGTATTTTCGAGACTGTTTGGATACCTTTGCAATAGTTATGACCAGACGAGAACTTACAGACCGAATAAGGCGGCTTTTAGCCGGCATATACGACGAACGCGAAACGCTCGCTATAGCGTTCGCCGTCGCCGAAAAGTTTTTCGGGTTCACACGCTCGCAGGCAATAGCCGATCCGGACGCCACGGTCGCCGGATTCGATTCTGAACTGTTCGACGGGATATGCCGCGAACTGACCGCCGAAAAACCGCTGCAATACGTTCTCGGCGAAGCGGAGTTCTGTGGTCTGACACTCCGTGTAGCCGAGGGGGTGCTCATACCGCGCCCCGAAACCGAAGAGCTCGTACAATGGATCGCCGAAGATTGCACAGGCGGCGATAACTTGCGAATACTCGACATCGGCACCGGTAGCGGTGCAATAGCCATAGCGCTGGCGCGTTTTTTGCCCGCAGCACGGATAGACGCGATAGACATATCGCAGCGTGCGATAGACATAGCAGCCGACAATGCGCGACGGTCGGCAGCGACGGTAAGATTCGCATGTGTCGACGTACTCGCCCCGCAGGACATCTTCATGAAAGCCTTGCCGGGAAATACATACGACATAGCGGTATCCAATCCGCCATACATTCCGGAATCGGAGCGACGGTCCATGCGGCGCAATGTCACGTACTACGAACCGTCGTGCGCATTATTCGTTCCAGACGACGATCCGGTACTGTTTTACCGCGAAATAGCCCTCAAGGCTGCCGAAATACTCTCGCCCGGCGGAAGACTGTATTTCGAGATTCATGAAAGTCTCTCCCGGCAGGTATGCGACGAATTGCTCGCCGCAGGATTCGTCGGAATAGAATGCAGGAATGATATTAACGACAAACCACGCATGGTGAAATGTATAAAAAGAGCGGAATAACGGACACGGAGAAGCCTTCCGTACCCAAAACCAAAACGGCCGAACAGGCCGTCGCAGCGTTAATGCGGTATGCCGCACGCGCCGAACGCTCCAGCGGCGACGCCATGCGTCTAATGCAACGGTGGGGTGTACCGGAAGCCGACCGGGGCAAGGTACTCGACAGGCTCACCGCCGCGGGATTCATAGACGACGAACGATTCGCCGCAGCCTACGTCCGCGAAAAATCGGAGTTTTCCGGTTGGGGCATCTACAAGATCCGCGCCGGACTGCGCAACAAAGGGATAGCGCGGGATACGGCGGAAAGAGCCATAGCGGCATTGAACGCCTCCTCATGCGACGAAAAACTGGAGGAAGTCATGGCACGAAAACTGAAAAACATAAAAGCCGATACGCCGTACGACCGCAAAAGCAAACTCATACGATTCGGACTGTCGCGAGGCTACGAATACGATGCGGTCATGGAAACGGCAGAAAGACTGGTAAAAACGGCAGACCAATGAACGACTTCCCCCCACATCCCAGTTCGCACGAAACAGATGACGTCGAGAAAGAATTTATGCTACAAAGTAAACGCTCCACAAGACAAAAAACATATTGCGACATGAAAACAAGACATTCATATAAAACCGTATCGCTGATCGCCGCACTTGTCATGGCGGCAGGTATCGAGGCTTTCCCGCAAAACGCGGCCGAATACGGCTCACCGATAGTGATCGGCACGCTTCAGTCGTCATCCAACTTCGGCAAGTTGCGCGGCACCCGTTTCCATTCCGGCGTGGACATACGCACCGGCGGCGTCGAAGGCAAGAAAATAACAGCCATAGAGGACGGCTATATATACCGTATCGGAGTGAAACCTTACGGTTACGGAAATGTCGTATATGTCGCCCACCCCGACGGACGCATATCGGTCTACGGACACCTGAGCCGTTTCACCCCGGAGGTAGACGCATACGTCCGGCGAGAACGTTACCGCAGGCAACGCAACGACATAGACCTTTTCCCCGACGCCAACACCTTTCCGGTAAAACGCGGCGAGGTGATAGGCTGGTCGGGCAACAGCGGTAATTCGTTCGGTCCGCACCTACACTTCGAAATACGCGAAAAAGGCGGAGAAAAGACGGTCAACGTGCTCGCACGCGGGTATTACGATGTCGTAGACAACACTCCGCCCAAAATATTCAACGTCTGGTATTACACCATAGACACTCTTTCCGGCGTTCCTGTACATACGCTGGCCGCCAAAGCCGCGACGGTCGCAAATCAGGACGGCAGCTACTCGCTCCCGGCACCCATGCAACTCCCCGGCCGCGGGTATTTCGTAGTGGAAACCATGGACCGCAAAGACGGCGTTTCCGGCTCCATGGCCACATACCGCATTACACTGTCGGTCGACGGCGTCCCCCGGATAGAATATCTGATGGACGGCTTCACTTTCGCCCAGAACCATTACGCCAAGATACTTTCGGACTACAAATTGAACCGCACGACTTCCAACGACGTATTCCGACTCGCGGTCCTCAACGACGGCGCCATGCCGTTCTATCGCAACGTAAAGGATAACGGAATTTTGAATCCCGACGGTCGGTCGGACATACGCATAGAAGTCGAAGACGACAACGGCAATACGACCGTCCTGTCGTTCATCGCAGAGTATGCCCCTGAACTCGCATCGAGCACCGTAACCATACCTACTGGAGCCGAGCCTGTCGATTGCGAAAAGCACTACTCCCGCACGACGGAAAATCTGAAGGTCACCATACCGTCCGGCGCGCTTTACGAATCGCTGTTCTACACCCAATCGAAATTATGCCCCCCGCCCAAGGTCACCAAAAGTGCGGGTACACGCATACTTTCGGATTTCTACGAAGTACACCGCGACGACGTTCCCCTGCAAAACCCCGTAATATTATCGTTCCGCGCAGACGTGCCGACCGAACTTCAGGACAAGGTTGTCATAGCACGCGTCAACGACCGCGGCAGGCTTGCGGCATCGGCGGCAGAATACACCGACGGCACGGTAACCGGCAAAGCTTCCATATTCGGAACGTGGTGCGTGGCAGCCGATACTACATCCCCTACTATAGGCGCATCGTTCAAATTGGGCGAGGACATGACAGGCAAACAGCGGCTCGGATTCAAGATAGCCGACGATCTGTCCGGCATAGCCTCGTTTTCAGCGACCGTAGACGGTAAATGGGTAATGCTCGAACACGACACTCCGCACAGCACCGTCTACCACTACTTCGACGACTCGCTCTGCGGAACGGGAAAAACGCACACCATAGTATTGACCGTAAAAGACGGCGTAGGAAACAAGGCCGTATATACCGGAAAATATTTCCGTTAGCCGTTCAGCCAAGTCTGCAAGAGACTTTTCCGCAAACGATCCACTGCGCAATAACCGCCCGAAAAAACCTGCGAAAGCTACTATACGGTCGGCATGCATTTGTTGCATGCTGTAGGTCAAACACGATGAACAATATTTTCGCAAAAAAACTTTGCACATTCGCAAATATGCATTATATTTGCGGTGCTTTTGAGAAACGGGACTGCCCCGCACGGTAAAGCATACGATGCTTCTTTAGCTCAGTTGGTAGAGCACGACACTCTTAATGTTGGGGTCCTGGGTTCGAGCCCCAGAGGGAGCACGATAAAACGAGTGATAATCAAACGGTTATCACTCGTTTTCATTTTATATTATTGCATGAACGTCTCGAAAAGAGCCTGTGCATAACGAGTGAATTTCACTTATCCCCGGAATTCATCCAATTTCTCCCTGCATATCGGAATATTTCACCCCCTTTTATCATATGCATACTTACGTATACAGCTGATATTCTAAAGCCAGCTGTATGTTCTGTCGTTTTCCATAGATAATCACAAAATTTAAAGCCACTTCCGCTTCATTTACGACAGCATTTCCAGAAAGTACGACTCAAACCGGTTCCACGCTTTTATACACGTATACCAAGAATGTCTTTTCTCTTCAGAACTATACCACCAATTATCTTCCGATACGGTTCCCGACATCTGATATGACTGAACATATCTTAGTCAAGTACATACGGTCACACCGTTCATAACGACATGACAATACCGCATAACATCGGTCGACACGTCGGCTACAATTTATAGTAATGCACGGTCCGCACAATCAATTCCAGTCCGACAAAACAGTCACTCTGCCCCTCCCGATCATCTTAAACTTATACCCATCCAACGCAAGTTTACAGTTCCATAATTAGCCCTATACATAGCAGACGCCGCTACGGCTTAACAACATATCTGTCACCAATATACATCAAGCAATACCAATCATATCACAAGAAAATACCATATCCGTAGAAAACGGTAGCGCCGGTCAGAACGTATTTTGGCGTACGGATTTTTCCGTTAACCAAAAAATCAAATCGTATGAAAGAAATCAAAAAACGAGTTTCCGACAAGACGGACAACGCTTCCGCACGACAGGAAACCAGACCGGCCGCAACAACGGCCTCAACGACCGCAGAGGTGACAGAACAGCCCGCATTCGGCATAGGCAACGTGTCTCCAAGCGTAACCGCAAACCATGTAATCAAGTACTCCAACTATCCGATAGTACACTCTCTCGGACTGACAGCTATCGACATCCCGCTGTACACTTTACAAGCCGGCAGTATTACCATGCCTATAACACTCTCCTACCATGCCTCCGGTATCAAACTCGACGACATAGCCGAATCTCCGGGAATCGGTTGGTCGCTCAATGCAGGAGGGGCAGTAGTAAAAGAAGTAAGAGGTTTGTCCGACGATCTGTTTGACAATCCGTATATTCCGGAAGCGGACGATATATCAACCAAAGATACGTTGTCACGAATAATAACCAATCGCAATGACAGCACGTGGGATAAATACCATTATTCCTATCCGGGCGGTTCCGGCAGCTTTTTCGCTCGGATTTTGGACAATAATGTATTAATAGAAAAAGCCACTTATAACGATGACGTAATCAAAGCCGTCATTGATACGAATGATCAAACCACATTGAAGATAGCTTCATTCACCGTAACGGATGCAGCCGGCAACACCTACCTGTTCGACCGTAAGGACTACATAACCCCATTATTCGCATTGAAAATCAAACTGCCGAACAATGACAGTTATAGCTACAGCATCTTGGATTTGGACGGCAATTACATTTCTAACGAGATACAACTTACTCAGAAGGCCATTTACACCACATGGTTTCTCAGCAAGATCACTTCCGCCGACTGTAAGGACGAGATCCTGTTGAAATACAGAAATACCGGCAATACGATACAATCATTACCAGCACCCCCCGTCTACTATTGCAAGTCAATTCTGGATACCGACGACGTACCGTTCGTACTCAAACAATTCGGGGAAGTACCGCATAACCCCCAACCGGAAAACTACCCCAATCAGAACGCTATATTGCATAACTGCATATGCATTACAGAAATAACACACAACGGGAATACGGTGAAATTCGATTATGTCGATGCTCCTGAACCGTATGTTGACCTTACGGAATATATCAATACAGATACCAGTAAATGCATAACGCTCAACCCGAAGAGACGTCTGTCAGCCATGACAGTACTGAACATTAACAACGAGTCGGTACGTAAAATCACGTTCGACAACCATGACGGAGAACACGATCTCAAACGTTTCCGTCTCAACGGCATATGCTTTTACGGAAGCGACGACATAATGTACGACAAGTACGAATTCGGTTATTTCACAACTATTATTAACCCCATAACACAACCGCCGCAGACACTTTATGCACAGGATTTCTTCGGTTACTATAACGGACGCAACGATAATCAAAGCCTCGATTTCATAACTCCTTACGGCGCCGACACTCAGAAACGTGAATATTCCTACGAACATGCGATCTGGAACTCGCTCAAATCCATCAAACGGTTATCCGGAAACGAAACGAAGATAGTTTACGAACCGAATACGCATTACGATTCAATACTCGGCAGAAACATTACAATAGGATTGCGAGTTAAGGCGATACATATATTCGATGAAAACCGAAATGTTCTTAACCGCACATTCGATTACGATGAAAGCGGTTGTACCGTTGATTTCTGGCGCTTAGACGTCGCCGACTTCGCAGAGCGAAAACAGATATACTACAAAGAAGAAGATACAACCGCAGCATGCCTGGCCATATACCCAGAACCCATACTTCCGGGGGTATCGCCGCGTAATGCCCGCATATTCTACGGCCATGTGACGGAAACAGTTACGGATCCTGTCAACTCGAAGTCTATCCGCACGGAATATTACTACGACACCAGAGAATGGATATATGAATATCCCAGACATACTTACACATTACCTTCCGTACCACTCGCCGAACGTTGGAAATTCATCGACTTTCAAACCACAACGAACACAAATTATGCAAATCCGTCACAGGGAACCGAACACTATATAGGAGAGATCAAAGGCTACTTCCGCGACCGACCACAGTTTTTCAGCAACATCAAAAAAATAGAAACACAGGAAAGTCTTGACGACGGCACCTATCGTACCGTAAGCGAATCCGAATACACATACACCAAACATTTGGATTACAATCGTCTAAGCATAAACGTCGGGCTGTATGTCAAAAACATGGTCACCACGACTACGGTAGACACACCGCTTTGGTTTGCAGGCGCAGAAGATCGCGAAGAAAATTATATGCGTACGAAGGAGGACTGTTACTATTTCAACGTATCAGAAAACCTGTTCATATTCAAACCGGCATCGGAACGCCATACCGATTACTACGACGATAAGACACATACCGTATCTACAAGCATACATTACACCTCGCCGAAGCCGTATACATCTTGGCCATGCGGCACCGAAGGCCAGTCAGACGGAACGACAACGAGTATCGTCGCGCGACGCATGACATTCACCCGCGACGGAGACACCTACGAACGCCGTTTCCTGTATCCGACCGACTACACCACGCTGAACGGCATGATAAACGCCAACATGGTGAATGTCTGCATAGGTGAGGAACTGACCCGAAACGGATCCGACAAACAGGCAACATACACGAACTTCAAAGCGGCCACAATATTGCTCGACGAAACGGAAAAGACGGTCTACCGTCCCCATATGACGAAACACTACCTGAACGATACGGTAATACACGAAAGTACGGTCGAGGAATACGACTGTTACGGCAATCCGGCTTACGTCAGGGAAACGGGCAAACCGGACACGTGCTACGTGTGGAGTTATCGCGGCATGTATCCCGTGGCCGAGATACAGGGAGCATCCTACGACGAGGTCGAAAATGCGCTCGGAGGCAGCGATGCGCTCGACACTATAGCGCAGGCCACCTCGCACACGTCGTTCATCGACACGCTCGACGAGCTGCGCGACGCCCTGCCCGATGCCATGATTACGACATACACCTACATGCCTCTGGTAGGCGTCACTTCGGTCACCGATGCCGCCGGACGCATGAAGACTTTCCATTACGACGGTGCAGGCCGCCTGAACGCCATAAAGGACGACGAAGGCAACATACTCGAAACTTACGAATACGGACACAAAAACGAAGAATAAACATGAAACGGAATATCGAAAACCAGAATACCGTGCCGACAGAAAACGGCAACGGACAATCCATAGAAAACGCCATCGACGCAACGCCATACATCATCGGAGGCGGAGGCGGCAGCGGAACCGACACGAGCAAACCCAACTGGCAGGTTTCCAAAGACAACTACTCCAAACTCGGCGCAGTGACGGTCGCGGACACATGGTCCGAATCCATCACCACGGACAGGAATACAGTCGTAAAAAAGAGCTACACCAAAGCGCACATACAGCCTGCCGCTACCGACTATAACGCCTCCGTCATGTACTACGACACTCTCGGCCAGCCGTGCCAGAGCATAGAGGTCGCCGGGTCGCCTTCGGGCAATGACGTCATAATACCGTCCGCGTCGACATACGTCAACGCGGGCGAGATACGCTCCTATCTGCCCTACCCCGTATCCGATAACGACGGCGCTTTCCGCGCAGATGCCATAACGGAGCAGAACGCATATTACAAGTCCGCATTTTCGCTCGACGATCCGCATGCCTACGTCAGCCAGCACCTCGAAATGTCCGCCCGCGGCATACTCAAGTCACGCACCCAGCCCGGCTTCGACGCAGACACCAGTGCGCAGTTCGGACGCGACATGGCCACCGCCGCGGACAACGTCCTTGTCGTAAGATACGACAAGCAGACCGGCGGCTTCTCCGTCGCCGCAAAAGGAGACAACGACTTTCTGCTGAAAGGCACCGCGACGGACGAGGACGGACACATGGTCGTATCGTTCACCGACGAAAACGGCCGCACCGTTCTCGTCAGACGCACAGCTGAAAACAGCGCTACCGTCGCCGCCACCCATTACGTATACGACCATTTCGGACGACTCGCATACGTCATTCCCCCTATGGGCGCCGCCTCGCTGAAAGCGGGACAGACCTACTCGCGAACGAGTTCGCTCGTGACGACATACTGTTTCGTATACGTTTACGACGCCAAGGGACGAATCGTCGAGAAGCGCGTTCCGGGCAAAGGCTGGGAGTACAACGTGTACGACCCCGACGGCAGACTTATACTGTATCAGGACTCCAACATGCACGAACAGGACGAAAATAATTTCTGGCTGCGTTACACTTACGACCGTTTCGGACGCATCGTATCGCAGACCATGGAGCGCGACGCTCAGGCGCGTAGCCGTGCGACAATCCAGAATGCCGTAGATTCAGGCAACGCTGTCGGCATGACTGTCTCGGCAATGCTTTCGGAATACCGTTACGACACTCAATACGAATTCGAATATAAAAACCTCGAAGTAGAGACCTCCGAGTGGCTGGCGGTAAATATGGTCTCCGCAGACACGAAATGGCCACAGGCCGCTGCGAAAGATACCGACAAACGAATCTTCGACACCGACGGAGCCATTCGCCCGGAACTCGTCATCGGATTGTACAACGACCCGCAGACCGATCCCGGTACGGGATACATCTGGTACGCCGTATACATACCGAGCGACTACCGAAACGTCGTCGACCAGTTCATAAAGGACAACCCGACGAAAGCGAAGATTATCACTAACACGGGTATCGCAGGGCTGAAAAGCGAAGTGCGCGTCCCGACTAAAACCGACCTCGCATTCAAGGCCGTATCGGGAATATGTTCCTCCTACAGCCAGCGCACCCGCGGCATGAAAACATACGAAGCGGTCGCGGCTATCACTGACGGAACGGACACATACGACAATATTGTGACAAGACTATACTATTACGACCGATACGGACGCACGGTACAGGTTGTCGAACGAAACATACTCGAAGGCATAAGTCGTTGCAGCTACGGTTATGATTTCAACGGAAGGGTCGTTACGTGTCTCGAAGAACATTTTCTGAATCAGTCCCACACCACGAATCCGATTACCGTACGCAAAGAATACGAATACGACAAACGTGGACGACTGATGTCCGAAAAAGTAGCTTTAATGGAACAGGAGCAGTCAACGAGTTACGCATACGACGAACTCGGAAGAATAAGCTCGATAGGAGGCGTAGGATATACGCATGACATAAGGGGACGTTTGCTGAAAATTATGGCTTCAGGAATGTACAATCAGGAGATGAAGTATTCGAATACCGGTAATATTGTGTCTACGACACATTCGGCGCCACAATTCCAGACCGGATATGTTTACAATCACTACGAATATGACATCCTCGGACGACTTTCTCGCTCTACGAGGAACAACACGAATCCGAATACGGGAATAAACCATTCCGCCCAATACGATATGGGATACGACATTGCCGGTAATATAACGAGCATGTCGAGAAAGAAAAACGGAACCGCCCATAAGGAATCGAAACAGACATATTATTATTCCGGCAACACTCTGACGCAAGTCGTAAGACAATCGTCGGACTCGGAATTTCAGGCGGGAACGTTCAGATTCTTATACGACACCAATGGGAATATGGTATATAATGCCGAAAAACAGATACAATTCCGATATAATTTCTTAAATTTGTTATCGGGTATGGCATCGCAGGACAGAAAGTTCCATTACATATGGCTCGCCGACGGAACGAAAGTGCTGGACTCCGAAACAGGAATTAATTACAAGGCATACCTCGGTTCTTTGATATACGAATACGGAACGTCCCAAAGCAAATTCAAAACGGAATTTGAAAACGGTACGATTTCCTTCGACGAGATGACTGGACAGCACGAAGTGTTGCGATATTTCAAAGACCACCTCGGAAGCGTCAGGGTAATCATGCAGAACGGACGTCCGGCGGCTTTCAACGAATACGAGCCTTTCGGACGTTTCGAGCAGGAATACAGCTACAATAAGTTCCAAAACGTAACACTCCCCGCTGCGAAGAACAAGTTCATGTTCAACGGAAAGGAAGAGTTCTATAACAATGCGAAACCTATCCTGAACTTCGGCGCGAGAATGTACGACCCGACTATCGCTAGGTGGAACTCGAGTGAGCCGTTGGCAGATCTATTTCATAATAATAGCACCTATTGTTTCTGTTTCAACAGTCCAATAAACTATATAGATATATTCGGATTAAGTCCATATGCTATAACTGGAAATGAGGATGACTATATGAATCCTAAAGATTGGTGGGATTTTCAACCCAATGTAACTCAAGAAGAAGCAGCTCCGATATATGTTGTTGCGACAGCCCCCAAACGTCACTACTATGACCCAAGAGACAGCATGAATCAAAAAGTCATTAATAGCTATATAAAAGAAGGTATCGGATATGTAGGTGCTGGAACACAAATAACGGAAGACATATTAAGTGCAACTTCATATAAGTCTAAAGCTTATAAAATAACCAAATATGGTAATAAGTTATTAGGCTGGGGCAGTGTTGGAATTGCTGTATATGACTATACACAAGCAGAAACGACTCAAGAAAAAAAAGAATCCGCAACGGATATAACAATTAATACTATAACAAACTTTATTCCATATCTAAGTATATGGATAACAATTGGAGTATTGGCACTAGAATATACTATTATTAATGCATGGAATGGGTTCTATAACAGTTTTCAGCGAGAATTAGAGCGAGCCGCGTCTTTATGCGCTTAATTGAACACAAGTCTCTCTATTGAATTATAAATCAATAGAGAGACTTTAAATAATAACTACAATTAATATGCCCACTAAATTTCAAAATACATTTAATATCAATTACATTTTTTATCGAACAGCATCGGCATTCAGAGCTGTATTCCCTTCTGCTTACATAGGCCGTAGTGAAAAATTAATGAGCATGGCATTAACCAATATGTTACTGTTCGCAGAAAGCGTTATTATGCGATGCATACATTTAGATGAACTCATAGGACTTATTATCCTATTAATCTCAGTATTATTAACACCAATCTTCATTCCTTCTTATGATTTCTCAAAATATAAATCATACTATAAAAAATGGAAAGACGAAGAATATAAAGATGTAAATGGATTAATTATAAGCATATTATATATAACAAGTTTCATACTCCTATATATAGCCATCAAACTATATATAGGGAATGCATTAAGAATAATATTATCATAAATAAATAGCATATCGTTTGATTTATCACTAACCATGCAACCACACAAGAAATCGCACTATGAATACAACACTTGTAAACAATATTACATAATATGCAAAATAGAGTGCAGTTGGAATGCTGATATTCCGGAACTTAATTGCAAACAAAAGCCGAAAGAGAAACCGCAAAAATCCAACTTCCCGAAACTGTTACCATATTAAGTTGCCCCCAACATAAACACAATACTTGATTCACTGAGCGGAGACTGATTTGTCTCCGCTTTTTTATTAAATTTGTGAATAGTGTGGCGACAGCTACGCAGCAAAAGACTGTCA
>CANTVF010000004.1 GCA_947852905.1 uncultured Tidjanibacter sp. | reverse complement strand
GATGTTTCTTGAGAGTCGGATTTTGCTTCGGATTTTTAGGCTTCTTTTTGTCGTAACGTTCGGCTCAGTTTTCCGTTGTTCGGAGTGTCGTCGGTGTCATTCTGAGGATTGTCTCTGTGCGTTTGGCTGTTTCGAGCCGCTGTCCGGATGTTTCTTGAGAGTCGAATTTTGCTCCGGATTTTTCTGGCTTCTTTTTGTCGTAACGTTCGGCTCAGTTTTCCGTTGTTCAGAGTGTCGTCGGTGTCATTCTGAGGATTGTCTCTATGCGTATTGCTGTTTCGAGCCGCTTGTCCGGATGTTTCTTGAGAGTCGAATTTTGCTTCGGATTTTCTGGTTTACTTTTGTCGTACCGCTCGGCTTCGTTTCAACTGGTCGGAATATCTACGGTGTCTCATGTCGGGGGAGTGAACGTTTATGCGAAAAATACGGCAGGTCCCGTTTGAAAGACCTGCCGTTGGTATGGCGTTCTGCCGTCGTTATGTCTCCTCCCTTTGAGGAGTAAAATATGCGTATCGTTATTTGTTGAAACGTTCTTTGTGTTTCTCGATCTGTTTCTTAAGGGCGTCTATGGCGCCGTCCACAGATTCCTCGAAGCTCTTGCTGCGGTATTCTGCGACGAGGTCGTCTCCGGGGACTTCCAGACGTATTATCGCTACCTTGTTTCCCCTTTCGTTATCCTTGTCCAATTTCATGGTAACCTCTGCTCCAGTGCAACGTTCCACGAAACGTTCCAGTTTCGCTATCTTCGCCTCTACGAATTCGATGAGTTTCTTGTCCGCATCGAACTTTACTGCTTGAATCTGTACGTTCATAACTAATCCTCCATTAATTTAAGGCGTTTATGTATTCTTATCCGCCGACGATCCTGTGCGTCTGGCGGGTTTGTATGTATTGTCGCGATGTCTATTTGCGCGACCGGGGGTGCGCTTCGTCGTACACCTCTTTCAGCTTGGTTATACTGTTGTGGGTATACACCTGCGTGGCATTCAGCGAAGCGTGTCCCAACAACTCCTGTATTTCCCGCAGGTCGGCGCCAGCGTTCATCATGTGGGTTGCGAACGTGTGCCGTAGTACGTGGGGGCTTCTTTTTCCCTGCACGCCGAGCAATGCCAGCTGTCCTTTGACTATACGGTAAACCTCCGTTCTGGAGATTCGTTCTCCTTGCTCATTTAAAAATAAGGCTTTTTCGCCGGATTTCCAAATGTTTTCCCTTTTTATAGTATCCACGTATTCGCGTATGCGTCTGCGAAGCTCTGGTACTATTGGTACTATCCGTTCCTTGTCGCCTTTGCCGACGATGTGCAGTTCGCGCATGTCCCTGCCGAAGTCGGTACGGTCTACGGCTATCAGTTCCGCAAGCCTTATTCCTGTAGAATACAAAAACAGTACCACGAGGGCGTCGCGCCGGCTGCGAAAATCGTCGCCTTCGTCCATTTCTATACCGAGTTCATCCACGAGGGCTGCCATGCGGTTTTCGGGGATGAACGCCGGCAGTCTTTTGGGCGTTTTGAGAGATTGTATTTTGGTGAACGGATTTGTTTCGATCTCTTTCTCGCGCAGCATGTATCTGAAAAATGAGTTGCACGAGGAGATCATGCGGTTGATGCTCGACGGTTTCATGCCCTTTTCGGAAAGCGATATGATCCACTCCCGCAGGTCGTCCGCCGTAACTGTCGTCGGATCGAAGCCGTCTTCGTCTGTTCCCATGAATTCGAGCAGCAGAGCTATGTCGCGGCGATAGTTCTTTACCGTATTCGGCGAGTAGCGTCGCGTGCTTTCTATATAGTCTATGTATCGTTCTATATTGTTCATAGTTCAGAACTCCGCTTTGTCAGAGTAACGTTTTCGGCGTCGGACGTATTGTGCGGATGCAGGGTTGAAAATTATGTGCCGGAATAGATTAGGAACGTATCTGTGAGGATGCCGTTAAAGAATGCGCAACTGCCCGAAATGCGCATGATTACCGATGGCGGTCGGCTGGCGGTAGCTGTGGGTTACGGAGATGTCGGTCGGGCTATTTGCCGCGTTTGTCGGCACGTGGGACGATACGTCGCAGGCGCAGACCGATGACACCCCAGAAAGCCTCCCCGAAAATGCCACTGCTCATCTTCGATACGCCTTCGATACGCTCCGTAAAGACTATGGAGACCTCCTTTATCTTGAATCCGAGTCTCCATGCGGAATATTTCATTTCTATCTGGAATCCGTAACCTTTCATTTTGATTGCGTCGAGGTCGATGGTTTCCAACGCTTCGCGCGAGTAACAGACGAAACCTGCCGTGGCGTCGCGTACAGGCATGCGCGTTACGGTACGCACGTATATGGAGGCGCAGTATGACATGAGAAGGCGCGACATGGGCCAGTTGATGACGTTGACGCCCTGTATGTATCGCGAGCCGACTACTACGTCGGCGCCGTCGAGCGCTGCGCGGTAGAGCCGGGCGAGGTCGTCGGGATTGTGCGAAAAGTCGCAGTCCATCTCGAAGATGTAGTCGTAACCGTTCGCGAGCGCCCATTTGAATCCCGTGATATATGCCGTGCCGAGTCCCAGCTTGCCGCTGCGTTCTATGAGGTAGAGGCGTCCGGAGAATTCCTGTTGTCGTTGGCGTACCACTTCCGCGGTGCCGTCGGGTGAGCCGTCGTCTATCACCAGAAGATCGAATCCGTCTGGCAGCGACATCACTTTGGATATCATGGCGGCAATGTTTTCCCTTTCGAGGTATGTGGGTATTATTACGAGTTTCCTCATGTTTCCGGTGATTGTTTGACGGTAACAAATATACGAAAACGGTTGCAATAATCGGGAGAAAAGATGCATAATAAGGTCTGGCGCCGTTCTTGGATAATGGTGCCGTCTGTGAGACCGGATCGGTAAATGGCACCGGTCGGGGTTCTCGTAAGGCTCGTGGATTATTGCGGAGAGTCAAAGGCGGCGTCGGCATGCGTTTGGATGAGGGAGTGTTGTGTTATGGAATGAGAGAAAATACTATTTGCGGCGAAATGAATGTCGTATCGGTGTTTTGTGCGATAAATGAAGCGGATTTGCTACCTTTGTAAACTTTACGGGAATCGTGCGGATGGCGGTTGAGGCGGAATGCCGCTTTGCGACAGGGTAGCCGTCGTGGGTGCGTTGCAGTATGTCGTTGAGTTCCGATTTCCGATTCATTTTGGTTGTTTCGATATGACGTTCAGAATAGAGCATACGGTTGCCGGAAGTGCGGCACGGGCAGGATGTTTTACTACCGACCACGGAGAGGTGCAGACGCCGGTATTCATGCCTGTAGGTACGGCAGCAAGCGTCAAGGGCATATTTCACAGGGATCTGAAAGATGCCGGGGCACGCATCATACTGGCCAATACATACCATTTGTACCTGCGTCCGGGAATGGACATAATAGAGCGTGCCGGCGGCGTGCACAGATTCAGTACGTGGGATAAACCCATGTTGACCGACAGCGGCGGCTTCCAAGTGTTCTCGCTCGCCCAATGTCGCAAGTTGACCGACGAGGGATGTCGTTTCAGTTCGCATATCGACGGATCGAAGCATCTGTTCACTCCGGAAAACGTCGTGGATACGCAGCGTACCATAGGTGCGGACATAATGATGGCATTCGACGAATGTCCTCCGGGCGACTCTCCGAGGGATTATGCAGCCAAGTCGTTGAGGCTTACTCAGCGGTGGCTGGAGCGTTGTTTCGAGCGTTTTGCGACCACATCGCCCAAATACGGGCACGGGCAGTCGTTGTTTCCCATTATACAGGGTTGTACATATCCGGACCTGCGTGCCGATTCGGCGGAGTTCGCCATGCGTTTCGACGCTGACGGTTATGCCATAGGCGGTCTTGCGGTAGGGGAGCCGGCGCCGGTCATGTACGAGATGATAGAGGTCGTATGCGGCATACTGCCGTCGGACAAACCGCGTTATCTTATGGGGGTTGGAACGCCGGTCAATATACTCGAAGGCATAGACCGCGGCGTGGATATGTTCGATTGCGTGATGCCTACACGCAACGGCCGTAACGGAATGCTGTTCAC
Source organism: uncultured Tidjanibacter sp. (assembly GCA_947852905.1). GTDB lineage: Bacteria > Bacteroidota > Bacteroidia > Bacteroidales > Rikenellaceae > Tidjanibacter. The sequence goes on along the minus strand of CANTVF010000004.1, from coordinate 272,372 downwards.
CTCGGAGGGTATAATCAACATCCGCAACCAGAAGTGGCGCGACGATTTTTCGCCCATAGACCCTGCCGGTACGAGTTTCGTGGACAGACTCTATTCCAAAGCCTATCTCCGCCATTTGGCCGTTTCGGGCGAGATGCTCGCCGCGCAGATAGCTTCGTTGCATAACGTGGCGTTCTATATGTGGCTCGTGGACGAGGCTCGCCGTAGGATAATAGACGGTACATTCCCCGAATGGAAGGCCGAAATGGTTGTAAAATTGGCTCGCAGATTGTAAATTTGAACGGTTTCCGTATATTTAACGGATAACGCCCGAAAGAGAATGGAACGAAAAAGACAGCTTAGATTTCCGGGGTTCAAGATACTCGACGGTTATATTACCCGTAAGTTTCTGGGAACATATATCTTCGCTATATTGCTCATAATCGTGATCGTCATAGTTTTCGACGCGGTCGAAAAAATGGATGATTTCATTACGAACAAGGCGCCGATCAAGGCGGTCGCCATAGATTATTATCTGAATTTTATTCCGTTCTTCATAAATCAGTTCAGCGGGCTTTTCACATTCATAGCCGTCATATTCTTCACCTCCAAAATGGCTTATCAGTCGGAGATCATAGCCATCCTGTCGAGCGGCGTCAGTTTCCGGCGGTTGTTGTGGCCTTATTTCCTGTCGGCCATGCTCATCACAATGCTTTCGCTGGCGCTGAATCTTTGGGTGATACCGAGCGCCAACGAACGAAGGGTGGAGTTCGAGAGACAGTATTTCTCCAAGAACGCCAATATTAAATACGAGAAGCATATTTACAGACAGATATATCCCGGAACTTTCGCTTATATCCGAGGGTATAACGGCAAGACGGAGAAAGCATCCTATCTTGCCATAGAACAGTACGACGGAAGCCGCATAGAGGCTACGCTGGAGGCGTCGGACGTCAAGTTCGATCCGGAAACGAGGCATTGGACCGCTCCGAAATATCTGACGCGCACGTTCGATGCCGACGAGACAGAGACGCTCGAACGGCATGAGAAGCTCGATACGATGATAAACCTCGACGTTCTCGAACTTGGCAAACTGGAGGATGTCGTGCAGACCATGAATATTTCGACGCTCAACGAATTTATTGCCGATCAGAAGGCGAAAGGGTCTGATCTGGTCTCCATGTTCGAGGTTGAAAGACAGAACAGGTTCGCCTATCCTATGGCGACATTCGTGTTGACGGTCATCGGTCTTTCGCTTTCCTCACGTAAGGTACGCGGCGGAACGGGGCTTCATATAGGCGTGGGGATAGCGTTGTGCTTTACGTATATATTGTTCTGTCGTTTTGCGGCCGAATTCGCCAAGAGCAGTACGTTTTTCTCGCCGGTATTGCTGGTGTGGCTGCCGGACATATTGTACGCCATGATCGCCGTATACCTTTATAAGAAAGCGCCGAAGTAGTAGCACGGCTGCGGATCGGAGTGACGAATTGCAACTATTTGCCTGTGTTTTATAAGTTTTTGTATGCGAACGGATAAGTATAGGTAAAAATTGCTACATTTGCCGTGCGCACATCGTGTGCCGCGGATGCGATTGTAATTAATAATTTATATACGGTCTTTACTGTAAAATCAACCTTTTGTATTATGGATATTACGACTGCCAAATTGTCTGGCAAAACACGTGAGGAACACGACCTGCTCGGTTACATGCAGGTTCCGGAAGAGTATTATTTCGGGATACAGACCATGCGTGCTATGGAGAACTTCCATATCAGCCGCGTGAAACTCTGTTTCTTCCCGGAATTGATCAAGGCGCTCGCCGACGTTAAGGAGGCTGCCGCTCTGGCCAACTGCGAACTCGGCCTGCTCGACAAGAATATCGCCGATGCTATCGTGAAAGCCTGCCGTTTGGTCAAGGAGGGCAAGTACGATGAACATTTCGTCGTAGATATGGTACAGGGTGGTGCCGGAACTTCCACCAACATGAATGCCAACGAGGTGATCGCCAATGTGGCGCTCGAACTCATGGGGCACAAGAAGGGTGAGTATAAGTATTGCCACCCGAACAACCATGTAAACCTCTCCCAGTCGACCAACGACGCTTATCCCACGGCCATGAAGATCGCGCTCGTGCGCAGTATCGCGTCCATGGAGACTTCGCTGAAGGAACTTATCGGTGCTTTCCGTGCAAAGGGGGTAGAGTTCGCCGACATTATAAAAATGGGACGTACCCAGTTGCAGGACGCCGTACCCATGACGCTCGGTCAGGAGTTCGAGGCTTATGCCGCTACGTTGACCGAAGAAATGGAACGTCTGGAGCAGAACTACAAGTTGTTCTATGAAATGAACATGGGTGCTACGGCTATCGGTACCGGAATAAACGCCGATCCGGATTACCCGGCCATCTGCGACAAGTATCTGCGCGAAATCACCGGTCTGCCTATGGTAGTGGCTTCCAACATGATCGAGGCTACGAACGATACCGGAGCATTCGTCATGAACTCTTCCGCTCTCAAACGTCTTGCGGTAAAATTGTCCAAGATATGCAACGACCTCAGGCTCCTTTCATCCGGTCCCCGCTGCGGTCTCAACGAGATCAATCTGCCGCCGCGTCAGCCCGGATCGTCGATCATGCCCGGCAAGGTTAATCCTGTTATTCCCGAAGTCGTCAATCAGGTGGCTTTCCGCGTTATCGGTAACGACCTGACTGTAACCATTGCGGCCGAAGCCGGTCAGCTGGAGTTGAACGTCATGGAGCCGATCATCGTACACAGCCTTCTGGAAAGCATCGAAATGCTCGCCAACGCGATGAATACTCTCCGCGAGAAGTGCATCGTCGGCATTACCGCCAATGCGGACGTATGCCGTAACATGGTTTATAACAGTATAGGTCTTGTAACCGCACTCAATCCTTATCTCGGTTACGAGACTTCCACCATGCTGGCCAAGGAAGCGCTTACGTCGGGCAGAGGTGTATACGATCTGGTACTCGAACACAAACTGATGAGCAAGGACGAACTCGACAACATACTCCGTCCGGAGAATATGGTTAAGCCGAGGAAGTTCCTCAAGAAATAGTTACCGGAGCCCGGGAGTATTTGAATTAAATAAGGCCGTCCATTTCGGACGGCCTTATTTAATTTAAGCGGGGTTATCCGGCAGTTGTTATTTAAGGTTCCTGACTTATGAGAATCTTTGCATCGTAATTCGGGAATGTCAGCCATTGTTCCGGATTTTCGTAATAGAGCAGAGAGGCCGATCCGCAATTACTGTCGAAATGCTCAAATTTAAATGCAAGGTTTTGTTCTACTCGTAAATCTATCATATCCTTAGATTTGATGCTTGTCTATATTCTGGAGACTGACAGTTGTGGGGATTCAGGTTTGGGACGGAGTCGCAGGATAGCGATAATAAAATCGTAACGGGACGACATTGGAGATCTGGCAACAAATCACCATGACATATGGATTCATATGTCTCCGGACAAAAGCTATTACAAAAGGGTTATTTGTTGTTAATGAAAAAGTTCGTCGAAAAATTGGCGGTCTATTGTAAGGGTGTATTCGGCATGGTATTTATTTTTTTCGTGATATGCCCATTTATAGTCTCTGAATTGCCATCCTTCTGAAAAATACAAGTACCCCTCTTCTATGCCAGCAATGTTGGCGGCAGGACGACTTTTAAGTATGTCGGTGTAATACATACAGTTCAAGACCTCCCCTTTGCTTTTCAGGACTCTGACGAGCGTGATTTGACCGGCAGGGAGATAAATGTTGTAGTAATCGTTGATCCTATAATCGTCCGACAATTCACTTTCAAGACAAGAGGTATTGGATATTAATAAGTTGGTGTCTGTATCCGTTGCGTTTTCTATATAGAAGAAATGATATCCGTACTCTGTAGACGTTTCCTGTTTATTGCAGGATACCAATACTAACATCGACAATGTAAAAGATAGAAGTTTCAGCGGTTTCATAATTCTATAGTTTTTGAGAGAGTTTAAGAAGTGTGGTTAATCATAACTTTTCTTATATGAAATATAAGAATAATTTTCCCGACTTGTTCGTTATTTGGCTTCAAAATGAATGCGCAAGCATTCTACAGAACATAAAAGCTGTTTTATAACCCGGAAATGAAATTTGATGTCGGTTACATGTGAGTGACGATCGGATTTGTGTCTGAGGCTTATTCGGGTCGTTATTTATTTAAGATATGTATTGAAATCGGTTATCGTTTTTCGGGTACGCGTTTGCACTTTCCGCTGGCGGAGACTATATCGAGACGTATCACTTCTGTTCTGTGAAATGATTTTTCTGCGTACTGTAGACCCGTTTCCGTATATCCGGGCGAGTATTTGCCTATCAGGAGAGACAGGGCGCGGCGACGTTCTTCTTCCGTGAGATGCGTGTGTGCCGTGCATGCCAATACTACGCTTTCGTATTCGGTGGTGAATTTATCCGGAATTACGCGGGTACTGCCTACCACGCAGAATGAAACTCTGTCGCATGAGGTTATGCAGCGCAGTTTCCGGCCTTCCGGAGCACAGTGTATATAAATTGACAACTCGTCGTCCCAGACGTAGTTTACGGGAATGCCGTAAGCGCCGTCATCTCCGGCCTGCATGGATAGTACCCCGTATTCGCAGTTGCGAAGCAATTCGATAGCGTTTGAGTATTCGAGAAGGCGGTCCTGACGCCTTATTTCGGATTCTATATAGTTCATGTCATGCGTGTTTTATGCAAAGAAACGTAAAAGTAGTCGGAAGAATGTAGAAGTCGTAGTTAATGGTTGTCGTAAATGCCGTTCGTGTTTGAAAAGTATACTTCAGGTTTTCAGTAAAGCAGCATTGTCGTATGCCTGTTTGTAAAAAGAATGTAATGATGTAAATGGGAGAATTAAAACGCAATTTCGGTGTATGCAGAATTTGTGTGTCGTCGATGCGTGTAGAGACGATGAAGATTTTGCGGACTGAGATAGCGGAGTATAAAGAGGTCGTTATTCGGAGCATTGAAAAGATAAAATATCGGTTCAAGCATGTACGTTTTACGATGACTTGAGCTCGGAAACCTGTTGAAGGTAGTTTTCCCATAGCTTTGCGTGTGATTCGTTTTTCGTGCGAGCTGTGGGTGCAGGGGCACATATATCTCCGCTTCGCCGCATTTGCGGCGAAGAAAGTAGACCGGGGGATAGGACATGCAATGGAAACGGATGGCTATTGTCCGAGAAGCAGATTCCTTTCCCACTCTATCATAGCCTTCTTGCATAGGGTACCCCAACGGAATTTGCCTGCCGAGCCGTCGCTGCGGATTACCCTGTGGCACGGAACGACGAACCCTATGTGATTCGCGGCGACGGCTGCCGATACGGCTCTGACAGCGTCAGGGCGGCCTATCGAAGCGGCCAATTCGCTGTACGATATTGTGGAGCCGGTCGGGATTTCGAGCAACTTGCGCCAGACGCATATCTGGAACGGAGTGCCGCGCAGACATAAGTCCACTCCGCAACGGTCGTCGTCGGGAAGATATCGCGTGAAGTTGAATCTCGCGTCGACCATGTTGCTGCGGTATACCCATAGATCGTTCCATTTACGACGCATTTTCTCGATCACAGCCTCTTCCTCGCTGTCATCCACGAATTCCAATGCACACAAGCCCTGAGAAGTAAACGCCATGAGGCACCGTCCGAACGGACTGTCGGTGAACCCATACTCTATGCAAGAACATTTTTGCGGATCATAAATGTTGACATTCATAGGCGGTAGTTTAGTGCTATGCATGCAAATATAAAAATATTTGTGAATTATCAAATTTTTTCTTTCTGAGACAATCCTTTGCCGCTACTATATTGTCCGGCCGGTGGTTTTAGGCGTATGGTCCGTAATTCGTGTGCGGATAAGACGTGTGTTGTGTAAATGTGTGAAAACGAAAATATTCCGTGCCATGCGACACGGAATATTTTCATGTGGATTGGTATTGTGGATATATGATTACAGCATGTCGAGACATTCACGAATTATGCGGCAGCAGTCGCCGATCTCCTCTTCGGTAATGGTGAGTGGCGGCGATATGCGGAAAGCCGTGTCGCAGAACAGGAACCAGTCGCTCAGTATTCCGTGTTCCTTGAACAGATCCATTATACGGTACAGTTTGTCGCTGTCGCCGAGTTCCAACGCCATAAGCAAACCGCTGCGCCGTACCTCGGTAATTGCCGGATGGTCGGAGAGCAGTCGTTCGAACAGTGCCCCCTTGCGTTCCACGCCGCTCAGAAGATCGTTGTCTATGATGTAACGCATGGCCGCTAAACCGGCCGCACAACATACCGGGTGGCCGCCGAACGTGGTGATATGGCCGAGTGCCGGGTCATGGCTCAGACAGTCCATTATTCTGTTCGAGGATACGAATGCACCCAAAGGCATGCCGCCCCCCAGAGCCTTGGCGAGGCATACTATGTCCGGCGTGACGCCGTAACGCTGCATTGCGAACATTGTTCCGGTGCGTCCGAAACCGGTCTGTATTTCGTCGAATATCAGCAGTGCACCTACCTCGTCGCACCGTTTGCGCAAGGCTTGCAGATAACCGTCGGCGGGCAGCCGTACTCCTGCTTCGCCCTGCACCGGCTCTACCAGTACGCAGGCCGTGCGACCGGTTATGGCGTCGAGGTCGGCGGTTTCGTTATAACGTATCCAGCTGACGCCCGGAAGCAAAGGTCCGTATGCGTCGGAGAACTCTTCGCTGTTCATGACGCTCATCGCACCGTGCGTGGAGCCGTGGTAGGCATTGCGGCACGAGATTATCTCCCTGCGGCCGGTAAAACGTTTTGCGAGTTTTAAAGCCCCTTCCACGGCTTCCGCTCCCGAATTGACGAAGTATACCGATTCGAGCGGCTCCGGTAGATATTGCGCTATGAGCGACGCGTACTGTACTTGGGGTCGTTCCACGAGTTCGCCGTAAACCATGACGTGCATGTACCGACGCGCCTGTTCGCAGACGGCTTCCACGACGACAGGATTGGCGTGTCCTACGTTGCTTACCGATACCCCCGAAATGGTATCGTAGTATCGTTTGCCCTCCGGCGTGTAGAAGTATACACCTTCGGCTCTCGCCACATCTACGAGCATGGGCGAGGGGGAGGTTTGTGCTATGTGTTGCAGGAATTGCTGTCTCAGAGTTTTCATGCTTTTCATTGTTTGGGGGTCGAACGGCGGACTATCTGTAGAGTGCGTCTCGTCCTTTGCGTCAAGTATACTTCGGGCATGCTTTCGTATGCCTTGAGTTGTTCAGCGGTATAGTTCCTGATAGTCAGCAGTTCCATGTCGGAATTGTAAACCGTGTGGTAACCCTCTTCCTTCAACCGGGCGGTCAGTTCGTCGAGGTGTCTTGTGCGGTCTATGCACAAGTCCAGATTGACCGCGGAACTCTGGATCAGGTTTACTTTCACCATAAACTCGTCGAGCAGTGCGAATATCCGTGCGAAACGCTCTTCGAGCATGAACGACAGGTCGTTGGCGCGTATCGTAAGGAGTACCTGCGACGGCTTGACTATCATGATCGGGGTAGTGCGTATCTTGCCGACACCGCCCTTTATGACGCTGCCCGGAAGCGAACTGTCCAGAAAACAGCGCACGTGCAGCGGTATATTCTTGTTTTGCAGCGGCTTGATCGTCTTAGGGTGAATGATCTGGGCACCGCTGTAGGCGAGTTCTATGGCATCGATGTAGTTCATCTGCGGTATGTCCACCACATCGTCGAACCGTTTGGGGTCTCCGTTGAGTATTCCGCGCACGTCTTTCCATATGGTTACGCTCTCGGCGTCGAGTATATGGCCTGCAACCGCCGCCGAGTAGTCCGAGCCTTCGCGGCCTATGGTAGTCGTCGCTCCGTCTTCCGTCGCTCCTATGAAACCCTGTCCGATGTATATGTCGGAATCTGTGGCCGAGATAAGGGCCTTCAGACGTTCCGCGGAACGTTCGAGGTCTACGTTGGCGTCTTTGTGGCGCGAGTTTGTGACGAAACACTCCCTCATGTCTATCCATATGTTGGACAGTCCCGTCGCGTTCAGGTATTCGGATACTATGGTCGTGGAAAGCAGTTCGCCGTAACTGACTATACGGTCGTACCACACTTCGTAGTCGCGCAGCGCCGGATTCATGGTAGCGACGATCTCTTCGAGCTCCATGTACAGACGTGCTGCCCGATCGGGCAGATACGCTTGTCCCCATAACTCCTCTATTATGGCGTTATGATACGAGACTATCTCCTGCATCATGTCGAGCGCTTCCTTGCACCGACCGTCGTAGAACAGGTCGAGAAGGCGTTCGAGCGCATTCGTCGTCTTGCCCATCGCCGATACGATGACGAACAGTTTCCCGTCGCTCTGGCCTACTATGGCGGCGAGGTTTTTCACTCCTGCGGCGTCTTTTACCGACGCCCCTCCGAATTTATAGACTTTCATATTTTTCATTCGTATTGCGCATATGACGGTGGCAGGTTGCACATCCGGATTATGTCATGAGCGATCCGTGCGCGGTGGCCGCCATTTACGCCGTGAAGTTACTATGTTTTTCGGGATCGAGGTGCATGCGTCTAAAAATAAAGACAGCCCCGTAGGTGCGGGGCTGTCCGTGTCGTTGCGATGCGGAACGGTTGCGGCCGTTTCCTCCCGGTATTTACTCTGCGGGCAATTCCACTGCGGTGTTAGTGTTCCAGAAGAAGAACGACAGAATGTCCGCCGCCTCATCGATACGTTTCGACGTAGGTTTGCCTGCGCCGTGGCCGGCGTTGGTGTCGATGCGTATCAGTACGGGGTTGTCGCATTCCTGTGCCTCCTGCAGCGTGGCGGCGAACTTGAACGAGTGTGCCGGCACTACGCGGTCGTCATGGTCGCCTGTGGTTATGAGCGTTGCGGGATAGCAGACGCCTTTCTTGATGTTGTGCAGAGGCGAGTATTTGTAAATGTATTCGAACTGTTCGGCGTTATCGCTGGAGCCGTATTCGGTAACCCAGCCCCAACCTACGGTGAACAGGTGGTAGCGAAGCATGTCGAGAACGCCTACCTGCGGAATGGCAACGGCGAAGAGGTCGGGCCTTTGCAGCATGCAGGCACCTACCAGAAGACCTCCGTTAGAGCCGCCCATGATGCCGAGTTTCTTTTTGGAGGTGTATTCGTGTTCCACGAGATATTCGCCTGCGGCGATGAAGTCGTCGAATACGTTCTGCTTGTTCTCCAGCATTCCTGCCTTGTGCCATTTTTCTCCGTATTCGTTACCGCCGCGCAGAGTTACCTGTGCGAAGATGCCGCCCTGTTCCATTATGGCCATATAGGTCGGACTGAAGCCGGGTGTGAGTCCTATGTTGAAGCCTCCGTAACCGTATATCAAGGCCGGATTCTTGCCGTTCATCTTGAGACCTTTGCGGTACGATATGAACATGGGCACCTGCGTACCGTCGGCACTGGTGAAGAATACCTGCTCGGTGATGTATTGGTCGGGATCGAACTCTATCTTGGGCTGTGCGTAGAGTGTCGATTCGCCGGTCTTTAGATCGTAGCGGTAAATGGTGGGAGGAGCCGTGAAAGTCGAGAAAGAGTAGAATGTTTCCGTAGCGTCGTCCTCGTCACCGAAGCCTGCTACGCTGCCTATGCCCGGAAGCTCCACTTCGCGGATGAGGCGTCCCTCCTTGTCGAACTGTATTACCTTGCTCGTGGCGTCGGTCATATATTGTGCGAAGATATAGTCGCCCACGAAGCTGACACCTTGAAGCATGTCTTTCGGGTGTTCGCGGATTATTTCCTTGTTAGGTCCTATCGGGGCGCGCAGATCCATGCGCAGTAGGCGGAAATTGGGTGCTCCTGCATTTGTGTATACGTATGCGGTGTCGCCTTTGACTTTGGCTATATGGTATTCGTATTCGCCTGTCTCCTTGAACAGATGTCTGAACGGTTCCGCCTTTCCGTCTTTGGAAACCGAACGTATGAGTACGTCGTTGGCGGCCGTGGCTCCTTCCGTTATCGAGATGAAGAACCATTTGCCGGTGTCCCCGTCATCGAATGCGGTGTAGTAACGCAGCGGACTCTCCTTGTCTTCATAGACGAGTTTGTCTTCGGACTGGGCGGTACCGATTTTATGATAATATACTTTCTGGAACTGGTTCTGGCCGGAGAGCTCCGAACCTTTGACAGGTTCGTCGTAGCGGCTGTAATAAAAGCCTTGCGAATCTGCGGCCCACTGGGCGCCGGAGAATTTGAGCCAGTGTATCTCGTCGTCGAGTATACGGCCGGTCTCGGTTTCTATAATGTGGAGTACCACCCAGTCAGAGCCCGATTCTGCCGTCGAGTATGCCATGTATTTGCCGTCCTTGGAGAAGGAGATGTTGTCCATGGCAACGGTACCGTCCGTCGAGAAAGTGTTGGGGTCGAGGAAAACGCGCGGTTGCGGATCGTCGATGGAATCCATTACGTAAAGTACGCTCTGGTTCTGAAGCCCGTCGTTGCGGAAGTAAAAATACTTGTCGCCTACTTTAGAGGGGATGCCTATTTTTTCATAGTTCCACAGGGCTGTGAGGCGGTCGTTGACCGCTTGGCGGTAAGGTATTTGCGAAAGATAGTCGAAGGTGACTTCGTTTTCGGCTGCCACCCATGCGGCGGTCTCGGCCGAGTTGTCGTCTTCCAGCCAGCGGTACGGATCCGCTACTACGGTGCCGTGGTAGTTGTCGGTCACATCTACTTTGGCCGTTTCCGGATAGGGCATTGTCTTGATTTGCGATTTTTTGTTCGATGTACAGTTCGTCGTCACAAGGCCTATGGCGGCCACCGTGATGTAAAGCGGAATTCTCTTCATCGGTTTGTATTTAAGTTTTTTATCTTGTTTAGATATTAATTCCATATAACAACAAAGTTACGAAACTTATTCGGATATAGACGGCATGGCAGGGGTGAAAAATAGTATAAACAAAGAAAAAATGATTATTTTTACCCACTAAAAAAATTCCGGACATATTTTCCGTCGGTTTCGGCGGCTCCGGATTACGAAAGAAGACGATTATGACAAGTATTGATGCTGACAATCTTAGGAAGATCATAGAGGAGGTGTGGGAAGACCATACCTTGTTGCGCAACCTTGAAACGCAGGCTGCCATAAACGAGGTTGTAGACCGCCTCGACCGGGGCGAGTTGAGAACTGCCGAGCCTGACGGAGAGGGCGGCTGGCGGGTTAACGACTGGGTTAAGAAAGCCGTGATACTCTATTTCCCCACGAGGGAACTTAGGCAGACCAATGCCGGCGAGATGGAGTATTACGACAAGATGGATTTGAAACGTAATTATCGTGAACTCGGTGTCAGGGTGGTGCCTCCTGCGGTAGCGCGTTACGGCGCATACATAGCGCGGGGTGTGGTTATGATGCCTTCCTATATAAATATAGGGGCCTATGTGGACGAAGGTACTATGGTCGATACTTGGGCTACGGTAGGGTCGTGCGCCCAGATAGGCAAGGACGTGCACCTTAGCGGCGGAGTAGGTATAGGCGGAGTGCTCGAACCGGTACAGGCGGCACCCGTCATCGTTGAGGACGGGGCGTTCATAGGGTCGCGTTGCATAATAGTCGAGGGTGTCAGGATAGGTGCCGCCGCGGTGATAGGAGCGGGAACTACCATTACCGCTTCGACGAAGATCATAGACGTTACGGGAGAGACTCCGGTAGAATACAAAGGGTACGTTCCGCCGCGTTCGGTGGTGATTCCCGGCATGAGGAACAAGAGTTATCCGGCCGGAGAATACGGCATTCCGTGTGCCCTGATCATAGGTCGCCGCAAAGAGAGTACCGATCTGAAGACCTCGCTCAACGAGGCTTTGAGAGAATTCGACGTGCCGGTATAATCATGGCTTTGTCCGGAATCGCCGGCTTTATGGCCGATACGTGCGTCTTCCAGAGGGCGGGAATGTATGTGTGCGGCGGAAAATTGCGAGGCTGATTTCAGGACGTATTGGTTTTCTTGATAAATAAATTGTAGATCGGGCGTTCGGTCCGATCCGTGGAACTTCATTGCGAGAGATTGCGCGTGGTACCCATAGTCGCGCAGTTTCGGTCTGATTTGTTTTGCTGTACGGAACGGGTATTTCCGGGAGGCGGGTTTTCCCGGTTCCGGATAGCGGATATTCTCGTGGGTTGCGGTATTCACGGGTATGTTTTACTTAATCTTAAATTATGAGAATGAGATTTTTTAACTTTGTATGTGCGGTAATGCCGTTTTTGATGCTGGTTTCGTGCAGCGATATCGACGGCCTTAACGACTACAATGCGGTGTTCGATTTTCAGATAACCGAACACAGGGGAGCCGAAGGCGACATCGAGATCGGTGAGGCGGATATGAAAGGAAACTATATTCATATTCCGGTGTTGCACGGCATACATAATTTCCCGCTTTATTTCAAGGGAACTCCGGTTTTCGAGAATCCCATAGATAGGGTTACGGGAATAGATTTTGAAGACTGGATAGTGATCGACTTCAAACGGGACAGCGAAGGCGAGCCGGTGTTGGACGATAACGGCAGTTATATTTTTGACGAGCCGACATTCTATGTGCAGGCACTCAGCGGTCTGCCGCGCGAGTATAAGTTCGTGATAGATTACGAGGCTACCAGCAGCGATACGAACGTCTATCCGCAGGTGACGTTCAATGCAGTGTCGGAGGGGACGATAATAGCCTCCATGGCTACGGTAGAGAGCAACGATGTTCCCGAGGAGGGGGATATCGTTAGACTGAACGTTGCGGAGCCTTCGTTCCCGTTGTCGGTTACGCCGTTGTTTACGATAAGCGACGGTGCTACGCTTAAAGGCAACGGTACCACTTCGTATAAGTTTACGTCGCAGGAGGAGTTGCACTCTTTCACGGTGGTCGCGCTCGACGGTACTGAGAGGGTATGGAAGTTGGGACTGAACGTACTCCCTGTTGTTAACGCCAACTCAGTAGGTTATACCGCAGCCCAGCTCGAGGTGACCGATTTGAATGATTTCGAGTCGGAGGCGCGGAGCAATGGATTCTTTATAGAGGAATACGATTTCTCTGCTTCGGTGGCTTCGGGCGGTGCGGATCAGACCGCCGGCGCGGAGATGAAAGCTACTGCCGGCAGGACGCTCGCCATGCCTTCCGTAGCTAAGGCGACCGTTACACCCGGTGCGACAGCGGCCGTGGCCGATACGCTCAACCTTTATATAAGCACCTCGGATTCGGATCCGTTCCCGCTACGGATAGGTCTCAGGTTACCGGAGTACGATCTGGTGTCCGTCGTGGGCGACATAGCGTCCATGGAGTTCGCCGACATGAAGTCGGTAAATGAATTCTATATGCTCGACATCGGCAACGATCTGGCACGCCGCTGGGTGGTGGCTCTGAAAGATTACGAGTCGCCCATAGCCTCCGTAATTTCGTTCTCATACGATTATACTGCGGCAGAAATAAAGACCAAGGCGGGGCAGCCGTATGTACCTTCTATAGTCATGGACGACGATAAGACTGTGGACATAGATCATGTGAACCATCGTATATATCTGCGTGCCGTAGAGATCAACAAACCGTATACTTCGATCATAGGAAGCGGCGGCGGAACGTGGGGTCTGGAGCTCGATGCGGATATTCGGTTGAGCAACGGCGCTTCATTGGTAGGTCTGCCGTTCGAGTGGACCGGTACGGATTCGTGGAAGACGCCCAAATCGTTCGGCATAGAGGCTTCCGACGGTACCTTGTACGAATGGGAGCTTGTCATCAGGGATTGGAGTAACGGCGCGCCGGAGGCATCCGACGAGTGCGAGCTTACGGGCGTTACCGTCAAGCAGGTGCGTCCTTTCGTAGCGCAGGTAGACATTAACGATCCCGTTACGATAGATAACGAGAATCATACCGTGACTATAAATCTGACTAAAGACGACAACGCTTATCCGTTGACCGTAGCGGTGGATTACCAACTGTCCGAATATGCAGGTATATCCACACAAAACAACGGTCGCGATCCTCTCGTTTTCCGCACTCCCGAATCGGAGGTGGTGGTAACGGTGGTATCCGAAAGCGGCAATGCGAGTCAGGATTGGGTATTCAAGTTGCGTCCGCCGTTGAAGGAGATCGGAACGGACGTAACATCGTTCAAGGTCATATCGTTCTCCGGCAGCGGTTTCGCATGCGAAGTTACCGATATAGACACCGAGGCCGCCGAAGTGCATCTCAATTTTACGAAAGTCGGCGAGTTCCCCGTGACCATGACCATGCGTATGGGGTTGTCATATAAGGCTACGAGCGATGTGACGGACGCTTCGGGACTTGGAACTTTCCAGTTCGCCGGAATAGAGGATAAGACCTTTACCGTGACGTCGCAGAGCGGAGAGAGCCGTATGTGGACTCTCAAGACGTCGTACAATTATACGCCTCAGTTGCAGAATTGGGATTTCGAATTGTGGGAGAACGAAACGACCCCGCTTCCGAAAGGCATCAAGGGTAGTCCCTACTGGGCTTCGGCCAATATGACGAGTCCTATTGCCGTGACGGGAACTTCCCGTACCGATGGAGCGCCGGGACAGGGATATGCTGTGCAGTTGCAGACCCAAAGCGTGGTAGGTCGTCTGGCAGCCGGATCAATATTCTTAGGGTGGTTCGATTCTTCGGATCCTCTCGGAAATATGAGCGATCCGACGGTCATGACTTTCCAAGGCATGCCGTTCTCTGCGAGCCGTCCTATTAAAGGGCTTAATGTGGACGTGTGGTATCAGCCCGGCAACGGAGCGGCGAGTGATGCCGGTTCGGTGACGATAGAACTCATCAAGATTCGTAATGCGGGCGAGGAGCTTGAGTACCATGGAGACAGACCCGGCGAAGGTCCGCACCCCAACAATAATGCAGACAGGGTGGCTCGAGGTCGGGCTATAGTAGGGCTTCAAGCCGGAGTGATAGATACCGGAGATACCGTTACAGAGGTGGTTGAAGAGGGGGTATGGAAAACCATATTCGTTCCGCTGGAATATTCCGGCAGCTATCCGGATTATACGCATTTGTCGGTAATATGTTCGTCGTCGTCGCTCGGCGATGCTTTCAAAGGCGTGAAAGGCTCTACAATGAAATTAGATAATGTGAAACTGGTTTATGAATAGTACGATTATAAGAATATGCGCACTGGCCGGAATGTTTCTGGTCGGTGCAAGCGGTCGGGGCGCCGCACAGAATGATATTTCATGTCGTGAGAATGTAGGGACAACGGTTACGGCCGGAAGCGACGAAACATCCAAAGAGGCTATGTTCGGTCCCGGCGTTTTCGTCACCAACGACATGGAGGTTTGCGATACGGTTACGGTGGCCGCGCCCGTTACGGCCGTTACAGAGAATGAGGATTGCGTACCTGGCGTATTCTGCTTCGGCGGAGCGGTAGAGGCAGAAGAGGTTTCCGCTTCGGCGGAGACCCATGTCGCTTCTACTGTTGCGGATGTGGTGGAAACGGAACAGCCGGCACCTGTCGCTAAAAGACGTAAATACGAGAATGTTCAGCCGAAATATGCTTTCGGTGTACATGTAGGGCTTGATCTCGGTGCTGCGGCTCCGTGGCCTCCTGCCAATATGAATGCCATGAAGATGAGTGCGGTACCCAAGTTGAGTCCTTCGTTGGGAATTTCGTTTACCGCGCAGCTTCCGAAACGTTTTTCCGTGTCGGCGGAGCTTACCATGAAACAGGTCGGTATAGATGCCGACGCGTGGGTTTCTGGACAGCAGTTCAGAATGCCGAATCCTGACGGTGAGGATTTCATAACGCGTTTCAGGGGGACGGCCAACGTCATGATGAACTTCTCCATGCTGGAACTGCCAGTATATGTCGGCTATGGTTTCAACAACGGTCGCAGCAGGATATATCTGGGTGCGTATTATAGCTACATATTGAAAAGTTCGTTCAATACCGTGCCGCTTAAGGGGTTAGTTGACAATCCCGACAATCCTTCCGAGCCGCCCATTATGGTAACGCCTGACAAGCCGGTGCCGTCGGACGTTATGCCCGTATTCAGTAACTACCTCGGCAAATGGGATGCCGGCATACTTCTGGGTTACGAATGGCAGATAGTGCCGAGGGTCAACATGACGGCAAGATTTTCCATGGGTTTCAAGGATATTTTCCGCAAGGGAAGCAACTATCTGGAATACAAGATGCTCCACATGCGCGGCTCGATAATGTTGAGCTATTCGTTGCTGCGTTATAAGGACCAGATATTCAAAAAGTAATGCTGTCTTAGCAGGAATAACGCTGCGGCGACGGCCGTGTATGTAAAAAGGGTCCGGATATTTGGGTTCCGGGCTCTTTTTGTATTTTTGTATCATTGCGGCGATGTTTGTCGCGGTAGTATTGTAAATGTAGAGCATGGGAAGAATTGTGGTGCTTGACGAGTGCGGGTCTACTAATGCCGAGGCAGCGGACAGAACTGCATACGGCCATGGGGATGCTGTAATTGCGGTACGTCAGACCGCCGGTCGCGGGCAGCGCGGCCATAAGTGGGACAGCGTGCCGGGTGAAAATCTTACGTTCAGCGTAGTGTTGGAGCCGCGCTTTTTGCCCGTAGCGAGGCAATTCCTGTTGTCCGAGGCGGTCGCGCTCGCGCTTAAGGATACGCTGGAGGAGTACGGCATAGAGGCTCGTATCAAGTGGACCAACGATATTTACGTCCGCGGCGGCAAGATATGCGGCATATTGCTCGAAAACGATCTGTACGGGACGAATTTGACACGTTCTGTCGTCGGTATAGGTCTGAACGTTAATCAGACGGAGTTCGCCGAATGGGTCCCCAATCCGGCGTCGATGAGCCTCGAAACAGGCCGCAAGTATGATGTGGACGAGGTATTCGGAAGATTGTACGGCCGGCTTATGGCGCGTTACGCGCAGTTGGAGAACGGTGACGACGGCGCTTTGCAGGAGGAGTATAACACGTCGCTTTTCGGACTCGGAGTGCCGCGGCGGTTCGAGATTCCGGGAGAGGGCACAGTTACCGGTATTATACGTGGCGTGCGGGACGACAGTACGCTGCTGGTGGAGATAGACGGGCGGGAACGCGGGTTTCTGTTCGGGGAGATAGGATTTGTGATATGACGGAACGGGAATGGCTGCCGGGCGAGAGCCCATGCCGGTATTTCCGATTCGGATATGTGTAGCGGATATGAAGATAGTTGCCGACGATAAGATACCTTACCTTCGAGGTGTTTTGGAGCCGTATGTCGATATGGCCTACCTTCCGGGCGGCGTTATTGCGGCGTCGGATCTGACCGATGCGGATGCGCTTTTAGTGCGTACCCGTACTCGTTGCGATGCCGGTTTGCTGTCGGAATCGAGTGTGCGTCTCGTCGCTACGGCGACTATCGGTACAGACCATATAGACATGCATTGGTGTGCCGGTCGCGGAATAGATGTGGTTTCGGCACCCGGTTGTAATGCGGGAGGTGTGTTGCAGTGGGTGGCTGCCGTGTTGAGGGAAGAGACCGTGCGTCGAGGCAGCGTACCCGGTGAATTGACGGTGGGCGTTGTCGGCATAGGACATGTGGGATCGCTGGTCGGCGATTATGCTTCCGATTGGGGTTTCCGTGTGTTGCGTTCCGATCCTCCGAGGGAGGAGGCCGAGGGGCTGGGGCCCGATCAGGGATACGTGCCGTTGGAGGAACTGGCCGCCCGGGCGGATATAGTTACGTTCCATGTGCCTATGGTATGCGGCGGGGCGCATCCTACCGTCGGTTTGGGTGGAGACGCTTTTTTCAGAGCCTTGAGACGTGGAGCCGCCGTGTTGAACAGTTCGCGCGGAGGAATCGTGGACGAACGTCTGTTGTCGGAGGCGGTAGCGGAGGGCAGGTGTTCGGCATGCATCGATACGTGGTCGGGCGAGCCGGGTATAAATCAAGAACTGTTGACGTTGGCGACTATTGCCACGCCGCATATAGCCGGTTATTCGTTGCAGGGTAAGGCCAATGCTACGGCTGCGGTGGTCGCCGCTGTAGCCGGGCATTTCGGATTGCCATTGTCCGGTTGGTATCCTTCGGGTGTGACGCCCGTGTGTCATAGGAAAATCGGTTGGAGGGAGATGTGCGATGCGATGCCTCGTTATTTCGATATATCCGGTCAGACCGCCGCATTGAAAGCCTCTCCGGAGCGTTTCGAGAAGTTCCGCGAAGAGTACGCTTTCCGGCAGGAATTTTTCTGATCGGTGTGCAGCGGAGAACTTTGTGTGCTCTTTCGGTCGGTGAAATCCTGCGGTCGGTATTCTGTATGTTACGGTCGTTTCCGGAATGTGCCGCTGCTGCCCAAGTCAACGCGGCGGATGACGGCGATAGCGGTCATCCGCCGCATTATAAGTAAAATCTCCGTTCGGTAGCTGAGTGCATTGCAGAGCGGCATGGTGTGTCGAGGTGGTGCTGTCTGGGATTTTGCGTCTGTTACGCCGTAAATAGCTCGCAGGTGAATATTTTCGTTTGGTGTCCGGCCGGTCGTCGGGCGGTTAGATTCGTTCCGGCAGAATACCCACACCATATATGGGAGACGTCGTATTCGTAACTGAATACCGGGAAAGCGATAGTTCTCTTTACGCTGTCCGATACGTCGGCGGTATGTTTGCGGCCGGTAGCGGTATGACGTGCCTGATAAACAAAAAGCGCGATCCCCGTTTGAGGGCCGCGCTTTTTGTGTCGGATAGCTCCGGCACAAACGTTTCGCAATGAATGCTTATTTCTTTGCGAAGAAATCCTTGATCTGATCGTTCGGTACTATTTCCGACTTGAAGGCGTAAGCGCCGGTCTTTTCGGATTTCACCATTTTGATAACCTTGGTGAAGTTCTTGCCCGAACCCGTTTTCAGTGTTGCGACTACTTTCTTTGCCATGGTCTGTCTGCTTATTTAATTTCTCTGTGTACTGTAACCCTCTTCAGGTAAGGATTGTATTTCCTGCGTTCGAGCCTGTCGGGAGTGTTTTTCTTGTTCTTGGTAGTGATGTACCTCGACATTCCCGGTACACCGCTTTCCTTCTGCTCGGTGCATTCCAGAATAACCTGCACGCGGTTGCCTTTTCCTTTCTTTGCCATTGTTCAAACTAATGATTTAGTAGACGTTCTTGGGAGCCTTAGCCTCTTTGAGAGCGGCTTTGAGTCCTTTTTTGTTAATTGTTTTGATTCCGGCAGCGGATACTTTCAGTGTGATCCAGCGGCCTTCGTCCTCCAACCAGAAACGCTTAGTCTTCAAATTCGGATTGAATCTGCGTTTGGTACGCCTTACTGAGTGGGAAACGTTGTTTCCCGTCACGGCGGTTTTTCCAGTGATTTCGCAAGCTTTCATTCTCTTGTAATTATCTCGTTAAGCTCTTGTTACTATAGAGCCCGCAAATATACGACTTTTTTTGTAAACGGCAAAACGGGCGTATGTTGCGTTTATCGGGGATATAATCGTATCTTTGATAACGGATGACATATGGTCGAAACGGTTCTGTGCGGTATAGTTTTCGAGCCGCAAAATGCGCTGTTTCGGTGTAGGGCATCTCCAACTACTCTAAAACTTTTCGGATGTATGAAGAAAATCTTTGCACTTGTCTTGTTTCTGGCAGTCGGTATGGGTATAGCCGATGCACAGAGTGTCGGGCTTCCCGACGAGATCATAATGCGCCGCGGCGATACGATACGTTGCGAACTGGTGTTGCCTCCGCCTGTGGGAAACCGGCTGTTTTATTATGTGGGCGAAGGGGGAGAATACAGGCCTATGGAGTTCGTTTCCTACGACGACGTTTTGTTCATACACGAAGGCACTTCGGACAGATATTATTACGTGAGTACCAAAGACGAATGGATAGAGTTGTCGGATAAAAGCAAGATGGGCGAACAGCCGTGGTTGAAAAACCGTTTCGGCGTGTCGGGCGGCATTCAAATGCCGTGGAAAGGAGGCGTGGTTCCCGTGGCGAGACTGGAATACGTCCGCTATCAGTGGCGCAATTTCGGCATAGGCCTGCTTGCGGACTATTCGCGGTTCGACGGGCGTATAACGACTTATCATATCGTGTCCGATACGTACACTTCGCGTGACGCGACGGTTAACAGCGTGTTCGTCGGGCCGAAAATATCACAGCGTTTTTTCATGTACAACACCTCCTCTTTCATTCATATAGACCTCGCCGTGGGATACTACAGCAGTTATCGCGCTTTCATGGGAAATGATCCTTATCTTACCGGTTTAGCTCATGTCGGATTCGTATTGTCTCTTGGGTGGGAACTGTTGTTCTCGCGCGATAAAGGGTGGGCTCTCGATATGGGAATGAGCATTTATCCGGACGGTATGGGGGTATCGCTCGGAGTGAAGTTCGGTAAGTGATCCCGAAATAACGGCGATGACGGCTGATCGTAGCCGTA
Organism: uncultured Tidjanibacter sp.; assembly: GCA_947852905.1. GTDB lineage: Bacteria > Bacteroidota > Bacteroidia > Bacteroidales > Rikenellaceae > Tidjanibacter. The sequence goes on along the minus strand of CANTVF010000004.1, from coordinate 252,006 downwards.
TCGTCAGCGGACATAGCGGTTGCCATGCTTACTGGGCATGCGTTGATTTTCATACAGGACGTCGGTTGAAACATATCGCCGTCCTGTTTTATTGTCGCTTGCATGGCAGGCTTATCGGTACGGTCAAACGTTTTGTTGGAGGCGGTACAATTCGGCGGTGCGCTTTGCGGATGCATGTATGGCATGTTTTGCCGCATACAGTATTTTTATTACGGTAATGTATTCGTTTCGATTGGTTTTTGTCGTTGTTTGTGTGTATATTTACAAGCAGGATGAGAAATGATAGTTGTTTTTTTATTTGTTATACTAAAATTGTCGGACTATGAAACGATCATTACTATTTATTATGAAAAAATGGCTGGGACCTGCGGCATTCGGGACGGTGTTCGCATTATCGGCCGTATTGACGGGATGTACCCAGAATCCTCCGGAAAATCCCGTGGAAAAGAAAATTACTATTCATGCGTCTGTGGAATCCACACGGACCTCGCTCGGCGACGATCTGTCGGTCATGTGGAGCGAAGGCGACGCGTTTTATCTGTTCAGCGATGCCGATAGTTCCGGCGAGTTGTTCAGCATGACCTCCGGGGCCGGTACCAACGATGCCTCTTTCGAGGGATACAAGCCTGCGGGTAACGCTTTCGTAGCCGCTTATCCGGCGGAAGGAGTGCTCGCATTCGACGGTCTGAACGTGCATATGACGTTCCCGGTAACCCAGACTTATGTGAAAGGCTCGTTCGCCGAGTCGGCCAATCCGATGATAGCCACGGCTAATGGCGACGTTAGCGAAATGTTTTTCAGAAATGTATGCGGGCTTCTGGAGTTGCAGATAACCGGTACCGGTACGCTCTCGCGCATATCTTTGTCGAGTGGATCGCCTATGGCCGGATCTGCCGGGGTCGATTCTGGAGATCTGTCCGTGAGCTGGAACGACGGCTACGGACAAAGCGTAGAGATCGACGGTATAAATGAGGCGCTTTCGACATCTGCGCCGTTGTCCGTCTATTGCGCGCTCCCGGCCGGGGAGTACGAGTCTCTTGTGGTACGTATGACAGACAACGAGGGTAATGTGGTTACGAAGGAGGCTATGCAGTCGGTTACCGTGGAGAGAGCCAAGGTCACTCCTGTTTCCGGTCTCGTATTCGAGAATGCCAAGGCGCCGGCCGTATCCATAAGCATAGACGAGACGGAAAGCAATTTCAAGAAAACTGTCGTTACGTATGCTTTGACGGGCAGTGCTGATGCCGACGGAATCATGTACGGTGCCGTTCCCAAGAGCGGTCTCGACGAATATATGTTGCAAAATCCGCAGAATACGCTTCTCGATTGGTTGTTGGCAAACGGCTCTGCGGCGCCTTCCGTACCGTATACAGTAGATTACCAGACCTCTCCCGAACAGAAGATCGTGTTCTTGGCGGCAGCCCTCTCCGGGCAGAATGTCGTGGGCGATGTCTTACGCACGGATTATACCGTTCCTGCAATAAAGAAGGATCCGGCGCTTACTCTGACTGCGGAAAGAGTCGCGTTTACTTGTACAGAAACCGCTATTGACGTGACGGTATTATTGCCGGAAGGAGCCAAAAGACTGCACCATCTGTTGTTCCTCGGCTCTGCCGTGGAAGGTGTAGACGATGATGTACTGTACGATAACGTTCTCGTTTACAAGGATTGCGGTGTGGATGTTGAAGGAGAGACGTATACTACCGGCGCTACCGGGCTTACTCCCGGCACAGAGTTCGTATGGCTGTTCGTAGTGGAGGGCGAAAACGGATTCGGCGAATTGTACAAGGCCGAAATATCTACCGAAGCGCATGTGGCCAGCGCCGCTTCCATTGAAATAAGTCCGAAGAATATTTCCGATGTTACTGCGGAATTCGATATCGTGCTTAACGATGCGGCGACCTATAAATTGGTCGCAGTAAGGCGGGTGGCGTTGGGCGTCGATCTGTCTGACGAAAATGCTTTGGCGGCATATATTGATGCGGCTGAAGGTTATGATTTCTCGGCTGGCGAGACCTCTGTTTCACTGCCGGTAATTCCGTCGACACCGTATGTCGTGCTGGGACTCGCCTATGATGCGGAGGGTGTGTACGGTCGTCCGATTTATTATGAGTTTACGACTGACGATCCCATTCCGGGTACAGATACTCCGGAATACAGACAGTTCATAGGGCAGTGGTCGGTATCGTATACCGATTTGTTCGGAACGCCGCTCGTAGCGATGAACGTGACAGTAACCGAGGATGTTGTCGGCAAGACCTACAAGGTTTCCGGTATGATGGATCCTTTTGCCAGCATGCAATATTCTGTAGAGGATGAGATCCGGGCACGTTTCGAGGACGGCAAAATCGTTTTCGACGGCATGACGCTTGTAAAGAACAGCGGTACGTTGTCAGGGAACTATAACGTGTATCTGTATTTGGCACAAGTAGTAGGCGATCAGATATACCTCGATGTCGTTAATCGGCTTTACGGTGAAAAATCCGGCAACAATATAGTGTTCTCCGGCAGTTCCCCGGATTGCGTAGGATATCTGTTCTATGCTCAGCCATTGTCATCCGATGTAGAGGGGGGACTTATCGGCAGCGCGTACTCGGATGTGATATGGAGTCCTGTAATGGCGTCCGCGAGTACCGGCAATACCGAGAATTTCGGAAGCAATCCTCCGGTGAATCCCGGGTGGAATTAGAATTGAGAATGAACTGAGGACGTGTGTCATAACGGGCAATCTGTTGCGTTTATATCGTGATTCTGGCTAAGTCATTTACTACAAGTAAATTCCTGTCGCCCTCGCATTCATGATCTTGCATTTTAACCGTTTTTACACACCTTAAGTGGGTTGCGTCAAAAATTATGTTTTGATACAACCCACTTTCGTATTTTCGTGTAAAGGTAATGTATTTATGATACGCCGGAGGGAAATGTTGTCGTATACGGATTGTATAGGAGCGAACCCGTTTGGTGCCGGGATAACGTTCTGTGTCGTTCCGGTTTGCATGGGTTAGCATAAATACGGAGAATCTGGTAATTGTCTTCGGTGTTGTACGAGGATGCATTGCGGCATGTTTATCGTGTTGCCGCAGTCCGTACATGTTTTCGTAGCATATTGTGCTGTAAGTGAAGCTACGGTGATTCTCGCCGTGGCTGCGGAGGGTGTAAGGCTCCGGCTGTGCGTATAGGATTTTCAATGCGTTGTATAGTGTGGTAATGGAGTGTATGCGGAGGTATACTCGGTTACGATGAATGACGAACAGTATGTATTGTCGTGTTTATTTCGGAATCACGGCGGAAATGAATAAACGATACCGACAGTGCGATGCAGCGGATTGCCGTCACTACGGAACTGCCGTTTGTGTGGACATTGGAAATGACGGGCTGTGGGATATGTTGCCGGCGGCCGGTATCGTGGCGTCCTTGCCGTTATCGTGTACAGGCTTTATCGTATTATTGATGTCGGAGTATAGGACGTCGTTGCGTATGTATTTCTTTGCAGTCGTATAGGCTGGCTTTTTTGCAGATATCGGCGCGTGTCGGATATGAAAACCTGTTTCGCCGATATTGCCCGCAGTGCCCCGCGGCCGTTCACCGGTAACGATGCGTGAATGGCTGCAGGATTTTCCCGGGCGAGGCTCTGGTTGACCGGCATAGTTCTTTGTCGATGACGGCCGTAGCCGGTTTGGTGTCTGCCGGCAGTAGCCTGTAGCTACGGCGGTTGAATCATGGGGCGTGCCGTTTGGATGTTCTCTATTTGCTTAAGTTGCCGACCGGATTGCCAGCGGCCGTATTTCCGGATATCTTACGGCGGGATGTGGATCTTTTATCGTTTTGAAGCGTCGAGCAGATGCAGGCGCAGCATGTTTATCGCATTGGCCGATGCGCGTTCTATATTCTGGGCGCGCAGTTTGGCGAAGGTGAACAGGCGTGCAGTAGTACCGTCGGGGGTGGCCAGCGCTATCCATACGGTGCCTACCGGTTTGTCAGGCGAGCCGCCCGAAGGACCGGCGACGCCAGTGGTGGCGAGAGCGTAATCCGAGCCGCAGAGTCGGCGTACCCCTTCGGCCATTTGACGGGCTACCTGTTCGCTCACGGCGCCATAGGCGGCGAGGTCGGCGCGGGATACGCCGAGTACGGAGGCTTTCACTTCGTTGCTATACGATACCACGCTGCCGAGAAAGTATTCCGATGCGCCGGGCATCGATGTGAAACATGCGCTCAGTGCACCTCCTGTACATGATTCGGCCACTGCGAGCGTATTGCCGCGCGAGGAGAGTGTGGAGGCGGTGACGGAAGCGAGAGTGTCGTCGCCGTAACCTATGAAATGTTCCGGTATCAGTTTTTCGAGCGTTGCGAATCGCCTGTCTATTTCGGCCGCCTCTTCGCGACCTTCTATGTCGTATGCAGACAGGCGGAGCCTTATCTGTGCCGGACTGGGCAGATATGCCAGATGCAGGTAGTCGGGCAGTGCATCTTCCCAATCGGATATGGTCGCCGCGAGTACCGATTCGGCGAGGCCGAACGTTATTGCCGTTTTATGGATCACCTTGCCGTGACGGAAACGCTTTTCAAGGCGTGGAAGCACTTCGCCGTTCATCAGCTCCTTCATTTCAAAGGGAACGCCGGGCAGCGAGACGAGGACGTGTCCGTCGCGTTCGAACCACATTCCCGGCGCCGTGCCGTGCAGGTTCTGCAAAACGGTAGCTTGGGCGGGTACGAGCGATTGCCCCTTGTTCAGGTCGTTGTATTCTATGCCGCGCGCCTCGAGTATCCGTCGGTTGCGTTCGTAGGTCTCCTCGTCGCGTACCATACCGCCGCCGAACATCTCCGCCAGCGTCAGTTTCGTGATGTCGTCCTTGGTGGGGCCGAGTCCGCCCGTCACTATCACCGCTTCGGAGCGGTGCAGCGCTTCGTTTATGGTGTCGCGTATTTCCGTTCGGTCGTCGCCTATCGAGAATTTTCGCAGGACGGTGAAGCCCGCCGTATTCAGCTGTTCGGCTATCCATGCCGAATTGGTGTCTATTATCTGGCCGATGAGTATTTCGTCGCCAATGGTTATGATTTCGGCTTTCATGTTTTTATGTCGTATATGCCCAGTTGCGTATATGGTCGGTTGTGGCGATATGCGCCTTATCGGGAATCGGCTACGGAGTCGGGAACCCGTGCGAGAGTATGTTCCCAGAGTCGCGTATGCTTGCCATGAGCCACCGGAACATCAGTTGCAGCTTCTCTTCTTGCGGCAGGCGCCACTGGGCGTCGCTCTCACGCAGGCGTGTCGACAGCGTATGCAGCAGTATGGCGGCGGATGCCGAGACGTTGAGACTTTCGACGAAACCGTGCATCGGAATGCGTATGAAACCGTCCGCCTCACGGATTATCTCCTCGCTGATGCCGGCATGTTCGGTTCCGAAGACGATGGCGAACGGCGACGAAGCGACGTCGAATTCCTCTGCGGTAGTGTCGCCTATATGCGGAGCGGTGGCTATTATGCGGTAACCGCGTTCGCGGAGCGCCGTTATAGCGGATGCCGTATTGCGGTGCCGGCGCAGGTCTATCCATTTGTCGGTTCCGCGCACTATGTTGACGTTAGGGTTGAATTTGCATAGATTCTCTACGGTGTATATGTCCTGTATGCCGAAGGCCTCGCAGGTGCGGACTACGGCGCTGGCGTTCTGCGGGTGGAACGTATTCTCCATGCAGACCGTAAGCCAGCGTGTGCGCATGGACAGTACCCGGTCGAATGTCTCCGCTCTTTCGGGCAGAACGAAACGAGAAAGGTATTCTATGCGTTCGGCGTACCACTGCGGTCCGTCGGCCGCGGCATCATAAACGGTATTTGCCATCTTCGTCGAGCAGTTTCAGGTAACTTACGTATCTCTGCGAGGATATGTCTCCGCGTTCTACCGCCGCCGTGACGGCGCAGCCCGGCTCGTGGGTGTGGGTGCAGTTATAATACTGGCAGCCGGGGGCATAACGCATGAATTCCGGGAAGTAGCGGAATACTTCCGAAGCGTCTATGTCTATCAGCCCGAACCCTTTTATGCCGGGGGTGTCTATTATGCTGCCTCCCTCCGGCAGACGGTACATGCGTGCGAATGTCGTGGTGTGCATGCCTTTGTGGTGGTAGTCGGAAATACGGCCTATGCGTACGTCGGCATCAGGGATCATGTATTTTATTATCGTGGATTTGCCGACTCCGGAGTTTCCGGTAAGCAGCGTGGTTTTTCCGGCAAACAGTGCGCGGAGCGCTTCAGCACCGTTCGGTCGGGCGGCCGATACGGGGTAGGTTTCGTAGCCCGCCGAGGCGTAGGTAGAGGCGAATTCGACTATCGCATCGGGAAAATCTTCCAGCAGGTCGCATTTGTTGAGTATTATGCCGGCGGGAATGTTGTATGCCTCGCATGTGACGAGGAAACGGTCGATGAATTCGGGATTCGTGGCCGGTGCGACGAGCGATGCCACAACGAATGCCTGATCGAGGTTGGAGGCTATGACATGCGCCTCTTTCGACAGATTGGAGGCGCGGCGTATGAGGTAGTTGCGTCGCGGCGATACGGCCGTGATCACGGTCTCGCCTTCCGGTGTGGTCTCGAATGATACTTCGTCGCCGACTGCTACGGGATTCGTGGTGCGGCGACCGTCCAGACGCAGTTTGCCTCGCAGACGGGTTTCGAGTGTTGCGCCGTCGGGGGTGAGTATCTTGTAGTGGCTGCCGGTGCTTTCTATGACCGTTCCGGTGAGTTTTTCTGCCATGCCGTTGTGATTATGCCTGTTCGGATTCGTCCGAGTCGTTGTCCGTGGAGTTTTCGGGAACAGAGTCCATTATCTTGTCCTTGGCCTCTATCAGGTACGGGAATATGGCATCCGTCATGGCCTGAAGCGGTTTGTATACCGCAGAATCGGTTATCTCCTTCGGATCCACCCAATGATAGTTGTCGTTCATGCGTACGAAGAAGCCGATCAGTATGCTCAGCAGCAGTCCTATCTTGACTACGCCTACGGCCAGGCCGCCTATACGGTCGATGATGCCGAAGCCCGTGAGGTGGAATACCTTTTTGAAAAGATAGCCGATCAGTGCGAGGACTACGATGCTTACGAGCAGTATGACTATGAAGCCGAGTACGGGAGCGAAATCGTCGCCGACATTCAGCCAGTCGCCCACCCGTCGGCTGAAGCGTATGGCGAACATGATTCCGAGAATCAGCCCGGCTATTCCGCATGCCTGCGTTATGATGCCTTTGCGCCAACCGTTTACGGCCGCGATAAGAAGCAGTACGATAAGTATTATGTCGAGGGTATTCATCTTTTACGATTGCGGCCAGCGCCGGTGGATAATCCGCCTACGAAAGTAGTAAAAAAATCGCTACCTTTAGCGCGGACAAGACTATTTGTCGGGGCGGTTTCCGGGGATGGAAACCGCTGTCGGCAAAAGTGAAAGCGCATCGGATTATGAAAAAGTCACTCGTAATGTTTCTGGCAATGCTGGTAGTACCGGTATTTGCTTCCGCAGCACGTGATGTTTACGACCTCAACAGGGGGTGGAAGTTTTATACCTGTGACGAACGCGATTCGTTGAACGTCGATCTGCCACATACGTGGAATACGGATGCCCTAGCCGGTAGTCCCGACTATTATCGCGGTATGGGCAATTATATAAAATATGTCAAGGCGCGTCCCCAGTGGCGCGGGAAACGCATATTCCTGCGATTCGAGGGTGCCTCCGCGGTCACCGACCTTTTGGTGAACGGACGTTACGTGGGGCAGCACAAGGGCGGTTGCAATGCGTTCGAATTCGAGATAACGGATTGTTTCGATTTCGGCGGCAACAATCTGTTGTGGGTAATGGTCAGCAATGCCGAGCGTACCGATGTGCTTCCTACTGCCGGCGAGGATAACGTTTACGGCGGCATTACGCGCGGTGTGGAGCTTGTCGTTACGGACGGCAGCGCTATAGGTTTCGACGGTTTCGGCGGCAACGGGGTGAAAATGGTAGTCGCTCAGGCCGATGCCGGTAAGGCTGCCGGTTGCGCACGAGTGAGTGTCAACAGCAAGTTGCAGCATGCGGTACAGGTGGGCATGCGCATATCCGATGCCCGTGACAGCGTGGTCTTTTACGACAGGGTGCGTCACAGGGCGGACAATGGTGTTACGGTAGCCGAGATTCCGTTCGAGGTCGACGACCCTCATCTGTGGCAAGGTGTGGACGACCCTTATCTGTATAGGGTTACGGTGTCGCTCGATGACGGCACACGTACCGATTCGGTCTCTTTTCTTACCGGGTTCCGCAGTTTTTCGGTAGATCCGGACAGGGGATTGTCGCTTAACGGGCACGAATATCCTTTGCGGGGAGTCGTGTTATGGCGCGATAGGGCGATGTCGGGTCCCGTTTCCACGATCGCCCAAATGGAAGAGGATCTCGACATAATATGCGAAATGGGTGCCAATGCCGTCCGGGTGGCCGGCGGAAGCCATTACGGCGAGTTCTACGAAATGTGCGACCGGCGCGGTATCGTGGTGCTGGCCGATTCTCCGTTTACGGGTGCTTCGGCTATGGGAACGCGCGGATTCTACGACTCGCCGGCTTTCCGCGAGAACGCCCTGTCGCAGCTGAAAGAGACCATATGCCAACGATATAATAATCCGTCGGTATTTTTCTGGGGCATATTTTCCGATCCTGAGTTGCGCGGGGACGATCCGATACCGTTCATAGGCGTTCTGAACGACGAGGCGCACAGGGCGGACGGCAGCCGTCTTACGGTAGGCGTAAGCAACAAGGACGGCGATATCAACCGTATTCCCGACCTGATAGTGTGGAATCATACTTTCGGGTGGCTGTCGGGAATGCCTGAGGATATAACTATTTGGGACAGACAGTTGCAAGGCGACAAAAAATGGAACAGGATATGTTCCGCGGTGAGTTACCGCGTCGGCGGCAGCGAAGGGTGTTATGCCGAGCCTTTGAAACGTCCTGACCCGTATAGGGGATGTCATGCCGAAAACTGGCAGGCGCATGTACATGAAGTACACATTGCCGCTTTGGGAAATCAGAAACGGTATTGGGGAGTGTTCGTGGGCGATATGTTCGATCACGGCTCCGTCTCGTATCCGGCCGGTAACGGCGAGGGACTGGTGGACTGTGGACTCGTTACGTTCGACCGCAAGGTGCGTAAGGACGCATACTGGCTTTACAAGGCCAACTGGAACCATGACGATCCTTTCATATATATAACGGGGAACAGGCATCCGGTAAGGGAATCCGAAGTACAGGACATAACCGTATATTCCAATCTGCCCACCGTAGAGCTTTCCGTGAACGGTGTGTCTCAGGGTGTCGTGTCTGGTAAAAACGGCATTTTCGTATGGCGGAATGTAAAGCTGGTGCGCGGAGATAATGAGGTATATGCGTTTTCCGTCATGGATTCAGGTGACGATTATGTTACCGTGGAGAACAGCGCATCGTTGGTATATGCTCCCGGCTCCGTGTTGTGACGTCCGGTCTTTAGTTATTCGGTTGCGCGGACAGATGTTAATCTTATCGGTACGTATATCTTTGGGGTGACGTTTACGAATCTGCGTATACGTGCATGTGTGATTTTTACGCGGTGGAGCGGAACGCATTTATTTCGTTGCGTGCCCGGATTACTGTCTGGAGATGCGTTCGTTTCTTATTCTTTTTTATCGGTTAGTTTTCAGATTTGTACCGCAGCATCCGTTGCGATACGATAGCCTTGTTCATTTCTTTTCGTCCGGTTTGCGTTTTCGTGCTTGGTGTGAGTGATGTGTAACCTACATTATTCGGTCTGTATCTTGAAATGCCTGTAGGGTGATCACGATAGCAGATTTACTGTTGTCTCTTTTTCAGAAATCATTCGGAGTGTCGAAATGATCGCTACCTTGTGTTATAATTTTATTTTAATCCTTAAAATCTTTGATTTATGAAACGGACTTTGATTATCTGCATGTGTCTTTTCATGTCGTACGGCGTAGCTCGCGCTCAGGAACTGCACGAGGGCGATATGTTTCTGAAAGGAGAGCTGGGGGTACAGGCTCTCGGCAACTTCGACTATACTTATTGCCTTTTATCCGTCTCGCCGCAGTTCGAATATTTTTATCGGGACAACAGATCCGTCGGGGCCAAGGTAAGTTATACGGAGTTTGCGCAAATATCCGGAGGGATGGTCGGTGATGTATATGAAAAGAACAAGGATAGCTATATGCTTGCTATGGTCGGTCCTACCTTGAAATGGTATCTGCCTTTATCTGCCAGATTGTATCTGTCTATCGACGGCTTTTTCGGCTATGCCGGTTTGTTCTGCAGGAGCTCTTATTCCGTCGGCGGATCGAGTATATCCGATGGAGGGGGATTAATGCATGTCGGTTTGGTAACGGTTACTCCGACACTGAATTTTATGGCGACGGACAAGTTCGTCCTGACCGCCTCTTTCGGTAATATAAATGCGATCGCAGGTGTTGCCGACGGCGAGTTCATAGCTACCGCAGGGGTACACTTCGGCGGCATGGTGCTCGGCGTGGGTTTCCGTTTCTGACAAGGCGTAGCCGTAGGGTCTCGTAACTGCACGAGCGATGCCTTGTTGCGGTGTACGTCGTCGGTGCAGGAACGGATCCCGCGACGAAACTGATAGGATGTTTGAACATTGCTGCGGAAAATCGCAACGGATAAAGAATAATTGTTTATCTTTGATATGAATAAATGTTTGGAGTCGAATCATTAAAACATATTTGAACATGAAAAAGACTTTTATTCTTTCCGTAATTTTTGCCGTGGCAGCCGTTTGTTCGGTATCCGCCCAGAGTTTTTCCAAAGGCGATATGCTTCTGAAAGGTAGTATCGGTCTCAATACTTCGGGGATAGGGAATAAGGATGGTAAAGCGTCGCAAAATCTCATTTCCATTGCACCTGAGTTCGAGTATTTTTTGAACGATCGGTTGTCAGTCGGCGGAACATTGGGATATTCCAATCAGTGGACAGGTGAAAAAATTCCGAATTTCAGCGGCGATCAGACATACAAAACTCGTGTCGGGACGCATGTCTTTACGATAGGCGCTAACATTAATTATTATTTGCCTTTGTCTGACAGATTCTTCGTTTCCTTTGAAGGGTTTTTAGGCTATCAGGGACGCGCCGATAGGGATGTTGAAATTTTGGGCGGAAATAAAACTAAAGTGACTGCAAATCAGATGGATGTCGCGTTATTGACAGTGGCGCCCGCAATTAATTGCAGGATCAACGATCATTGGATCGTCAACGCTTCTATCGGCGGATTTTATGCGCTCGCAGGTAGTGCCGGTGAAAAGATTGCGGCTTACGGCGTCGGCGTCGATTTCGGCACTTTCACTTTCGGCATAGGTTATAAGTTCTGATCGTAGTCGCGAACGGAGGCCGGTTCATGCGATCGGTTTGTTCGCGAATAGTAAGAGCGGTCGTGTGTCTGCCGGACTTGTAATGACGGCGGATATACGGACGATATGATAAAGGCTACGCCACCAAAAGTTAAATGGGGCGTAGCCTTTTGTATGTTTGGTTGGGTATGTTTATCTTATCGATCCGCGCAGTATGTCCGCTGCGGCCGGACCTTCGCAGAATATGAGGTCTATTACCGACAGATTGGGTGCGAACGGCTGCCGGTCGGAGAATACCTGCTGGTACTCGTGTGTGGCAGGGGGCATTCGCGTACGATCCGCCGAAGGCTTGAACGCTCCGCGCAGATCGGTATCGCCTGTGGATGTCTCGACGTATGAATCGCTGAATCGTAGGGAGCCGGGGCTGCCGAGTATCTTGACGATCGTTTCGGCGAGCGGTATGTTGAGATCTGCCAGAAACCGGAAACGCTTTTCGTAAAACGGTGCGAACAGGTCGCAGTAATGGTCGAAATACGGGGAGTTGCGGTAAGCAGAGGTTATGGCCGTCCAATGCTGGTGTTGCCAGCGTTTCGAGTAATCTATCTGAATGTCGCGGACCGGACGTTTCACTATGCTTCCTCCCTTTACTACGTTGACGGTAAGCGCGGCCGTGCCTGTCGCCGTCATTATTTCGCACCGGTTGCGGTAGCTCTGTTTGATGTAATGTTCGTACAGGTCTATGACGCACTCCTCCTGCAACAGGAGGGAAAAATATTCGGTATTTCCGAGATATGTCAGCGGCAGTATCGTCATGTAATTTTGAGTTTCGTTGTGCGTAGTCTTACGTGTCCGGCGGGCCGTTTCTTATAATTCGTCGTTTGTCGGAATGCCGTCTCAGTATATCATGTCCGGAGAAGAGGTCTATTCCTCTGCAGCAGCTTTATTTTTATTCGTATTCCGGGTTAAGTCGGCGATTCCGACGATATATCTGCTATTTTTATAAAGCCGTTTGACATCCTGTTTGGCCGACAGTGGCGGTACTGGTCGTGTTTTTTAGACGACTGTTGCGGTCGGAACCGGTAGGATGAGTCTCGATTATCGTGCGGAATGCGGTATCGTGCATTTGCCGGAAATACGCGTTTTACTCGCCGCCAGCGAGCGGAGTAATTTTTCTGTCTCCAATATTCAAATTGCTCCGTTCTGTTGCGCGGGGCGGATTATTCGGGTTCAGTCCAGCGTCCGTCCGCCTTGATGAGTTCTATCAGGGTGTCGAGGGCTTCTTCCTGTGGTATGTTGCGGCGTACGAGTTCGCGTCCGCGGTACAGGGATATGCGTCCCGGAGCTGCACCCACGTATCCGTAATCGGCGTCGGCCATCTCGCCGGGACCGTTTACTATGCACCCCATGATTCCTATCTTCAGCCCTTTCAGGTGCGACATGCGGGCTTTGACCGTATTGATAGTATCGTGCAATGAGTATAACGTACGTCCGCAACCGGGGCAGGAGATGAATTCCGTCTTGCTCATTCGGGCACGGGCTGCCTGCAATATGTCGAGCGCTATGTGGTCGTTCGTCTCCGTACCGCAGGGACTTTCTATATGTATGCCGTCGGCCAGTCCGTCTATGAACATGACGCCGAAATCGGCTGCCGCATGCAGGGCGACCGTCATGGAATCGGTTTCGTCGTATCTGCGGTGAAGTATTACGGGACGCCTGTCTCCGTGCCGTGCGGCTTCGGCCAATGCGCTGCGCCATATGGCGACCGGGTCGTCGCCTTCGGCCGTTATTTCCGCTATTCCGCCGTTTCGCAGCGACTGCATCTGCCGCTCGTCGAGTTCGGAATACAGTACCGGCGGCTGGCCTCCGCCGATATTGCCCTCTCGTGTCGTCTCTCTGCGTCTGTATTCGAACGGAGAGAACAGGCCGGCGGCCTCCTGCCTTACGTCATTCGTTTCACTGCCGTGAGAGTATCGTCCGGCAAAGTAATCCGCAAGAGCTTCGGCTACGGGAATTTCGTTTTCGGGAGGCTCGGTGAGCGATACTCTTATGGTATCGCCTACTCCGTCGTTCATCAGCGCGCCTATGCCGACCGCCGATTTTATGCGTCCTTCCATGCCGTTGCCGGCTTCGGTTACACCCAAATGAAGCGGATAACGCATTCCCTCGGCGTACATGGCTGCCACGAGCATCCGGTAGGCGTGTACCATGACACGTGTGTTGCTCGATTTCATGGATATGACCACGTCGCCGAAACCTGCCCGGCGGCATTCGCGCAGAAATTCCATGGCCGACTCCACCATGCCGCGCGGCGTATCTCCGTAAAGAGTGACCATCTTTTCCGAGAGCGAGCCGTGGTTGACTCCTATTCGTAATGCGACACCCAGTCTACGGCATTTTTTCAGCAGGGCGTCGAAACTGCCCCCCTTGTCGTTATAGTTGCCGGGGTTGATGCGTACCTTGTCTACATGGTCGGCTACCGCGTAGGCCACTTGCGGTATGAAGTGTACGTCGGCTACCAGCGCTACGTCGGGCATTTCTTCCCGGACTCGGCCGGCTATGATCCGCATGTTCTCGGCCTCGCGCATACCCTGCGTCGTCAGCCTGACTATGCGACCGCCGGCTTTCCTTATGCGGGTTATCTGTTCTATGCACGCATCGGTGTCGTTGGTATTGCGGTCTGTCATGGATTGCACGGCCACGGGATTGGTGCCGCCTATCATGACCGGACCTATTTTCACCTCGTCGCTCGTGCGGCGGGCGGGGCGGACGGCGTCCCACCATGCGCTTTCGGGTATGTCGTTTTTGTTTTCGTCCATGGTTTCGTACGGTTTAGGCCGGCTTCGCGCCGACAATGCAAATGTAGGCAAAAAGCCGCAGAAGCGTAAGCTACAGTTGCGGAAATCTCCGTTGTCGCTGCGGCCTCGGGAAGAGCCGGAAGGCGGCGTTGGGGACTTTCCGGAAATTCTTATTATTTTTGGTATCGTAAACATGGCTTATGGCTACCGCACTCGAATATGACATAAAATATCTTTCCGGTGTCGGCGAAAGGCGTGCCGCGCTGTTGGAAAAGGAGCTCGGCATACGCACCTTCGGCGATCTGCTCTACTATTTTCCTTTCAGGTATGTAGACCGCACCAAGGTTTACCGTATAGGCGACGTGGGGGGAGATGCTCCGGCATACATTCAGGTCAAGGGACGTGTGACGGGTATGGCTTACGAAGGACAGGGACGCAAGCAGAGGTTGCGTGTGACGGTGTCGGACGGCTCCGGGAGCGCCGATCTGGTGTGGTTCCAAGGCGCCAAGTGGATAGAGAAGCGTATAGAGCCCGGCAAGGAGTATCTCGTGTTCGGGCGGCCGACATTGTTCCGTAACGAATTGTCGTTCGTACATCCCGAAATGGATCTCGTCGCACGGCTCGCTAACAGACCGTCGGGAGGTTTGCAGGGCGTGTACAGCACGACCGAAAAGCTCTCCGGAGTGCAGCTGGGGTCAAAAGGCATTTACAATCTGGTCTGCAATATGTGGGAACAGGTTGAAGGGTATATAACGGAGACTCTCCCGTCCGGTATATTGGAGTCGGCCGGATTGATGCCGTTGCGAGAGGCTTTGTACAATATACATTTCCCGCAGAATCAGGAGGCGTTGCGTCGGGCCGAGTACAGGCTGAAATTCGAGGAATTGCTCGGCATACAGCTATCGATCCTCTCCCGTAGGGCGACGCGTACTACGGCCGAGAATGGATTTTATTTTCCTCGCGTGGGAACTTTCTTCAACGGGTTTTATAACGAAAGGCTGCCTTTCGAGTTGACCGGAGCGCAGAAAAGAGTCGTCAGGGAGATTCGTGCAGATACCGTTACCGGGCACCAGATGAATCGTCTCCTGCAGGGCGATGTGGGTAGCGGCAAGACGCTCGTGGCGTTGATGGCCATGTTGCTGGCGGCCGACAACGGTTTTCAGTCTTGCATGATGGTTCCGACCGAGATTCTCGCCCGCCAGCATTTCGCTTCGGTGTCCCGCATGGTCGAGGGGTTGGGAATATCGGTCGGTGTGCTGACCGGATCCACCAAGAAAAAGGAGCGCGACGACATACTCGCCCGCCTTGCCGACGGGCGGATGCACATACTGATCGGGACACATGCACTTCTGGAAGACAGGGTACGTTTCGATAATCTCGGACTCGTGGTGATAGACGAACAGCACCGTTTCGGTGTGGAGCAGAGGGCGCGCATGTGGACCAAAAACAGCGTTCCGCCGCATATTCTTGTCATGACGGCTACGCCTATTCCGCGAACGTTGGCCATGACGCTGTACGGCGATCTGGACGTATCGGTCATAGACGAACTGCCGCCGGGACGTAAACCGATACTTACGCGTCACCTGTACGACTCGCAGCGAATGAAACTGTTCGGATTCCTGCGCAGCGAAATAGCCAAGGGGCGTCAGGTATATGTTGTCTATCCGCTCATCAAGGAGTCGGAGAAGATGGATTATAAGGATCTGTACGACGGATTCGAGACCATGTCGCGCGAATTTCCATTGCCGGAATACCGCCTGTCCGTAGTGCACGGCAAGTTGTCGTCCGAGGAGAAAAACGAGGGAATGCGCGCGTTCAAGGACGGCGAGACGCAGATTATGGTCGCCACGTCCGTTATAGAGGTCGGTGTGGATGTGCCCAATGCCACGGTTATGGTGATAGAGAGTGCGGAACGTTTCGGGCTGTCGCAGCTGCACCAGTTGCGTGGGCGTGTTGGGCGCGGAGCCGAACAGTCGTACTGCATATTGATGAGCGGCGACAAGTTGTCGCGAGAGGCGCGTGCCCGTCTCGATGCCATGGTGGAGACCAACGACGGGTTCCGGTTGTCGGAACTCGACCTGAAGCTGCGCGGGGCTGGCGATATATCGGGTACCCAACAAAGCGGCACGGCTTTTGAACTCAAAATCGCATCGCTGGCGCACGATACCGCTATCATAGAATATGCGCGTAGGGTGGCGGGAGAGATTCTGTCCGAAGACAGCGCATTGCAGCAGCCGCAAAACAGATTGCTCGCCGCGTTGCGCCGCAGGTATGAAAATCACGGCGGTGTAGATTTCGGCATGATCTCCTGAGCGGCATGGAGTGTCGCGGTGTTGCGGAACGATTAAATTTTCGGGTCCGGTGTTTCACCGGTTGGGAAAATCGTTATCTTGTAATATGGTTTTGCCGTTCGGCACATGTTCGGTGTGTGTCGCGACGGATAAAAAAGAAGTAAGATATGGTCGGGAAAATGGTTTTGTTCTTTGTCGCAATGGCTGTCTGCTCGGGCGCGTATGCCCAGAACGACAGTCTGATGCCCGCTTTTGCGGCAGGGGAACGGTTGAAATATACGGTCAGTTACCGGGCGACGCTGTGGCCCAATACTGATATGGGTGACGTGGAGATGAACATTTACGACGACGAGGTGGACGGCATAGAGACATACCGTATCAGCGCCCGCGCCACGGTGAAAGGCGTATTCCGGTGGTTCTATGAACTCGACGACCGTTATGAAAGCTGGTTGCGCAAATCGGATATGCTGCCGGTGAAAGCCAGTGCGCAGTTGCTCGAAGGCGATTATCGTTTTTCGAGTCAGTTTCTGTACGACTGGGACGGAATGACATCTTTCAACAGCTACCGTAATCATAACAAACGCAAGACGCCGGTAGAGTCGGTTGTGGAACTCGTAGAGGGGGCGATGGACGGCGTGTCGCTGTTCTACAATCTCCGAATGCACGATATATCGGCCTATACTCCCGGCGAGGAGCGCACGCTTGCCCTGTTGCTTAAAGATAGGGTGCAGTATGTGAAATACAAGTATTACGGCCGCGAGGTGCGTAAGGTACCGGGACTCGGACGGATCAGGACGTTGAAGTTCTCGTGTCAGCTCGTGAACGACGATGCCGACAGTTTCGAGGATGGCAGCGAGTTTTTCATATGGATTTCCGACGACAGTAACAAGGTGCCTGTTTTCCTTGAGTCGCCGTTGAGAGTCGGAAGCGTTCGGGCGCGACTTACGGGGTATGACGGACTTTTATATGATGACAGTGCGATATGATATATTATTTATGTTATATTTGCATTGATGTTGATATAACAAGGAGTATAACGTTAACTTAAATCAATAATAATTATGGCAGAGTACAACAACACAGAGAATACTCCCGACCGCACGTCCAAGTCGATAAGGGGTTACCAGATCGTAATCGTATTGCTCGTTGTCGTTCTGGGAGTTCTCGCGATAATCTATTTCAGGCAGGTGCGCAACCTCAAGGCGGAAGCCCAGGCCGAAAAGGTCGTGTTGCAGGAGAATATCAATTCTCTCATAACCGATCTCGACAATCTGCATGTGGATAACGATTCCATAAGCTACAATCTCGGCTTAGAGCGTCGTCGGGCCGATTCGCTTATGGAAAAACTTCAGAGTGAACGCAACCTCAATTACGCCAAGATACGCAAGTACGAGAGGGAACTCGGTACCATGCGTGAGATCATGCGCAATTATGTGCGTCAGATAGATTCTCTCAATCAGCTCAACCGTAGCCTTACGGAAGAGAACGTCGCTTTCCGTCAGCAGGTGAACAACGAACGTCTGCGTGCGCAGGCTGCCGAGGAAAAGGCTTCCGAACTTTCCAACAAGGTGAAAGTGGGTGCTATAATAAGAGCGAGGGATATCAAACTCGTAGCACTTAACAGCAACGACCGTGAAGTGCCGCGTGCGTCGCGTGCAGTGCGTCTGCTCGTCGAATTTACTCTTACAGCCAACGATCTGGCTACTCCCGGCGAAAGGAACGTTTATGTACGCATCACGGGGCCGGACGGCTATGTGCTGGCTGGCGACATAGAATCTTTGTTCGATTTCGAGGGCGACAAGCTGACCTATTCGGCTGTCCGCGAAATAGATTATCAGAACAAGGATCTGGAAGTCGGTCTTTATTACAATGGTGCCGGCATTACAGGCGGTACTTATAAGGTCGAGATATTCATGGACGGATATATGATCGGAACTTCCGAATCGTATCTTAAATAGCCGGTTGCAGGTTTCGTTTCCGCAGATTATTCTGCGGTTCCTTTAGAGAATCGAATTATAACCGCCGCGCCTGAATAGGGCGCGGCGGTTGTTTTATCCGGAAGTTCTTACGGTTGTTTCTGCGATTATTGCGTTGAGGTACGTATGGTATAATCGCTGGGATTATAGAAGATGGCAAGAGTGAATAATTTGCTATGGTATTCATTATGTGATTGGAGCGTATTGTCCGTTTTACTGTTGTAAAAGAGTTCTTTCGGAGAATGACTGACGGGATGTGTAATACGGTGGAGGATGTCGTCTTAGTGGTTACGGCGTACTGAATCGGGAGTATCGTGGCGGACTACCGATCGTGCGAGACGGTTTATTATGTCGTATTTTTCGATATGCGATACGGATTTATTAGTATTTTTACATAAATACTTACGGGATATGGGGCGTTATGGATTTATTGCGGCGTTGGCGGTCGTGTGGACTTTTTCGATATGCGGCATTTCGTCCGCCCAGAATACGGCACCGGATTATGAAGAAGTGTTGGCGAGGGCGTTCACAGCCGATCAGGATATCAGATTACGCATAGACAGTTTGCAGAAAGCCGGAGTGGCCGACTTGCAGGTGTTGTTGCCTTTATATGAGGAGATGGCTGTAACCGATGAGACCAATCGGCGCATTGCGTTGCCCATACTCGATTTATACCTTTCCGGAGAGGCGGATTTGTCGGACGATTCCTTGTCGGCGTTGTATTACATAATTCAGCATTCGGACGGGGATGTACAGGAACGTTACCGCGGATTCGTGTACGATGCTTTCCGGAGCGGAATAATATCCGATCTGGAATATGCATGGTTTGCTGACCGGTTGTCCGTGAGGCGGAACGAAGCCCAGATTTACGGATTGCAGTGCTATGTGAACATGAATGCCGATCCTGCGCATGCGTTTCCTTATCCTATAGCGAAAGGAGTTGAAAAGCGATGGCGCAAAATAGGTTTTTCTGCGAGAGAGATGAAAGAAACGCTGTCCGAGTTCGTCGGCGAATATGCTCCCGTATTTCTCGGCAGGAACGAATTTGCCCTGTTCGGGTATGCTGTAGGTGTGTGCGGCGGCATAGAGCAGGGAGTTTGCGGAGTAGATGTGTCGGTGAATGGTAAAATGCGTTATAAAACGGGACGGAACGGATTTTACGTCATCCTACTCGACCGCGACGAAGTACCTTCCGAGGTAGTGTTCGTTCACGGCGGACGACGTTATGAGGTGCCCGTAACCGTTTCCGGGGATGCCGACTGGGCCATAGTCGATGTATGGCTATGAGAATTTACGCTGCAATGCCGATGCGATAACCGTTTCGCGCGGTCGTTACGTTTATTCGAGACGTTTCCATTCGAATGTCTTGCCGAACATCGGTTTGCCTACGTAACCGCGCATGTTCAGCACGTCGGGCGAATCGAATTCCGCCATAGCGTCGTATACCTTGCCGTCTACCGGATTGTATATCTTGCCTCCTGTCCATTGGTCTTTGCGGGCGTCGTAGCGCAGGCCGCGAACGATAACTATTTCGTCGGCGGGTACGTTCCTCAAAGCCGGATCGGGATTGAGTTCGTCGAGACGAGGATTGCCGTCGGCATCGTTCGGGTGTTCGAGCCATATTATCCGGGCTTCGTAAGTGTCTCCCGATTTGTATATCCTGACGTTGGAAAGTTCGTGAGTCGTCTCGCCTATAACCCTGTATACGCCCGTTATGCGGTCGGCATCTTGTGCTGAAGCGTTGCCTGCGCATGCGATACACAGCAATGTCGCTATCGTGAAAAGTATCTTTTTCATAATAGTTATTTTTTACCCATGAAAAATTTGTGCTGGAACAGCAGTATGTAGAATACGGCTATCGTGATATAGCTGTCGGCTATGTTGAATACGGGGCTGAAGAATGTAAATTCGCGACCGCCTATTCCCGGCAACCATTCCGGCCATGTGGAGTTTATGATCGGAAAATAGAGCATGTCCACGACTTTCCCGTGCAGGAAAGGTGCGTATCCGCCACCTTCCGGGAATAACGTCGCTGCGGCGTAAGGCGTAGACTCCGAAAAGATCATTCCGTAGAAAGCGCTGTCTATCATGTTGCCTATGGCGCCCGCGAGTATCAGCGCACCGCCTACGAGTACGCCGGTAGGTGCCGACTGTTGTTTTATCAACCGGTGCATATACCATGATATGAGCGCTATGGCTGCGATTCTTATCAGACTGAGAAGCAGTTTGCCCCACGTGCCTCCGAGTTGCATCCCGAAGGCAGCTCCCGGATTCTCTATAAAATGAATGAAGAACCAGTTTCCGAATACTGGGATGCTTTCATAGAGGTTCATGTTCAGTTTGACGGCGAACTTTACTGTCTGGTCTACGAGCAGCAGCAATATGACGAGGATCGTTATTTTTTTCCCTGTTGACAGTTTCATGGTCGGTTTCGATATTTGTCGTTTGTAGCCGTGGTATGTACCGGCTTATCCGTCGAGTGTGTAGTATACGGTATTACGTATACGGTCTGCGGCAGGTATCGGTTATGGTCATACCGCTTGTCGTTTCGACGTTCGCAAATATACTAAGTATGGTCTAAAAATCATATCCGGCGCAGGTATTAAATATATAGTCTTGACATACGGACATGTATATGTAGTAAATGTAGGCTTTATTTGATGCGTTCGCTCAGTTCCACGCCGGGACGGAACTTTACGACGTTGCGTGCCGCGATTTTGATCGGCGAGCCGTTTCGTGGGTCGCGTCCCATGCGTGCGCTCTTTTTCTCTACCGAGAATGTGCCGAATCCGGATATGGCGATTCGGTCGCCTTCGGACAGCGTTTTCGATACTATGCCTATGAAAGCGTCGAGGCTTTTCCGAGCTTCTATTTTCGAGAGACCTGTTTCGAGCGCTATGGCCTCTGCGAGTTGTTTCTTGTTCATGTTTAGGAGCGTTGATGACCGCTTCCGGTGTCCGGTGCGGCAAATAATTAAAGGTGTACGAAATAAACGATTTTTTTTGAAATACGGAAATTCCGTCTGCATTTCGGTTTGTATGGGCGGTAGCCGATTTGTCGGTACGACGCTGAGGGCTGGGTCTTCGGAGGGTTGCGGAGCCGTATGCCGTGCATGTCTGTAAGTTGATTGTTGCGCGGCCGTTGCAACTTTGGTCTGTCAGGCTTTGGATAAGTCGAAATATGGTTATACTTTTGCACTCGGAAAGATGGCAGAGTGGTCGATTGCGGCGGTCTTGAAAACCGTTGAGCTGCGAGGCTCCGGGGGTTCGAATCCCTCTCTTTCCGCCACTGAATCATAGCTGAAACGGGGAAGGCACTGCAAGATTTAAGTTTGCAGTGCCTTGTTTTTTGCGGTGTAATAAAACGGCATGTCTTATTATTATGTGGTTTGCAATGCCGAAAACAGGCCGCTGAAATTGGATGTTAATTCGCTGTCGTAGAGCTTTGGGCGTGATGAGGCGGGTAATCCAGAAAAGAGTTTGTCGAAATGGTATATTTTGGGTGAATCCTTTTTGTGATTGAAAGTATGTAGGTTTTCTCGGTTTTGCTTGTCGTATTGATACTGTTAAGGTGTTTGGGTGTGGCAGTTGTGATGTCTGATCGAGCGGTTTGTGACAGGTCGAATGTTTGACGACGATAATGTGTACATATTGTCTGCGAAGTTTGATTTGTTGTACAAATAAACGGCGGGAGTGCGGTTGGCTGTCCGGACGTTTTGTTCCGAAACGGTAGGTATATGTTCGTGGGTAGTATCGTTCCGAAGGGCTTGGGAACGGCGGATTCGTGGGATATGTCATTATTGCGTATATTTGCAGTGGCGGCGATACCGTTCGTATATGTATGGATAAGATTCTGATAATAGATGACGAGACGCAGTTGCGCGGACTTCTTGCGCGTATTATCTCCATGGAGGGGTATGATGTGGTGCAGGCCGACAGTTGCGCTTCAGGATTGAAACAGGTGGAGCGCTCGTCTCCGGATGTCGTGTTGTGCGACGTGAAATTGCCTGACGGTAACGGAGTGGAGATGGTCGGAAAGATCAAGGCTTTGTCGCCCGATACGGAGGTGATACTGCTTACAGCCTACGGCAACATTCCCGACGGCGTGCAGGCTATCAAAAGCGGAGCTTTCGATTATATTACCAAGGGCGACGACAATAACAAGATATTGCCGTTGTTGAGCCGTGCCTCCGAAAAGGCGCGGCTGCAACGTAAAGTGCGCCGGTTGGAGAAGGAAGGGACGGCAGCGCGTTCTTTCGATATGATAATAGGGTCCTCGGCCGCTATGCGCGATGCTGTCGCACTTGCCCGCAGGGTGGCCGGTACCGATGCGTCGGTGTTGCTTACTGGGGAAACGGGTACCGGTAAGGAGGTGTTCGCACAGGCCATACATTATAATAGTAAACGCAGTGCCGGCGGGTTCGTGGCCGTAAACTGTTCGGCGTTTTCCAAAGAGCTGCTCGAAAGCGAGCTCTTCGGTTACAAGGCCGGAAGTTTCACTGGCGCAACGAAAGACAAGAAAGGTCTGCTGGAGGAGGCCGACAGGGGAACGCTGTTTTTAGATGAGATCGGAGAGATGCCCATTGAGTTGCAAGCCAAATTGTTGCGAGTGCTCGAAAGCGGCGAGTTCTTGAAAATCGGTGAAACGCATTTGCGCAAGGTCAATTTGCGTGTAATTGCGGCTACGAACCGGGATCTCGAAAAGGAGATCGCCGAGGGACGGTTTCGAGAAGATCTGTATTTCCGTTTGTCTGTATTCCATATATCGTTGCCTGCATTGAGTCAGCGGCGTGAGGATATTCCGGAATACGTCCGTTATTTCGTGGAGCGTATGAGTGGCGGAATGGGAAAACGGATAACGGATATAAGCGACGATTATATGAACGCCTTGTGGCGTCACACGTGGCGCGGTAATGTCCGTGAGTTGCGCAATACGGTGGAACGCAGTCTTATCATGGCCGAAGGCGACAGGCTTACCGTCGCCGCTTTGCCTATGGAATTTCTACATGGCAACGATGCTGCCGTAGAGGGTGATTCCGTATTGTTGGAAGATGTGGAACGCGAACACATATTGAAAGTTCTCCGTCAGGTCGGAGGTAACAAGAGCGAAGCCGCCCGTCAGCTCGGCATAGGCGTGGCTACGCTGTACCGTAAACTCGATGCATACGGTATGAAGGATTAGTCGAACTTTATCGAGATTATCATTCTGAGAGGGGTAGTCTATCAATTTGATAGACTACCCCTCTCGTGTTTTATTATCCTTTCTGTTGTATTGTGCGGATTGTCAGGAGTTTATACGAGAGGGACACCGGTTGGCATGCCGTTAGTTATAGCCCATGCCGTAAGATTAAAACGGCAGAGGCATGTTGGCGTTGATCATAGTGATATTGTTGTTGTGTGCGGCGATGTATGTCTTCTACCGTATGTGTTGCGATTTTGTCGGACAAATAAATAATTCAAGAAAGGAGAAAAGACGATGAATGGATTTCTATTCTTTTTACTGCTGGCGGCGCTGGGAAGTCTGTGCTACTGGTTTTATTTCAAATGTGTCAAATGGTTTGAAAAGATTTAATGTGTGAGGATTTATGTTTACAGCGTTGTTGATTTTGAGCGTTGCGATCTTCGGTTACCTGATGTATGTTCTCGTTAAACCGGAAAAGTTTTAACTATTAACACCACTAATAAATGAATACGGAGATTTTAGGCGTAGTCCTTCAATGGGTGGCTCTGTTGCTGCTCTGCTATCCGTTGGGACGCTACATAGCCAAAGTGTATAAAGGCGAGCGGACATGGCTCGATTTCATGGCTCCCGTGGAAAGGGGAATTTACAAGTTGTGCCGGATCAACCCTGATGCGGAAATGGATTGGAAGCAATTCCTCAAGGCATTGCTTATGGTCAACCTTTTCTGGTTCTTTTGGGGAATGATCCTGCTGGTACTGCAGGGTTGGCTGCCGCTCAATCCCGACGGTAATGCGGGACAGACGCCCGATCAGGCGTTCAACACCTGTATAAGTTTCATGGTGAACTGTAACCTGCAGCACTACAGCGGCGAGACAGGGTTGACCTATTTCACGCAGCTGTATGTCATCATGTTGTTCCAGTTCGTTACGGCCGCGTGCGGTATGGCGGCTATGGCCGGTATTATGAAGGCCCTCGGCAACAAGACTACCAAAACGATAGGCAATTTCTGGGTATTCCTCACCCGTAGCGTTACGCGTATATTGATGCCGCTGTCGCTGCTCGTGGGTATACTGCTCGTCATCAACGGAACTCCGATGTCGTTCGACGGCAAACAGACCATAAATACGTTGGAGGGCAACGAACAGGTTATAAGTCAAGGGCCGACGGCTGCCATAGTACCAATCAAACAGCTCGGTACCAACGGAGGCGGTTATTTCGGCGTCAACTCGGCCCATCCGCTCGAAAACCCCAATGCGTTTACCAATATGCTGGAGTGTTGGTCTATACTTATTCTGCCTATGGCTATGGTGTTCGCTTTCGGTTTCTATACCCGTCGCCGCAAACTCGCCGCATGGATATTTTGCGTGATGCTGTTCGCCTATACGTGCGGTATAGTGATTTCGGTATCTCAGGAGATGGGCGGCAGTCCCCAGATAGAGGAAATGGGCATCGCTCAGGATCTCGGAAGCATGGAGGGCAAGGAGATACGTATCGGATCGGCCGCATCCGCAATGTGGGGTATGACCACTACGGTTACGTCCAACGGTTCGGTGGATTCCATGCATGATTCGCAGACGCCTATAAGCGGTATGCTCCAAATGCTGAACATGCAGATCAACTGCTGGTTCGGCGGTGTCGGCGTAGGTTGGATGAACTATTTCGCATTCCTTATAATAGCCGTGTTCATAAGCGGACTCATGGTGGGACGTACTCCGGAGTTCCTCGGCAAGAAGGTGGAGGCGCGTGAGATGAAGATTGCCACGATAGTCGTGTTGCTGCACCCGTTCCTTATCCTCGTGGGTACCGGTATAGCGGCCGGATTGGCGGCGGCTCGTCCGGAACTCGCTTCGGCATGGCTCAACAACCCGTCGTTCCATGGATTGAGCGAGATGCTTTATGAGTATACCTCTTCGGCGGCCAATAACGGATCCGGTTTCGAGGGACTCAGCGACAATACTCCGTTCTGGAACATCTCCACCGGTATAGCATTGATATTCGGTCGTTATTTGCCGATAGTGGGGCAGGTAGCCATAGCCGGTCTGCTCGCTCAGAAGAAATATATACCGGAAGGTGCCGGCACGCTCCGCACCGATACGGCTACTTTCTCGCTGATGACGTTCGCCGTAATCATAATAGTAGCCGCACTTTCATTTTTCCCGGCACAGGCTCTTGGTCCTATCGCCGATTATTTAAGTTTCTAATCGTGGATTGAAAATGAAAAAAAGAGTTGATAATTCACTGTTCAACAAACAGCTTATGAAAACGAGCCTTGTGGAATCGTTCCGCAAGCTCGATCCTCGCCGCATGATCAAGAATCCTATCATGTTCACGGTGGAGGTGGTGACTTTCGTCATGCTGATAATGTTGGTATATATCGCAGTGTCGGGTGATAAGTCTCAGGGTTCTTTCCTTTATAATTTCGTGATATTCCTCGTGTTGCTCATTACCGTGCTGTTCGCCAATTTCGCCGAAGCGATAGCCGAGGCGCGCGGTAAGGCTCAGGCCGACTCTTTGCGCAAGACGCGTGAAGAGACGCCCGCAAAACTTCTGCTGTCTGACGGCAAGTTCCGTGTGATAAGCAGTTCGGAACTCAAGAAAGGCGATGTGTTCGAGTGCGTGGCAGGCGATACTATCGCTGCCGACGGCGAGATTATCGAAGGTCTCGCGTCCATAGACGAAAGTGCCATTACGGGGGAGAGCGCACCCGTTATCCGTGAGGCGGGCGGCGACAAAAGTTCTGTTACGGGCGGTACGAAAGTCCTCTCGGACCGGATACTCGTGAAGGTTACGGCGCAGCCGGGCGAAAGTTTCCTCGACAAGATGATAGCCCTCGTGGAAGGCTCTTCGCGTCAGAAAACCCCTAACGAGATAGCTCTTACCATTCTGTTGGCCGGATTTACGCTCGTGTTCGTGATCGTATGCGCTACGCTCAAGCCGTTCGCCGATTATGTGGGAGTCAACATTTCGGTGGCTGCGTTCATATCGTTGTTCGTTTGCCTTATACCTACCACTATCGGAGGTTTGCTCTCCGCGATAGGTATCGCCGGTATGGACCGTGCGTTGCAGGCTAACGTGATAACCAAATCTGGTAAGGCCGTAGAGACCGCGGGCGACATAGATACGCTTTTGCTCGACAAGACCGGTACTATCACTATCGGTAACCGTAAGGCTACGAAGTTCTATCCGGCGGAAGGCGTCGACGCTAAGGAATTTACCCGCATGTGCGTGCTGTCGTCGGCAGCCGACGATACTCCCGAAGGCAAGTCCGTCGTTGAGCTCGGACGTGAAGAGGGCGTGAAGACCGACATGAGGGAACTCGCCGGTACCAGAATGGTCAAATTCACCGCCGAGACCAAATGTTCCGGAATCGACCTTCCCGACGGCACGCGTATACGTAAGGGTGCGTTTGAGGCTATACGCAAAATGGTAGAAAGTGCCGGCAATCCGTTTACGGCTGCCGTAGAAAAGACCGTATGCCGCATATCCGAGAACGGCGGTACGCCGCTGGTAGTTTGTTGTAACGAACGTGTGGCCGGTGTCATCGAATTGCAGGATATAATAAAGACAGGTATCCGCGAACGTTTCGAACGTCTGCGCAAAATGGGTGTCAAGACCGTAATGGTTACCGGAGATAACCCCCTTACCGCAAAATATATAGCCGAGAAGGCCGGTGTTGACGATTTTATAGCCGAGGCCAAACCTGAGGATAAAATGGAATATATCCGCCGCGAACAGAATGCCGGCAAACTCGTGGCCATGATGGGTGACGGTACGAACGATGCTCCGGCTCTGGCACAGGCCGATGTCGGCGTGGCGATGAACAGCGGTACGCAGGCAGCCAAGGAGGCCGGTAATATGGTCGATTTGGACAACGATCCGACGAAACTGATAGAAATCGTGGAGATAGGCAAACAGTTGCTCATGACGCGCGGAACGTTGACTACGTTCTCGATAGCCAACGACGTGGCGAAATATTTCGCTATAGTTCCTGCTCTGTTCATGATTTCCATACCCGCCCTCGGCGCTCTGAACATCATGCATCTGCATTCTCCCGAAAGCGCCATACTGTCGGCAGTGATATTCAACGCTATAATTATTCCGTTGCTTATTCCGCTGGCGTTGCGCGGCGTGACTTACAAGCCTATAGGTGCGGCAGCACTGTTGCGTCGCAACCTTTTGATCTACGGACTCGGCGGCATAATCGCTCCGTTCATAGGTATCAAGTTGATAGACATTTTGATAAGTGTGTTTTTTTAATGCGAATTGAATCATGAAAAACTTGTGGATTTCGATAAAGATAACACTGGCGATGTGTGTGCTGCTGACGGTAGGGTATGTGCTGATACTGCGTTTCACGGCATGGGTGGCATCGCCCAACGACGGCGAAGCCGAACTGGTCGAGCTGAATGGCGAAGTTGTAGGTGCCGCCAATGTGGGGCAGGCGTTTACGGAAGACCGTTACTTCTGGGGACGTCCTTCGGCCGTCGATTATAACGGCGGCGGCAGCGGCGGCAGCAACAAGGCCACTACTAATCCCGAATATCTGGCAGAAGTGGAGGAGCGTATAGAGGCGTTTCTTGAAGCTCATCCTTATCTTACCCGTGAGGAAGTGCCGTCCGAGATGGTGACGGCCAGCGGTAGCGGTCTCGATCCGGATATTTCTCCCCGTGGTGCCGAAGTTCAGATTCGGCGCGTTGCCGAAGCCCGCGGCGTGTCGGAGGAGGCTGTACGTCGCGTAGTGGATTCGGTTACGGAAGGCCCGTGGCTCGGACTGTTCGGTACGCCGAAAGTCAATGTGCTGAAACTTAACGTAGCGCTCGATTCGAATTTCTGATAAATCATATTTTAACCCTATAAATTAATTCAGGATACACTTATGAAAAAATATATAAAAGCAATAGCATTATCTTTCGCCGCAATAATGGCTTTCGGCAAGGCTGACGCTCAGGATAAGGGCGTTACGATAGGCGGAGGTGCCGACATTGTCAGCACGTACATATGGCGCGGTGTGTATGAGGCCGGTGTGAGCTTTCAGCCCACACTGGCGCTGACTGCCGGTAATTTCTCGGTAACCGCATGGGGTTCGGTGGATTTCGCTACCACCACCTATAAGGAAATGGACCTGACGTTGGCCTATGTTGCCGGTCCGGTGACCATATCGCTCGCCGACCTCTATTGGGAAGGCTCTTATGCCGACCGTACTTCGCTCAGCCGTAACTATTTCGATTTCGGTAAGACGTCGCCGCACCGTGTAGAACTCGGACTTAGCTGGTGTATTACGGAAAAAGTACCGGTAACCCTGTCATGGTATACCGTGCTTTTCGGTGCCGGCGATACCAACAGCAAGGGTAACCGTGCTTATGCTACATATATCGAAGCCGCTTATCCGTTTACCGTAAAAGGTGTTGATATGAAAGCCGGAGTCGGCGTGGTGCCGTGGAATGCTGTAGGTACTTACGGTATAGATAAAAACTTCTACGTACAAAACATATTTATCAATGCCGGTAAAACTTGGACTGTAGCCGATTCCATGCAGATAGGGATTTTTACCAATCTTTCGTGGAATCCGGCCATGGAAGATGTTAACTTTGTAGGAGGAATATCGTTCCGTATGTAGAAAATTAAGTATGGATAGTGAGCTCAGACATAGCGCGGATCATTTTCTCGACCTGATAAAACAATCGTACAGGGGTAAATTCAAGGTCTATATCGGCATGTGTGCCGGAGTAGGCAAGACTTACCGCATGTTGCAGGAGGCCCACCAGTTGTTGGAAGCCGGGGTGGACGTGCGCATAGGCTATGTCGAGACTCACTCTCGTGCGGAAACGGAAGCCCTGTTGAAGGGGCTTCCGCAGATTCCGCGACGAAAACTGTTCTACAAGGGGAAGGAACTGGAAGAGATGGATGTGCAAGCCGTCATCAACCAGCATCCGGAGATCGTCATAGTTGACGAACTCGCCCATACAAACATAGAGGGAAGCACGAATGCCAAGCGTTGGCAGGACGTTCTGCAGATACTCGATGCCGGAATCAATGTAATAAGCGCCGTTAACATACAGCACATCGAAGGGGTTAACGAACAGGTGCAGGAGATCACCGGCGTGGAGATCAGGGAACGTGTGCCGGACAGCGTACTCGAAATGGCCGACGAGGTCGTAAACATAGACCTTACGGCGGCCGACCTTATAGACCGTCTCAAGGCCGGAAAGATATATCCGGTAGAGAAGGTACCGACGGCGCTGGATAATTTCTTCCGTCAGGAATACATACTCCAGTTGCGCGAACTGGCTTTGAAGGAGGTCGCTCTGCGGGTGGAGAAGAAGGTGGATAAAGAGGTGACCGAGGTGTCTCCGAAGTATCATACCCGTTTGCTGGCCGTTATAGACAGCAGCGAGAAACGTACCCGGCGTCTGATTCGCAAATCCGCCCGTCTGGCCACGCATCTCAATTCGGAACTGTTGGTGCTGTACGTTCAGAGCGATAAGGAGAGTGCCGACCGTATCCCGTTGGCCAATCAGCGTTATCTGATAAATAACTTCAATCTCGCTACGGAACTCGGGGGCGAGGTTGTACAGGTACATTCCAACCATTATGTGGAAGCCGTGACCGAGGTTTGCATAGAACGCCGTGTGAATACGGTGTGTATCAGCAAACCCCGGTTATCGCTTTTGCTGATTCTGTTCGAGGCGATACGTCTTAGGCGTTTGCTCGATCTTTTGTCCAAAAGCAATATAGATTTAATTATCTTGTCGTGATATGAAATTGCGTTATCAATTGACGTTGGGAATAGGTTTCCTGTTTGCGATGATTCTGTGGCTCGGCATACAATCGGTCAGTTACGTGCATCATCTGTCGGACGTATCCGGTAATATTCTGACGGATAACTATAATTCGTTGCGTTATGCGGAGGAGATGCTCCGTTCGTTGGATCGCCTGTCGCAAGATTCACTGTCGCACGGGGAGCTGATGAACAGTCTTGCCATGCAGCGGCGCAATATTACCGAGGTAAACGAAAGCGAAGCCACACAGTCGCTCGTACGCAAGATCGATGCGTTGGACGAATCGTCATCGGCGCAGGACATACAGTTGATCCGCGAAGATCTGTACCGTATCATGGAACTCAATATGGTTTCCATACACACCAAAAGTACGGATATGGAGACCGACGCGCATAGTGCCATGATATGGCTGATAGTGGTGTCTATTCTGTGCGTGTTGCTGGCGGCGGTATTTCTCGTGCGTTTTCCGGCCGTTATTATGAAACCCATAGACAAGCTGAAACTTGGAATAAAACGTACTGCCGAACGCGATTACGATCAGCAGCTCGATTTGGGACGGAACGGCGAGTTTGCGGAGGTGGCCGAATCGTTCAACAATATGGTGCGCCAACTGGCGGAATACCGGCGCAGCACTCTCGACAAGCTGATGATAGAAAAGAAACGCATCGAAGCTATCGTAAACAGTCTTAAGGAGCCTATCATAGGATTGGATTCGGAGCGTAACATATTGTTCATGAATGATGAGGCATTTGTGGTTCTCAATCTTAAACCTGACGCCGTCGGTCGCAACGCTACTGAAGTGGCCATGCACAACGATCTGTTGCGGCGTTTGATCAGAGGGTTGTCTCCGGCTCCCGGCGAGGAGGATACGGCTAAAGAACCGTTGAAAATTTACGCCGACAACAAGGAGAGTTATTTTCAGGTGGACAATATTCCGCTGTATATCAATCCGGTAGGTGAGGAGAAAAAACAGTTCGTAGGCAATGTCATCATACTCAACAATATAACGCGCTATAAGGAACTCGACTCGGCCAAAACCAATTTCATATCTACCGTATCGCACGAAATGAAGACGCCGATATCATCGATAATGATGAGCCTTCAGTTGCTCGGCGATTCGCGGCTGGGATCGTTGAACGACGAGCAGAAAGCCATGGTAGACAGTATAAAGGACAGTAGCGACAGGTTGCTTCACATAACCGGTGAATTGCTCAACATGACACAGGTGGAGGCCGGAAAGCTGAAGTTGATGCCCAAGGTGGTGAAACCGATAGAGCTTATAGATTATGCCGTCAAGACTACGCGCATACTCGCCGAACGTTTCCATTGTTTCATAGAGGTGGAGTATCCGGAGAAAATATCGAAACTGTTCGTGGACAACGAGAAGATTGCGTGGGTGGTTACGAATCTTTTGTCGAATGCGATCCACCATTCTCCCGAAAACTCCCGTATTATAATAGGCGCGCGGCAGAAAGACAAGGCCGTGGAGATTTTCGTACAGGATTTCGGCAGAGGCATAGATCCCCGCTATCACAAAAGTATCTTCGAGCGTTATTTCCGGGTGCCGGGTACAAAGGTGCAGGGTAGCGGTCTGGGGCTGGCCATATCTAAAGAGTTCGTAGAGGCGCACGGAGGCACGATATCGGTGGAGAGCGAAATAGGAAAGGGCAGCCGTTTTTCCATAATACTGCCGGCATGAACGTTATTCTTCGGCAGAAATCGGAAATGACGTTGTCGGAACAAGGTTGGCTTTAACTGTTGTCGGAGTGTCGTATTGCTACTATGATAGCGCTGTCGATTTTATATCGGCGCATAGTTGGGATACGGCGGTCGGTATATTTTATGTGATATTTTCTGCCGATTAGCTGTTTCTGTTTCGGTTGGGGCCTGACAGTGGAGACAGTTGTCAGGAATTGTTAATGGGAGCATGTCGGCGACTTGTGGATGCGAGACGGATTGATGCTGTCTTTTATAGGCAGATAACGTTTTGCGATTGATGTTAATCATATTTCGTGCGACGTTGCGAAGCGTCGTGCGGAGCATATTTATCTCTATTTATAGGTCCGGGTTGACGAGAGTCCGCCCGGATTTTTTTAATATGGTCGTATGACGTGCGAACGGTAGCTGTATGGCCGGACGTTTCAGTAGTCGAGCCACTGCCTGAATGCCGGCATCCTTTCCTTGCTGATACATATGCGTTCGTCGAACGGTGGATTGACGTGTACCACCGCTTTGCCTTGAAAGTACGGTTCTATGCGTTCGATACATTGTATAGACAGTATAACCTGTCGGTTGGCACGGAAAAAACGCGCCGGATCGAGTTGTTCGGTCAGTTTGTCGAGTGGCAGGTCTATAGCGAACTCGTCGCGGCGGGAGGTGACGGCGAACGTTATCTTATTGCGTGAATAGAAATATGCGATGTCGTCTACCGGAAGGGATATGAAACGGTTGGCGCACGTTATCAGAAAACGGTTGCGATAGTGTCTGTTGCCCGTTCCCAAGGCTTTCAGCAGGGTTTCGACATATTCTTCGCGTGGCGCAGTGGCATGGAGGCGTTCGTATTTGTCTATAGCTGCCGCGAGACGTTCCGGGCTGACAGGTTTTAGCAGATAGTCTATACTGTTGACCGAGAATGCTCGGACGGCGTATTCGTCGTATGCCGTGGTGAATATGACGGTGCTTTGCGGGCGTGCCTGTTCCAGAAAACGGAATGAATCGCCGTCAGAAAGCCGGATGTCGAGAAATAGCAGGTCGGGATGCGGATTCTCTGAAAACCATTCGACGGATTCCTTTATGTTGCCGGGGAGTAGTGTTATTTCCCATTCCGGCCTAAGTTCTCGCAGCATCTTTTCCAACAGTCGTGCGGCGGGAATTTCGTCTTCGATAATGGCGGTTCTCATGATTGTATGGTTTTGGATTGTAGGTACGGTTGCGGTGTTTCCGATGCGGTGCTGTCCAATATGACGGGTACGGTGACGATGAACCGTTCGTCAGTTTCGCATACCGCTATGTCGCGTCCGCTGCTAAGACGGCAACGTTCGGCAAGGTTGCGCAATCCTTTGCCCGTCGTGAAAGCGACCTCTTTCGGGCGACGGGTGTTGGCTACCGAGAGCGTCATGGCCGTCGTATCGGCACCGAGGCGTATAGTCATGGGGGCGCTTGCGCTTATGTTATTGTGTTTTATGGCGTTTTCTGCCAGCAGTTGCAGCGTAAGCGGTGGCAGGAGGGCTTTACCGTATTCTTCGGGAATATCGACGTGAAGAGTGATGCAATCTCCCAGACGGACTTTGTGCAGGAAAATATACGAATGCAGAAAGTCCAGTTCTTCGTTCAGCGGGACTAGCTTCCGGTCGTGTTGTTGCAGAACGTAGCGGTATACGTCGGCGAGGTTGCGTGTGAACCGGACGGCATTGTCCGCATCGTTTTCTATTTCGTATATCAGCGTGTTGAGGCTGTTGAATAGAAAATGCGGATCGAGTTGGCTTTGAAGCGCATCGTAACGTGCATTCTCGAATTTT
Source organism: uncultured Tidjanibacter sp. (assembly GCA_947852905.1). Classification (GTDB taxonomy): domain Bacteria; phylum Bacteroidota; class Bacteroidia; order Bacteroidales; family Rikenellaceae; genus Tidjanibacter. The sequence goes on along the minus strand of CANTVF010000004.1, from coordinate 218,111 downwards.
CTGGAAAGTTCCTGTTTCTCGCGGTATATGTCGAGCATCTCCGACATTGATTTGTTTATCATGAGAAGCGTTACGATGGCCATTTCGGCTATCCACATGAGTATGACGAGGGTAATGCCGGTTTGGCGTGTGATCCACGGATGCGGTGCTCCGGCCAGCCATTTTAGACCTACGAACATCATGTAGTTCGCCGCGAGGAGTATGACGGCTATCTCGATCATGCGCAACGTGAATTTTTTACGGTGTTCTGAATATAATGCGTAGTGCGCAGCGAGTTTACCGCTCAGGGCCGACAGGCCGAAGCCGAATATGTTGAACAGACATATTATGGCGACGAGCACCAATACGGGTGCCGATTCTTTAGTGATTCTGGAGAACATGTGGGTATATCCGGCTATTACCAGAAAGTACAGGTATCCGAGTACGGAAAATAGCAGGATGTATGGCCAGCGTGTCCCGTGCAGGGGGCGTTTCGGGCTGTTCATTGTATCCGGGTAATGACGTGAGTAGTTATTACGGTTCTGTAATGCCGTCGAACGGCATGTGCCGCGGATCGTTGACCGTGTCGTCGGCATTGTTACAAAGATAAAATTTTTTATTATAGCCGTTTCCGTTTCGATGTATGAAAAATTTGTTTCCGATAGTTAAAGCCTATAGAATGGCTTTGTGACCGCATGGTTGGTTGCCGTATGGTTATTGATGATTTCGGATTACTGTCAGGTTGTTATGAAAAATGTGTAGGCCTCCGCTCCCTTAGGGGGCGGAGGCCTGATCGGTCTTGAATGGGACGCCTGCGGATTTCTGTCGGTTTCGTTACCGGTATTCGGAATATTACCGGTATGCCGATGCAGGAATTTGCAAGCGTCCTGTCACGGAATTATTTGGTTTGGTTTTGTGTCGTTTCTTGTATGACGTGCTGTCCGGTCTACTGCCTGTATTCGGCATATCTGGATTTTTTGCAAATAATCGGAATCGCGTCGTTTTATTTTTTACAAAAGAAAAGCATAGTTGGATATGTGTGAATAAAAATTTACCGAAGCGGAGAATATGCGTACCGGAACGTCTCTTGCTGTGACTGAAATGCGGGGACGGTTTTTATGCGTATGGGTATGTCTGGCAAAATCGCCGATAAGTGGCTGGATAGGCGGCGATATTTTGCAGCGTGTCGCGGAAAATGTTGTGAATAAGTGCGTCCGGATATTTGTAACATTTTTGTAACAATGTCTTAAAGCGGCCGTAAAAAGCCCGAAGTAGCTTTGTGGCGACAAAAAGAGATAAACTTATCGGTTGGAGAATGAAGAAAATCGCCCTGTTGTTTTTTATCGTATTATCGGCGCGTGCATTGAATGCGCAATCTCTGGATAAAGATCGTTTGGAAGCCCTTGAGGAGCGGACGGCCGACCTCGAAAAAGATATGGCCGCGGCGCGGAAGGTCAGCATATCCGGATATTTTCAGATGCAATATCAGTGGGGACAGAAAGACGCTTCGCTGAAGGTGGGCGATAAGAATCATACCGACGAGGCTTTCAACCGTATCGGAATCCGTCGCGGAAGGATCAAGATAGCATACAGGGAAAAAATCGTTTCGGGAGAATTCGAAGTGAATATGACCGAAAAGGGATTGTCGCTCACGGATGCGTATATAGTGCTGAAAGATCCGTGGGTCAATTCGTTGCAGTTGGGTGGCGGAGTATTCAACAGACCGTTCGGTTTCGAGGTGGCCTATTCGTCGTCGTCACTCGAATCTCTGGAGCGTTCAATGGTCGTGCAGACGTTGTTTCCCGAAGAGCGCGATTTGGGCGGTATGGTGGTATTGCAGGCTCCGGCCGAGTCTCCGTGGAGCATCGTAAAACTCGAAGCCGGACTTTTCGCAGGAAACGGCATCAAGCTCGAAACGGACAATAAAAGGGATTTCATCGGACACCTTTCCGTAGCGAAGGAGTGCGGCAGACATTTCTCTTTCGGGGCGGGAGTATCGTATTACTACGGTTACGTATATCAAGGTACGACCAAGGTTTATACCATGGCGGATGACGGTTTCGTGCTTTCCGACAGGGAGGCTAACCGTGGCGCCTTCGCCATGAGACGTTATGTGGGATTCGATGCGAGGATGTCGGTCAAAAGCGCGATAGGACGGAGTTCACTGTATGCTGAGTATATATTCGGTCGTCAGCCGGGTACCGAATCCGGTTCCATGAGTCCCAACTCATCCAAGTTGCCCGACAGCGATACATATCTGCGCGATTTCGGCGGCGGATATGTGATGTTCGTCCACGACATAGCCGATACGCCCGTTTCCGTGGTTTTGAAATACGACTGGTACGATCCCAATACGCGTATTGCCGGAAATGCGATAGGTGCTAACCATACAGGCAAGGCGGATATAGCGATGGACCGATGGGGCTTCGGCGCCCTGTGGCAGATCAACAAAAGGGTGCGGGTGGCCGCATATTACGAACTCAACCGTAACGAGACGTCAGCCAATCTCGACGGCATGGCACGGGATCTTAAGGATAACGTATTTACGTTCAGGTTGCAGTACAAGTTCTGACAGAGACAAGAGAAAATTTTAGACGGAAAAATAAAAACATTTTCAGACAGAGAATCATGAAGCGTATTGTTTTGACTGCCGCAATGATCGTTGCAGTGGCGACGGCGGCGAATGCACAGAAGATCAAGGGCTCGGACACGGTATTGCCGTTGTCGCAGAAAGAGGCCGAAAACTACATGAAGATAGACCCTTCGGCTACCATAACCGTAACGGGCGGGGGTAGCGGCGTAGGCATTTCGGCGCTCATCGAGGGTACCACCGACATAGCTCAGGCTTCGCGTAAGATGAAATTCGACGAGAAGCAGAAAATGCAGAAAGACGGCAAGAAGGTACGCGAGGTGATCGTGGCGCACGATGCGCTCGCTATCATAGTGAATCCCGCCAACAAGGTGACCAATCTTACCCGCGAACAGCTCGAAGGCATATTCACCGGCAAGATAACCAACTGGAAGGAAGTGGGCGGCGAGGATATGAAGATCGTGCCTTATTCGAGGGAGACCTCATCGGGTACATACGAGTTCTTCAAGGAGAGCGTATTGCGCAACAGGAATTATATGAACGGTATCATGAGCATGCCTGCGACCGGCGCCATAGTGCAGTCCATAAGCCAGACCAAAGGCGGCATCGGGTATATCGGTCTGGCATATCTGAATGAAAGCGTCAAACCGATACATGTTTCCTACGACGGTGGCCAGACATTCACCGAACCGTCCGTCGCCAATGCCAAGAACGGCACTTATCCGATAGTCCGTCCGCTGTACTACTATTACGAAGCAGGTGCCGAGGGTAAGGTAAAGCCTTTCATAGACTACATACTGTCTCCAGCGGGGCAGGATACCGTCAGGGAAATAGGTTTCATCACTGTAGATTGAGTGTATGGTTGTAAGCCGCGGCGGTCGGACAGTCCGTCGGCCGTTTTGACAGCGGTTTATGACTGTCGGTACGGGGTGCTGATGACCGGTCGCATACCCGGACGGCGATAACCTTGATATACGCATGAAAAAATTAAGGAGAATACTCGAACGCCTCATGGAGGGGATACTCACCGTCAGCGGTGCCGTTACGACGATAACCATATTGCTGATCGTGGTGTTCCTGTTCCGCGAGGGGTTCGGCCTTTTCAAAAGTCCCGCCGTCGAGCGCGGCTATCTGCTGTGTGTCAACGGCGACAATCCTGTGAGACATCTCGGTCCGAAGGATATAAAAGAAGTGTTCGACTGGGAGATTACCGACTGGTCGGAGCTCGGAGGACCGAACGAGGAGATCGTTCCGTATCGTTTTGAACAGATTTTCGACGTATACTCCGATGAGGAACTGGGCGAGGATTATGAACTGTTGCCGGAAAAGCTCGGCGAAGTGATAGCCTCTACGCCGGGAATCATAGCGTTCATTCCGGAGCAGTATGTTCCCGAGGGCATGGATGGCGTCAAGATACTGCGCAGCGACAAAATCACTCCGGCGGATTTCTTCGGCGGCCGCGAATGGTTGCCTACCGCCACTCCGGCACCTCAGTTCGGGGTATTGCCGCTGATAATGGGCACGTTGTGGGTCAGCTTGTTCGCTATTCTGATAGCGTTGCCGTTGGGATTGGGGGTGGCCATATATCTTTCGGAGCTCGCGGGCGAACGCATGCGGAAGATACTCAAGCCTACCATAGAACTATTGGCCGGCATACCGTCGGTGGTGTACGGATTTTTCGGTCTGGTGGTACTCGTTCCGCTGATACAGAAGACGTTTTCTCTGCCTGTCGGCGAAACGGCGTTCGCCGGCAGCGTGATACTCGCCATAATGGCGCTGCCGACCATAATAACCGTTGCCGAAGATGCCATGCGCAATACGCCGCGTGCCATGCGCGAGGCCAGTCTTGCGTTGGGTGCCACGCATTGGCAGACCATTTACCGTGTCGTCATTCCTTACGCTGGGTCAGGAATATCCGCAGCCGTGGTGTTGGGTATAGGCCGTGCCATAGGCGAAACGATGGCCGTACTCATGGTTACGGGCAATGCTGCCGTTATGCCGCATTCGCTGTTCGAGCCTGTAAGGACCATTCCTGCGACCATTGCCGCGGAACTCGGCGAGGCCCCCGTGGGCGGTGCGCATTATCAGGCGTTGTTCATGCTCGGCTGTATACTTTTCGTCATAACGATGATAATAAGCGTTACGGCCGAGGCCATTTCCAAACGACAATCTAACAAAGGATTATGATGAGTAAAAAGACCAGTCAGAACATAGCGTTCTGGGTATTCCGCATTCTCGGTCTGGTAGTCGTCGCCATACTTTTCTGGATACTGGGTTTCATAATATACCATGGCGCTGGGGTTATAAACTGGAAATTCCTGACGACGGCTCCTACGGACGGCATGACGGGAGGCGGCATATTTCCTGCCATAGTGGGTACATTCTGTCTGATTGTCGGAAGCATGGTAGTGGCGTTCCCGTTGGGCGTCATGTCGGCCATATACACTACCGAGTATGCAGGCAACGGCAAGCTGGTGCGTTTCATTCGCATCATGACCAACAATCTCGGCAGCATACCTTCGATAATATTCGGTCTTTTCGGCATGGCGCTGTTCGTCAATGCGCTCGGCTTCGGCGACTCCATAATAGCCGGATCGTTCACGCTGGGACTGTTGGTGCTCCCGCTGGTGATAAGGACTACCGAGGAGGCGCTCAAGGCCATTCCGGATTCGTTCCGTACCGGCAGTCTCGCTTTGGGCGCTACCAAGTTGCAGACTATACGACGCGTCATATTGCCAATGGCGTTCCCTAACATCACGACGGGACTGATCCTCTCCATAGGCCGTGTTTCCGGGGAGACGGCGCCGATACTTTTCACCGTCGCCGCCTATTTCCTGCCCAAGCTGCCGACGAGCATATACGATCAGGTCATGGCATTGCCCTATCACCTGTATGTGATAGCCACGAGCGGCACCGATCTCGAAGCCACGAGGCCCATAGCGTACGGGACGGCGCTCGTGCTGATAATCATAGTGTTGTTGATGAACCTGTTGGCGTCGTTCCTGCGCCGCCATTTCGGGAAGAAGGTTAAAACGAATTAGATTCAGATATGATCGAAGCTAAAAACGTCAATTTCTATTACGGCGACTTCCATGCGCTCAAGGATATAAACATGACCATGGAGACCAATACGGTCACGGCGTTCATAGGTCCGTCGGGTTGCGGAAAATCGACTTTCCTGCGCCTGTTCAACAGAATGAACGACCTGATACCCGGAACGCGTCTGGAAGGGCAGTGCCTCATAGACGGCGAAGACATATATGCCAAATCGCTGAGAGTGGACGATCTGCGTAAAAGGGTGGGCATGGTGTTCCAGAAACCCAATCCTTTTCCGAAGTCCATATTCGAGAATGTCGCCTACGGGCTGAGGGTCAACGGTGTGAAGGACCGCGCTTTTATAGCCCAGAGGGTAGAGGAGTCGCTTCGCGGTGCGGCGCTTTGGGATGAGGTGAAGGACAAGTTGAAGAAGTCGGCTTTCGAACTCTCCGGAGGACAGCAGCAGAGGCTCTGCATAGCGCGTGCTCTAGCCGTGTCGCCGTCCATACTGCTTATGGACGAGCCGGCGTCGGCGCTCGATCCCATTTCGACTTCCAAAGTAGAGGAACTCATCCATTCTCTTAAGAAGGACTATACGATAGTGATCGTTACGCATAACATGCAGCAGGCGGCGCGCGTTAGCGACAAAACCGGATTTTTCATGCTGGGGGAACTCGTGGAGTATAACGATACCAAGAAGATGTTCCTCAACCCGGACAAGGTGCAGACGCAAAACTATATTACCGGGCGTTTCGGTTAATGGTCTGCGTTTCGTGCCGTAGCGTGCGGCAGAACGGTGTGTAACCGTCGGCATATCTATATACCATAAGCAAAAAATATGATGAAACATACGGAAAAGGAGATGACCGTCATAAAGGACGAAGTCAGCCAGATGTGGCAGCTCGTGCTGTCGCAGATAGAGAAGGTAAAACAGGCGTATCTGTCGTCGGATGCGGAACTCGCTCGCGAGGTGGTGAGCCGGGAGAAGCGCGTCAACACTTTTGAACTGAAGATAGACAGCGATTGCGAAAATTACATAGCCCTTTACAGTCCCGTGGCAGTGGATTTGAGGCTTATGCTTTCGCTTATAAAGATCAGCGGTACGCTCGAACGCATAGCAGATTTCGCCGACGGCATAGCTCGTCACGTGATAGAAGGCGGTGCGGATGAAGTACCAGCAGAGATCAAGAAGGAGTTGCAGATCGAGGTCATGTTCGACACGGTGCTTTCGATGCTGTCGGACAGTTATGTGGCTCTCGAATCGGAAAATACCAAGTTGTCCGGAAAGATACTCGGCAAGGACGCTCTCGTGGACGACATTTATCATGCTTCGATAGATATTTTGGCCGGATATGCGGCCAAGGATCCTTCGATGGCCAAAGCCATGATGCATACCTTGCTCGTGATGCGCAAGTTGGAGCGCATGGGCGATCATTGCAGCAACATAGTCGAGGAGATCGTGTTCTACATAGACGCCAAGATTTTGAAGCATAACAAGAACAAAGAATAATTTTACCTTTGCAGGTAGTGACTTAACTGTATTCCGATTATGAACGGACGGATATTGGTCGTAGACGACGAAAGGGACATATGCGAGATACTGCAATTCAATCTCGAAAACGAAGGTTATGAGGTGGATACGGCTTATTCTGCCGAGGAGGCTTTGAACAAATTGTCGGCCGATCATTCGCTCATTTTGCTCGATGTCATGATGGGGGGAATGTCTGGATACAAACTTGCCGAGAAACTACGCAAGGAGGGCAATTCGGTGCCTATAGTTTTCCTTACGGCAAAAGATACGGAGAACGATATGCTGACCGGATTTTCGGTCGGCGGCGACGATTACATATCCAAGCCGTTTTCCATCAAGGAGGTTACGGCGAGAGTGCGTGCCGTATTGAAACGCGCCACGCACGGCGATGATGGCGGACATGGCGGAACGGGACGCATGGTGTTCGGAGACGTGGTGATCGATTGCGATACGAAAGAGTTGTCGATAGGCGGTGTCGGAATCCCGCTTACGAGAACGGAATTCGAGCTGCTCGCGACGTTGGCATCGAATCCGGCACGGGTATTCAGCCGCGAGGAACTGATAGACCGCATATGGACAGAGTCGCCTTTCGTGACGGAAAGGACTGTAGACGTGCATATAACGCGTCTGCGCAAAAAACTGGGCGACAGGGGAACGCTCATATCGAGCCGTCCCGGATACGGATACAGGTTTAACAGGACAGAGGAATGAAATTGACTTACCAGCGGAAACTGACGCTCAGCTTCCTTTTAATATTCGTTTTGTTCACCGCGGGAATAATAATGTTCCAGCAGAGCGAGGCACGCAGGTACAGGACGGAAGCGCTCGAAGAGCGTCTCGAATCCTATTCCGATCTCATATATCAGTACGTTAAGCATAACGATATCGCGGGGAAGGACGGTTTCGACGATCTGCTCGCGATATTGCCGTCGGAGTTGAGGCTTACGGTGATAAGTGCCGACGGCGGTGTGAGGTTCGACAATCTTTTTCCTGAACCCGCTTCGCTGGGCGACCATTCCGGCCGTCCCGAAGTTCTCAAGGCGCGTGCCGGCGGCGACGGATACGATATACGCACGTCGGCCTCCAACAATATTCCGTATATATATTACGCAAAATATTACGGTGACGAATATGTGCGTGTGGCGTTGCCTTACGACGTCAAGGTGAAGCATTTTCTGCAACCCGACAATGCGTTTCTCTATTTCGTACTCGCGTTGTTGGTGGTGGGGTTGCTGCTGATAAACTATGTGGGCAGCCGTTTCGGCCGTTCGGTGAAAAGGCTCAACGATTTCGCATCTGCGGTATCTTCCGGCGGTACGGCGGTCGAGATGCCGCATTTCCCGCATGACGAACTCGGTGAGATAGGCGAGAAGATAGCCCGCGGGTACAAACATTTGCAGGATGATGAAGAGACTCTTTCACGTGAACGCGAGAAGTTGTTGCAACATGTGCAGAGCTCTGCCGAGGGAGTGTGTTTCTTTAATCCTGACGGAACCGTCGCGTTTTATAACGGGTTGTTCATCCAGTATATGAATACCATAAGCGATGCCATGATAAGCGGTAATCCGGCTTTGCTTTCGCTTGACGTATTCGAGCCGGTGAGGAATTTTCTGAAGGAACGCGGCGACGAGGTGTATTTCGAGACACGCGTTGTTCGCATGGGACGCGAGTTCCTGCTGCGCGTAAACGTATTTGACGACGGCAGTGTGGAGACCGTGTTCAACGACATAACCCGTCAGGAGCGTACGCGCAAACTGAAACAGGAGATGACGGGAAACATAGCCCACGAATTGCGGACGCCAGTGACGAGTATTCGCGGGTATCTGGAGACCGTGCTCGATTTGCAGTTGCCACTGGACAAAGAGCGCGAATTCATACGCAAAGCATACAATCAAACGATAGCTCTGTCGGAACTGATCCGGGATATGAGTATGTTGACGAAGATAGAGGAGACGCCGGAGAAGTTCCGTCAGGGAGAAGTGCGTCTCGGCGATATCGTGGAGCGTGTCAAAGCGGAACTCGCTCCTGAACTCGCCGGACAGAATATTACGGTGGAGTCGGAACTACCGGCCGATCTGGTGGTGAAAGGTAACGACAGTCTGATATATTCCGTTTTCCGCAATCTGACGGATAACGTCATTCATCATGCAGGTGAGGGCGTTCGGATCATAATAAGCGAGGCCGCAGAACGTAACGGATTCGCATACATATCATTTGCCGACACCGGTCGGGGCGTTGGTGACGATTCCCATCTGAACCGTATCTTCGAGAGATTTTACCGTACCGACGAGGGAAGGACGCGAGATGCGGGAGGTTCCGGTCTGGGGCTTTCCATTGTGAAGAATATCGTGTCGTTGCACGGCGGTACCATAACGGCCAAAAACCGCAGCGGCGGAGGTCTGGAGTTTCTTTTCAGTCTCCCGGTGTATAAATAGATAGTTGTTGGAAAATTAGGGAGGTCGGGTCGTCCGGCCTCCTTTTTTATGGCCGATTGGCAATCGGTACATAGGAGAGACGGGCTCCGGCAGGTAATATTAGAATACTGTATGGAGGGGTGTTTACGGGATTTTGTTTGGGTGTGTATGCGGTAGCGGGGAGCGGTCGGGGGCAAGAGCGTTTTGTATTTGTTGCAGTCGGATTGTCTTTGCAACCCGTTTTCATCTTTGCCGGTATCGGGAGACGGCTTTAGTGTACAACGACTTGCGTATTGCCGACCGCGGAGTTTTGCGTGAGGCATATGTTTTATGCAGCGGGTTTGTCTTCCTGGCGATAGGGGCATGTGCGTGTGGGTGCGCCGTCCGATCACACATCTGTGTGTCGGTATCCGGTGCGATTGCGTGAGATGCATTCGGATTTTTGATGCGTATGGCGGGTGGATATCGGCGGTACGACAGGTTTGGTGTAAATTCCGGTTGAGCCTGCATAAACAGCGGTATTCTGCAAAGGGGCCGTGCGTTGTCGTCCGTGTTGCGTGTATATGCAGCGACTGGGAATTGCACGTTTCCTGCTGTGTCGCGTATGGCATATACGACGAAGACTGTGTATCATGCCGGGCAATCTGCATCGTTTATATCGTGTTTCGGGCTAAGTCATTTACCTCCAGTAAACTCCTGTCGCCCACACACTCGCCCACACACTCTTGCATATTACCCGTTCTCATACACTTTAAAGGGGTTGCGTTAAAACTCAGCGTTTTGACGCAACCCCTTTACGATGCAATGGCTGTATACATATCCTATTTCCTGCGGTGCTTCCGATGAGAATCCTTGATTGCGGAATCCTTTGCAGCGGCAGTCATGGACGGATATTCTTTGAGTGTCCCCGTCTTGAAATCTATGGTGCCGACCAATTCGAAATCTATCTGTTTGCGTGCGAGATCGGCGTTCTTGACCTTTATGCGCACCTTGTCGCCGAGCGTCAGTGTACGTCCGGTGCGGTGTCCGCGCAGGGCGTATTCTTCTTCGCTGAACGAATAGACGTCGTCGGTCAGGTCGCGCGTGGAGACCATGCCTTCGATGTGAGTGTCGTCCAACTCGACGTATATGCCCCATTCGCTGACTCCGGATATGGCGCCGTCGAACTCCTGTCCTATCCTGTCGAGCATGAATTCGGCCATTTTGTATTTTACCGAGGCTCTTTCGGCGTCGGCGGCTATCACCTCCATTTCGGATGAGTGTTCGCACTGACGGTCGTAAAATTCTGCGTCGGCCGATCCTTCGCCTGCCAGATAACGTGCCAGCAGACGGTGTACCATCATGTCGGGATAACGGCGTATCGGCGATGTGAAATGGGTATAGTAACGGAACGCAAGCCCGTAGTGACCGATGTTTTCGGTAGAATAGTACGCCTTGGCCATAGATCGTATGGCAAGTGTCGAAATGACGTTCTCTTCGCTCTTGCCCTTGATCTCTTTCATCAGCTTGTTGATTTCGCGCGATATTTCGCGGCCTTTGGCGTCCGGCTTGAAATAGTAACCGAACTTGAGGATGAAGTTGCTGAATTTGGCCAGTTTGTCGGGGTCCGGTTTGTCGTGCACTCGATATACGAACGTGCGTTCGGCGTTTGCGCCCGCACCCCGTTTCTTGCCTACGAATTCGGCTACCGTCCGGTTTGCCAGCAGCATGAACTCTTCGATCAGTTGGTTGGCCTCTTTCTGTACCTTGAAGTATACCCCGGTCGGTTTCCCTTTCTCGTCGAGCGTGAATTTGGCCTCTTCGCGGTCGAATGCGACGGCTCCGTTGCGAAAACGTTCCTTGCGCATCTTCTGGGCGAGTGTGTTGAGCGTGAGCAACTCTTCGCTGTATTCGCCTTCACCGGTCTCTATCGTCTTTTGCGCCTCTTCGTATGTGAAACGACGGTCGGACAGTATCACCGTGCGGCCGATCCACTGCGAGTGGATGTTAAGGTCGGAATCCATTTCGAATACGGCCGAGAAACACAGCTTCTCTTCGCCCGGACGGAGCGAACATAGAAAATTGGACAGCTTTTCAGGGAGCATCGGAATGGTACGGTCTACGAGATATACCGACGTGGCACGTTCGCGGCCTTCGGCTTCGATGATGCCGTTTTCGTCCACATAGTATGTGACGTCGGCTATGTGGACACCGATCTCCCAGCGGTCTTCACCGATACGGCGTATGGATAGCGCATCGTCGAAATCCTTGGCGTCGGCGGGGTCTATGGTGAATGTGGTGACGCCGCGGAAGTCGCGTCTTTTCTTGTATTCGGCAGCGGGTATTTCGCACGGTATGGCGTCGGCGGCCTGTTCCACCTCTTCGGGATATTTGTACGGCAGGTTGAACTCCGCGAGTATGGCGTGCATTTCGGTATCGTTGTCGCCGGCCGCACCGAGGTTGTCGATGATTTCGCCTACGGGCGATTTGGTCTCGGCAGGCCATTCCGTTATGCGGACGACCACTTTGTCGCCGTCATGCAGTCCGGGAACGAGCGTGCGGATGAATATGTCGTAAGGCATCTTGCGCGACGACGGTCTGACGAATGCGTGGCTGCGCGTCAGCTCGACCGTGCCGACATACTGTCTGTCGCCGCGTTTTATGATCTGCGTTATCTCACCTTCGGGATCGCCGTTGCGTTTTTTGCGGATTATGACGAGTTTGACCACGTCGTCCTGAAGGGCGTGCGCCGTGTTGCGGCCGTCTACGAATACGTCCTTGTCGAACCCTTCGACCTTGACGTATGCGGCGCCCGTAGGCGTGAGGTCTACGACACCTTCGTAAGCGGGCATCTGCGCCGTGCTCAGGCGGAACTTGCCCGGCGCGATCTCTTCGATAACGCCTTCGCGTTTCATGGCTTCCACTATCTCCTTGGTGCGGTAGCGTCCCTCCTTATCGTTGCCGCCGCTTGCCGAAGCGAGGTTCTTGAGCGTATATTTTTTGCCGGGAAAAGACCTGAACAGTTCCATTATTACCGCGCTGCGGTCTGCTGCGCGTTTGTTCTGTTTCGGCCGGGAATCTTTTTTCGTCTCTTTCTTGGACATATTTTTTATCTTTAATGTGTCGGACGGAGCGTAAGGCCGTGAAGCGGCGTCGCGTTATGTCCGGATAACGCCGTAGTTTCCGAGCGTTCGGATCGGATTTACGGCAATAATCCTTCCAAAGGTAGTTATAAAAATCTTAAATGCGTTCCGGCGGCCGTATTTAGCGGGTTACATATTATTTACGTTTCGCGGACGAAACTAAGGCAGAATAATTGCATACCCACTTTATTCATGTAGGGTGTCCGGGCGGTTTGCCGGATATCGGTATTGTAGGAACAGAAAGAAATATATATAGTGAGTATGGCAAAGAGTGGAAAACGGAGACTTTCGGGGTGGGGCAAGGCCGCAGTGATAACGGCTTCGGTTTTGGTCGTGATAGGCGGAGCGTTGCTGGGCGTACAGATATGGATAGGGCACAAGGTGGATGCGATGCTTGAGTCGGAGCCGCTTAATTTCGGTGCCGGAACGTGCGTTACTCATGTGGGGCGTGTCAGGGTGGATCTGGCGCGGCGCGGCGTGGTATTGCGCGATGTGGCGGTGAGAACTAAAAACCGTGCGAAAGACAAGAAAGACGGCCCGTCGCCGTGGCTCGAAGCCACTATAGACAAGGTGTACGCTTTCGGTGTACATTACGACAAGGATAACGATTATATTTATATAAAGGATATTTCGGTGGAATCTCCGTCTGTGGTGTTCCATGACGTGCCGGCACCGGCCAAAGCCGAATGTCCCGTGCAGGACAGCATGCCGCGACAACGGCGCAGTCTGTTCGTGGAGCGGCTTCGCGTGAATGATGCTCAAGCCGTAGTCAATCTGTGGGGTGGAAACGGCAAGACAGGATATACTGTGTCGGGGCTCGATATAGAGTTGTACGACATAAATATGAGGGGAGACGGGAGTGCTTCCGGCAGTTTGTCGCAGACTTCTCAGGCTTTCGATACGGAAAAGCTGGTCGCAGGCCTGCCTTTCTCCGATGCCCGTGTGAGGCTTGATAAAATGACATATACATATAAAAACGGCGCTCTGCGAATGGAAGTGGATACGCTCGTGTTCGACGAACGCCGCGGTTCGGCCACGGTGGGCAGGGTGGCCGTACTGCCGCAGTATTCCAAGGAGGCTTACAGCCGTCGTGTAGGCGACGATACGGACTGGATGCAGGTGGAGGTGCACGACATCGCCTTGGAGGGGGTCAGGTTGCCTCTGGTTGCCAACCGCAGGCTGTTTTATGCCGATTCATGCGGCATAGAAACCGTCGATCTGGCATCGTTCAAGGATCGTAACGAACCGCAGTCCAACTCTTTAAAACCGACGATTTACAAGGCAGTGCAGGACATCCCGCTGGGCATAGAATTGCCGGTGATCGAGGCTGCGGGAATAAACATATTATACGAGGAGATTTCTCGCGGCGCGTCCGTGCCGGGCGTGATCTCGTTCGACTCTATGAAAGTGCGCATCGAAGGATTTACCAATCGTCCTCAGGCGGCTGATCAGACTTATGCCATACAGGCACAGGGAATGTTGCTGGGCGTTGCGCGTCTCGATGCGTTGTTGACGCTTCCGGCCGACAGAAGTCTGGACAGATTTACGTTGCATTCCACTTTGGCAAGTATGCCCGCTACGGCGGCTTCAGAGATTACCGAAGCCATAGCAGGCGTGCGTATAGTTTCGGGCATGCTGGATTCGGTGGAGATCGACGTGGAAGGCAGTTCGAGTAAGGCGACTTCCACTCTCATGATGTATTACGACGATTTGCAGGTATCTATTCTGAAAAACGGGCGCGAGAGGGAGTTCATCACCGCCATAGCCAACGATATGGTTTTGCGCAGCAGCAATCCGCGTGGCGGCAAGTTCAAGGTCGGACACGGATTGTTCGAGCGTGATCCGAGACGTTCTTTCTGGAACTATCTGTGGAAAACCTCTTATGAGAGCGTGAAAGACGTGGTGATGTAAGAGGTGGGCGAGTATGTAACATGTCGTTTGGGGTACTGTCGCCTTGTGTTCGTAGTAGGGGGCTGTGGAGAATGCGATTAAACAGTTGTTTTTGTGGCGAACGGTTGCATAAGGCGTTGTCGTGTACGGATAAAAGCGCTATATTGTCATTGGAAGTTTTGTGTATGACTTAAAATGACAATGCCATGAAACGTGTTTTTCTTGTAGCTTCGATGTCTCTTTTGACCCTGTGGCTTGCGGCGTGCGTAACCTGTAAAGTTAATCTTGAGAAACTCGGGAAACCGGTAGAAATATTTGTAGATGGTTTCGAAGTTGGGGAGGATTGGCAATGCAGCGTATCGTTTTCTTGGCCTAAAGTAGCGAATGCTGTCGGCTACGAGTATGTTTTGAAGACAACCGGTGATGAGAAGGTCGCGGGCGGAAGAGTCATGGCTGATGTAAACGTAGTCTGGATAGACGGGCTGCGTTGGGATGCTTCGTATGTGTTCGGGATAAAGGCTATCGCCGATAACGAAACCTATGTTGATTCCGATTGGGCTGAAACAGAGTTTGATACGCCGATAGTCGAGCCTCTCGAGCCCAGAATAGCCGACCGGTACAACGCTATCTACAACGGTGAATACAGTCTTTCCTCGGAACCGCTCGCACTGGTATACGTCGTGATGGCCGATTCTGCAAACCCTTATACCCGTTGCCAGATCGCAATTACGGTACCCATGCCCGAAGACGTCGACAAGGTTGCCATACCGACCGGAAAGTTCTCGTTCACCGAATATGCCAATGCTGAAAATCAGGTTTTGGCCGGTACGATAGACGGCGGTCGGATACTTTACACCGCCGTAGTTTCGACCTCTCCGACGACCGGTTACTTCGCAGGCGGCTACCTTCTCAAATCGGGAGAGGTTACCATAGATAAGAATGCCGACGGCACCTACAACGTGCATGTACTCGCAGACGGTATAAAAGTCGCAGCAGACGGTGGTAAAATTAGCAACGGAAGTGTTGAATGGATACTCGAAGATGCTGCCTTCGGCGACTACGCAATGGACGTAGTTAATCCGGCATCGAATATCACCGAAGACAAGACGTTCACCGACGAAGATCTTCCCAATACCAACTTCACAAGTTTCGTCGACAGTACTACCGCTCCTACCATGATCTTGTGGAGGTTCGTATTCTCCAACGGCGATATCGAGTTCTCGGCCAACGACCAGACCCAAAGTCTCAATGTAAGTGGCAACGAAGGCGAAGCAGTGGAACTTCAGTTCGTAAGCGATTACAGCGAAGACATCTCCGTAATGTACGGCGAATATACGTTCGACTGGAATGCCGCTCCCGGCTCGGCCTGTGCAGCCTTACCGGTATTAGACTATTTTGGTCTTTCGTTGGTTACCGATTGCTTCTCCACCTTCGGCGGTTGTTGGTACCTCGATATGCATGCGGACATGAAGGGTAATCTCGCAGCTCTCGAATATGCAGGTATAGTTCCCGGTAAGGAGAGTAAACTCAGGATATCCGGCGACGGAACGAATGTCACTTTCGAGTTCGAGATGTTCGACAAGCACGGCAATGGAATTTCCGGCATCAAGACTGTCGCTGTCGCGGAAATGGTCGAGGCAGTTAAAGCCGTCGCTGTCATGCCGTTGAGCATTCCTGAAGTATCAAAGACCGTGTTACCGTATTAAAGCTGTTATTTATAGCGGTGATTGTAAAGGGACGGCTTGGTATTACGCTAAAAGGATAGATATGGCAGGGTGTGCTGGCCGGAACGGGTGGAGCGTACAGTGTTGCAGGTACATGTCTAAGGGGTGGCTGTGCAGAATGGCTTGGAAAACGTCGGGGTACGAATACGGTCCTTATTATGCTTGATGAGAGTTGATGTTTTTATGATTTTACCTGTGAGCGGAGTGGACCATATATATTGACAGTTGTTTTTGTTTTAAATATATTCATGATGTTATTTGTGTATTGACATAAAAGTGCTATATTGCAACTGGAAGCTTATGTTAAACCTAAAATAACAGTATCATGAAACAATTTAACTCTGTAATTTTAATTCTCTCTTTGGCGTTCGGTCTCATAGCGTGCGACCCGCCTCGTCCGGGTGATGTAGAACTTATTGAACTTGATAAGCCGGATGTAACTGTAGGTCTTCCGACGGAATCCGAAGAAGGACTGTTCAGCGTGTCGTTTTCATGGCAGGAAGTTGCGAATGCCGCGGGATACGAGTACGTCCTCAAAAGTCGCGATAAGGAAATAGCAAACAAAAAGGTCGGAGCAGACATTACCGGGGCTACTATAGAGGGGCTGTACAGCGATTCCTCTTTTAAATTGACGGTGAGGGCTGTCGCCGATAATAAAATTTATAAGAATTCCGTATGGTCGGAGTATGAGTTCGAAACGCCTACGGTCGATCCGATTGACCCGGTGGATCCGGATCCGACGCATGTGATCGTCAAAGATCCTGTCCTCGAGGCTTATCTGTTGAAACTGGGGATAGACGCCGACGCGGACGGTATCATATCTTTCGAGGAAGCTGCTGCGATAAAGGCTATCGAAATGGGATTCGAATATGCTGACGAGGCTACCGACGCCAATACCGTGAAAGACCTTTCAGGACTTGAATATTTCGAATCGCTCGAAATTCTCGATTTGAAATATCATCGCGTTTCGGATGCGACACCTATTGAAGGGCTGTCGTCACTCGTGAAACTGAATCTCGGCGAGAATCGTATAACGTCGCTCGATCTTTCCGGATTGGGTAATCTGGAGGATCTGCGTGTCTATGGAACTGGCATATCGGAACTCGATGTGACCAAAACTCCCAAACTAAGGGAACTATATGCTCAGCGTATCGCCGTGGCCGAAATTGATCTGTCCGATTGTCCGCAGTTGGAGATGGCGGCTTTGAATAACGGGCAGCTCGCCTCGCTGCGTGCTGTGGGGCTTGCCAATCTGACACGTCTGGATGCCGTGGAAAACAAAATCGGCGAGCTGGAGGTCACCGGTTGCGAAACGTTGTCACAGTTGCATCTCAACGGCAACAGGTTGACGGAACTGACTCTCGTCGATTTGCCGAAATTGATGATACTTAACGTATATGCCAATCAGTTGACCAAACTCGATGTAAAAGGACTTCCGTTCCTTATTCAGCTGTTCGCATTCGAGAATAATCTGTCCGAGATAGATTTGTCCGGCAACGAAGCCATACAGCAGGTGTTCCTGTCGGAGAATCCTTTGCGTATGCTGGATCTCAGCCGTAACCCTAATGTCAACATGTTGGAGGTGATATATATGCCTGAACTCGAAGAGATCAATCTGAAAAACGATTATTTCGACGAGTGGAGCGAATACTATATAGTGGAGGGTAATACCGCGTTGAAAAAAGTGGTTACGGATGCGGGTGCCGAATTCGATCTTGTATCCAAATTGTTTGAAGGAACCTCCGTTAGCGTCGTTGCCGAATAGAGGGGGAGAGGTTGGATTGATAAATGCAGGCGTCCGGTTCCGGACGCCTGCATTCTTATTATGGCGTATGTCGTTTGACGGATTTCGTTATTCGTTTCTCTCTGTTTTCCGTCTGGCTTTGGTATTTTCACGGATCAGTCTGGAAGGTAAGTGAGGTCTGCGCCTGTTGCGCGCGTCGGCTTCGGATTCTTCGGCAGCGAGTTCCTGCGGGCTGATCAGTCTGAATTCCATGTAGTAGATTTTTATCAGCAGAAGGAAAATGGAGATGAGAAGCGGACCGAATATTATGCCCCAGAATCCGAAGAGCGGTATACCCATGAGAACTCCGAAAATTACTATCAACGGATGCGTGTCGGTCATTTTGCGATTCAGTATTATTCGCAGCAGGTTGTCCACATTGGCGATGATGAGTATGCCGCACGCCATGAGCAGTATGCCCTGCCATATCGCTCCGTTGATTATGAACGATATTCCGAGCGGAACGCTCACTATGACCGAGCCGACCACCGGAATCAATCCCGCTACGGCGGTGAGGAATGCCCAGAAAGCTACGTGCTGTATGCCGAACAGCCAGTATATCAATGCCGCCGACAAGCCTTGTCCGAGCATTATGATCGGAATGCCTATGGCGTTGCTGTAGATGATGCTGGATACTTCTTTTACCACCATATCCTTGCTCGTACCTTTGAACGGGCTGTAACGGCCTATGGTACGCTCCATGGCCTGCGCTTTGGCGAGCATGAAGTACAGGATTATTATCATGAAAAATATGTTGATGACGAAACTGTAGGTGGTATTGATGATCGAGCCGGCGGCTTTGCCGAGGTACGACGAGTATTCTGCCAGATAATTGTCCGGTATCAGGTTGAAGGGCAGATGTTTGTTTATATCGGCCACTATGTTGTCCATGCCGGCGAGTATGTTGGAGAAGTTCAGGTTGATGAGTTCGGATGCTACTACACGGAATACTCCGAATATAAGTCCGGCGAGGACTATTGTCGCTATGGAGACGAACAGCAGCGATGCGAGCCACGGTTTCCAATGGTATTTGTTGACCATTGCGAATTGCCACGGCCGGAAGACTACATACAGCGTCAACGCTCCGAGCAGGGAGCCGATCAGGAACGACAGTTTGCCTATTATCACCGCACCTATCAGAATCAGAACGGCGAGGAAAAGCATTTGACGGAAGAACAGATTGTTTTTTGCGATTGTTTCGTCGGTAGTGGACATGATGCGTCGTTTTTTGAGTTTCGAGTTATTGCGTATTTTGCGGTGCGGCAGTTTCGGCACCATTTCTTCGAGTTTGTGACGATGCAAAAACTAATCCAAATATGGCTGGTCGTGATACGGATGTGTCGTTTTTTGGGTATAGGCGGAATGTGCGTTATTGCTTTACGCATAGAAGGATGCGAAAATGTTGCGGATATTTGCGATTTTAATAAAAATAGGATATATTTGCACTCCGATTGGGATCGGGATGTAGTTCAGTCCGGTTAGAATGTTGGTCTGGGGGACCAAAGGTCGCTGGTTCGAGTCCAGTCATCCCGACGATAGCAATGGGGAGTGTTCATAGAACACTCCCCATTGCTGTTTTTGTAGATGTGGACATATGGCAATTATGGGGTATTCATCACGTAATGTGTCTGAGACGATATTCGCTGCCGTGGCATATCGTCGATCTATGTACGTTTGGGGCGTATATTGTTTAAGCCGATATTATTAACCCTGCGCGAAATATGTTTTGCCGGTGCGGGAATGTTCTTGAATCTTATTTTGTGTGTTGGGGGCAGCTGTCGTTTCTTAAGTATTTATATGCTTTTGGAAAGACGAAGACCGTAATACAAAATATAGCGATCGAAGGGAGCGCTATTGTATAATCAAATAGATTTCCCAAGAGATATATGGATTTATCGTTGGGATATTGATATATATAATTGGGAATGGTTGTAGTAAATGCACATAACGGCGAACTGTGCTCCCGTTATGCGCACTCATATTTTGTGTGTCCGCCGTTATCTGGCGATTATCGTACCGAACAGGGTGGCGGATGTGCAGTCCTCTATCTTTACCGTGGTGTAATCGCCGGCTTCGAGGCTGCCGTCAGAATCGAATACGACCATTTTGTTCTGTGACGTGCGACCGCAGAGTTGCGCTTCGTTGCGTTTCGATTTGCCCTCTATCAGAACTTCAAAAGTCTTGCCTATGTCGCGTCGGTTGCTGTCGAGCGACAGTTCGTTTTGAAGCGCTATTATTTCGTTCAGGCGGTGGAGCTTCTCCTCTTCCGGTACGTCGTCGTGCATGATCCTGTCGGCCTGCGTGCCCGGTCTCAGCGAATATTTGAACATGTAGGCCGAGTCGTAGCCGACTTCACGCATTAGTGAAAGCGTCTGCCGGTGGTCTTCTTCCGTTTCGCCGCAGAAGCCGGCTATCAGGTCTGTCGTTATGGAACATTCCGGTATGCGGCTGCGTATGGCGTTGATGCGTTCCATGTACCACTGCCGCGTGTACTTGCGATTCATCGCTTTCAGCATGGTGTCGCTTCCGGACTGTGCCGGCAGGTGTATGGCTTTGCAGACATTGGGGCGCGAGGCCATTACGTCGATCAGCCGGTCGCTCAGGTCTTTGGGGTGTGACGTTGCGAAACGGACTCTCAGCATCGGCGATATCGCTGCGATGCGGTCTATCAACTCCGGAAAATCGACCTCGGCGCCGTCGGCTTCCCATTTGTAGGAGTTCACATTCTGTCCGAGGAGTGTAACTTCGCGGTATCCGGCATCGAACAGTTCGTGTGCTTCGGCTTCGATAGTCTGCGGATCGCGGCTGCGTTCCCGACCACGTGTGTAGGGTACTACGCAGTAGGAACAGAAATTGTTGCAGCCGCGCATTATGGCAATGAATGCGCTGACGCCGTTGCGGTCGAGCCTTACCGGGCGGATCTCCCCGTAAGTTTCTTCTTCCGACAACTGGACGTTCACACCGTGGGAACCTGCGGCGGCCAGTTCCAGCAGCCGTGGCATGTCCCTGTAAGAGTCAGGTCCTGCTACTACGTCCACTATCGGCGATTCGGACAGCAATTTTTCGCGCAGCCGTTCGGCCATGCAGCCAACGATTCCTACGATAAGTTTAGGATTCTTTTTCTTGTAGCGCTGGAATTCCTTGAGGCGTCCCCATATGCGTTGTTCCGCGTTGTCGCGTATGGAACATGTATTGACGAGTATGACGTCGGCTTCGGATATGTTTTCCGTATAGCGGTATCCTTCGTCCTGAAGTATGGAAACGAGTATTTCGCTGTCGCCTACATTCATCTGGCAACCGTATGTTTCCACGTACAGTCGCTTGCCGGCGCCCTGTAGTGGCCTGAGTGTGTCGAGTTTCATTGTGTGCGATTATCGCTGTTTGTCAATGCGTTTGCTGAGTATGTACATGCCTGTTTCGGCTTGCTCCGTTGTGTGCAGCGCTGTCTTACCGTAAAGGCTCATGCCTCATTCGGCAAAATTAATCGAAATAAATCAACCGGTAAATAATCCGTACATAATAAAAAACTCCGGCACAACAAAATGTACCGGAGCTTTATGTGTTGTATTGTCAGACTGTTAACGGAACGGTTTGAATCGGTTTCCGAAAGTTTCGTGCGCATTCACTATTACGAGGAACGATGCGGGGTCTATTTCCTTGATCTTGTCTTCCACCGTAGTTATCTGCCTTTTGTTGACCACGAGGAATATCATGTCTCGATCCTGTCCGCTATACATTCCTCGCGATTTGATGAACGTACTGCCCCATTCGAGTTCGTGCAGTATGTACCGTTTCATCTCTTCCGTTTTTTCTGTAATTATAAACAGCAGCTTGTTCTGCGCACCGTCCACCACGAAGTCCACTGCCTGTGCCGATACGAATATTGCGATCAGGGAGTAGAGCGGCAGCTTCCAGTCTTGAAGTATGATCATACCGGTGATGACGACGGCGGATTCCACGAGGAACATGGCGGCAGAGAATTTCATTCTGGCGTATTTGGTCAACAGCATGGATATGATGTCCGTACCTCCCGACGTTGCCCCGAATTTGACTATCGTACCTACGCCGGCCCCGATCAGTGCGCCTCCGAATATGGCGGCTACGAGTATGTTGTCCGACAGGTTCATGTAAACGCTGATGAAACTTACTCCGTCGGCCGGATTCTCGCCCAGCAGGTTTGTCATAGAGTTCATGAATACGGGGGTTATCAGTGCGGCATAAACCGTTTTGGCACCGAACCCGCTGCCGAATACCAGCAGACCTATGATCATAAGCGGAATGTCCATCATGAAACCGAACGTACCGGTCTGTATCGAAGGTACGAGATGATGGAACACCCTGCCGAGACCGTATACTCCGCCGGGAATGATTTTGTACGGGTTGGTGAAGAGTACGTACCCGGCCGACATGATTATTACGCCGAGCGTCACTCCCAGCCATGAAAGCCAGAACTTCTTGGAGCGCGACTCTCTTACCCATTCGTCTTTAAATCCGATCAGGATCGAACGAATTCTGTTTTTTGTGGAAGCCATTGCTGTTGAGTTGTTTGCCGGCAAGGTAACGTATACTGTGTCCGGCAAAATGGTTTATACTGTGATATTTTACCCGTTTTTCGAGGCATGCAAATATAGCGATACTTTCCGTATATAGCAATGTTGTAAGTGAATTATTTATCGTGACAAATATTTCTGTATTATATATTGTCTGTTATTGTGATTTATTTATCTTTGCTTTGAATTTGATGTTTTAATGTTGTGCTTTATGGGCAATGTAACTAAAACTTTTCGTGCGGTATTCGGTTTCTTCATGGCCGCGTGTATGACCGTTTCGGTGTCTTATGCTGCGGCACAGGAGCCTGTTGCCGGAGCGAAGCAGACTGCACCTGATAGCATGTTGCAGAACAAGGAAGATATTTATATGGAACCGTCGTTCATGGGCGGTGATCTGACCGATTTCCGCAAGTGGGTAATGATGAATGTGGAATATCCTGTAGAAGCAGTCGAGCAGGGGATCGAGGGGACGGTGATCGCCACGTTTGTAGTTACACCTAAAGGTAAAGTGGCCGATATACAGATAATCTCCTCACCGTCTCTTTATCTTTCCAATGCAGTGCGCGAGGTTTTGTCGATGTCGCCGAAATGGTCGCCGGCAATAAATGCCGATGGTGAGCCTGTTTGTTTTTTCTTTCATATACCGGTGATTTTCAGGTTCGACAACAGTGCCTTTTAATACGCCTCGGACAGATGCGTGTATGTTCCTATGGCGCGTCTGTGATGTTTACCGACGGTATAATGATGATTGCACGACTGTGTAAAGTGGATGTTATGAAATAAGTTATGCGACGGAGGCGAACTATGTATAGTACGCCTCCGTGTGCATAAGCGAGGTTACGGCTCTACAGTCGCAGCCTTTTCAGCCATTCTGCAACCGTTTGTTCAGTCCGGCTTTCGGAGCGTTGTGCTATGGTTCCCCGTATGGCTATGCCTTTTAGTATTGTAGCGCCCTTGCATGCCGACGCTATGTTTCTTTCCGTACCGGAGAGGCCGCTGCCTTCGTGCGTACAGAAAGGTATGACGGTTTTGCCGTGCCAGTCGTGTTGTCCGATGAATGTATATACGGCCATTGGCATATCCTCCCACCAGATAGGGTAACCGATGAAGACGATGTCGTAATTTTCTATTTGGACGTAGTTTTTTATCTCCGGCCGGGCATTGCCGTTCTTTTCTCTGCCGGCAGTTTCGGTGCATGAGCGGTAATCCGAGGGATAAGGTGTCGTGGTTTCTATGCGGAAAAGATCGGCACCGGTCAGTCTCGCGATGATTTCTGCCGTAATTTCGGTATTGCCTTTCTCGATGTATCCGACATTGTAATTTTCTTCGGCTCTCGAAAAGAAAGCCACGAGCGATTTGTGTTTCATGTCTTTAATAATAATTGTATCTGTTTGGACGCGGAACGTTATATTCATGCCGCGCGTCGTTAATTCATATTCTTTACGTCGGTCGGTTTCCGTATCATTCTGATATTTCGGCCGGATTACCGGATTGGGTGCTTCGTAATGCGTTACTACGTTTCCTGCGTTGACGCCGCAGTTCCCTCTATGATAACTCCCGGCAAAACGGTTGCGCCTGCCCCTACCCATGCGTGTCGACATATATACGGGTTTACATAGTTTGCCATGACGACTGTAAGGGGCGTGTCGATGCGACTGTCGCGACCATATCCGTAAAGAGCCGATGTCGAAGGAGTCATATTCTTCCATATAAGGCATGGTGTGATTCAAACTGGAAATCAGGTGCGCCTGTTATTTGCCTACGACCGATGTTGCTACGCATAGGGCGTCGTATTATATTTTCGTTTTTTGCGGTCGTGATTTCGAGGTATTGCATTGTTGTCTGGTTTTATTATTGATTGTGCAAAGGTTGGCTGTATTTTTCGGTTAGACGGTAGACGGATTACGGATTGTATGACCGGATTTACTGTTGTCGGCAGAAATTGCCCGTAATATCCGGATTCTTGAGTAAGTATGGTCGAACGTTGTAACGGCGGGACATAGAGGATGTTTTGCGCTTTCGGCAAACCGTATTACTTTTGTCCGGAGGGCGTTTCCATTGTCGGTTGCAGTCCGGATCGGAACGGAGCGCTTGAGACCGTATTCGTCGGACGACGGTTTACGGAACTATAAAAGATTGTCGCATGGACGGCAGCGGTAAAAAGATATGAAATATTTATGGTTTGGTCTGTTGCAGGCGTATTGATAGCCGCATATTTGTTAGGCTCCATTCCGAATGCGGTGTGGATCGGAAAACGGTTCTATGGAATCGACGTGCGCGAACATGGCAGCCGTAATGCAGGGGCTACCAATACTTTGAGGGTGCTCGGCAAGCGTGCCGGTATCGCTGTTTTCATTCTCGATTTCCTTAAAGGATTCATTGCCGTCATGTTGTCGGCGGTCGTGGGAATTGAGGCGGGAAGCCCGCAGATGTTCAACCTGAAATTCGCGCTCGCAGCGGCAGCGGTACTCGGCCACATATTTCCGGTTTTCGCAGGTTTCAAGGGCGGCAAGGGCGTGGCTACGATGGCCGGTGCGGTCATGGGGGTATATCCTCCTGCAGTGTTGCTGTGTTTGGCTACGTTTCTTGTTGTATTTCTCATATGGCGCTATGTGTCGTTGGCTTCCATGGTGGCCGGCGTTGCGTTGCCTGTATATACGGTGTTCGTATTCGGGCAGCGTTATGTTCCCTTGATCGTTTTCTGTTGCGCCGTGTCGGTGTTGTTGCTTATCACTCATCGTAAGAATATCCGTCGGTTGGTAGCGGGACAGGAGCCAAAGATGTATTTCAGCAGGAAGAATACTGGCGAATGATGCGTAGGCGATTCGTGGCGATGTAAGGTGTCGGTGATTATGGCCGGATTTTGATAACCGGGCTTTTTTGTTATCTTTGTCATTTATCGTTTTATTCCGTGTAATAATTAGCATCGGCGCCGGGCTTATTGTATACCGTTCGTGTGACATGCCTGCCTGCGGATAGTTCCGTTTGAGTGGCGGTATGGATTGCGAAAATGAGGAACGGGCCGGCGCGTAATGCCGGGCGGTGTGTAACGCCGCTCGTTTCAAAACATTATCGGCTTATGATGAATGACAATCTTATAAAGATTTACCAGCAGAGTTTCCGTGATAATAGGGAACTCCCGGCATTGACCGACTATTTCAAACAGGAGACATTCTCTTATTTCGGAATGGCCAAGGAGATCGCCAAACTGCATCTGTTGTTCAGGGAATGCGGTATAAAGAAGGGCGACAAGATAGCCCTTATAGGACGTAACAATCCCCGGTGGGTCATAGCGTACATAGCGACTATAACCTACGGTGCTGTCATAGTCCCCATGTTGCAGGATTTTCCGGCCAACGATGTGAATCACATTATCAAGCATTCCGAGTCGAAGCTGTTGTTTCTGGGAGATAATTTCTGGGATATAATCCACGAAGAGGAGCTTGACATGATACAGGCGGCATTCTCGTTGACCGACAACAGTTGCATCTATGAGAAAAGCGGCGACAAGATCACCAAATTCCAGAAAAACATACGTCGCCACTTCAATGCCCGTTATCCAAAAGGTTTCGGCGTTAACGACATAACCTATCCGAATATTCCCAATGACGCATTGTGCCTTTTGAACTACACATCGGGGACGACCGGGTTCAGCAAGGGCGTGATGTTGTCAGTTAACAACCTGACCGGTAATGTGGTGTTCGTGACCGAGCATAACATACATTCGCGTGGCTCGCGCGTGTTGTCGTTTCTGCCTTTGGCGCATGCATACGGTTGTGCCATAGACATGCTGTCGCCTCTGGCGGTAGGTGCGCATATCACTCTTCTGGGCAAGATGCCGGCGCCCAAGATTCTCATAGAGGCCATGGGCAGTGTACGGCCTAACGTGGTTGTGACCGTTCCGCTGTTGATTGAGAAGATAGTCCGCAGGCAGGTGTTTCCCAAGATCAGCAGCGGTGTTGCCAAAGTTGCCGTCAAGATTCCCGGAGTGAACAATGTTGTGTATGCCGGTATCAAGGAAAAACTCATAGAGACGTTCGGCGGCGAGTTGAGCCATGTCATAATAGGCGGAGCGCCGTTGAATGCCGAGGTGGAGGATTTTCTTATGAAGATAAAATTTCCGTTCTGTGTCGGTTACGGCATGACCGAGTGCGGACCGCTGATAAGTTATACCGATTATTGGGAATTCATTCCGCGTTCGTGCGGCAAGATACTCGCGCCTTACATGCAGCTGAAGATAGATTCTCCCGATCCGTACAATGTGCCGGGCGAGATACTGACCAAGGGGGAGAATGTCATGCTCGGATACTATAAGAACGAAGAAGCTACGGCGGCTATTCTCGAAAAGGACGGCTGGCTGCACACGGGCGATATGGGGACTACGGATGAAATAGGTACCATATTCATACGCGGTCGGTGCAAATCCATGATTCTCGGCTCTAACGGGCAGAACATATATCCAGAGGAGATCGAGGCGCGTCTGAATAACATGAGGTGCGTCATGGAGAGTCTCGTGGTAGACCGCGACGGAAAACTGGTCGCACTGGTTGTGCCGGACTACGAGCAGGCCGATAAGGAGGGGGTGGATCATTCGCAACTTCAAGCCGTAATGGACGAAAACCTTAAGGAACTCAACACGCTCGTAGCTTCATACGAACGTGTGGCCGAGATACGGCTCTATCCGGTAGAATTCGAGAAGACGGCCAAGAAGAGTATCAAACGGTACCTGTACAGATAGTAGCACTCCTCCGTAGTCGTACGTGAGTCGTATTGTACGTCGATAACGTTAGCGCTTTATATTTTTTGCGATTGCCGTTATCGGTTGTGCATGACCGGCTGGTATTATGGCCGTGAATTAGTCTATCGGTAAAGCCGTCGTCGTTATTGTCGAGGCCGATACCGGGTTTCGTTCTGAATGGAAATCCCGGTATGTGTCGTCTGTGTGGTTTTGGGCGTATGCCGTCAGTAATGAATATCGAAATGTTTATTTCTGCCGTTTACGACAAAAGAGAAGCGCCCGGTACATAATAGTAGTGCCTGTGGGCATGCAGACTTCCGGTTTCGTTGAATAAATGAGATAGATTGTCGATCCGACGGAGCATTTGTAAAACATATATATGAAAATTCCCAGCGGGCAACATTACAGTTCCCGCTGGGAATTTGCGTTTTTAATCGTATTTGGCGATGCCGATAGGTGGCGGTCGTCTACCGTTCGGTGGTTATGTCTCCGGCTGAGACTATCTCGCGTGTGTCGTCGGCAGGATCGTATGAGGCTTCGTCCAGCAATTCTTCGCTGCCGAACAGCCAGTCGAATAGCATCATTATCCTGTTGGCCTGATCCGGACGGTTGAAGTCGTCCGCAATGCGATACAGTTCCGCCAGTATGGTCAGCTTTTCCGTCAGTTCGTTTTCTACGAGATATTGTTTCCGAGACGGGAAAGACATGAAATAGTCGACGTACTCTTCGAGATTGTCGGCATAGCTGTCGAACAGGGCATCGCCTTTGTCGATTGCTCCGGCTATGTAGTATGCCCTGATATAGGGTGCATACTGGTACGTGTACCTGAATTGCGATACTGGCATTACCTCGAGTCCGTAGTCGAGAACCTCCACGGCTTTGTCCTTCTCTCCGCGGTCGGCCAAAATGGCCGCAAGTCGGGCGAAGGCTATGCGGATGTTATTGACGTCGAAATTATAGTTCACGTATGAGTCCACATACACACGCGGATCGGCTACGTTGCCGTAACGGTAAACGTGCATGAGGTTTTCGTACATGACGTCGGGATCTATGCGTCCTACGTTCCACGGATCTATGTACGGCGTTTTGATCGGTACGAGGCGATATGCGATACCGTCGAACTGGAGATAATCCTGTAGTCCGAGTTTGCTTACCAGAGACGGTGTGGTAAAATACAGCGGTCTGTTCCAATCGAAGTTCGACAGTATGTCGAGCAGTAACAACTGGGACTTGTCGATCGCATTGCCGAGCTTTATCGTTATGGTATCCACCATTAGGTGGGCATCTTCTGGTTTCACTATTCCGCATGCGACGGCATTCTCCTTGTTTACCGGCAGCAACAACGTCTTAGTAGGTATGAAATCCACTAATGAGTTGTCCGCCAGCGGCAGGCGGCTGCGCGGATCGTCGCTCCGGACGAAGTCGATCACCTGTTTTACGGTCTTGGGTTCGTCGAGCACCTCGACGACTTCTACATAGTCGTTTTCCGTGAATACATATTTGTGCAGCGGCAACGATATGGGTACAGGGGCGGATTCGTTGTAGCGGTATTTCATCTCTTCGGCATACCAGCTGCTTGCGAGGTAACTCATGTTCATGATCCTTACGTCCGGCCTGATGCCTTCCACCTCCTGATTGTACCATAGAGGGAAGGTGTCGTTGTCGCCGTAATTCATGATAATGGAGTTGGGAAGACATGTCATAAGGAAGTTGTAGCCTATGTCGCGGGCTACATAACGGTGACTGCGGTCGTGATCGTCCCAGTTTTGTGCGCCGAGCAATATCGGAACGCACGAACATATCGCCGTAGCGACTGCCGTAACGGTCAGATTGTCTCTCTTCGCGAGACGGGCTATCCAGTCGCGGACGCACATGACGCCCAGTCCTATCCATATGCAGAACGCATAGAACGATCCGGCATAGACGTAATCCCTTTCACGCGGCTCGGACGGCGGGGTGTTGAAATATACGACGAGCGCGACACCCATCATTATGAACAGCCACATGACGACCGTGAAGTTTTTCGGGTCGCGGTTAAGCTGGTAAATCAGACCGATTATGCCGAGTATGAACGGTAGGAAATAGTATTTGTTGCGTCCCTTGTTGTTTGCCATTTCAGATGGCAGGTTGTCCTGCGGACCTAAATATACGGCGTCTATCGGCTCGATGCCGGAAAGCCATTGTCCGTCGGTTATCTGGCCGAATGACTGTTCGTCGCTCTGGCGGCCGACGAAATTCCACAGGAAGTAGCGCCAGTACATGAAGTTGAGCTGGTAGTTGAAGAAGAAGCGCAGATTCTGTCCGGCGGTGGGTACGGTATATTGCTGACCACGATAGTTTATGGTGCGGCCTTTGTCTATCTGTCCCCATGTCTGATACCCGCTGACGTGGTGGTCCAGCGAAGACCACATGCGCGGGAAGAACGTCGTGAACTCTTCCGGATATTCGACTCCGTCTATAGTATTATAATCTTTATACTCTCCGCTTTCGGGATCGAAGTAGTATTTCTTCTGGTATTTTATGCCGGAAGGCGGCGCCGAGTACTGAGCGCCGAAAAGCAGCGGCTTGTTGCCGTACTGGTCGCGGTTGAGCACGTAAAGCAGACTGTAGGCGTTGTCCGGATCGTTGCTGTTCATCGGGGGATTGGCGGCGGCACGGATAATCATTGAAGCGTAGCTGCAATAACCGATCAGTATTACTGAAAGACAGAGCGCCACGGTGTTGAGCAGCACCTTCCCTTTCTTGTGCGTTATGTATACGGCGAATCCGAGTGCGGCGAACAGTACCAGCATGAACGTGAGCAGGCCGCTGTTGACCGGCAGGCCGAGATCGTTGACGAACCAGCGGTCTACCGCGGCGCCTATTCCCGTAGTGTGCGGTATGATTATGTTGTTGATGAACAGCAGTATCGCGCATGCTATGGCGGTAGCCTTGACTACTCCCCAGAGTGTTACCTTAGGCGTTTTCTTGAAATAGTATACGAATACGAGGGCGGGGATAGTCAACAGGTTGAGGATGTGTACGCCTATCGAAAGCCCCATGAGGTAGGCTATCAGTATGAGCCAGCGGTTTGCATGCGGCTGGTCTGCTACTTCCTCCCATTTGAGCATAGCCCAGATGACCACGGCAGTGAACAGCGACGAGAGCGCGTATACTTCGCCTTCGACGGCCGAAAACCAGAACGTGTCTGTGAACGTGTAGGCTATGGCTCCTATTATGCCTGCGCCCATTACCGTCCATGTCTGCGTTACGTTCATTTCGGAGGCGTGCCGGCGCATGATGCGGCGTCCGAGGTGGGTGATGCTCCAGAACAGAAACAGTATTGTGAATGCGCTGGCCAGTGCCGACATGGCGTTTACCATTACGGCGGCATATTCCGGAGACGGTGCGAACATGGTGAACAGGCGTGAAATCATCATGAACAGCGGCGCTCCGGGCGGGTGGCCGACTTCGAGTTTATAGGAGGTGGAGATAAATTCGGCGCAGTCCCACAGGCTCGCCGTAGGCTCGATAGTCAACAGGTAGACGACGGCTGCGGCGGCAAATACTATCCACCCCGTGATCCTGTCCCATTTTTTGAAATAATTCATCGTTTCGTATCTGTTTTTGCTACCGTCCTGCCGTCGTCCGCAATGCCGTTGCCGGCGTTCGGCGAGCGCGTGATCGGATATGTGCGTAAACCGGGCGGTACGTTCCCTCCGAGGGAATATCTTGAGGTTTGTTTTCGTCCGGCGGAAATGCGGTTTGCGGGTACGGCCGAGCGGTGTGTCAGTCCTGCGATGCCGTGCGACGTCGCTGTCGCGTTTCGGTATCGTGCGTTCCCGCAAGAACGTATGATTCGCAAAAATAAAAAAATAGGCGTTAAATCGCCAATTATTCCCCACTTATCGTCGAAAGTAGCTATTTTTACATTCCGAAACGAGGGCGGCGGTAGTGTCCGCAGGGCCGGTGCGAATTTCGTCCTGCGGTATCGTAACAGGATGCAGGCGTTGCCGTTTCGTGGCGTCGCGTATTGGAGCGACGGGTGGATAGCATAATATTTAAAACATACCGAAGATATGGAGTCAGGATTGATGTTATACAACACGCTTACCAGAAGCAAGGAGGTTTTCCAACCTATAAACCCGCCTTCGGTGGGATTGTATGTGTGCGGCCCGACGGTTTACGGAGATCCGCATCTGGGGCATGCCCGTCCTGCGATCACTTTCGACCTGCTGTTCCGTTATTTGCGTTCGGCGGGTTACAAAGTGCGTTACGTGCGCAACATAACCGACGTGGGGCATCTTGAAAACGATGCGGACGAAGGGGAAGATAAGATATCCAAGAAAGCACGCCTCGAACAGCTCGAACCTATGGAGGTGGCGCACTACTATACGGAACGTTATCACGATGCCATGCGGGCGCTCGGCGTGCTGTCGCCGTCGATAGAGCCGACGGCTTCGGGGCATATAATCGAACAGATAGAGTTCGTCCGCAAGATACTCGACAGCGGGTATGCCTATATAAGCAACGGATCGGTATACTTCGATGTGGAGAAATACAACCGCGTTTACCGTTACGGTGCGTTGTCCGGGCGCAGATTGGAGGATATGCTCGGCGGAACGCGAGAGCTCGACGGGCAGGGCGACAAACACTCTACGGTCGATTTCGCATTGTGGAAAAAGGCGTCGCCGGAACATATAATGCGCTGGCCGTCGCCGTGGAGCGACGGTTTTCCCGGCTGGCATATGGAGTGTTCGGCTATGAGTACCAAATATCTCGGCGAACGTTTCGACATACACGGCGGCGGTATGGACCTGATGTTTCCGCACCATGAGTGCGAAATGGCGCAGAACACGGCGGTGACTGGACACGGCGGTGCGAAATATTGGATACATAACAACATGATAACCATAAACGGCCAGAAGATGGGCAAATCGCTCGGTAACTTCATAACTCTTGAGGAGATGTTTACCGGCGGCCACCGTATGTTGGAACAGGCCTATTCGCCCATGACGATCCGTTTCTTCATACTTCAGGCGCACTACCGTTCGACGCTCGACTTTTCTAACGAAGCGTTGCAGGCGGCCGAAAAAGGTCTCGACAGGCTGATGAAAGCCGTAGAGACGCTCCGCAAGATCGTGCCGGGCGAAGTGTCGTCGGTCGATGTGGATGATCTGGAGAGACGTTACCGCGAGGCTATGGACGACGACCTCAACTCGCCGCTCGTCATTGCCGCTCTTTTCGACTGGGTGCGTATCATCAATCAGTTGTACGAGGGCAAGCAGACCATTTCGGCATCCGATCTGGAGCGTCTGCGCAGTCTCGTGGATAAGATAGTCTTCGATGTACTCGGTCTTCGGGACGAAAAGGGCGAGGAGGCTAACGATATGGTGACGCCGCTGGTGGAAATGTTGCTCGAAATGCGTACCAAGGCCAAGGTCGCCAAGGATTGGGCTACGTCGGACATGATACGCGACCGTATGTCGGCCATAGGCATCAGGGTCAAGGACCGTAAGGACGGTTACGACTGGGAGATAGAATAGCCCCTCGCTGACGACGGTTGTGGCGCGGTGACTGCCGCAGTGCCCGTTTGCGACGGAAAGTCTTTCCGTTGCAGGTCGTTTATGTAGCCATACAATTTCGGTGCGGCGGTTTACGTTGAATTGAGGAGTTTTATTTGTTTGTATCGGAATTATGAAAAAGATTGCATTGCCTACCAGAAACGGTATGATAGACGACCATTTCGGTCATTGCGAGTTTTATACCATAGTGACTGTCGGCGGCGACGGTAGAATTTCCGGCAGCGAAACCATGCCGTCGCCTCAGGGATGCGGTTGCAAATCGAATATCGCAGCCCGTCTCAGTCAGGACGGAGTGACCGTCATGCTGGCCGGAAATATGGGGCAGGGCGCTCTCGATAAACTCGGCGCAAGCGGGATTGAAGTTATACGAGGATGTCATGGCGCAGTAGCCGATGTCGTCGAAGCGTATCTTGCCGGCCGCTTGCATGACTCCGGCATGGGGTGCAGCCATCACGGCGGAGAAGGGCATCAGTGTCATAACCGTTAGTTTTTCGGCAGCACCTGTTTTTGAAGGCTGAGAGTCGTAACGGGCAATCAGTTCCGTTTTTATCGTGCTTCGGACTAAGCCGGTCGCTTTCAGTGGATTTCTGTTGCCATTATATTCATGGCCTTGTGTCCGATCCGTTCTTATACGCTTTAAATGGGTCGTGTCAAAACGCTAAGTTTTGACACGACCCATTTGATTGTCGCAACAGACAGAGCCGGTCGCACTTGCTCAATATGCGATTTTTCGGGACTTCTGTGTATCGATCGGAAACATTCTGTTGCGTCGGGATGTGGCGAGGAACATAGCTTAAGCGGCTGTAACATTGACCGAGAATGCCTGTTCTCGATTGCAGAATGATAGTGTAGTTACTTGTCGGGGCGGTCTGTATGGGGTGCCGTTGCAATGGAGGGTAATGATGCGTGGCTTCGGATTGGGTGGCGGGAATGTCCGACATTTTGGATAGGACAAGCGAAGGCGGTAAGTAGGAGAGGGGGGAGGAATAGACGTCGAATCGGCTTATGTGATTTCCGGATTATCCGGAAAACGCGGAATACGGCGTTATGGATGATATGGAGTCCGTTGCGGAACGTATGACGATATGCCGTCGGACGGATAATTGCGTCTGCGCGACAGTTGTGTAGGCTTTATTGTTCGAGACGCAATGTTAGAGCGGCATAGTCTATTATGGCCTTGCCTGCGGAGAGGATGTCGGCACCTATTACGCCTTCGGCTACCGGCATGCCCGTCTGGGTGAGCGCGTCGTTTATGTGGGCGAGTTCCATGACGTGTACGGTGAATTTTTCCAGTACGAACCCTCCTATCTCCATACGGTCGGCTACAGCCTCCTTAAGCGTCATGTTACCTCCCGCGCCTGCCGCCGTATTTTCCGATTCCGTCGTGGCGAGTCCGAACTTGTCTGCGCTTTTTTCGTCTATGATAGTCGCGCCGGCTCCCGTGTCCAGTATGAAGTCTGCCGCGGTGCCGTTGATCGTGCATTCGAGGTACAGGTGTCCTGATTCCGCTTTGTGTAGTGGAATGGTAGTGTAAGACGGTGTTCGGGATGAATCGTTCATATCTTTTTTCTGTTGTGTATTGCAGAGCCAGTTTCCGGATTAACGTTTTTATGGTCGGGGCGAGCATGCGCCACCGGTCGTCGGTCGGGTATGGTTAATATCGCTGTTAAATAGGCGCATGGGTCGGTTGCTGTCCGGCGCCTAAGCGAAATGCGCTCTCCGGTGAAGGAAAGCGCATCCCTATATAGCGTATGAG
Source organism: uncultured Tidjanibacter sp. (assembly GCA_947852905.1). Classification (GTDB taxonomy): domain Bacteria; phylum Bacteroidota; class Bacteroidia; order Bacteroidales; family Rikenellaceae; genus Tidjanibacter. Next base: position 183,434 of record CANTVF010000004.1, on the reverse strand, counting down.
AATCCTGCGAGGCCGTATTATTGCCTGAGAGTACGGTTGACGTAATTCTTATAGTCCTTTACGATAGGTTCGTAATCGCTGTCGAACAGAGCCGAAGATACTATCAGGTCGGCGGACGAACGGTTTACGGCCGTGGGGACGTTGTACAGTGTGGCAAGTCGGAGCAACGCCTTGACATCCACGTCGTGCGGCTGGGCTTCCATGGGGTCCCAGAAGAATATGAGCGCGTCTATCTTGCCTTCGGCTATCATGGCGCCGAGTTGCTGGTCGCCACCGAGGGGACCTGACTTTAGCAGTCGGACGTCGGCTTTTGCCTTGCCCGTCTTTTTGCTGTTGAGCGTCTCTTCCACCATGCGTCCGGTGGTACCCGTACATACGAGGTGATGTTGCAGGAGCATCTCCCTGTTCCAGTCTACCCATTCGACGAGTTCGGGCTTGATGTTGTCGTGCGCTACGAGCGCGATTGTCTTTTCCTTCTTCATTCGTCTTATCGTTTTTCCGCTGCAATTAACGTCATAATGTATTACGAAAGCGTTGCGTCGGCGTTAAATAACCGTGATGTTTCATTTCGGTTACTTCGACTGCCCATACACCGAAAGAGTATGTCCGTATCGGCGTATTTTCAGGATATATGTCCCGACACCCGTAACGATGACGTCCGGGATGTCCGGACAGTAGCCTCCTATTTCAATGCGGCTATGCGTTCGCGTATGGCGGCTATCTTGGCCTCCGCATCGTTTTTCTTGGCATATTCGGTTTCGACGACTTTCTGAGGTGCTCCGGAGATGAAACGCTCGTTGTTCAGTTTTTTCATTACCGATGCGAGGAATCCTTCCAGATAGGCGAGTTCATCGGAAAGTTTTTTGATTTCTGCCTCCACGTCGATCATGTCGCCCATGGGAACGAAATACTGCGTTGTCTTTACGATGAATGCCGATGCCGCAGGATCCTTTTCGGTAACGTGTTCTATGCCAGACAATCCGGCCATCTTGATTATCACCGGAGCGTATTCTTCGGGATAATTGTCGTCGCGTATAACTTTGAGCGAGAGAGTTTCCCTGTTGGGTATGCCTTTCTGCTGGCGGATGTTGCGAATGGCGGCCACAGTCTCCTTGACGAGTTCGAAGCGTGCGAGTGCGGCTGCATCGTATTCGCCGGCGACAGGCATGTCGCTTATCATGATACTCTGGCCGTCTATCCTTTCGGCGAGGTGCTGCCACAGTTCTTCCGTGACGAACGGCATGAACGGGTGGAGTATGCGCAGGAGCTTGTCGAAAAATCCTTTCGTAGCAGCGAATGTCGTTCCGTCCATGGGGGCGCCGTAGGCCGGTTTCACCATTTCGAGATACCAGCCGGAGAATTCGTCCCAGAACAGACGGTATATCTTCATCAGCGCGTCGGATATGCGGTATGCGGCAAAGTCGGCATCTATCTCTTCGAGCGATCTGCGCAACAGATTGTCGAACCATTCTATGGCTATGCGGCTGTGGTCGGACTGTTGCAGGCGTTCGTCCACCTGCCAACCGCTGACGAGCCGGAACGCATTCCATATTTTGTTGCCGAAGTTACGTCCCTGTTCGCACATGGCCTCGTCGAACATGATGTCGTTGCCGGCCGTGGAACACAGCAGCATGGCTACGCGGACGCCGTCGGCGCCGTATTTGTCTATGAGCTCGATCGGATCGGGCGAGTTGCCGAGCGACTTGCTCATCTTGCGGCCGAGCTTGTCGCGCACTATTCCTGTGAAATAGACGTTTCCGAACGGTTTTTCGTGTTCGTATTCGTATCCGGCCATGATCATTCTTGCTACCCAGAAGAAGATTATGTCCGGGGCGGTGATGAGGTCGTCGGTGGGGTAGTAATAGCGTATCTCTGGATTGCCCGGATGCATGATGCCGTCGAACAGCGATATGGGCCATAGCCACGAACTGAACCACGTGTCCAGGACGTCGTCGTCGCGACGCAGGTCGGACATCTGTAGGGTTTCTCCGCCTTTCTCCCTTGCGAGCCTGAGCGCCTCCTCTTCCGTTTCTGCTACCACGAAGCCGCCTTCGGGCAGGTACCATGCCGGAATGCGGTGTCCCCACCAGAGCTGACGCGATATGCACCAGTCCTTGATGTTTTCGAGCCAGTGGCGGTAGGTATTTCTGAATTTGGCCGGAACGAAACGTATCATCTCCTCCTCGACGGCCTCCATGGCCGGTTTGGCGAGAGTGTCCATGCGCAGGAACCACTGCATCGAGAGTTTGGGCTCGATAGGTACGTGCGTGCGTTCCGAAAGCCCGACGTTGTTGGTGTAGGCCTCGACTTTTTCGAGCAGGCCGGCCTCGCGGAGATCGCCCTCGATCTTTTCGCGTACCGTAAACCTGTCCATGCCGACGTAGAGGCCGACCTTGTCGTTGACCGTACCGTCCGGATTGAATATGTCTATGACTTCGAGATTGTATTTCTCGCCTATCATGTAGTCGTTTATGTCGTGTGCCGGCGTGACTTTCAGCACTCCCGTACCGAACTCCATGTCGACGTAGTCGTCGGCTATGACGAGGATGGAACGCCCCACGAGCGGTACCCTGACGGCATGGCCTATCATGTGCTTGTAACGCTGGTCGTTGGGATTCACGCACAATGCTACGTCGCCGAGTATCGTTTCCGGGCGTGTCGTGGCTACGACCATGTAGCCGTCGCCGCCCTCGATCATGTAGCGCAGGTAGTAGAGTTTGCTTTGCGTTTCGCAGAATACCACCTCTTCGTCGGACAGGGCAGTCTGGGCGGCTGGGTCCCAGTTGACCATTCTCACGCCGCGGTATATCAGTCCCTTGTTGTACAGGTCTACGAATACCCGTATCACGCTGGCGGAACGTACCTCATCCATTGTGAATGCCGTGCGCTCCCAGTCGCACGAAGCGCCCAGTCTGCGCAACTGTTTAAGTATTATGCCGCCGTATTTCTCCTTCCATTCCCACGCGCGGGCGAGGAATTCCTCTCTGGTGAGCGAGGATTTCTCTATGCCCTGTTCCTTGAGCATGGCCACGACTTTGGCCTCGGTGGAGATGGAAGCGTGGTCGGTGCCGGGTACCCAGCAGGCGTTGAAGCCCTTCATGCGGGCGCGGCGCACGAGTACGTCCTGTATGGTGTTGTTGAGCATGTGTCCCATGTGAAGTATGCCAGTCACGTTGGGCGGAGGTATGACAATAGTGTATGCCGGCCTGCCATCGGGAACCGAGTGGAAGTAACCCTGCGACAGCCAGTATTCGTACCATTTGGATTCTATTTCCTGCGGCGTGTATTTGTCTTGTATGTTCATATTCAAAGTTTTATGCCTTATAGATGTGATTTAAAATATGAAAGAGAATATGGTCAAAGTATGATTGGCAAATATAATAAAATTATATCATACTGACAGTCTGTCTGCCGATATGACGGTCGTTTAGAAAGTGGTATAACATTTGCGTAACGATTTTCGTTATCTTTGTACCATAATCGAAAAGGAGATTTTTATAATGACTAAAAAGAAAAAGATAGAGATAGATATATTGTCGGATATTTCGGACCTGCAGGAGGGACGACATCAGGTGATACCTATCGTTGCGGACAACGACGACGAACTCATGGAAAGCTATACCATTCCGGATTCGCTGCCGATATTGTCGCTGCGCAGTTCGGTATTGTTTCCCGGTGCCATTACTCCCATTACCGTGGGGCGTGAGAAATCCATGAAGCTGATACGCGACGTGGAGGCCGGTTCCGGGATACTCGGTGCGGTGTTGCAGAAAGAGTCGGACGTTGAGCAGCCCGCTCCGGACGACATGTACCGTATAGGTACAGCTGCCCGTATTCTCAAAACGCTCGATATGCCCAACGGCAACCTGACGGTAATACTGCACGGGTTGGAGAAGATAGAGATCAACGAATACCTTTCGACCGATCCCTATTTCACGGCGACCGTTACGCCTCTCAAGGATTCCGATCCGGCGGAAAACAATGTCGAGTTCGAGGCTTTGGTGGAATCCATAAAGGACGTGGCGTTGAATATAATAAGCGTTTCGCAGAATATTCCCAAGGAGGCTACCTTCGCCATAAAGAATATCGACAGCAAGCGCGGAATGATAAATTTCATCAGCTCCAACCTCGATTTCGAGGATGCCGACCGGCAGCATTTGCTGGAGGCTCCCGGATTGCTGGCGCGTGCGCGCAGGCTTCTGGAGATACTGGTGCGTGAGCAGCAGCTCGCCGAATTGAAGAACAAGATACAGGCTAAGGTCAAGCAGAATATCGACCAGCAGCAGAAAGAGTATTATCTCCAGCAGCAGATACGCACCATTCAGGAGGAGTTGGGTGACGATGACGATTTCGCCGAGATAGAGCAGATGCGCGAGAAGGCCAAGACGAAGAAGTGGAACGCCGAGACCGCGGAGTTGTTCAACAAGGAACTGAACAAACTCGAAAGGCTCAATCCGGCGGTTGCGGAATATTCCGTGCAGTTGAACTATCTTCAGTTGATGCTCGAATTGCCGTGGAACGAGTGTACGCAGGACAATCTCGATCTGCAGCATGCGCGTCAGCAGCTCGACGACGACCACTACGGTTTGGACGAAGTCAAGGAACGTCTTCTGGAACACCTTGCGGTCATAAAGTTGAAAGGCGACCTCAAATCGCCGATCATATGTCTGTACGGCCCTCCCGGAGTCGGCAAGACCTCTCTGGGCAAATCGGTGGCGGGTGCCTTGAACCGTAAGTTCGGGCGGATATCGCTCGGCGGCCTTCACGACGAAGCGGAGATACGCGGTCACAGGCGTACCTACATAGGTGCCATGCCGGGGCGTATCATACAGACCATTAAAAGGTGCGGCTCGTCCAATCCTGTCATAATCCTCGATGAGGTGGACAAGATAGGCATAGGCAATCACGGCGACCCGTCGTCGGCGTTGCTCGAAGTCCTCGACCCGGAACAGAACACCACGTTCCACGACAACTATCTGGATACCGAATACGACCTTTCCAAAACGCTGTTCATAGCTACGGCCAACAACATTCAGAATATCAATCCGGCGCTTAGAGACCGTATGGAGATGATAAACATTCCGGGATATCTTTTGGAGGAGAAGGTAGAAATCGGTACCAAGCACCTGTTGCCCAAGCAGAGGGAGGCGCACGGCGTACCGGCTGACAAACTTCTGATCTCTCCGCAGGTGATGGAACGTATCATATCGGATTATACGCGGGAAGCCGGCGTCCGTTCGCTGGACAAGATGCTCGCCAAGATCGCACGTCACAGAGCTAAGGATATAGGTTTTGAACAGGAGTTCACACCGGAAATATCCGTCGAGGATCTGGAAAAGATACTCGGTATCGCCAAGTTCCGCAACGAGCAGTACGAAGTCGGCGGAATGGTGGGCGTAGTGACCGGACTGGCATGGACTGAAGTCGGCGGGGACATCCTTTATATCGAATCGGTACTCAGTCCCGGCAAGGGTGCGTTGAGCCTTACCGGTAATCTGGGCGATGTGATGAAGGAGTCCGCCACGATAGCTCTCGAATGGACCAAGGCGCATTACGAGGAATTGGGCATAGACAAGAGCAAATTCGAGCAGTTCGACATAAACATACACGTTCCGGAAGGGGCTATCCCGAAGGACGGACCGAGTGCGGGTATAACCATGGTTACGTCGCTTGTCTCCACCTATACGGGGCGCAAAGTCAAGGACCGCATAGCCATGACGGGCGAGACTACGCTTCGCGGGCGTGTGATGCCTGTCGGGGGTATCAAGGAGAAAATACTGGCCGCAAAACGTGCCGGTATCACGGAACTGATACTTAGTGAGGACAATGCGAAGGATATAGCCGAAATAAAGGAGAGCTATATCGAAGGTCTCACGTTCCACTATGTACGTACCAATGAAGAGGTGCTTAAACTGGCTCTCGAATAGTAATGCGGTATGAACGACAACAGGGCGGGGTGTCGTAACGGGCAATAGTTGCGTTTCTTTGTGAGTCGGGCTAAGTCGTTTACTTCGGTAAATTATGTCGCCCTAACCGCTCATGGCCTCGCATTTTACGTTCTTACATATACTTTAAAGGGGTTGTGTCAAAATTTCGAATGTTGACGCACCCCTTTTTTTGTACCCGTTATGCAGCGGAAAGCATATGCGAGGCGGATTGCTGTTATTGATGAAGCGGCTTTCGGCAGTCCGGTACGGGCGGGGCTGGCTGAGATGGGATATCTTGCGACATATTTGCAGATTGGGGGCGTGCGGCGATTTCAGACGTTCGTTTCATTTGTATGTCTTCGTCGGTGTTTAACGCATGTATCGTTTTTGTGTCATGTGTTTACGTCGGCTGTCATGTGTAGTCGGGGTAGAGACCGATGCGATGCTTGTTTCCGGCGATTGTATTTTGAAATTCAAAGGTGTCGTATTTTTATGCCTGTTGCCGGAAATAGCGGGTTTGTGTCGGGCATAGTCGGGCTTCGCTGTAGCCGGACATTATGGTTTTAAAAGTAGGTGATCCGGAGCTTCGGGAACTTGTATAATAAATGCGGGCGCTTGTTCAGGAATACTCGTGCGGTAGGGCGAGAATTTATGACCGGTGTTTTTCTTGCTCGAAGTAAGCCGTAAAGGTGGGTGTATGCGTCGTCATGCGTTTGAGTAATCGGGAATATAAAAAAATAAGAGGTGCTGATATCAGCACCTCTTACTTTTTTATATTCCGGTTTAAAACCGGAGTCGTTACGGGATTATTCAGCCACGATGACCTCTTCTGTCTCTACTATCGGGTCCATGATAAGCTCGACTACATTGTTGTCGGAGATTATCTTGGCAGCGAGTTTCTTGAAGTATTCGGAGTCGAAGCTGTTTACGGTTTCCAGATAGTTGGAATCCATGTCGAATCCGTAGAGGTGGTATTTCTCAAGGATATTGATCCAGTAGCCGTTCTGTTTGATGTTGTCAGGATACTGTTTTGCGAAATATTCCTTGATTTTGCTGAGATCTTCGTCCTTGACGCCTTCCTGCGAGAGTTTGACGATTTCTCCTGCGATATCGCCTTTGAGTTCATCGGCCCTTGTCGCGTCGGTATCGAAGAGAGCGAGCAGACTATATGTCTGAGTCGGAGCGAAATTTACGCTTCCGGCGGTCTGTACGCCATATGTACCGCCCTTCTCTTCACGCAGTGTCGCTGTATAACGCAGGTCGAGTATTTGCGAGAGGAAGTTCATTGCGAGCGAGCTTTCGAGCGAATAAGGCATTTCGCCGGTGAATACGTGTACCACCGAAGATTTGGGCATTTCCATTGCCGTTGCGAAACGGTTCTTGACTACGCCCTTGGGATACCTTACGCCGTCGTCAACCCACGAATAGCCGTTTTTGGTTTTGGGAAGCGAGCCGATGTATTTTTCTACCAGCGGACGGAGTGTTTCGAGATCGACATTTCCTACTATGATATAGGTGAAGTCATCTGCATTGCCGTAGAGTTTCTCAAAGATAGGCTGCAACTGATTGAACTGTATCTTGTCGAGATTTTCGTAGGTGAGCATCTGACGACGCGGGTTGTGGCTGTAGAGTGTGTTGTTGAGTGAATCCTGAAGTATGAACATCGGATCGCTCGACATGTTGAGGTATGCATTGCTTATACGGTCCATGAGAACGTTGAAGTCGCTTTCATCGAAACGCGGTGAAGTAAATGTAAGGTATACCAGCTGCATCATGGTTTCGAGATCCTTGGGCGATGCGGTTGCGGAAATGCCGTTGGAGTAGTAATCTATGTACGGATTGACCGATACCATTTTGCCGGTAAGCTGCTTGCGCAGTTCGCTCGCGTTGAATTTGCCCACACCGGATTGGTTGAAATATGCAGGAAGCATGCTTGCCGAGAAGAGTTCGTCTTCGGCGAGAACGGACATGCCGCCTTTGGACTCTATGCTCATGATAACCTCATCGGCTTTGAAGTCGGTCGGTTTTGCTATTACGCGTGCGCCGTTCTTGAGAGTCCAGATCGTTGCGCCGAACTGGTCGGTTTCGGTTTTCTTTACCTTGGAACCTTTGAGTTTGGCGTTTGCCGGGATGAGCGGTTCCATAACTACGTCCTCGATATTGGCCTCGAGTTCCATGTTGTGGATTTCATCGATAGCTGCGGTGATCTGTTCGGCCGTCGGGATCATTGCACCCTCTTTTTCGGGAGCCATTACGATTACTACCTGATTGTTGCGGGTAAGACGCGACTGCGTGAATGCATTGAGCAGGTCAACGTTGAAGCTCGGGTCGTTGAGCAGGGCGTTGTAGAGTTCGTATTCGGTCTCGGCGTCGAGCATCGGTTCGTTGCTCTTGAAGTTGTTGATGTACGTCCACATGAAATCTTCGTTGCGGCGGTCGTCGCGGCTGTCGTAAGCCTGCTGTACCTGGCGGAGAATTTCTGTTTTGGCACGGTCGAACTCGGATGCGGTGAAGCCGAAACGGGCGATCTTCTCAACCTCGGTATACATGGCTTTGAATGCGGTCAGCGCTTCGTTGTCACGGGCATTGGCTTGTACAAGGGTCACGTCCATCGGCTCGATAAGCTCGCCGCTGTACATGCCGCCGGAAGTGAACGGTGCATTGGGCTGCATGGCTATGTCGCTCATGCGCTCGTCGGTGATGGTGTACATGAACGTATCGAGCAGGTCTATGAAGATTGCGTCTACGGTGTTGTTGTACATTGCGGGAATCGGGTCGCGTTTGATGTAGAGAGTAGCCGACGTGCTCGTGAGTTCCGGATCGGTGATGATGCCTACGATAGGTTCGTCATTGCCCGGTATTACGATCTCCTCTTTCTGCTCCGGATTCTCCACAGCGGGAATGTCCGACATGGTGGCGATTACCTTCTTCTCCATTTCGTCCACGTCGAAGTCGCCCACTACGATAATGGCCTGCATGTCGGTGCGGTACCAGCGGTGGTAGAAGTCGCGCAGTTCCTGATGTTCGAACGTTTTCAGACCGTCGAGGTGGCCGATTATGTTGCGGGTCGTATAGCGGGTGTCGCCGAACAGGTAGGGCCTGAGGGCTTCCTGAGTACGCCAGCCTGCATTGTTGCGGGTGCGGAGTTCCTCCATGATGACACCGCGCTCGTTGTCTATCTCATCGCCGTCGAGAGTGATGAAATACGACCAGTCATGCAGAATGAGAAGGCAGGAGTCTATAATACCTTCGCGGTTGAGAGGTACGTTGGACATGTTGTAGCATGTCATCTCCTGCGCAGTGAAAGCGTTGAGGTTGGCACCGAACTTAACGCCTATGCTTTCGAGATAACTGATAAGATCCTTGTCGGGGAAGTTTTTGGTACCGTTGAACGCCATGTGTTCGAGGAAGTGGGCGAGACCCTGCTGCGAATCTTCCTCCTGAATTGCGCCTACCTTGTCGAAAATCCAGAATTCGGCCTGGTTGGCTGGTTTGTCGTTGTGGCGGATGTAGTAAGTCATTCCGTTATCCAGAACGCCCTTGCGGACTTCGGGATCGGCGGGAAGATTCTGCACCTGCTGAGCGAAGAGGCCCGCTGTCGTCGCGAGCATCGCTGCTACTGATAAAAAGAATTTCCTGATCATAGTGGTAACTTTTTAAAAAGTTGATTATAAAATGTTGTTATTCCGTTTCCTCGTCTGATTTGCGCTTTTTGCCCCGCGGACGTTCGGCCGGCTCGTCCGGCATATCTTCGTCGGGGCGGTATTCTATTATGTCTCCCGGTTGGCAATCCAATACCCTGCATATCGCATCGAGCGTGGATATGCGGATAGCTTTGGCCTTGCCGGTTTTAAGTATCGACATGTTGGCTTGCGTTATGTTCACCCTTTCGGATAGTTCGTTGAGCGACATCTTGCGTTTGGCCATCATGACGTCTATGTTGATTATGATTGCCATAACGCTCGTTCGTTCGATTTATTATTATGTATCCTGCAGTGTCTCATGTGGGGGTCAGATTGTCAGTTTCTGTTCTTCGCTCATGGAGGTGCTTATCGCGAACACTTCCGCTATGACGAATATGAGTATGCCGACGATTATCTCGCTGAAGTTGAACGGGAAAGAGGTGTTGATCTGGTATGCGCTGCCTTCGAAGTACGGGGCTATGGCCTTGGCTTCAAGCCAGCTTATAAGCGAGAACACCAGCGAAGCCGCGATCAGGAGTATTCCGATCGCGCGTGTGAGGGCTATGTTTGATTTCGGGAATACGTCGTCGTGGCGGATGCTTTTGCGCAAAGACCCGATGACGATGAACAGTATGATGAATATTGCCAGATATATCACAGTTCCCAGCAGACCGTACACCACGTTCATGGAGTTGTGCGGAAAGGCGCCTTCCGTGCCTTCCGGTCGCGACAGTTCCACGTCGAGAGCGGAAGGTCGCGTATATATGGAGGTGCGTGATACGGAGTCGGCGTAGATGGGCATGTCGAAATCCATGGAACTCGTCGCCGTGCGTATGTCGTATATTATTTCGCAACGGCGGCCGGCATCGGCGTCGCTGAATACCCGTTGCGCGTCGTTGATGCCCGTATTGAACTCTTCGCCCGAGAACTGCGACAGCGTACGGACGAGACTGAAACCTATCACTACGAAAAATATTACATATAACGTAGTGATTCTCCGTAATATAATCTTTTTTGGTTTCATAAATCAATAACAATTTATCGTTATTCGATATGCAAATATATAATATATTTCCGAAAAACAATATATGTTTTATTGAAATTCGATATATTTTTTATTTGCATCATGAAATGAGGTGTCGTGTGCAGGTGTATATGCCGGTGGTGTTGTCGTGATGAGTCTGTGGAATTTTTCGGGTAGCCGCGGTCAGGTAGTGCGGCCGATGCGACCGGGCTTGGCGGTCGGTTATGGGACGGTCGTCTGGATGGGGCGGCTTTGTGCGGGAAATGTGGCGGTCGTATTATCGAATGAAGTCATCATGTTGTTTGGGGGCGATTGAGGGCGGAAAGTTTTTGAGGACGTAGTCTGCCCTTAGTGGCGTATATTAACGAGTGAATTATTATAGTGTGGCGGTTATATTGAATATGCTTCGGTGCGGATACTTTCTACGGAGACAGTGGGCTTGCTTTGTCGCCGTGTGCGTTGGATGTGTTAAGTCCGCTATTGTTATTTTTTTTGTGTGTGATGACAATATTGTTGTCTTTGCGGTAATTATTGCGGAAAATTTTTATTATATTGGCGTTGATAATATTTGTTACACCTAAACTAATTATTCCTATTATGAAAAGATTATTACCTGTAATGTTCTTTGCTGCTATGTTTGCGGTGTCGTGCGAAACGACGAATGAGCCGGAACGTCGTAACTTGAAAGTAGACAGTGAAAGTCTGAGTTTCGCTACCAATGACAATGAATCACAGAGCGTGACCGTTACTGCGGAGAATGTCGATTGGAAGCATGAGATCGTGGCGCCTGCCGATCAGTGGCTTACGGTTTCGAGGGATGCCGACAGACTTACCGTAAGCGTGAGCGATAATGGCGAAGCCGGTCCGCGTTCGGGTGTCATCAAGGTGCGTCCGGTGGATGCCCCGTCCGTTAAAAGCGTCGATATCAATGTACGTCAGGACGGTACCGATGCGTTGATAGCCGGATACGGCATAGCTTTGGATAAATCGGAACTGACATTCGGCGGAGAGGATGAGAAAGCGCAGGAGGTGACTGTTTCCGTTACGGGCGACGATCTGACATGGTCGCTCAAGGTGGCGCCTTTGGGTAAGGAGTGGATTACCGCCGATATTCAAGGCGACAAGATCGTCGTGTCGGTAGCACAGAATCCGACATATAAGGTGCGCGAAGCCAAGATTACCGTAGTCCCGAGTATAGAGGGTGTCGAGGAGGCTTCGTTTATGGTGCGTCAGACGAAGTCTACGATAGAGCCTTATATCAAGCCTCAGAAGATCGAATTGCATTTCGGATATAATGATAAGGAGACTCAAGAGGTGATTGTGGAAACGTTCGGAACTTCGTGGACGGCAGCATTGGTTGCCGACGGCGGCGGAGATGTATGGTGGAGTGCTTCGTCTTTCCCTAACGAGAATAGGCTCGTGGTGGGAGCACATCGCAATAAAACCACCGAAGAGCGTAAGGGTTATATAGAACTCAGCGGTGCCGGAGTAGAGCCGGTGCGTATCACGGTTATTCAGGAGGCGGGCGTACCTACCGACAGCAGCCTCGAAGACGACGTAGTGTTCGACAATGAGGATTACGCTATATTGTGGGTCGAAGGCGATCAGGCGGATACTCAGAATTATACATATTGGACGGTAGAATTGTGGAGTGGCGATATCACGAAAACACAGGGTGTATATGGCGGTACCGGAGAGGTGGTTAGGTTGTATCTTTATTCCGAAAGGGTATACGAATACGAAAGTCTGCCGACGGTAACGTATAATGTGGTGAATAATTGGCAGATAGATGCTATGAGCGGCAATATACTTTCCGAACTGCCTGCGGTGAAGCCGGGCGAGTTGTCCACATTCGGCGACAGACCGTTGTATAGTTGGTATATGAGATATGAGAATGGAGAGCAGACTGAGGCGGCTCCGTTGACAGGCGGTTCAGTTACTGTGGCACAGGGAGGAGATGCATATACTTTCACACTCGCTTTAACCGATGATATCAATAACTCCATTACCGGAACGGTAGATGTGGTGTTCGACGAATACACCATAAATAAAAACGATATATAGACCGATTTTTCTGTCATTGATTTGGGTCGGCGGCGCATGTTCGGTCAGGATATGCGCCGCTTGATATTCGTGCAGAGCGCGGGTCGGGCTGATGTGCGTTAGGTGTGGCTGATTCATGGGGCCGGGGTGATATTACAGTTTTTTGACTCACTGCGCGGGATTGTGCGTATATGTACGAATATGTGCGATGCATCTGTAATGAAAATAAACTGTATGGATTAGGAAAATATAAAATAAATTATTGCCGTTTTATATAAAATGTCTATCTTTACATTATAGTATGTCTGATTTCGGGATGTGGATTCGAATGGGTAATACTGGGGCGCGTAAGGTGCTGGGTTCCCGTAGAGCGTATTTGTTGCGGTCGCCGTTGCGGACATTCTTTGTGGCAGGCCTTTTATCTATTTAACTTATAACCTGATAACCTATGAAAAAATTTTTGATCATTGCCGCCGTGGCGGCAGCCTTTATCACCGCGTGCGAGGATAAGGGAACTACGGATACGAAAGCCGATCTGACGGTTGCGCCGGAAGCGTTGTCTTTTGCCGCTTCTGAAAATTCGCCGCAGAACGTTGTGGTTACCGCAAAAAATGTGGAATGGAAGGTCGAGGTGGTCGCCCCGGCCGACGAGTGGCTGAGTGCGGAAAAGACCGACAGCGGCCTTTCCGTTACGGTGACGGACAATCCCGATCCTAAGAATCGTTCAGGAGAGATAAAAGTCCGTCCCGTGAATAATGCGTCGGTAGGTACCAAGACCATAAGTGTGGCGCAGGCGGGAATCGACTATTCTCTTACAGTGGACAAGAACGAACTCGTTTTCTCCGGCGAGCCCGATGCTCCGCAGGAAGTTACCGTTACGGCCGGAGGAGGATTGACGTGGACGTGTTCGGTGGAGCCGATTGCGAGGGAGTGGGTTACGGCCGAGGTGTCTGGCGACAAGATTTCCGTTACCGTGTCTAACAATCCCACTTACAACGAACGTACCGCAAAGATAACCGTTAAATCTGACGTTGACGGTGTGGATAATCAGATTATAACGGTCAAACAATCACCCAGTTCGGTCGATCCTTATATCAAGTTGTCGACTACGGAGGTGAATTGTGAGTATATCGAGAAAGAGCCTATAGTTATAACCGTAGATATGTTCGGAACATCGTACACCACGGCCTTCGAGGTGATTGATGGTAATGGCGTGGGTTGGATCGGGATCGGCAATAATCAGGATATGACCGAGTTGTCTCTGACGATAGCTCGTAATTTCGATCCCAAACCGCGTACGGCGAAGCTGATCGTTACGCCTACCAATACTTCTCTCGAAGATGTAGTGATAACTATCAATCAGGAGGCGGGCGTCTCTACGCTCAGTACCTTGACCGATGATGTGGACGTTACCGGCAAGTTGAATTATTCGTATGCGTGGGTAGAAGCCGATCAATCCGGTGCGGATTGGCAGGAATATACTTCTTGGATTATAGAGATTCGTGATAAGAATGTGGTCAAAGATTTCAATACGGGCAAATGGGGCGGTACAGGCTCTTTGATATTGCTTAAAGTATTTTCTGACCGTTTGCACGGAGATGAGTATCATACTTTCCCGGACGGACGATATAATGTTGATGGAGAATACGATGAGGATCCCGAATATGGTTTCTTGTATCATCATCCTACTGTTTTCCCCGGAACATTGAGTTTATGGGGATACGTGGACAGCTGGTATGTGGAATTTAATGACGGCGAGTCGGTAGCCGAAGCTCCGTTGACGGGCGGTTACATGGAGACGACCCATGACGGAGACGTGTATACGTTCGATTTCCACTTTACGGATGACGCCGGATTCAATATTACCGGAACGTTCTCCAAGGCGTTCGACGAATTTATCGTACAGGACAATCAGTAAGGTTGCTTCTATTCAAAGGCCGGCAATATTGCCGGCCTTTATTTTTCCGAGGTCCGAAGCGGCGACGGGTGCATAATATATATTATCTGGATTTCCGTGTCGGACTCTATGAAAAAAATATGCGGTCGTATTATTTATGTTATTTCACATAACAGTCGATACATACTTAAAATGTGACGGCGGCCGTTATTATTATGACCGTGTCATTGAAAACAACGGTGCCGCATAGAAGCGGGTGGAGTATTGATTATGATCGTTCTAACGGTTTTGCGAGGGAGGGAAACAGACTAATAATCCTATGCATGAAAGTTGGATATGCGGAAAATTTTCGTATATTTGTTGTATGTGTTATGTGTACGGTGCCCCTCGGAAAGCTGTACGACTAAAAGCAGGTCGCACGGGAGGTAGGTCATAAATGCAGCGGGAAGTGTCTGCGTTCCGATACATAAGAGGTAAGTATTTGTTCGAGTGTTGATTGCGTATAATGACAGGTGATGAGGCAATGACCGGAGATGGTTTGATGCCTTGTTTGAGGTACGTTTTATGGAGAAAAATATTTTTTATTTTAGAAAATGTAAATATATTTGTGAAGTAATGTGCGTCGGAAGTAACGATGCATAGTGCGGATTGAAACTACAACTTTTTATTACACCGGAAATTCATGAAATGTCTTTCCTAATTATTACAACTAAATATTCAAAACAACAATGAAAAAACTATTAATTCAATCGTGTGCTTTTTTGACGATTGCTTTAGGTTTGACTCTTACAGGATGTAATGGTAAGACCGAAGTTATCGTTTTGAGCGAACCGACCGTTCAGGTTGAACTCGTGGGTACTCCCGATCCGACTCAATTTACGGTTACGTTGAAGCCTGACGCTGACGTTGCCAAGTATATCTATGCTCTCGGTACCGAGGATGACAAGGCGACTTTCCTCGCAGGCGGTCTCGCTGGTACCCAGACAGTACTCGGCGCTGAAGAGAGAACCGAGGAATACACCGGTTTGGATGCCAAAACCAAGTATGTACTCTATGCAAGGGCTTATGATGCAGACGGCGAACCCGGCCCGCTCACTGCACGTTTGATCGAAACCTATACTTCCGATTTCACTGTTGAAACTTATTACATCACTGACGAAAGTGCAGGTTTCCATATCACCAACACCAATGACTATTATCAGTATGCTATCTGTCTGGGCGCTCCCGGTATGAAGGCCGACTTCGAGGATAACCTCATGGAAGGTATCATCACCTATACCGAGCAGTTCGACTGGGTTGAGAACTATTTCGACCTCGAGCCTAATACCGAGTATACTTTCTATGCCAAAGGTTGGGATCGTAGCGGTAGGGCTACCAAGACTTTCGAGATCAACTTCAAGACTTACGAACAGAATTCCGATGAGATTCCGAACTTTACTTGGGAAGCTGGCGAGTCCGACTTCTTCGAACATCACTATATCGTAACGCCCAACTCCAAGGCAAGCCGCGTTCTCTTCTACTGGATGGAGCCGGATGCTTACGACGACGTTATCTACGGTCCGAACAACTGGCAGGGTAAACTCCTCGAAATGTTCGATGCATGGAAAGATACTGCAGATATGGGCTTCACTCAATGCTACTATGCTGACGGTGTTCTCGATGCAGCTCCCCAGACCACAGATATGGAACTCGGTGTCGAGATGGAAGTTTACATCATGGCTTACAACGAAAAACTCGAGCCTACCACTATCAAGAGGTATTATGTAAACCGTCCCGATTTCCAGGAAGGTCTCCCGACCGCTAAGGCGAGCGACTTCACCATCAAGATCGAGAATGTACAGAACCACCAGTTCGACTATACTATCAGCTACACCGGCGAGGGTACCACCGCATACTATTTCGAATGCTACTACGGTCCTGACTTCGATAAGGTTTACAACGAAGACGGTGCAGATCATCAGCAGTTTGTGAACAATCCGTACTATTTCCATGACCAGTTCAATAGCATGAAATACGACGGTGTAGGCTTCATGTACAAAACTCCTTCTTACGGTCCGCAGACCTACAAGGATACTGAGGCTAAACCGTTCGAAAAGGGTGTACACTACTATATGGTAGTAACTCCGATGAACGACAACGGTCCTATCGAAGGCGGTTGGGGTGAATTGGTTATCTCTGAGCCGTTCACGCCGATACCTGCTGACGCAGAATAAGTAATCGCTTATAAATATATGAAAGAGTTCCACCCTTACAGGTGGAACTCTTTTTTTATAATAAAGATTAAGATACCGTTTGAAATATTATTACAGTCCGCATATTGATTTTTGATAGGCGGGTCTGGTAGGTCGTATTTCGCGATACGGTGTATGTGTCCGGACGAAGAACAAATATGGTGGTAATGCGACGCATACTACCAAGTGATTGTCTAACGTTTTTACTTATGGAGGCATAACGAGGCGGACGCTGCGGTTACAAGCAGGAAGTTGAAAAAGAATCTCGGTCCGTAATGGCGTCTGTGAAAATATCGGTTTATAATATATTCTCCGATTAAAGCGAAACTCGTTAAGGATAGGTGGCGTGGGAAGTTGCTTTTGAATGGAATAAACTGTATTTTTGAATCGTTATCTTCCGGTAATGTGTCTTCGGAAGAATTTATGACCTAATAATATTTAATTAAATCTAATTTACATGAAACGCATTTTAATGACATTCGGTTCGTTTCTGATGATAGCAGCCTTGGCGATAGGTTGCCAGAAAGTGACCGAAGAGACGCAGTACATCAGGTTCGATGAGACTACGTACTCGTTCCTCGGTGCGGGTAATGCACCCGTTACGATAGAGATTTCCGCTTCGGGCGAATGGACTGTGGAGCCGTCGGCTTCATGGGTGAAGGTAGACGACAAAACTCAGACCGCTGTGGTTATCAGCGTAGAGGATAACGACACCACGGAAGAAAGAATTGCCGAACTGGTGTTCACTTCCGGCATGGCAGTCGAGGAGATCACTATCATACAGCTCCCTCAGGACAGCGGATCGTATATTTACCGCTATCCTACCCAGTTCGATCTCGGTGCCGTTATGTCGCCTAACGGCAAATATGTAGGAGGGCGGATACCCGTTCTCAACGATGACGAGTCGTGGACTCATCAGGTGATAATCATCGATGTGGAGAACGACGAGTGGATAACCGTTGCCGAGGTGCCCGGATCGTTGTTCGGTCTTGAGAAACCTTATTGCATCAGCGATAGCGGTGTATTCTTCCTGATGAACAATATGGGGGGAACGGTAGCTTACGATCTGGAGGGCAATTATTTCTCTCCGGAGATTCCTTCCGGTTGGTTGGCCAATAGCGAGAATGTGCAGGCCACATCTTCGGACGGTACCATATGGGCCGGTTGGGCTATGGATAAAACCCTTAACGACGGCGGTCTCAACCGTCCTATCAAATGGGTCAACGGCGTTCCGGAAGAGCTGCCCATGCCTGAGAAGAATTTCCGCGACAGTGTATTCGTGGCCGGTATCATGGCACGAGGCATGAGTGCAGACGGATCGGTTATCTACGGTACTTCGTGGGACGAAAGCGACTTCGGTATGTGTTACTGGAAGGACGGTAAGTTCAACTGGGTCGGTTATGACAAACGTACTGTCGAGACCATAGATGCCGTTGACGGCAATGGTAATCCTATGAAGTACAATATTGCGAGCGGTATGACTTGTACGGCCGAACTTACCAACATGAGTCCGAACGGCAAATGGATAGCAGGTACATGGAGGCATGAAACAGGCTTGAATCAGAGTACCTCTTATCCCGGATTTTTCGATACCGAAAACGGCAAAACCTATCTGTTCCCCGACTTGAGTGGCGGCGGCTCGACTTGTACGAACGACGGTATCGGATTCACGACCAGCGGTCTCGGTGCGAACGGCGGTCAGGTTATAGATATAGAATCTGGAGCCGTACTCGGTACGGTTACCGAGTGGATCGAGGAGACGTACGGTATCACTCCCGGTCCCGGCTTTATAGTTCAGTTGTCTCCCGACAAACAGACTTTGTTGAGCCTTTGTCTTGCATCCGATGTAGCTACAGGGTCGAGAACCACTCACTGGTACATAGCTCCAAAGAAGAAATAGGGGCTTGGCCGGTCGGTTATATTCGATTGAAATTACCTGTTCCAGATTTATGGAGCAGGTAATTTTTTTTGTGCGGATATGGTTTGTACGCAGGGTGTGATGCTCGGAGCATTTTTTACCTTTTGTTAACAGATTTCTTGGCGCGGCAAGTTACTTTTAATCCTGGTAATATATGAAGTTAAACCTTGTTTTATATGAATTAATTCTACTATGAAAAAAATGAATCGTTTTTACGGTGTCGTTGTAGTATTTGCGGCAGTTGTTGCATCAGTAAGTTGTACCGAAGTAAAAGAGAAATACGAATATTTTCGTATCAGTCAAGCATCATGCTCTTTCTATCAGGCCGATAACAATCCCATGACAATAGATGTGGAATCACCGGAACGGTGGAATGTGGAGACGAATGTATCATGGTTGAAAATTTCTGGCATTACGGATTACTCATTTTCGGTAATCGCTGAGGATAACGAAACGGGTGAAGAAAGGACAGCTAGCATAACGGTATCGTCAGCCGGTTTAGATGAAACGATAGCTGTAAACCAGCTCGGTTTAATTACTGATTACCCCCGTTTCAGGCAGACGGATTTCGTGCAGAATACCGTCATATCGCCGAACGGCAAATATGTCGGAGGGGTAAAATCTGCTTTGGACGGTGATGATATAATATATACCCCTACTATTATCGAGATTGAGACAGGAGACGAAATAGAATTGGCTACGTATTCTTCCAGTCTGTATCTGACGGAATATGGTGATGCGATTACGGATGACGGTATGTTCTTTCTATCCGATCAGACGGCCGGCTGTAGCATGGCTTTCGATAAGGACGGTAATATGTATGAAATAAAGGCTCCGGAAGGATTCATGTTCAAGCCTACAATTCAGGCTGTTTCGGGTGACGGCAAATATTGGGTAGGTTATTGCAATAAGTTTTCTTCGGCAGAAGGCGCAGGATGTTATCCGGTTAAGTGGACAGACGGTGAACCGGAACTGCTCGAATGGCCGGAGAAGAATTTCCGCAATGAAAAGTTCGTTTACGGTATCATGGCACGTGGCATGAGCGAGGATGGTAGTGTAATTTACGGTTCTACGTGGGATAACAACGATTTCGGCATGTTGTATTGGAAAGACGGCAAAGTGAAATGGGTCGGGGAAGACGTTCGTAAAGTCAAACCTGTAACCATGATAGACGCATCGGGTAATAAAATTCCTTACAATCTCGTAGACGGAATGACTATAAAGGCCGAATGTCTTAACATAAGTCCTAACGGCCGTTGGCTGGCCGGTACTTATCGTACGGAAAATCTTTCAGATGGGGATAATGCTGCCAATATAGCTCAGTCTTCGTGTGCTGCGTTTTTCGATACCGAAAATGAAAGGACCTATGTATTCAGCGATCTCGGAGGCATAGGGCTCACGGCAACGGATGACGGCATCGGTTTTGTTGGCATTGGGACGGTTGCTATTTCTAATACCATAGTAGTGGATATTGAGTCGAAAACTTCTATCGGCAGTATGACGCAATGGATACAGGACAAATACGGAGTGACTCTTCCGGATTGTTGTCTGATGTATGTTCCGGGAGACGAAAACATGTTGTTCGGGGCACGGGTAGCGGCTGTTGCCGACGGTACCATGCACGCTATCTATTGGTATATGGATGCGAGGGATTATTGATAGTGTTATTAATACGGAATGGAAGCGGTAAGACGTTCCGATGCGATAGGGTGCGGCACTGCGGGAATTTTCTGCGGTGCCGCGATTTGTTCGGCACACGTTAACGGTAGGTATCTGGATAGTATTAATTCGCCTATTTTAGGTATTGGAGGAAGGGGTTTGCAGCCATACCTTTGTGTTCATAATAGTTGAAGATTTTTAGCCATTTCTTTAAAGTTTGAAAGGGCTGCCTTGGGGAAAGGCGGCCTTTTCGTAATTCGGCCGGAAAAACTTATTTTTGCCGATAGCCGCGATCGTGCGGCGGATTTTTAGAGTTGGGGTACGATTATGCAGATATTGGGACAATATACGAAAGACGACCGCATGTGCGACCTCGTAAGCTGTCATTACAGAGTGTTGCTGGTCATGAGCCGTTTCGGGATAGGGCTCGGATTCGGTGATAAGAGTATTGACGAAGTGTGCCGCGAGGCCGGTGTGGATACGACCACTTTTCTGGTCATAACGAACATGCTTCTTTCGGAGGATACGGCGATATACGATCCTGAAAAACTATCGCTCGAAGCTCTGTTGGTTTATTTACAGAAGTCTCACACTTATTTTCTCGGATTCCGTTTGCCCGGCATACGCGAGAAGCTAGTTAGTATAGTAGACGGTGCAGGGGATCTTTCAACCGCTATAATCAATTATTTCGACGGTTACATCAAAGGGGTGAATGCCCATATGAGATACGAGGATGAGGTGGTCTTCCCTTATGTCCGCGCATTGCTGGCGGGCAGTATACCGGACGATTATCGGATAGAGATATTCCAAAAGCGTCACGATCAGGTAGAGGTGATGTTGACGGAATTCAAGAATATACTGATAAAATATTATCCTTCGGAGAGTACGAACGAACTGAACGGCGTGCTGCTCGATATATTCGAGTGCGAGAGGGATCTCGCATCGCATAATGCCGTAGAGGATATGTTGTTCGTGCCGGCCGTTGCGGCACTTGAAAAGAATGTGGAGGCATAGGAATGAGTGTCCCTGTAAAAATAACCGTTGCCGAGCCGTCCGTCGTGATACGCAACGGTATGATATCGGTAATCAAAATGCTCGGCTCCTTGAAAGCGGAAATATTCGAGATAGAGGATATGGAGCAACTCAAGGGGTCTCTCGCATGGCAGACGCCAGATATATTGATAGTCAATCCGGCAGCTTTGGGTGTATTTTCGCTGGCGCAGTTGAGAAAGGATTCCGGTGTCGCCGGCATGCGTTGCGTAGCCCTTCAGTCGGCATTTACCGATAATGCATTGCTTAAGAGTTACGACGAGGTAATTTCTGTATACGACAGCGCCGAGACGATAAGGGAGAAACTGACTCGTCTTGTCAGTGAGCCGGAGAAGGACCGCCGCCACGAGTCTCTGAGCAACAGGGAAAAAGAGGTAATCGTATGCGTTATTCAGGGAATGACTAACAAACAGATAGCCGACCGTCTGTGCATATCTACGCATACCGTTATTACTCACAGACGCAACATCTCGGCTAAACTCGGCATTCACAGCTCGGCCGGTCTGGCCATATATGCCATTGTCAACAAACTCGTGGAACTCGACGATATAAAGGATTGCGTCGTAGAGCCTCAAGATGAGTAAGAATTGGAATACGTTATAGCATTCTATATCTTATCACTTCTCCAGAAGCTACTAATTCCGGTTTTCGGTCGATCCACTCCTTGAAATGCAGCGAGGCGTTATGGCGCTCTATGGCGGCCGTATCGAGCCAGCGTTCGATGAAACACATTGCCTGCGGATCGTCCGTGTCTTCGTAAAGGTCGTATGCTATGTTGCCCTGTTCTTTACGGCTTTCTTCGATAAGGCGGCGCGTAGCTTCTATGAAAGCCTCTTTCGCACCCGGTTTGAGAATGTTTCTAGCTACTATGGTTATCATATGCGTTGAAATGGATATTAGCGTCTCTGCGGCTTGCAGATGCCGTAAAGTTAGTATATAAATACGGTTTTATACTAATGCAATCGGCCTAATAGACTTTGCGGTGTCGGACGATTTAGGCGCGGTACGTGGAGGTATGAATCATCTCTTTGAAAAAATTGTTTTTCCCGGTTTCATTGCGTAATATTGTAACGTTTCGGTCGCTGGCGGCGGAGTTGTAGGATTTGATTTAGGGAAAGTGTCATGCAGGATATTCTGATAAGGGAGATAGAACGGTTGGGGCAGATGATAGCTGCCATTTTGGAACGTGTGGGAGGCATGCGTCGCTCCGGATCGGGGGAGCCTGTTTTGCCTGTGGTAAAGACCGAGCTTGCCGATAGGCTCGATATGGATCTCGATACTCTCCTCGAAGAGGACGATCCGGCAGATGTGCTGGTGTCGCGTTACGGTTTCGATACCGGGAATCTGGAGAAGTTCGCCGAACTGCTTTTCGACGTAACGGTCGCATCTGACGATACGTCAGAGAGGAGGCGTCTGGCGGCAGGTATCCGCAATATATACGGTTATCTGGAACATAACACTAATTCCGCATCGTTGTACCGTTACGAGATACTTCGTGAGTTGCAGGATTACGAATAGACAATGCTGACTGCTGTATATATCGTCGGACGTATACCTGAGGCGAGTCTAGACGGTGTGAAATAAGACGCCCTGCCGTGTTAATCGGCAAGGCGTCTTAGTGTTTTTGAACGGTAGCCTCTACTGCTATCGTAATAATTCCCAAAAAAGGAGTATCCAAACTTTAATTCCACCCCGGCAGCTGTCTGAATTATGAATTATTGCGATACTATAGTATAGACTATTTTTGTCCGGACTTTACCATGTTGAAGTCGCGGATGCCGAATACTTCGGTGGAGTTCTCGCCGAGCCAACCGGCTTTAGCCTGTACGCCGGTCTGGATTTTGACGAAGTCTATATATTTCAGATCGGCAGGATTGCCGTTGCAGTCCACGGCGTCGGAAATGCGCAGATGGTTGGCGTTTACGCCGGCATCGTAATTGTCATCGTCGGTGAGCCGGTCTGTCGGGCTGAAGTTATCCGCATATCCCCAGTCGAAACTGCCGTTGTACCAGTAGGTGCCGTTGCCCGATTGGTCGGTGGTGCGATCTTCGAGGCGTGTTCCGCGCAGAGTATACGAGTCTGTGCCGATCCAGGCCGGGTAGTAGTAATCCTGTTTGTGAAAGGCGCCGAGATAGTCTACGGTACCTTCGTTGCCGAGGTTGTCGGTCCACGGGACGTCCTGTTGCGGTCCGGCCGGCTTGTAGTACGTTACAGCATAGTTACTTAGCGTTTCCGGTTTGCCGTATTCGCTGCCCTTTAGTTCGTACCACGTGTCGTTGGGTATGCCGTCGCCGTTTTCATCCTGCATGACCCATACTATGCCCGGCTCGGAGGAGCCGTCGAACGAGTTGCCGAGTATTTGCAGGTTGTAGTCTCCGTCGTTAATAACGCTGTGGTCGAAACCGGCTACGATATATCCGCCGAAAGCGCCGAGAGAGACATAGGCATTCATTGCGAAACGTTCTTCGGCGTATGCGCAGGCTTCGGTCATGTTTTTCGCCGTATAATATTCGTTTATGAATTGGCCGGGGGCGGGCAAGAACTCCCATACTTTCGTCACGTCGGGGCTGCTGTCGTCGGTTATTTCGCGCATGAATGCCTCTTCGTTGTCGAATACGTTTATCGTCAGTTGTTTTGTCAGTGTCATGTAGGTGTTTTCGGCCGATACTGAGAGAGAATACGTACCGGTATGTTCGGGAGTGAAGACATATTGCGGCGTATCGGATTGTTGCAGAACTTCGTCTGCGTCGCGCCATGTGTATACGGCATCGAACGAGTTGGAGACCGAAACAGGTGCCAGTGTTATTGTACGTCCCGCCTTCATGTTGTAGGTGTCGCGTTCCCACTCCCATACGAACGGCATGTCTTCGGCGTTGCGTACGCTTATGCCGAATTCGATGCTGTCGGAGCCGTCCTCATTTTCGGCCGTAAATACGAGGGCGAATTCGCCGGTTTCGTCGGAGGAAAATGTATACTTTTTGGTACGGGCTTCGGTTTTGCCGTTTACGCTCCATGCGAACGAGGCGTTAAGGTCGTTTTTGACCACAGGCTCGAAAAGTTTTTCGGCGCCCTTCGCGACTATGAAGCCGCCTTCTGGTACGGCGAGCGAGATGACCGGAGGCATATCGGCGAGAACGTCCACGCGGATCTCTTTGTCTACCGTATGCATGTCGTTCGAGGCTTCGAAAGTGAGATAGTATTTGCCCGTCTCGGTCGCGTCGAACAGATAGATTATGTCGGTACCGACCGTCTGTCCGTCGGCGATCCAGCGGTATGTGCAGCCGGCGGAATTTTCCACGACTGGTTCCAGCCATATCCGTTCGCCTTTCTTGACTTCGTATACGTCTTCCGGTGCGTCCGGAAAAGTGATGACCGGTTCCGGTAGCGCTTTGTCCTCAGGTTCCGTCGTAGCGCATGCCGACACTATGACGGCTGCGAGTGTCGTTACGATAATTCTGTGCAGCGTTTTCATATTCGTAATTAGTGTTAAGTCGTTTACTGTTCTTCGATCTCTTCCAACGGCCTCAGTTTCGTTCTGGTGAAGGCTATGTGTGCGGGAATATCGCCTGTAGTTACCGACCATTTACGCACTCCGTCGGGACCGTAGCAGTGCAGCTTTCCGGGGGTGACGTAATCTTTGGCGTCGGTGACGAAAAATTCTCCAGTATCCGGATTTACGGCTATGCCGTAAGGTACCGTAATATCGGTGTCCGTACCGTCGGTTATCAGATTGCGGGTGACGACTTTTTTAGTATCCGTATCCACTATGGCATATGTAACGGTGTTGCTCTCTGTATACCAGCTCCATTCGGTGCTGTAGATGTACAGCGAATCCCTGTAAAGCGTCATGTTGCTGTTCGGAACAAGATGCAGCGTATCTGTAACTGTGTCCGTTTCGGTGTCTATTACGAATGTTTTCGAGGGGATGTCGTAATAGTCGCCGCGAGAGGATACCCAGAGGTTGCCGTTATGGTCGAGTTCCAGCCGGTGCAGGTTGATCGCCACGTCTATCTTCTTGATTTCCTTGAAGGTTTTCAGGTTTATCACCGAAACCGTATAGTCGTAGTCCGGAAAGCGGTAGCCTCCGGAATTGGCCACGTAGAGTTTGTCGCCCGATATGACGAGTTCGTCGGGCTGGTAACCCACCACGCAGGTATCTTTTACTTGCAGGGTATTGAGGTCTACCCGTGCCACGTATCCGAGCCGGGCGTTAGGATCGAGTTTGACGGGACCTGCATAGGAGCTGACGTAGGCATAGTCGTCCTTGAAGGTTATGTAACGGCAGTTGGGTATGGATATCTGGGTTATGTGCTTCAGCGTGGCCAGATCCATCACCTCGACGAAATGGGAGCAGTTGATGACGGCATAGAGCTTGTCGCGGTAAATCTGTATGTCATTGCCCACGTCGCCGAGTTCCTTGACTACACCGGGATTCCGCTCGGCGTAGATGTTGCGGTGGTAAATGCCGGTTTCGTAGTCGTAATAGTCGAGCGTGGCCTTGTTGCTGCCCATGTTACCTTCGTTGAGCAGGAAGAATCCTGTTATTTCGCCCTCTTCCACATCTGTGCCGGGGTCTACTTCTATACCGGTGGACGGCAACACCTTTTCCCCTTGTCGGCAGCCGTTCAGCAGAAAGCCGGAGAGCATGAAAAATATTATCGCCGACGGTAATACTGTCTTTTTCATAGTTCGAACGTTATGATGAATTTGAAGTTGGTGCCCGGCATGGGGTAGCACTGCACCACTTCGTACTGTTGGTTGAATATGTTATTGATCTCGGCAGTGAGCCGCAGGCTACTCTCCTTGATGCGGAGCCGCTTGGAGATAGACATGTCGTGCGTATACCACGGCTGCGCGTAGTTTTCAGGGATGTTGGCGACGGATTCGTACCTTTCGCCCGTGTAGATGAAGCTGTAGTTCAGTTCCCAGCCTCTGTATTCGGCGCCCAGTATCAGGGAGCCGCTGTGCCACGGAATGTACGGTATCTGGCCTCCGTAGAATTCGCTCGACGGATCGGTGAAATCCTGCGCTTTCTGGTACGTATAGGTCAGTCTTGCGGTAATGTTCCATTCGCCTGCCGTCATGTGCGTCCAGCCGGAGAAGTCCATGCCTCTGATCTCCACATAACCGAGATTGATCATGGTCCAGCGGAACTGGTTGTCGGTCGGCATCGCCACTATCTTGTCTTCCACCTGATTGTAGTAGGCGTCGAGTTTGACTCCTGTGTTGCGGACGAATCCCGTAGCGAACTCCTTGTCGTACGATACTCCAAGATCGTATTGTGTGGTATACTCCGGTTTCAGGTTTATGTTGCCGATGAACGTGTAGTAGTTGTCGTTGAGGGTAGGCATGCGGAATATCCGTTTGTAGAAGGCGTTTATGTAGAGTTTATGACGCCGTAGCGGTTTGAATGAGGCCACGACCGCAGGCGTCCATTCGTGCCTGTCTTTTGCGGCGGACGAAGCCCCTGCGGTATTGTCGTGTACGTATGTATAGAGAACATTGGCCTGCATGTCGAGCCACGGCAGTTGTATCGAGGTGGCCAACGCACCGAGCGCGGTTAGTCGTCGCGGGTAGGCGAAATCCCGAAGATCGGCGTCGAGTTTGTTCCACTGTACGTCTCCGGCGAGATTGGCGCTCCACCAGTCGGTAAAGGTGAACTGGTTGGCAGTCGAGAAATAGAGTTCCTGTTGGTAGTAGCGGTTGTTGACGTACATAGTCGTGACGTCGAGCCGCGGATCGGACAGGTAGTGCAGGTAGTCGTAGGCGTATTTGCCGTTCAGCATGAATCTGTACAGCGGGGATAAGCGTTTCTGGAAGGACGCCTGTGCGAAAAAGTTGTCGTCCCACTGTCTGTCCTGATGTCTGAATTTGCCCGGCTCCTCTCGCACGGAAGCGCCGGGATAGCCGCGTTCGGAATTGTAGTAATACAGTTTGGCCTGCCATTTCCCGTCGCGTATCCTGCCGAACAGTCCGGCTTCGGCGCGGAATTGGCGCACGTCGCCGTTCTGTCTCACTTCGGTAGTGTCGTAGCCGTCTTTCTTGGCATAGGAGAATTTGTATTTACCATTCGTGTACATGAATTCCGTGCTTACGGAGCTGCTGATGCTGTCGCTCAGGCGGTGTTCCCACAGTATGGACGGATTTATCGTCGCGAACGAGCCTACCTTGAGTTGAGTGCGCAGATTGTCTTTTTTATCGCCGTCGAACGCCGGCTCACGGGTACGCAGATAAATGGCATTCGCCGAGGCGAAATCCTTGGCGGTCTGTATGACGTCGCTTTTTTGTCCGTTGTATAGCGAGACGACCTCCATGTTGTCGAGCGAGAAACGGCCGAGATCCACCACGCCGTTCTGTGCGTTGCCTATCTGTATTCCGTCATAGAATACGCCTACGTGCTGGCTGCCGAGACTGCGGATGTTGACCGTTTTAAGTCCGCCTATTCCGCCGTAATCCTTGATCTGTACGCCGGAAAAATACCTTAGTGCGTCGGCCACTGAATGTACGCTGAGTTGCTGTAGTTGTGCCCCTTGCATGGTTTGCGGCGGAATAACGGATATTTTGGTACGTTGGGCCGATACGACGATCTGTTCGATGTTGTGGACGGAGTCTGCCGATTGTGCTGGCGTCGGCTCCGCAAAACGGAGATTTGCGCTGCCTGACACCGGAACGACCGGAGCAAGCAGCACAAACAATGCGTATATGAGGCTCTTTGCCTTCATGTGGGGGCGTTATCTGTTCACGAATTCGTCGGTGAAGCGGTATGCGAAATCTACACCGGCGGCAAATCCCCGACCGCCGGTATAGGAACGGACGGCTTCGCCCGATGCGGCGTCGAATACGCGTATCTCGGTTTTGGTCCAGTTGACCGTACTTGATGAAGTTACCCAAAGTTCCTCCGTTACCGGATGAACGCCGAGGTAGCCGTAAATGTCGTCGGAGAGGACGAATTCCGTGGTCATCTCGCCGGTTTCGTAGTTGTACCTGCCTATCGATGAGAAATAGAATTCGTTTTTGTCGGTGAAGTAGAGATACGGTTCGTTGAAGCTCGCGCACAGTTGTATCTTCGGCGACCATGTGGCCACGGGGAAGTCCACGTCGTCGGGAAGATATTCGTCGTGTACCGTATTGCCTTCATGGTCTATACCCACTATGCGTGTATCGGTAGTGAACGTTCCGGGGGCATTGGGACCGGTGCCGGAATATTCACGCGCGAGCACTACGTAGATGTTGTTGTCGGCGGCTTTGGCGATACCTTTGACCTGACATCCGAATTCTATCTTTTTCTCTACCTTATCGGTATCGGTATCGATTATTACGACCGAGTGACCCGTTCCGGCGAAAAGTTTGCCCCGCGAATATACCATGCGGCCTTTGGTCGCTCCTTCGGTGGTGAATGTTCCGTAGGTACCTTCTATGTCCGTTCGTGATATGGTGCGCGATGCGAGGTCCATTACCCTGATGCCGGAAGTGGCTTCCATACCAGATTCAGACCACTGTATGTAGGCTTTGCTGTCGCTTACTACGGCGATATGTTGAGGCCAACAGTGAGTGCCGTTGCTGTTTTCCGGTACGAACGACAGCGGCAGCGCGTATTCCATTTTCATGGTCTGCGCGTCGCACGCCACGAAGCGGCCCGCGCCTCCGCGGCTATCGCCGTTCTGGGTTATCAGGTATATCCTGTCGTTGGCTATATACATGTCCTGCACTACGTTGCCTATTTCCAGACCGTCGTTGGCATTTTCGAATATGTTTTCGTGCATGGTCATGTCGCTGTCGAACCATAGGAGAGTGCCGTTCTCGCTGGTCATGTTGCCTTCGATTACGATAAACGTACCTTCAGGGTCGGCATATCCCCAGTCTTTTTCCAACTCTACGAGTACTCCGAGCAGCATCACATTCATGTCGTTGTCCATGGCCATGAACGATACCAGGCCCGACTGTGCGCCGCCGGTTTCGGGTGCCGTAACGGTGGCGATGCTTTCGGCGAGGTCTATCGAGGCGCTCCAGCCTTCCGGTGTTTTGACCGCTTCGGCGTACTTTATGTTGCGAATTTCGAGTTGCAATTCTACCGTCTTGCCGGCTGCTACGGTTATATCGGCTTTATTGACAAATTCGAATCGTGCATTCGTTCTGGGTACGACGACAGTTTCACCGTTCGAGAGGCTGAATATTACGAAATCGTCGTTCGACGTGTCGATGTCTTCGAACAACGAATCGCCCGTAACGCCTGCCGGTACGGCATTGCCTGCGGCATCTTTTATACGTTTGGGGCCGTCGCCGTAATCTACAGTCCAATACCCGTCGGTATCCACTCCTAAAACCGGTGTGATGCCGTCGTCGCCTTTGTCTCCGTCGTCTCCTTTGGTGCCTGCGACGGGAATTTTCTGTGTTCCGGCCTCGTCGTAATAGAGCCATTCGGTACCGTCGGCTGTGGTGATTGTCCAGTAGTAGACGTTGTCTGTGTCCTTGCGGATGCCTATTATCGGTGCGTCGGCTCCGTCGTCGCCGTCAGTGCCGTGTTTTATGTTTATGGACTCTCCGTCCGAGAACGTTATTACGTAGCCTGCGGTCGTTTCGGTAACATCTATTATGGCTTTGGATGCGGCTGACGAGGTTATTATGGTTTTCAAGGCACTCACTTCGCTGTTTAGACGGCCGACTACGGCTTCGATGTCTTGCAGGCGCGAGTCGAGATCGTCCACTTTGTCCCAGAGTGCGCTGTCGTCGTATGTACAGCCGGTTAGCAGTATGGCTGCGCACGATATGGCGTATAGTAATTTTTTCATGTGTTTCCGTTTATTCGTTTTCTGTCCTGTGCCGTTTTTCTGTTTCGGTCTGTGAATATAATTACGCACCGGGACATACTATCCCGGTGCGTAAGGTGGGTCAGAGTTCCTCTCTCCAAGAATAGTCGGTGAGTTCGCTCATGGGTTTGAGCGATATTTTGCCTTTGGATACGAGGTATGTGTTCCATTTGTCCGCAGTACCGTATGTTTCGACGGCATCGTCGGGAACATACATCGGAATAGAATTGCCGCCGCCGAACGGTATCGACCAGTCCGGATAACCGTCGTCATTGAGAGTGGGCGGTACGGAGGCCTTGCATACGAATGCGGTACGCTGGTCGCCGCTGTAACCGGGTGTAAAGCTGTATTCGTCGATTTCCTTTACCTCGGTACCGAGTATCACGGCTCTCAGATTGCCGCAGTAGGCACAGACGTTCTTGCCTATTTTTTCGATATTGGCCGGGAAAGATATTTCGAATATGTAGTTGTTGCCGGTATATCCGCCGAGGTAATTGTCCGGTATGGCTGTCGTTTCGTAAACGGCATCGTGCATGTCGAGTACCGTCAGCCTTTGCGAAGAGGTTATGAACGTAGCAATGCTGTTGAGCTGAGTTTCGGACAATGTTGCCGCTCCGGTGGTTTTTACGTAGATGTAATTGCCTGTGAACTCATCGAAGGCAGTATGCCAGTCACCTTCGCCGCCCGTCTCGCTGTAGTATACTCCGTCGGGAAGGTCCTCTGCGCTACCGTCGGAAATGGTGAAGCCGAGCGTTCCGGTAAGGTACGATAGGCCTGCTGTGTATGAGGCCGCCGCGCCTTCGGGAACGTTGATTTTGCGGTTTTCCTGCGGAACGTCCTTACCGGCCGAGCCGAACGTGGCATCGGTGGCTATCGTGGGGCATTCCGTCGATTCGAACGTTATGGTAGCCAGTTTTTCGGAATTCATAAAAGCGTTGATGCCGATGGATTTCAGACGCGGTCCGAAAGTGATCTCTTCGAGCGAGCTGTGTCCCGACGCTATCCACATACAGTAGTTGCCTATTTTCTCGGCGTCGAACCTGGCCTTTTTGAGCGAGCGGCATTCATAGAATGCGTATGTGCCTATTGTCGTGACGGTCGAAGGCAACGAGAGCTCTTCGAGCGAATTGCACTGGTAGAACGCATGGCCGCCGATCGTTTCGAGACCTTCATGCAACGAAAGTGTACGGAGCGACTTGCAGTTGGCGAATACGCCTGCGCTCGCGGTCCCGGTGTCTGGCAATTCGCGTAAGCTGCCCGGTATGTCGAGACTTTCGAGCGAAGAACATCCGTAGAACGCTCCGCTACCTATCGAGGTGAGGTTTGCCGGCAGGGTGAGGGTACGAAGCGACGTACATTCGTTGAATGTGTATCGTTCTATGGAGGTTATGCCGTCCGGCAGTAAGATACCTTCGAGCGAAGAGCAGTTGTAGAAAGCCCACTCACCCAATACGGTGACGGTAGAGGGAATGGTAACGTTTTTTAATGAGGTGCAACCATAGAATGCCACGATGCCTATTTTGTTTAAACCGTCGGGCAGTGTTGCCGTTTCGAGACCGGTGCATCGTCCGAATACGCCCGAATGGTTGGTATTATGGTTGGGGGTGCCGTCGGCTATTTCCGTAATGTTGCGCGGCAGGATTATGGATTTCAGGTTTTTGTTGTTGGCGTAATAGTTGCCGAACGTCGCGGTTTCGTTGTCGGCCGCCGAGAAATCGAGCGTAGCTCCGGGCGCCATGGCTGCGGCTATCTCGGCATGCATATCTTCTGTTATTACGCCGGAGTGTTCAGTTTTTACGGTCAATGAGGTGAAACTGTCGGGAATGTTTTCGCTCCACTCGCCGCCGTCGGCTTGGAACAGTACTACGGATTGGAGGTCTTCGGCCGTGATCAGGGTGGATATGCGGTATGTGTCGCCGGCAGCGAGCGATATGCCTTCTATGCGGTCGGTATAGTTTACCTGTGAGGCGTCCGCATCGGATGTGAACGTATATGTGACTTTCACCGTTTTGCCGGTGAGGTCTGCGGGGTATACTACGGCAGCGGCGAATACGTTGTCCGTATCCGGATCGGCATTGAGCGTTATGCCGTCGGCGAACGATAGCCTGACATATTCCGAGCCGTTTTCTATCGCATCGGTTTCCCCGTCTGTGAAAGATGCCGTACCGGTCAGAGCGGCTCCGGTGGCGGTAACTGTTATGGCAGAGAGCTTATAGCCTTCTATATCCGTTGTGTACGGATCGAACCACAGGTACGAGGCCATGTGAGAAAGCGTGAAGTTGCCGTCGGTATCCGATAGGGCGTAACCGAAATCGCCGTTTGCACCGAGATTTATGTCGTACGCTGCCGATTGGGTTTGTTCGGCCGGTATGGAAGCCTTGTCGCCGGCTTCGCCCGTCATGTTGTAGTAGATTTTGAACGGAGCGTCGCCTGAAAGATCTGTGAAAACGAACTGAGCCGTACTGCCTGCGTTTCCTGCGGCGGCGCTTTGGGTTCCGTTTACCCATATTGCGTCCTCTTCGCTCCACAGGAACGGGATGCGGTCGTCTGTCGCACCACCGAACGAGGTACGTGTATCGGGAGTCTGATTGTATCCGGTGAGTACGACCTCGCGGCCTTTGCCGTCGTTCGTACCGTCTATGTCTTTCGTGCATGCGGTGGACAGTGCCGCCGCGAGCGCCGATATGAAAAGTATCTTTTTCATGTTTTTCGTTTGTAATGAATGTACTACCAGTTGTGAAGATCGCTATCGCCGGCGCCGCCTCCAGATACGTTAGGGTCGGCGCTAACTTCCAAAGAAGCTACTACAGTAGCGGTTTCGCCTACGGCTACTACCGATATCGTGCCCGATTGTTCGGCATAGTCGTTGGGCCTTGCCGGTGCGGTGACGAGTAGTCGGTCGTCGGTCAGTTTGGCTTTCCAGCCGTCGGGTTTGGATATGGAGGTATATTTAACGCCCGACTGTGTAACTGTGATTCTTGCCGACTGTCCGTATCCGAGAACTACTGATGTGCGGTCGAACGAAAATGCGACTTCTTTGAATTTGGTCAGTCTTATGATTTCTCCTGAAGTAAGGGTTATTGTAACTTCGTTGTCGGCGGTCGAATCTATGTCTTCGATGAAGCTGTCCCCGTCCTTGCCGGTAGCCTTGATAAAGCCGCCGTTGCTGTCGGGAATCCTCTCTCCGTCTATCGTCCAGTAATTTTCCGAATCCACGGCTATGGCGGGAGTTTTACCCGTAACGGGCAACGGATTGCCTGAGGTATCCTTTATGAAGTCTGTTTTGCCGTCTGCGGTCAATGTCCAGTAGTATACGCCGTCTTTTTCCTTGACACCCACTACGGGAGCTGCGGCACCCTGTTCGCCGTCACGGCCGTGGTTGAGGATGATGTTGCTGCCGTCGCTGAATATGATCTTGTATCCAGTGCCGGTATCGACCACGTCGACGACCTGTTTGCCGGTCTGCATGGCGTCAACGAGCATTTGAAGCGCACCGATGTCGTCGTTCATCTTGTCGATGCGCGAGTTGATCTTGTCGATTTCCTCCCAAAGAGCGGAGTCGTCGTATTTGCCGTTGCATGAGCATAGCCCACCCGCCAGCAAGATACATGTAATGATAATAGTCAATCTTTTCATCATAATTTCCAGATATTTATGAAATAGTTTCATGCATAATGAACAGCCGGACCGTATGCCGGAAACGACCTGTAGAAATTTGGCAGATTCCGAGGGACGAGACAATGGTGTCGTGTTTCATCGTTCGGCCGTAATTCCGCATACAGGTTCGGCTGTTATGGTTGCGGGATATGTACTCATCGTGTCTGCTCGGCGGCATTGCCGCATTTTGCGTGCTGCGACGGTACGGAAATCCCTTGCGCCCGATCGTTCGGGAGCTTGCGATACGGCGAAACGGCCGGACCGCGGCGGGATTGCGACCGGACGATAAATGATCAAAAAGGATGAAGCGGCGAAATTCTATCTGGAAAACAAGTCAGAAAACCGTCGACTCCTCTCTCATTCTCCGTGAGATCGAAACCCTCGTTGCAGGCAGGTCTTCTGACTCGTTCCTGTTCCGATGCCTTCCCGGAATGAATCCAGTGGCAAAGAGTATCGGAACCGGTTTGCCCCCTCGTCGGGGACGGAACTTACAGCAGCGGGAACTGTTGCCGACTTTCACGGCATTCCCTATTAATTCCTCCTACCGGATTGACGGCAGGTGCGGAAACCTGTAACGCGACAAAGTTAAGCAATTTGTTCCGGGAAAAACAAGTTTTTCTTTTATCCTTTCTTTTTTTGTCTGTTATGATATTGACTGTGAGGATTGTATTCGTTCCGCATAGGCTGATTGTCTGCGATACTGCGGTTGTGAAGTCATAGCGGGCGGTGTGTCGCGGTATGGTGAAAGAGCTACGGGACAAGGGAGCTATTCTGCTGAAAGGGTTGCTACGTAATTGGTGGACACGTGTTCTGTGGGATATCGGTATTATTTGTATAACATACGGCCCGACGGGTACATATGTGTTTTGATGTGTATGACGGTTGCGGCAATTGATAGGTATTCCGATGCGTATCGTTCAGTGGAGCAGTCCGAGACGTGGATATGGATGCCCTACCGGTAAAACGTGCGGCCTGTCCCCTATTACGGAGACAGGCCGCATTTCAAGAGCAGGTAACGTAGCGGCGGGTTACCGGTAAGATTCCCGGAGTATTTTGACGCAGTCCGTGGTGCTGAGCTGTATGCGGTCGGAGGCGAACAGCCCGCCCATCGTTTCACGGGCGTTGACGGCTATCGTCTCGAAATCTTCGGGTACAATGCCGTAATCCGACATTTTCAGGTCGGCGACGCCGCATTCCCGTTGCAGTTTGTCGAGCATCACGATGAAATCCTCAGGCCGTGAGGCGTTCTCCATACCCATTGCCTGAGCCATGCGGACGAAGCGTTCGTCGCAACCGTGATGTTCGATGAAGTGCGAGAAGAACGCCTTGCTTATCATGATGAGACCGGCTCCGTGAGGCAGTTGCTGGTGATAGGCGCTCATGGCGTGTTCCAGAGAATGCTGGCTGGTGGTAGTCGCCACGGTCATGGCCACTCCCGACAGGGTATTGCCGAATGCTACGCGGGTACGGGCCTCCATATCGTTGCCGTCGGCGACGGCACGCGGCAGATTGCGGGAAATGTTTTCTATTGCGGTCAGCGCATACATGTCGCTCATCAGATTGGCGAAGCGTGAGATGTAGCATTCGACGCTGTGGAACAGCGCATCGAATCCCTGATAGGCCGTGAAGTGCGGCGGTACGCTTGTCATGGTCTGCGGATCGACCACGGCGAGGACGGGGAACAGCGCATCGATGCCGCCGAATCCTATCTTTTCATGCGTTTCGTCGTTGGTTATCACGCCCCACTGGTCTACTTCGGAACCGGTGCCGGCGGTAGTGGTTATCGCTACTATGGGCAGCGGTGCGTTCTTTACGGGGCGGGCTTTGCCTGTGCCGCCGGATATGTAGTCCCATATGTCGCCTTCGTTGGTAGCCATTGCGGCTATGGCTTTGGAACAGTCCATTACGCTGCCTCCGCCGAGAGCCACGATGAAGTCGCAGCCGTTTTCGCGGGCGTGTTTCGCTCCTGCCATGACCGTGGATTTCAGCGGATTCGGTTCGATTCGATCGAACAGGACGAAATCCGTTCCGGCCATTCGCAACTGTTCCTCGACGCGGGACAGATATCCGTTTTCACGTGTCGATTTGCCGTTCGAGATTACGAGCAGCGCTTTTCTTCCCGGCATGGTTTGGGTGTGCAGGTTGTCCAGTTCGCCCGCTCCGAATATTATGCGGGTGGGGACGTACATCTTGAAATTCATTCCTTGTTCCATAATTGTATGTTTTTACAGTCTGTCTTCGTTTTCCGTTTTGCAAATTTATTCCGAGGGACGGAGTCTGTCTGTAGACGGATTACGGACATTATGACCCAGATTACCGGTATTGAGTCCGTCGCCGCAGTCGTTTTTACCCTGATTACTGATATTGTTACCCCGGTTACGGTTTCGCGCCGGCCGGTGGACGAAGGCCCGATTTTTATGGTTACATTTGTAGAGTTCAAACATTTGAGCCTATGGACAGGATAATAGAACTCGACAGTGTCGAACTTTACAACGATATGGTCGGACTGGAAACGCTGCATCCGCTGGTGACTGTGGCGGATCTGCGCAAGGCGACCAAAAGAACAGAGAGCGGAGTCCAGTGGAATTACGGCCTGTATGCCGTATTTCTGAAGTTGTACAAAAGCTGCGATATAAAATACGGTCGCAGGAACTACGATTATCAGGACGGTACGATAGTGTGTTTCGCTCCGGGACAGACAGTTACGGTGACTAACGTGAACGACGAGGTTACGCAGCCGGTCATAGGATTGCTGTTTCACCCGGACCTGATCCACGGAACATCGCTCGGCACGCAGATGAGGAGATATACGTTCTTTTCGTATGCCGTGAGCGAAGCGTTGCACCTGTCCGAGCAGGAGAGGGAGATAATCATAGGTTGCATGAACAATATAGGCGTAGAACTCGAACATGCGATAGACAAGCATAGCCGTTCGTTGATAGTGAACAATATAGAACTTCTGCTGAATTATTGCATGCGTTTTTACGAACGTCAGTTCATCACGCGCGGCAACGAGACGCACGATACCTTGGCGCGTTTCGAACGCTTGCTCGACGAGTATTTCGACGGCGGTATGCCGGAGCAGTCCGGATTGCCGACGGTCAAGTATTTTGCGGACAAGGTGTGCCTTTCGCCTAATTATTTCGGCGATATGGTCAAGAAGGAGACGGGACGGACACCGCAGGAGCATATACAGGAGAAGGTGATAGAACGTGCCAAGGAGATGATGCTCGGTACGGACGATACGGTCAGCCGTATAGCCTATTCGCTCGGATTTCAATATCCGCAACATTTCAGCCGTCTTTTCAAGAAACGTGTCGGGTGTACTCCCAACGAATACAGAATGCAGGGCATGTGAGGCCTTGATCGGAAATGAAAACCGCTACGCTCGATTTCAAGACCGTCCACGAGTGTAATTGCCGTCTGGGGTGCAGAACGCTCCACCCGCAGGCAGCCATTATAGATCTGGAAAACCGCTCTTCGATACGGGAGACGGTCAGATTCGAATTTTATGCCGTATTGTTGACCGAGGGCGACGACGGGTGTTGCTGCGGTCGTGAATATTACGACTATTCCAAAGCCGCTATGATATTTCTCCGGCCGGGAGAGATATTCCGGATGAACGAAACCCGTTCGTTGCCGCAGATGGGAAGGTTGCTCGCTTTTCATCCGGACCTGCTGTTGCGTACTACGCTTTGCAACCATATGGACGATTATACGTTCTTCCGGTATGGCAAGGAGGAGGCGTTGCATCTGTCGGTAAGGGAAAAGGGTAAGGTATCGGAGTGTCTGAATGCTATCGCCGATGAACTGGCCTACGGCATAGACGGTCACAGCCGTACTCTGATTTCACGTTACATAGAACTGTTGCTCGATTATTGCCGGCGATTTTACGAACGTCAGTTCATTACGCGCGAAGACAGGAACAAGGCTCTTGTCGGCCGGCTGGACGAGATTATAGACGATTATATCCGTTCGGGAGCGTTGCGCGGCGGAGAGTTGCCTACGGCGGAGTATTGTGCCGCCCGGCTCGGTTTGTCGCCGCAGTATATGCAGGACATGCTGAAGTTCGTGACAGGGCGTAACCTGTATCGGTATTTTCAGGAAAAACGTATGGAGGCTTCGCGTCGTATGCTGGTAGACGAGTCTGTTTCGCCGGCATCAGTAGCCGAGCGTCTCGGATTTCCGAACGTGCAGTGTTTCAGTACGATATTTAAACGGCTGAATGGAGTGTCGCCGGGAGAGTACCGTACTTCGAGAAACTGAACCGGTCGTTCACTACGTTGCGGGTTATGGACGATTATTGTTTGCCATACGTCGAATATACGGTAAGCGTATATATAAAATGGGAGCCGTTTGTCGGCTCCCATTTTATTTCGTATTTGAGTGTCTTATTTGATGCTTAGCAGGAATTTGACGGTTTGAGGATCGTAGTGCGAGAAGAACAGACTTTCATCCTTGTCGAGTTTCGATATACTTTCCATGTCACGTTCGGTCAGTTCGAAGTCGAATACGTCGAAATTTTCTGCCATGCGTTCCTTGTGCGTCGATTTGGGAATGACGATTATATCGCGCTGGATGAGATAGCGCAGAGCGACCTGAGCGACCGACTTGCCGTATTCGCGGCCTATTTCGGCGAGAGTCTCGTTTGTGAAGAAACCGTTCCTCCCTTCGGCGAACGGTCCCCATGACATCACGCGGGTGCCGTATTCGCGCATGATCTCCTGCGGTTTGACCTGCTGATTGAAAACGTGGGTCTCCACCTGGTTGACGGCAGGTTTGACATCGACGTGTTCGGCGAGGTCTATGAAACGGTCTGGATAGAAGTTGCTGACGCCTATTGCGCGTGTCTTGCCGTCCGCGTATGCCTTTTCCATTGCACGGTAGGTGCCGTAATAGTCGCCGAACGGCTGGTGTATGAGCAACAGGTCTACGTAGTCGGTCTGCAATTTGCGCAAAGACTCGTCTATGGAGGCTGTGGCCTTTTCGTAACCGGCATTGGTTATCCATACCTTGGTGGTAATGAACAGCTCTTTGCGTGGTATGCCGCTTTTGCGTATGGCGTTGCCGACTTCCTCTTCGTTGTGGTATGCCTGAGCCGTGTCTATCGAGCGGTATCCTATGCTTATCGCATCCGAAACGCAGCGTTCGCACTCTTCGGGTGTTACCTGATATACTCCGTATCCGAGTATCGGCATTTCTATGCCGTTGTTGAGTTTTACGGTTTTCATAATCGTATCTATTATTTGTTTTCCGGTATAGTTTCGTTAAGGCAGGTCACGGCGTTCAGTGTACGCGGATAGCCTATATATGGAAGCAGTTGTGTTACGACAGCAAGTAACGTGCCTTTGTCGTTGCCAACGTTGACATTTCCCTGTATGTGGCCTTTGACCTGAGGCTCGCACCCTCCGAGCGAAACGAGAATCGCGAAGGTGAGCAGTTCGCGCGTTCGGACGTCGAGTACGGGACTCGTTTGGTAATCGCCGAAACAGTTCGCCGAAAGGTATTCCTGAATGTGTCGCTGACCGGCGGGGGCGGTTTCGTACATGCGGTCTATATGGTCGGCGCCGAATATGGATTTTTGCAGCGCGAGACCTTTTTCCATGCGGTCGGCCGGCGTAGTTGCCGATTGCGGTGCGAGCGGCAGGGCGATTCCTCTGGATGCGAGAAACTCGTTGGCTGCGGGGATCATGTCGGCCACTTTAGACATGCCTGCATACGGTACGGCATGGTACAGGACGGCTTTGATCTCGTCAGGCGTAATACCGTTGGCCAGTGCTGCTTGTAGAGTATTGCGGTATGTGTCGCCGGCGTTCATGGCGATTGCGGATGCCATGGTGACCATGATGCGCGTGCGGGTATCCAGATCGCCGTATCGTTGCGTGTCTCCGAATGCGAAATTACGGAATACGGCAGCGAGTTCGGGATCGGTCTTTTCCATGGAGCCGACCGTTGAGGGATACCATTCGGAATAACGTTCGGCGGCATATGCCGAAACGGGTGTCCGTATCGAGACGGCTTCGGCATACTCTTCGTCGGTAACCGGGTCGAGCCATTTGTTTTCATTGGTCTGCGGGTTGCACTCTACGGCGAGATGCGAGAACCAGCTGTCGGGTGCGGCGCCGTGCCAGTGTACCACGCCGGGAGCTATTTCGACAATGTCGCCCGGCAGAAGCATGCGGGCGGGACCGCCTTTTTCCTGATAGTAGCCTTTGCCGCCTACGGCTATAAGTATCTGGCCTCCGGTGTGGCTGTGCCAGTTATTGCGGCAACCCGGCTCGAAGGTCACGTTGCTTACCGGACAGTTGAGGGCGGCGTTCCGTGTCAGGCGGGCCAGATAGGAACGTCCGGAGAAATATTCCGCGTATTGTACGTTGGCTTCTCCAACGGGAAATACGCTCAGCGTCTGAGGAACTTCTTCTTTTTTCATATTCTGTGCATTTGA
Organism: uncultured Tidjanibacter sp.; assembly: GCA_947852905.1. Lineage (GTDB taxonomy): Bacteria > Bacteroidota > Bacteroidia > Bacteroidales > Rikenellaceae > Tidjanibacter. The sequence continues at coordinate 143,093 of CANTVF010000004.1, read as the reverse complement.
TGTAACGCTTTCGGCGAGCGCCGCCGATATCATGACGATAGCTGCGGCGAGGTGTCTGGCTTTCATGGATATTAACGTAATTTTAAGATTTCAGGTATTACAAAATTACGTTATGTCGATATGCTGTACGGTATACGGATTACTGATTTTACAACCCGTTTTACGGATGCGGGCGTATCGGCGCAGGTTGTTTATATCCTACGGATGTAGCGGCTTGCGAATGTTGCCGTGCGTGAAATCGGTGTATGACAGATGTTCTTTCGGGTTGTCATACTACGGCGTGTTTCGGTCGGGCGGAGTGGCGAAATGGCGGTGCTATTTGAACGGGTGGGCACACTGTCTCGCCTTGATGTGCCTTATGGAGCCGTTGATCAGTCTGTCGTGGAATATCTGCAAGCCGGAGGCCATGGGCGCGAAGATGACCGACCTGATGTATTGTTTGATATCGTCTGTCCCGTAGTTGATGTAGAATGACGTTCGGGCTTCGTTCAGGTGCACTTCGTCACCGTTCAGGCTCGCTATCTTTATGATACGGCACTCCTGTTCCTCCTTGAACGCCGAGTGTTTGGTGAGATAGCGCAGGTTCATGAGCAGTTTGGCGGCTACCTGTTTCTCCGTATCGTTCAGCCCGGCTTCGGATACTATGTCGGACAACTCCTCGATGCCTTTGCGTACCTGTTGCAACGTATTGTCGATCGTAGTGGCGTATCTCTGCAAATCCCTTTTCTTGTATCTGATTCCGTCGAAGTGTTGTTCGCGGTCGAATACCGCCTGTTCCTTGTGGCCTATGGATATGACTTTTCGGATGACCGGGTCTATGTATATGCACCGGAAGAGAGACAGTTTGTTTCCCGTGGCCTGTGGGTTGGCCGATGACATCTCGGTGAGTTTCGTCAGAGGATCGAAACTTTTTATCTCCTTCTCGAAAAGGGTCTTGTCGAATATGATGCTTATCCCCGTGGCTTCCTGTCCGTTTTCTTTTCCGTAAAGACGGAACTGGTTGAGGCTTTCAGGGTCGAATGTGAAACAGGTGGCGAAAGCCCTGTAGTCGCCCATGGCGTAACAGTCCGTTCCGTCTTCGCACAATGCCGTACAGTTGTCGCCGAACAGATAGTCGAGCAGTGTCATGCCCTCTTTGGGATCGTTGGACGATACAATGGAATTGAGTCGGACGGTCGGTTTGTGTGTATCGTCGAGGCTATTGTCGCCGTCAGTCGGGAAGATCAGTATATCCAGCAGCCGTTTTCGGGTGTAATGGGCGAATGCGGTTTCGTATTCGTTGTCTATGTGCAGAAGACTTACGATTTCGAGCGATTTGAGGTATATGCGTTTCAGGTAGTCGAGTTTGGATTTGCGTGTTCCGGCCGTCGAGGTTATGTTCTTGAAGAATGTGTTTTCGTCTATGTTTAGATCGGCTATCCTGTATGCTGTGGTTTTATCGAGAACCTTGAACGGTTCGAGCAAGTCCCTGCGCCTGTATATTTCCGCAGCCTTCCCGAATAGGTCTTTCTTTGCATAGATGCTGGCTAAGGATTTGCATGTAAGTCCGTTTTGCGGATTGAGACGATAGGCGTTCTCGTAGCATGGCAGTGCTTTGTCGGGATCGTCGGTTTGTATATAAGCTATCCCTAAAAGGAGCCACGCCCGGTTGTTGTCAGGGGATATTTCAGTGGCTTTGGAGAGACTGATTATGGCTTTGGGATAATCGTGCAGTATTATGTATGAATAACCCAAGCTATCGAGGATATCCGAATTTGCAGGATCTATATTTAAGGCTTTTTCGAGATATCTGACAGCTTCCCGATACTGGCCTTGCAGATAGAGGGCATTTCCCAAGTTCTCCCAAGATTTAGATTTGGAAGGACTCAAACGTACTGCCTTTTTGAAATACTCTATTGATTTTTCATGTTGTCCTTGTATTCCGTACAGATAACCTAAGGCGCTTTGAATGTCCCAATCGTTAGGATCGGTCGCGGCGGCCTCTTGCAGGAAATGTTCCGCATTTTCATAGTCTGAGAGTACACAATATGTGTCTCCGATATGAAGTAGAATTTCAGAGTTGTGCGGATCGATGTCCAAAGCTTTATGCAGGTATTCGAGCGCTTCATTATATCGGTCGGCATATTTATATGCGTAGCCCAGATTGAACAGTGCGGTAGAATCGTCCGGCTGTAACGCTGTCACCTGCCGGGCATATTCTATCGCCTTGTCGTACTGTCCCGAATCCGTGTATGCGGCGACCATGCAGGATAGCAGTCTCGTGTCGTATGGCCTGGATGTAATGGCTTTCTGCAGAAGGACTATCGCCTTGTCGTGTTCTCTCTGTCTTAACAATATCTTGGCCCGGAGATATAACAGTTCGTCGTCCGACGGATCGGTCTTTTCGGCTTTATCCAGTGCCGTAAGCGCCTCGTAGTACTGTTCGTTGTCTATAAATGTTTGTATTTTCCCCTTTATACCGTCTGCCGCCATAATTCTGTTTTTTCCCTGTTACCCAAAGGTAGCGATTATCTTCCAATTTATAAATCACTCATAAAACACAAGTTTTTACTTTGATTTTTGAAACGGAATAGTTTAAGATGTGTGTAAACAAATTTTGAACTTGCAGGGCTATTTTGGTCGGACATTAATGTTCAACTAAAATGATGTTTATGAAAAGATTATTTGTCCTGTTGTGTGCATTGGCGTCGGGGGGCGTCTTGTGTTTCGGGCAACAAGAGAATGTCGCCCCTGTTTTGCCGGCGGTGTCGGACAACTTTATTCCGCCGTCGCCTGACGTTACCCAGATGCTGAAATATGTGGATCTGCCTGTTACGCATTCATTGGGATTGGTCGATATCAGTATTCCTATTTATACGGTCGAAGGTCATGAAATGGAATTACCAATTTCCATTTCCTATCATGCATCGGGCATTAAAGTAGATGACAAAGCCGGTTGTCTCGGCTTGGGCTGGACGTTGAATGCCTCGGGTGTGGTAGGACGGGAAGTCAAGGGGATTCCTGACGATGCTAAGCCACAGTTTAAGATACATATGGCCGATGAACTTACACGGTTGTATGATGACGGTACGTCCAAACATTACAAGGCCGTAGACGGAGCCAAAGAATATATTAAAGGCGTCGTATTGGGTAATGCGGATTCATATTACGATATGTACAGGTATACCTATCCCGGCGGCGGAAACGGCTCTTTTATGATAGACAAGTCGGGAAATCCCGTGATGCTCTGTTCTGGCGACGATGCTGTGGGGGTTAATCTTGTCGTTGGTGCCAACGAAGGTACCGTAAAGAGTTTTCAAGTGCAGGATCCGAACGGCAATACCTATCTGTATGATCAGATAGAGATGGTGCACAGTTATCTGCGTCCGTTGTTGGATTGGACTACGGGCGGTAATTGGAATATAGGCGCCGATTATAAAGTCGGGTCGAGTTGGCATTTGTCCAAAATAACTTCATGCAATGGATTGGATAGTTGGACTCTGTATTACGATACTCCGGATGCGGTGTGGGAGAATATGATTGAGATGTACAGTCTTACGTATTTGAGGGACGGATTGAAAATTTACAATGTCGATCCGTCCAATCCTATGAGGCAGGATATCGTGTCGTGTGAGTTGGATCCTTATTTCACTGTCGGGCGCGTGAATCGAAGCGAAATGCACCGGGATTATTACGACCGTAAGATATTGAGCCGTATAGATTGCGGGCATTGTTCGATAGAGTTCGAGTATGAACGAAGGTATAATCCTGAAAATCCGGAGCTGGAATCTATTTCCGTATATGACGTTAACGGAAATATAATCCGTAAAGTCGAATTCCAGATAGGGCAGTTCGGTAACGGAGAGCGTAAGCTGGATGCCGTGCGTTTTATCGGTTCCGATGGGACAGTCTATGATACTTACGAGTTCTCGTATTACGACCAGAGCGCGAGTATGAACAGGAATGCTCAGGATAGATTCGGATATTATAACGGTAAGAACAGTAATACCAATCTGTTGTATAAGTGCCTCTTCGAAGAGGATGCCATTATAAAATATGTGGCAAAAGGTAGCAGTAGCGTTGCCGATTACGGCATAACTGTAGGTACCGGAATAATTCCTCCGGAAGATATGCAGGAGGTTATTACGGATGCCGTGTCTGTTCCGTTCAGGGATATCAAAAGCGAAGCGCTGAACAGTATGGTCGCGGGACCGGGTCAATCCTCTGGCGGTTTCGGTCAGGAGTTCGAAGAGGTAGTGACCGTTTACGAAATAGGGAGGGAAATGGAGCATAAAAGGGATTATTCTCTGGAGCATGCCGTTACATATTCTCTTCAGTCCGTAACGACGGCTCGCGGAGATAAGACCGTGTTCAAATACGGCGCTCCCGAATGGGAATATACCGATGCCGATACGGGTGAAGTCGAAGTTATAAGTACCGGAATAAGGATAGATTCCATAGAAACTTACGACAGGAACGGAGTGTTGCAGCGTCTCAGGCGATTCGAATATTCCGATAGCGGGTGTACCATAGATTTCAATGACATTTCTTTGAAAGATTATATGTCGTTGGATCAGAACAGTGTGGAGGTGTCGAAAATAATGAACGGAGGTTTGTACAATTACACTGTGACTGAAGCGCAATACATAAATATAGGCACAAGCGTAGTATTGCCGGGTGCTAATCCAGATAACGCGAAGGTGTTTTATAACAAAGTGCGTGAGATAATATCCGACGGTACAGGAGACGATGCCGGACGGGCTGTGATAGATTACGTTTACGATTGCGATGCCAGCGTACACAAACCGACGGAGATATCGCAGATCTTCAATAGTACGCCTACTTACGCAAGGGGGACCGAACGGATTTCTTTGCCCGGCACCGTAACCGGATTTTATTATCATGCTTCGGAAGAGAACCGCGATACTACCGCGTATTACAAGGGGGTGGGAAACATTCGGCGCTATTTTATGGAGAGTCCACAGGAATTCGGGAATCTTTCGTCTAAAACGATATATAAAACGGACGCGGACGGTCGGCTCGTCATGACCGAACAGGAAAATACCGTATATGGGAAATTCTGTAATGTCAGCGGTGCCGACAGTTCGGGTACTGTACCCGTGGGACTGTATGTACAGAAACTGACGGCCAATATGAGCGTGAACGAACATGCGGGTGTGGAAAACCAGCTAGTTCCCAAAGATAAGATCAGAATTGAAAACTTGCCGGAGGATTGTCTCTATTTCGATGTACGTCAATCGGTCTATACTACACGCCCGTTGTATACGGTGAAGCGCTCTTTCAATCCTTCGGGTAATGTCGAGGAGTGCCGGGTGTACATGTATCTCGATAATGGAAAGTATGGTAAATGGCCGTTTTCCGGTGAGATTCCGGAAACTCCGTCGGTGGATTTCGAAGAACTGGATATGCTGTCCGGTTGCGATGCGTTGCCGCAGCGCGTTGCTACGCTTCAACCGAAAGGCGAGATCAAATTCGTAAACGGGGACGTGTATTACAATAGATACCTGTACCGTGACAATTACGGTCAGGAAGAGGGTGTCGCCAACGATAATATGTGGAGACATGTATTGCTCGGTATGGAGACGAGGAAAAATGACGGCATCGTATCGGCCGTGTATACGAAATACGGTTATGTACCGATGGCGGGCAGTACGTTGTTGAAAATGCGAAAACCGGTGGAAAAGGTCGCTGTGCTGGATGGTGTCGTGACTTCGGAAGCGGCGATTCTTGAATACGATCAATTCGGGAACCCGGTACATATAACCCAGACGGGTTATCCTTCTACATGTTATATCTGGGGATATATGGGTATGTATCCTGTTGCGGTAATAGAGAACGCTACTTATAGCGAAGTCAGGTCTGCCTTGGGAGCATCCGTATTGAAGGAGATCGGAAACTCCTCGACATTGTCGGCGACTCATCAGATCAAGCTGGATGCATTGCGCAATGCCTTGCCCGATGCCAAAATCACCGTGTACTCCTACAAGCCATTGGTAGGGGTCGCTTCCGTAACGGATCCGTCCGGCAGGAAAACCTATTATCAGTATGACGGGGCAGGTCGTTTGACGGCCGTGAGGGACGAACAAGGCAATATCGTCGAGGCTTATGAGTATAATAAAATTAATTAGATCGATATGAATATGAGTTTGTTATATATATTGACGGCGGCTATGGTTTCGTGTGGATTCAGTTATCCGCCGGGAAAGGATTCCGAAACTATTATTTCGGATGATAACTCCGGAGTGCAGGCATATATCGTAGGGCCTACAATTAAGTATACGCCTGAACCTGTCTGGAAGGTCGAAAGTTATACGGAGAATACGAGTGTATCCGTAGCGGATTCTTGGTCGGATGGAATCCTCGGGCAGGATGGCAATATCATGATAAGAAAGAGGTACATAGAGCCCGTGAAGAGGGTCTCCTACAGCACTGCTAACGATATTGAGTATCTCGGTACGGTTTCGTACTATGACGATATGGGGTACATTAAGCAGCGTGTGGAACGTAAGAGCAGCTCTCACCAGTTGGATATGATAACGCCTTATGAACACGATTTTCTCGGTCGTGAAGATGTGGTGGGATATTTGCCGTATCCGGAGCCGGCAGATAGTCCTTTCCCTAACGACGGCAAGTTCCGCCCGGAGGCATCTGCCGAGCATAAGGCATGGAGCAGCGCATCTTATGGGACGGATTATGGAACAACCCGTAGAATATACGAGCAGGCCGCGGGCGGCAGATTGTTGCAATCCTATCAGCCCGGTTATACGTCCTACAAATCCGAATTCGGATACGATGTCGTATCTTCGGAAGACAAGGTGTTGGATATTACGGTAAACGGAGAGACTTTCGTTATCGCCGCATCTTATTGCGGTACGGGAAAACTGTTCAAGAATACGGTTGTCGATGAAGACGGAGGGCGTACCGAAATATTTAAAGATGTTATGGGTAAAACCGTGTTGGAGCGTCGCTATCTGTCCGAAGGTACTGTAGAGCAGCAGTTATGCGCCGATACGTATTATGTCTATGACGATCTGGACAGGCTCACGGGTGTCGTATCTCCGGAAGGTGCGTCCCGTATGGCTCCCGGTCAGACTCTTTCGTTTGCCGAATCCGATATATTGCAGGAATACGGTTATCTGTATGAGTACGATGAGAAAAGCCGTATTGCCGGAAAAAAACAGCCGGGGCGAGGTTGGGAATATATGGTTTACGATTCTGATCGCCGTACTGTCATGTATCAGGATGCCAATATGCGTCGGGCGGACACCTGTCAGTGGATCAGGTACGATTACGATGCATGGGGACGTCAGACAGGTAACGTCCTGTTGACTGCCGGAAAGAATTCGTCCGGTAAGTTCGCCTCGCGTGACGATTGGCAGAAGTATTACGATACCGGCGGTAGCAAGCCTGCCGTAACGGCATCTGCTACGCTCATAACCACCGGTTACGATGACCAGATAGCTCTTGTCACTGATGAGGCGGGGAAAATCGAAGTTTTGCCCGACAAGTTGGTTTTTGTCCGTAATCCTAATCCGGATGCGGTGTGGGCTTTCGGTGCCGTAGATACGAAAAAGGTGTTTTTCGACGAGAACAATATGATCCGTAAGGAGTTTTATATACCTGATCTCGGTACGGCGTTGGGAGACAATTATTTGTATTATTATATCCCTCAGGAACATTACAATCTGATTCAGGAATGCGTGAGGTATTCCGGCGGTGCGTGGGGACTGACTAATAACGCCAGCCTTATTAACAGCCTTGATCTTCCGGCGTGTCTTAAGGGGTATATCGAGAAGATCGAAAAGATCGGCTGGGCATACTCGGGAGAGACAGTGGGAACGTCGGCGGACATTTTCATGTTTGTTCCGGTAACGGGTATCGTGGATATTGACGATGTCGATCCGCGTAATGCCGGCCTCAAGACGTTCGAGCGTATAGCAGTTATAGAAGGCGATGTGGTGACGGGAAATTATGTGGAACGTGTACATTACTACGACCGTAAAGGTCGCGTCGTACAGACCGTTGAGCGCGATTTCATGGGGCTGATTTCACGTTACAGTTATCGTTACGATTACGTAGGTAACGTTATTAGCCGTGTGGAGACTCATAGTCCCGATCCGAGCATAGCCAGCGATACGGCCAGATTCGATTATACTTACGATCATTGCGGCCGCCTGTTGACCGAGAACGTCACTATTAACGGCCGTTCGTCCGGAGCTACCGTATCGTATGAATATAACGACGCTACCGGTCTGGTACAGACTAAGGTGTTCGGTGCACGGGACGGTGCATCCAATGTCACCGAGACCTATTCTTACGATATTCGTGGGCGTCTGACCGGCCAGTATTCGGAGGTTTTCGAGCAGACGCTTCGATACGATAATCCGCAATACGTTTCGGCAAGTCATACCGGCAATATCGTCGAGGCCTATTGGCGACATAAGGTAACCGATCCCGAAGACCGTCGTTGCCTCGGTTATACCTACGATGCACTCGGCCGTCTCGTGCGTGGAGAAGGGCTGGAAGGGAGCGGCGTCATAGGCCAGATTATCGACTACGACCTTAACGGCAATATCGAACGTTTGCAGTCTCAGGACGGCAGTTCTATGGTAGATAATTCATACTCTTATGTCGGCAACCGTATCTGTAAGATAATTTCACAGGAGAAAACCGTCGGTAGTTCTACAGTGAAAAATATAACTGCGGATGATTTTGCTTACGATGCGAATGGAAATATGACATATCATGCCCTGTACGGTTTGAATCTTGGATATAATTACTTAAATTTGTTGAGTAGTCAGCGTAGGTCGAGCGGTGGGTCGGAAGCTCGCAGTTGGTGGCTGGCTGACGGGAGTTGTTTCATGAGTTCCGACCGAATTTACAAAGGTTCTTTCACATATAATTGGCGCGGTTCAAGCGTTCCGATTTTATCGGTTGCCTTCTCCGGCGGCAATGTCATGTCGCAGGCCGGGCGCGGTCCGTTGTTAGGCAATTATTATACGATCACCGACCATTTGGGGAGTGTCCGTGTAGTTTTCACGAATCGCAATAGGATAGAGGCAGCGAACGATTACCAGCCTTTCGGCGCCCGCTTGGAGTGTTACGGACATCATAGCAGCGGAGGAGATTACCGTTTCAACATCTATCGTTTCAACGGCAAGCCTTACGACCTCAGCCTTGACGATTACGGTTTTCTTGACTACGGAGCGAGAGTTTACGACAGTCGCCTCGGCCGCTGGCTGTCTCCCGATCCGCTGGCGGAAGAATACGGGAATGTATCACCTTATTCATATTGTCTCGGTAATCCGGTAAGATTGGTAGATCCGACGGGAATGTTTATTGATGATTATCGGTTGAATTTTGATGGTACTATTGATTTAGTTGAGGATGGAGTCAAGGATGAAACTCAAGATAGATTGTTTTCAGATTTGTATTGGGTGTATACTAACGATGGCAATGATAAAAGACCAGTTGTTGTACATGGACAAGATGATGTTTTGATTATGCCATCAGATGTTTTTGATTCAAAGAAAATATTTTTAAATCTTTCATGCAATGAAGATAATAATTCCGAAGAGAGTAAATTGCTATATAACATAGCATTTTATGTTGGCGATACAGAAATAATGAACAGATTTTTTGAGTTTGTGGCTAATCATAGTTTGGTTGAATGGGAGCAGGTAGGAATAGGTGACGGTAAGAAAACAGTTGTTGGAACATCGTTTAAGTCAAATGTTTCTATAGTCGGTGGATTTTTGTTGGCTAATTCTTATACTATTACATCACATATGCATAGCCATTTGTATAGTAGTGAAGCGTCTGAAGCTGATAAGAATATGAAATATGCACTTCAGAGTAAATTTCCAGGCTTGATACCAATAATATTTTATGAAAATGGAACTTTCCCTTATTAGATTTTATGTTTATACGCTAATGCTGTTGGCTGCTGTCGTTTTTATGGCAGGGGAATCTTATGCGCAGCAATACTCGAATGACAAATATGATGTTTATGTATTGCCTGAGTTGCAATTGAGAGACGATTTGCTGCATCAGATCCATAACATTATGGATAATGCCTCTTTTGATAGAAAGTTTAATTATATAATTTACTCTTCTACAGATGATGTGGCCAGTAGTAATACTTACTTAAATATTGAGAATATTACAGGTACCTATTGTCCATATGTGAATAGTGCTGGATATGTTTCTGTAGATAATGTGTTGTTTGTGATAAAAGATATTCCTTCGGTATTATATGCATTAACTGACCGTACAAAAGAATTTAAGTGCATTAATAAACAGTCCATTAAGATGTATATTATAAAAGATCCGTATTTGATGTGGCATTATAATTTTACATATAAAGGAGAATTGGTTTTTCAAGGCTTTGTAGATAGTCGACGAGGTACAAGATTGGTTCCTATCTTATAAAAATAATATTAAACTTTTTGCTGTCGTGATCTGTGGAATATAGAGATATATTCTTGTATATCATGTGTTTGAGTGAAATGCGTAGGATGCTTAAAATATAAAGGCATTTCGAGGTGTAATTATTGATGTGAATAAGTATGTGGGAATATAAATTACATCGCCCAGTTTTCAATTGACTACGGACACTTATAAGTTGAATACGCTTTCATATTATTTTAAAACAGTGATTTTGAATTTGAAAAATTGATATCATGAAAAAAATCTTGCTTATTTTTTGTGTATTGTTTGCGACATTAGATGTTTTTGGCCAGAAATTAACGATTAAAAAAGTCGATATTGGCCGTAATGTAACAGATACGGTAGCTTATTGGGATATTTGGTCAATTACTAATGCACCTACAACCAGATTTAAGATACAGGCAGAGGTTTATAATGATATGGATAAAGAATTCGTGTTTCTATTACAGAAGTGGGACAAATTTACGATGTTGTATAAGATTGACGGAGTGGATTATACGGCTGAATGTAGAGAGCAGGTTAATAGCCTTAGCGGCGATTATGATTATCATTATGATGTTGGTATAGGGCAAAAGGTCATGATAAGTTTGTTTGTCGAATTGCCGGCTTTTCAGTTGCCAGATTTGGACTCTATAGATGATATAATGTCGTCGATAGTTTTAAAATGGGTGCATTATCAAGGATTGACAAAGAAATGGGAAGTATATTCTTCTGTACCGGATTGGCAACATGTGGTCTTTCAGAATTATACTTTAGATGATGCTCCCCGTAAGGCCGATTATCTTAATGGTGTCCCGCCTGAAGAGTGGCGTGTATGGGGTGACTTTTTCGATTAGATATATCTCGTTAGTATGATTGAATAATTTGTGTGCAAATGAAAGCGCGACCCAGTTTAATGTGTCGCGCTTTTTTATTATATTTATTGAGATAAATGTGCTTTGGTTATGCAGAAGGTGTTTTTTTACGATAATGGTGGTCGTATGACGAACCGATGCTGTTTATGTAGTTTGTATTAGCCTCGGCCGCTGGCTATCTCCCGATCCGCTGGCGGAAGAATACGGGAATGTATCCCCTTATTCTTACTGTCTCGGTAATCCGGTAAGATTGGTAGATCCGACGGGAATGTTTGTAAGTACTGAAGTTGAAATGATGGATGATGGTACATATATGGTTGTAGGTGGAATAGCAGATGGTGATCTTAATATTTATGTTACAGAAAATGGACAGCGTACGGGCGAGATTTTAGGACAATCTTTGACGGAATATTCTTTTTTAGATGATAATGGTAATGCTGTAGATGGTGCTATTATAGATCCTAATGATAATTCAGGACAGCAGTTTTTGAATAATGAGATTATTGAGAATACTCCAGGCTTGTTGGAGTATATGAATAATGCAGGAAATGGTAAAGTATTTGATTTTAAGCATAGAGGATCTGACGATGGTAATATAACCCACTATGATGCTCATTATTATCGAGGAATGCCAATAAAGGTTGATTCGCATAATACTGTTTATGCATCAGCACGTGATATAGGGAATTATGCTGCTGGGTATGTGGCTGGAACTCATGGTCTGAACTGGACGATTACTAGGATGGGATTTGATGGATATCAAAGTATTGTTTCTATGAAACTAAACGGAAAGGTCGGGTGGACAGTTGAAGGTCAGCCATCTCAGCAAGCTCAAAAACTTGGACATACTATAGGCTTTGATGTGTTTAAGAATAAACTGTTAAATAATTGGAACTCAAATCCGTTAAAATATTAATATGAAGTTTGGGCGGTCAATATTCTTGAGGGTTGCAGGAGGATTATTTTTGTATGTCTTTTTAGGGTGCTGTTTGTTGGTGCTTATGGCATTCATATGGATTGTAACACCTCGCTTGATATGGTGTGAATTAGGTGGAGATAAGGTGTTTACTGTATTACAAACGGTAGGAGGCGTGTATTTAATGCCATATAAGTATGACTCTTATTATGAAGCGAACGGTAATTATTTACGTATGTCTGATTTCAAGAGTGTTCAGATATTTGTAGACGAAAATCGATTGATTGTGTTCGATGATTGTAATGCTAACATAGACGTTGATTTTGTCGATTATGAATATTGTAATGCTGATATTGTGTTACATGAATATGGGGAGATTGCATATAAGGATTATAAGGACGCTTGTGAACGTTTATATTCTAGTATTAATCTATTTATTGATATAGACAAAAATCTTATCGTGACAACTAACGTAGAATAATATTATGTGGTGGATATTGTTATGTATTTGCTTTGTACTGTTATTGGTGACGGTAGTTGTTATTGCAGATAATTTGATATTTAAAAGATTGATCGCTTTTGCAATTGATTTGTCGAGTGTAGCATTGTTGGGTATATTATTATTGTACATTGTTATTGGAATACGGATGATTTCTAAAATCATGCTGTTGGTTACTATAATTGAGGCCTTATTATTAACTCTTGTTTTCTGTCGGGATATTTTTACCGGTCGTAGTCTTGGACGTCGGATCTGCGGCTTATCGGTCGTTGATGCAGATAGTTTTCATCCTGTTAGCGAGTTTCGCGCGTTAGTCCGTAACTTGTTTATAGTGGTGTGGCCTATAGAACTTGTTGTGTTGTTTCTTAAGAAGCGTCGTCTCGGCGATATTGTAACTCATACGGATGTTGTCGAAGGTAATATTATTCGTCGAGTGACATGGGTAGGTATATTGTTGTTTATGGCAGTTTGGGCGATTCTGTTCGTGATGCTATATATTGTTTACCAGAATCCTTTAATTCGGTTACTGTATCAGTAATTCACCTTATTTTACTATCTTTAATGGCGGCACTACAATAGTGCCGCCATTATTATGTGTAGTTTTAATGTGTTGGATGTTAATAATTATGGTTTATATTTATAATTCACAAGGCGTACAAGCTACCTTACCAATGAGTAAATTTGAAAACTTTCGATGATATGAAGCGTTTATTGATTCTTTTAATGTTTTTTTTGTCATATTCCCAGTTCTGCATGGGGCAAGATTCCATACCTGATCCATTTCGGAGAGCACTATGGTATAATAACGAGTACATTGAAATAATTAATGAGAAAAATGCGCATGAGTTGGATGATCTTGCGTGCGATGCATTGTTGCGTTTCCTTGATTATAGGAAAGATTGTATAGATCAGAGTTGTCGTAGGGCGCGTGATTTTCCTAGCGGGGAATTTGTAGATATGACAATAATGGATAACATAAATTATATTCAAAAGAATCTCGATACGCTGAACTTGCATTTCATTGATTGTCGTCAATATAAAACAGCTATACCTAATGAGGTAAGAGTAACTTATTTGTGGGATGTAGATTTTACTGGGGCTACTGTGAATTTTTTATTTCTGTCTCTTTCATTGCGTCCGGCTACGCGAGAGGAACGTAAATTAGATAATGATACAGATATGATTTATTGTTTTTATGGGGCTTTAGAGATATTATATCAATATAATGCATATACTACAGGGTGGGCTTATAAACACATTATACGCCCATATAGAAAATTATGATATATTGTATCTGCAGACAATATCGTGTTGCCGATGTTAAAGTTAGAATTATGAAAAAACTAATATTTCTTATCGTTTTTGTTTCTATTGGATTTAGTAGTCTGGGGCAAGATTCCACATCAGATACTTTGGGGGCTAACCCATGGAGTAACATAGGGTATAATAATGAAATCTATGGAGATTGGATTGACGATCTTGCTTACGATGCATTGTTGCATTTTTTTGATTATCGAAAAAATTGTATCGATCCGAATCGTAATGAGAATCATGATTTTCCTCGTGGGGAATTTGTAGATATGACAATGAAGAATCATGTTTATATTCAAAAGAATCTCGATACGTTGGACTTGCGTTTCATTGATTGTCGTCAATATCAAACGGATAAACCAAAAGATAGGTTGCGGGTAACTTATTTATGTGATATATATGGGTTGGACGGCATGGAATTCTTTTTTCTGTCTCTTTCATTGCGTCAAGCTACTCGAAAAGAACGTGAATTGGAGAATTATGCTGATATGGTTCTGTGTTGTTATGGGGCATTTAAAGTAGTATATAAGTATAATTCTGAAAATAAATGGTGGGAATATGATCGTGTAGTGCGTTGTTATTGATGTGTTTAGTCTAATGTTCGTTTGCAGTCCAAGGTTTTTGTGAAAGGAATTATATAGTAATGATCATTAGTCATTGGTAAACCTGTAAAATTATTTTAGGCCTTCATTTTGTGAAGGCCTTTTTTGTAAATTTGTTGAGTAGTCGTAGGTCGAGCGGCGGTTCGGAAGCTCGCAGTTGGTGGTTGGCTGACGGGAGTTGTTTCATGAGTTCCGCATAGATCCTGACGGAGCTCAGGATATTTGGTATTATAATGCTAACGGGAGATTGTTGGGAAATGACGGCAATATGTCTGATACGAGACGAGTTGTCGTCACTAATAACCGGGAGGCACGCAGTATATTGAGATCAGACGGTCCGGTATCGTTGGGATCGCTCACTTCTGCGGTAGTTTTGCCTAACGATGTTATATTGCAAGAGAGTCTGAATGTTTTGGACAGGACTATTGCGAATGGCGGACGTCGCGAAGAATCGTCGGTAGTATTGAATGACAATAATGTTTTGCGTGGAGAGCCTGGTGCGGAATATGTTTCCGGAGATGCTATGTTGAGTGCCGAATTGCCGTCATTGCCAGATGGATATAGTCATGGCGATGTTGCCGCCACCATTCATTCGCATATGACGGATGCTTTTATAGAAAATGGACAATTGATTAGAGGTGATATTAATATGGGGCCTGGGGATTCTGCTGTTTTTGGGAAGTATCCTGTAAATATAATAGTTGGAAGAAAAGAATTATCGCGTTTCGATTCACGAACAGGTGAAATTATCCAATCTGATTATGCTATATCTTTTTATGGTAGCGATGTAATTGACGGAAAATCTTATCTTACATTAAATAGAAATGTAGTAGATAGAATATTAAATAATTAATCGTTATGTTGAGATTGTTTTTGAGTGTATTTTTCTTGATTTGCATGGTTCCGTCCTTATTCGGACAACAATATAAAATATCTGACGATATGGTTTCTTTGAATTATGTTTTTGTCCGTAATGATTTTGTGCTTAAAAGATTTGATGCAGGTGCCATAATGTTTGTGGGCGAAGACAGTACCGGGTGTGTTGTCGAGTTTCAGGGGAGGGGTTATGAACCCGGTCATCTTAATATGTTCAAGTCTGATTATGAAAAATTGAAAGAATGCTCGAATATCGTATTGAGATTTAGTACAGATACAGACCAGTATCGAGGGGGGTACGGTATTACTACATATGCTATACCGTTGAGTTCAGATGCATTCGAAGAGAACTATATCGAGATTAGGGTTTACGACAAGAAACGTAGTCGGGTACATAGGCCGAGTCATGATGCTAGAAAACCGAGAATAAAGATAAGTTTTGATGGTAGCGATAAATATGGGGCTTGTATTTATTTCGGAGGTGCAAGTCAATTGCATTATATGACTTGGTTTTAAATTTTGCATATTTCTTTTTTGTAAACGTGTAGTTATGGTATGAAGAGAATGTTTTTGTTTTTTGTTGTTGTCGTAGATGTGTGTTTTGCTTTTGGACAACAACCCCAATTGGATTCAGAAGATAGTATTTTGTTGAATTATGTAATAATAAGGAATAATTATTTGCTGTCTGAAGTTCAGGGAGTTATGTTTGTTGCCGAGAATAGTGCTGGAGAACGGGTAGAGTTTCCTTGCAGCAGTTATACACCCGGTAATTTGCAAATGAAAAAGTCCGATTACGAAAAGCTTCAGGACTGTACAGAATTGATGTTTTGTTTTTATAGTGATACAGATAAGTATTCAAAAGTAAGTCCTACTTATTATGAGTTGCCGTTATCAAAAGATGTTTTGTATGAAACGTATGTTTATGTAGAGATTTTCGATAAAGTACGAGTCAAGTCGGCGCGTAAAAATCGGGTAAAAAAGGTTCGTGCCAGTCGTGTCAATAACGGACTTGATTATACTGCGATTTATTACACCAAACGAGATTCTGTTTTCACAGTCGGACCTCAGATATGATAAAGATTATGATTGAATAATTTGTGTGCAAATGAAAGCGCGTCGCAGTTTAATGTGTCGCGCTTTTTTATTATATTTATTGAGATAAATGTGCTTTGGTTATGCAGAAGGTGTTTTTTTACGATAATGGTGGTCGTATGACGAACCGATGCTGTTTATGTAGTTTGTATTAGCCTCGGCCGCTGGCTATCTCCCGATCCGCTGGCGGAAGAATACGGTGATGTATCACCTTATTCTTACTGTCTCGGTAATCCGGTAAGATTGGTAGATCCGACGGGAATGGCTATAGAGGATAACGCAGATTGGCCTACTGGTATAAAACTGATACGGGAGTCTATGTCTGGAAATATTTCTATAGGCGCACAGGTAGGATTTGGACTAGAACTTGGAGGTGGAAAAATCGGGTTTGGTATCAACGCCGCAAGTGTTGATATTGTGAAATATGATGGACAGAATAATGAATTCAGTTCTGGAGATGTTAGTAATGGCGTTTCGATAAGTGCAGGTATGTTTTCTTTTGAAACAAAGCAGGAAGTCTCTGAAAATGATAATAATACAGCTACGGTGGTTACAACAAACAGTATTGAAGTTCAGCCGTTTATCTCTGTGAATAACGTAATGACAGAACAAGCGTATCGACAAAGTAATGGAAATTATGAGGTTGATGATAGTCAGACAACAAATACTAATGATGTATCGTCAGGTAGTATAGGGTTTGATTTTAAAGGGATTATTGGAATAAGTCTGCATTTTGATTTTGAGTTGTTAACTCAAGGGTTAAATGAAATATTGAATAATTGATTATGGTGTCTATTAAGAAAATAATCGTTTATGTATTGCTTATTATCGGCGGTTTGGCTACTATTTTAGATAATGTTTTTTATAAAACTCCAATATTCTGGGAGGGTGTTGGCGCGGGTGCTTTCATCATGTTATGCGGTATATTGTGTCTTATATTTAGGAAAAAGATAGATCGTTGGGTGATAATACATTAACTATTTTAAGTTTTTATTTATGATAGGTAAACGATTGGTGGCATTTTTAATAGATTTGATATTGGTTTCATTGTTTGGAGCCGTGTTTCAAATCTGCATTCGTTACATAGGGTATGTAGCTGGTCTTGCATTGGTTTCGATTGTGTTCGCAGTGTTTTTCTGTCGGGATATTTTTACCGGTCGTAGTCTTGGGCGTCGGATCTGCGGCTTATCGGTCGTTGATGCAGATAGTTTTCATCCTGTTAGCGAGTTTCGCGCGTTAGTCCGTAACTTGTTTATAGTGGTGTGGCCTATAGAACTTGTTGTGTTGTTTCTTAAGAAGCGTCGTCTCGGCGATATTGTAACTCATACGGATGTTGTCGAAGGTAATATTATTCGTCGAGTGACATGGGTAGGTATATTGTTGTTTATGGCAGTTTGGGCGATTCTGTTCGTGATGCTATATATTGTTTACCAGAATCCTTTAATTCGGTTACTGTATCAGTAATTCACCTATTTTACTATCTTTAATGGCGGACTATCGTAGTTTCGCCATTATTTCGGAACGTATCAAGTAAAAGCCTGCTATTTGACTTTGCTCCTTTGAGGGTGCGGTTGGGAATCTGCGTCACTTTTTTTGTATATTTAATAATCTATTGGTCTGTAGGCTTATTGTCGATATTAAACGAATTTTGCCATGAAACTGTTTTGGGGCATTTGTGCGGTTTTGGATATTTTATTTGTGACTGTTCCGGTCGTATTGCGTATGGCGGATATACAATGTAATGAAGATATCCTGAAAGGATTTTTGACGGTTTGTTTCGTCGGGTTTCTGGCATTGTGGATTAAATGCTTTGTCATTCGTAATAAATATGATAAGGGTATTTATGCTTATTTGTTATTGTTCTTGTCGATCGGATATGTGCCGTTTTATTATGTTAGAGCTTTGCGTATGGGGTGGTTGGATAAGCGTACTGATGATGAGTGCGAAAAACAGAATGCATCCGATGATAATGCGGACGTGTCTGTAGCAGAAAGGTCTTGTCAACATTATCGTTCTGTCCGGTATTATAAGCGAATGAAAGTGTTTTTCGGCGTTTGTGCTGTTTTGAATATCATTTATGTTGCGCTTTACATAATCGGATACGGTTATAATATAACTAATACTGTTTTTGTTGTCGTGACTACCGTTTGTTGTTTGGCTTTTATGATTTTGTGGGTCAAATGTTTGATTGTTAATTATGAGTATGATAAAAAGTGGCGCATTATTTTGTTGGTATTTTTGAATATTGTCTATACGCCATTCTATTATGTGCGTGCCGTGCGCAGGGGGTGGTTAGACTGCAACAATTAGGTCGTGATTGAATAGTTGTGTGTATTTAAGTCATTTGTAAGGTGGGAAGCGTCTGAAACTGATAATAATAGATGCATTGCAGAGTAGATTTCAATGTTTGCTGCCAGTTATATTTTATAAAATGGAACTTTCCCTGATTAGGTTTTATGTTTATAGGCTAATGCTGTTGGCTGCGGTTGTTTGTATGGCAGGGAAATCTTATGCGCAGCAATACTCGAATGACAAATATGATGTTTATGTATTGCCTGAGTTGCAATTGAGAGACGATTTGCTGCATCAGATCCATAACATTATGGATAATGCCTCTTTTGATAGAAAGTTTAATTATATAATTTACTCTTCTACAGATGATGTGGCCAGTAGTAATACTTACTTAAATATTGAGAATATTACAGGTACCTATTGTCCATATGTGAATAGTGCTGGATATGTTTCTGTAGATAATGTGTTGTTTGTGATAAAAGATATTCCTTCGGTATTATATGCATTAACTGACCGTACAAAAGAATTTAAGTGCATTAATAAACAGTCCATTAAGATGTATATTATAAAAGATCCGTATTTGATGTGGCATTATAATTTTACATATAAGGGAGAATTGGTTTTTCAAGGTTTTGTAGACAGTCGGCGTGGTATAAAAGTGATTCCGTTTATTTTATAAACGGAATCTGGCATCATAACAGTCTGATGGCCATGGGTATTGTCGGGTTCATGATGATATGAATGGAATCCCTTGTCTGGATTGAGAGACGTGTCGAATGCGTATTATGTAAAATAAAATCTCCGTATGATTATAGTTAATCATACGGAGATTGTGATTGTACCCAGAGCCGGGATCGAACCGGCACGGATCGCTCCACTGGTGTTTGAGACCAGCGCGTCTACCAATTCCGCCATCTGGGCAATAAGGTGTGCAAATATAGGGATTAATTGAAAATCTGCAAAATGTTGGGACGGTTTTTATGATTTGCGACGTCTCGGTGCGGTTGAAGCAGTCGTCGATTTCTGAGATCGGAGCGAGAATTTTTATGTGTATATTCATCGCTGTTTGGGGGTGGGTCGGTATATTCGCGTTAGATAACTTTGATAATCAATTCTTCCGTCGTCTGTACGTCATCGTCCTGCAAGCGTATTATCTTGACATCTCCGGTATATTTCAGATAACTTCTGCCGTCGGACTGTACCGTTACCTTGTCGTTGATTTCGAGTTCGATTTTCGATTTGTCGGATAGGACTATTTTCGCTGTATTATCTACCGATAGACCGTGTCTGCGTCACGATAATATAGCGATACGGCGTTATCCTCCGGAATTGACTAAGAGTTTTTCGAACGCCATATCGGCAGCGAAAACATATATGGTACCCGTTAGCTTCGCATTGTAGTATAGAGATCTATCTATGTAATTACCGGAATGCTAACCTTAGACCCTTATTCCCGCTTCCCGATAGCACGGTCTGCGACTTGTCGATACGGCTGGGGAGTGTTCCCCGTCTTTAGTCTGATTCCGTCGGCAATTCCTATGTGCAGTGGTCCTGTCTCTATATTCTGTTGCGATGCGGCCTGTGATATATTGTCATCCGGCCTGTACGGAAACGGCCTGTGAGACTTGCTGTCGGGTACATTCCGTAAGTCGTTTATCGTATTGGTTCGGTACTGTCTCCAAATGGACGCTTTTCGGTTATTACCATGCAGTTCGGTTTTGCATCGCTTGCTTCCGTGCAAACAATTATGGATTAGGCTATCGTATTATGCAAAAGATCGTTGTTGTCGTATGCCATTAACGTTTTGCCGATTGTCTTATCGCATCGAGTATGCCTTCGGTGTCGTAACCGCACATATGGCGCAGTTCGGATATGGTGCCGTGGTGTATGAATCGGTCGGGTATGCCGAGGCGGGTTACTGATGCTTTATATCCGTGTTCGGTCATGAATTCGGCGACGGCACTTCCCATTCCGCCCTCTACGGTACCGTCCTCCACCGTTACGATACGGTCGAAGCGTTTGCCGGCATCGTGCAGCAGGGCCTCGTCTATAGGTTTCAGGAAACGTAGGTCGATTATTTCCGCCGATATGCCCTCTTCGGCAGCCTTTTCGGCAGCTTTCAGAGCGTCATTGGTTACGGGGCCTATGGTTATGACCGCCACGTCTTCGCCTTTGCGCAGCGTGATGCCCTTGCCTATTTCCATCCGACGAAAATCGCCGCTCCAGTCGGAGCCGATGCCCTTGCCGCGCGGATAGCGTATTACGAACGGTCTTTCGGCCATGAGTGCGGTGTACATGAGGTCCTTAAGTTCGGATTCGTTCGTGGGGGAGGCTATTGTCAGACCGGGTACGGTGCGCATATACGACAGGTCGTATGCTCCGTGGTGAGTGACGCCGTCCTCGCCTACGAGACCGGCACGGTCGAGGCACATGACCACCGGAAGTTGCTGTATTGCGACATCGTGTATTACGTTGTCGAACGCCCTCTGCATGAACGACGAATATATGTTGCAGAATGGTATGAGGCCTGCCGACGCGAGACCGGCGGAGAAAGTGACCGCATGGCCTTCGGCTATGCCGACATCGAAACAACGTTCCGGCATTTCCTTTTGCAGTATATCCATGGAACTGCCGGTGAGCATTGCCGGTGTGACGCCGACGACGCGCTCGTCGAGTTTTGCGAGTTCCAGCAGGGTGTATCCGAATACGTCCTGATAGCGGTCGGGTTTATTGTCTCCGGGGTTGACGAGCAGTTCGCCGGTTTCGGGGTTGAATCTGCCGGGGGCGTGCCATATCGGGGAGTTGCATTCGGCAGGTTTGTATCCTTTGCCCTTGCGGGTGAGTACGTGAAGCAGTTTCGGACCCGGAATATGGCGCAGATCTTCGAGAACCCGTACGAGCGACTTGAGATCGTGGCCGTCTACGGGGCCGAAATACCGGAAATTGAGGCTTTCGAACAGATTGCTCTGTTTCAGTATGCTCTGTTTGACGACGTTTCCGAAGTTCTGTATGCCGCGTCGGAGGCCGGGCATGCCTGACATGGCGTTCCAGACCTTGTTTTTCAGTCTGTTGTAACGTTTTGAGGTGGTGATGCTTAGCAGGTATTCCTTCATGGCGCCCACGTTGGGGCTTATGGACATGTTGTTGTCGTTCAGAATCACCAGTATGTCGGCGTTCGATGCTCCGGCATTGTTGAGTCCCTCGTATGCAAGACCGCCCGTCATGGCGCCGTCGCCGATGACGGCTATCACGTTCCGATGTATGCCTTTCAGTTTGTTGGCCTGTGCCATGCCGAGGGCTGCCGAAATGGATACCGAGGCGTGTCCGCCGCCGAACGCGTCGTAAGGACTCTCCTCCATGCGCGGGAATCCGCTTATGCCGTTCAACTTGCGGTTGGTATGGAACGCCTCGCGACGACCGGTAAGTATCTTGTGGGCGTAGGCCTGATGCCCGACGTCCCATACTATCTTGTCTTCCGGAGTATTGTATACGTAGTGCAGAGCTGTGGCGAGTTCCACTGCGCCGAGGCTCGATCCCAGATGGCCGGGATTGACCGACAGCTCTGATACCATGAAGTCCCTGATTTCGGCCGTCAGTTCCGTCATCTGCTGGATAGACAATTTGCGCAGGTCTTCCGGGGAGTTTATGTGGTCGAGATATTTATAACCCGTTCGTGTCATGGTTAGGTTTGATAAACACCGACAAAGATACCCAATTATAACTACTTTCCGCGAAAAAATCGTACCTTCGTGTCGAATAACGTTTTTGTAAAGACAGTTGAGCGATATGAAATATAAGAGAGTATTGTTGAAACTGAGCGGCGAATCGCTTGCCGGCGACGGCGAATACGGTTTGTCGGCCGAAGTGTTGCGCTCCTATGCCGAACAGATACGAGGCATCGTTGAGGCTGGCGTTGAAGTGGGTATCGTGATAGGCGGCGGTAACATATTCCGAGGTATACAGGGGGCGGACAAGGGATTCGACCGCGTGAAGGGAGACCAGATGGGAATGCTCGCCACGGTCATCAACTCGTTGGCTCTGCAATCAGCCCTTCGTGCACAGGGGGTGCAGGCCAAAGTTCTGACATCAATATGTATGGAGCCGATAGGAGAGTATTATTCCAAAGACAAGGCCATAGATTACCTGCAGAGAGGATACGTGGTCATAATCGGCGGCGGTACCTCTAATCCGTATTTTACTACTGACAGCGCGTCGGCTTTGCGCGGCATAGAGATAGAGGCTGAAGTTCTGTTGAAGGGGACGCGGGTAGACGGTATATACGATTCCGATCCGGAGAAGAATCCGGATGCCGTGCGTTTCGACGACATAACGTTCTCGGAGGTTTACGGGCGCGGACTCAGAATCATGGATCTCACCGCATTTACGTTGTGCCGCGAGAACGGATTGCCTATCATAGTGTTCGATATGGATACTCCCGGCAATCTGCATAAGGTGGTGCGCGGCGAGGGGATAGGTACTCTCGTGCATGAATGACGGAACGGTTTTTGCCGTTAACGCTCTACGGTGTGTGTAACCTTTAAAGCGATTCGTAATTATGAAAAAGTTTTTTGCCGTAATAGGCGTTTTGTTGGCGAGCGCGGCGATGTGTTTCGCTCAGGGCGATATCGAAAAAAGTACGTTGATAAAGGACGGCGATGCCGTTCCGGCGGTTTCGATACAGATGTTGGACGGAAGCAGTCTGACGTTCGAGGCGTTGGAGGGCAAGGTGGTACTTGTCAATTTCTGGGCGACGTGGTGTCCTCCCTGCCGCAAAGAATTCGCGCGGCTTCAGAAAGACGTTATCGACCGTTTCGCGGGTAAGGATTTCGTATTGCTGCCCATATCCATAGACGACGATCCGGATACGGTTCGCAAATTCATGGAACGTAACGGGTACGATTTCCCTGTTGCCGTCGATCCCGGCAGGAAGATATATTCGCTGTTCGCCGAAAAATACGTGCCGCGTAATTTCGTGATAGGCAAGGACGGAAAGGTGGCGTTCTATGTGGTGGGATACGACGAGAACGGCGAGTTTGACGAGATGGTCGACCGCATAGAAAAACTGTTGTGATCCGCCCGACGGACGTTTCATCTGTTGACTCAAATATAAAAGCTGCATAAAATCTGAATACTTATGACGGAAGAAGTAACCTTGATATTGGACATCGCCGAGGATAAGATGAAGAAAACCATGGAACATCTTGTCGAGGCTCTTTTGGGAATCAGGGCGGGTAAGGCCAGTCCCAATGTATTGAAAGGCATTATGGTGGATTATTACGGCTCTCAGACGCCCGTTACGCAGGTGGCGAGCGTGACAGTGCCGGACGCAAAGACCATTCTGATACAGCCGTGGGAGAAAAATATGATTCCGGCCATAGAGAAGGCCATACTCGTGGCTAATATCGGTTTGACGCCTTCGAACAACGGCGAGCACATACGTCTGTCCATACCGGCGCTTACGGAGGATCGTCGTAAGGAACTCGTCAAGCAGGTGAAGGCCGAAGGCGAAACCGCCCGCGTGAGCGTTAGGAATGCCCGCCGTGAAGCTGTGGACGCTTTCAAGAGTGCGCAGAAGGACGGTATGCCCGAAGATATGGCCAAGGACGGCGAAGCCGAGGCTCAGAAGCTGACCGACCGTTACAGCAAGCAGATCGAAGAGGCGCTTGCCGAAAAGGAAAAGGAGATAATGACCGTATAATACGGGTGCGGCAGTTGAGGCTGCCCGCTATCGTGTATGTTCAAGGGGTTGCGTCAAAACTTAACGTTTTGACGCAACCCCTTGAAGTTTTGTAAGAAACGGGGGAAATACAAAGCCATGAGTGTTGGGTTACATAAGTTTGCGGAAAGTAAACTGGCTTATCCCGAGTCACGATACGAACGTAGCGGACAGTACGTTATGACAACCCGTCATGTTTTTATAAGTCGGTGTCTCGACGGATGTACCCGATGACTGACTATGCTGGTGCCTGATCTTTAGCCTGATACGCGCCAATCGTCCTTGACGGTACCTGATGACTGTGCTGTCCTATAGGCGACAACGGTGTGGTATTGGTTGCAGCGCGTGTTTGTCGTTCGGGAAACATGAGAAGCATGTATGCGGCCGGTGATATGGTGTTTCCGGACAGTGACGACTGGTTGCTGTGCATGCTATCTCTTGTGCCTGTCGTTAGGGTAGAAGTGAAAGTGTGCAGACGGTTATACGGTATTTTCGGACTGGGTTGATTACGTGCTGACGTGCGGCAGGCATGACCTGTTCGTATCTGTGTTTCGTATAATGACGATTGCGATATTTAACTGTTTTTATCTCCTGTATTTCTCGTTTTTGGGGAAATCGATGCAACGAAATCTTTGCTTGATACGTCTATATGATGAGGCGTCGTTCAGGGACTGTGATTTCCGGATTCCGTCTTGAGGGTTTAACTTTAAATGTTACGTGTATGAAGAGATGGTATGCGATTTTTTGTGCGACGTTATGCCTGTCGTTGACAGGTTGTTGGAACAGTTGGGATTTCGGTGGAAAACGCGAACTGCCTCCGATTTCAGTGGGCGACTTCTATGGTTACGGAACGATAACGTGCAGCGATGGCCGACATAATACATTTAGAGCGGAGGTGTGCATCTCGGATGTCGGTGAGGGTATGTGCGCTCTTTCGGTTCATGTGTACGATGGAATTTATGTTTTCGGCGTGCAGAATATTCCGTTGTCCGATACCGATGAAGCCGTATGGCTTGAGATAGATAAGGAGTTCCCGTTTTATTTTACCGATATGGGCGATGTGACGCAGGAATTGCTTTTCCGACTCACCATAATGCAAGGCAGTCGTACCCGTTTCCAGCCGATGACTGTTCCTGTAATGTTGGATTTGGTAGCGGAATTCGACATGCCTGCCGTGAATGCCGGCGAGCAGCCCCGCAGGTGTACGATTCGTGTCGAGGCAGACAGGGAGATTACTCCTGTAGTGCGACCGTAAGCGAGTATGGGTATTATGATGTTTTACAGTTGAGTACTGTAGGATTTTTATTGGGTTGTCCTATTTTTGTCTCAGACGATACGGCAAAATTCTTGTGCAATCGAGGCGTCCCGATATTGAAGATGGCCATTCGGCATAAAATTTAAATATGTGGTGTATGAAAAAGATTTACATGATCTGTTGTATAGCGGTGCTGTGTACGCTTCAGACCGGGTGCAGGATTTTCGATCCGTGCGGGTTTCTGAAAGATTATGAAGCAACGCTTATGTCTACCGCTACCGGGTATTATTTCGGGACAGGTACGATAGAGGGATTGGCCGAATTTTGCGAGGCTTTCGAGGCGCAAGTTTCCATACAGGAAAACGGTGAAGAATGCGATATTTATGTTTCGGGCGATAACGACCTGTATTTTAAAGTGTATAATGTACCTTTGTCCGGAACTATAGAGGCTGTCGATCTCGACCTGCATGGTGTGGTATCTTTCCGCTTCGGAGAATTTGTAGATGAACTATTCACTGAAAATCTCTCTTTCGAAGCCGATGTGGTGCGCGGCATCCGCGATACGCGTTGTTCTCCGGCTTATCAGCCAATAATGTTGGATATGGTTGCGGAGTTCGAGCTTCCGGCCGAAACGGCTGGCGGACTTCCGCGCAAATGTACCATCCGCATCGCAGCCGACGGCCAGACTTTTCCGTAACGGTTATAAGCTGGTGGGGAGCCTTGGGAAAGTGCTTCACGGCTGTCGTTGTCGACTGCCGGACATAGTTGTCGGGGTGAGTCGGGTCGGGAGGTCATTATACTGACAACACCATAATAATATGACGAGACGGTGTGTCGCAACGGGCAATCTGCTGCGTTTTTATCGTGAAGCGGACGGAGTCGTTTACTTGCTGTAAATTCTTGTTGTCCTCACACTCACGGCATTGCATTTTGCCCGGTTTGTATAAAACTTAAATGGGCTGCGTTAAAACTTAGCGTTTTGACACAACCCATTTATTACTGACGTGTTGGAAGATACTGTCGGCATGTATGTTTTTCCGTTTCTCCGTTTCCCGGAATTTGTACGCCGCACGAATCATTTCGCGGCGTCATGTCGTTCGTTAATGGCTGTTGCTCAGGCCTGTGCGCCGAATTCCATTAGATAGGCTTTTATGAAATCGTCTATTTCACCGTCCATGACACGTTCCACGTCGGAGGTCTGGTGTCCGGTGCGGTGGTCTTTGACACGGCGGTCGTCGAAAACGTAGCTGCGTATCTGCGAACCCCATTCTATTTTTTTCTTCTGGCCTTCGAGCTGGTTTTGCAATGCCTGTCGCTTGTCGAGTTCCCTCTGGTACAGTTTCGATTTGAGTATACGCATGGCATTTTCGCGGTTCATGAGCTGTGACCGCGTCTCGGTGTTTTCGATCAGGTATTCGATAGGCTCCCCCGTATCCGGATCCTTTGAACTGTATCGTAGACGTACTCCGGTTTCTACCTTGTTTACGTTCTGACCGCCCGCACCACTACTACGGTAGGTGTCCCATTCTATGTCGGCCGGGTTGATGTTTATCTCTATGGTATCGTCCACGGCCGGCGATACGAATACCGATGCGAACGTGGTTTGACGTTTGTTGTTGGCGTTGAAAGGCGAGAGGCGCACCATACGGTGTACGCCGCTTTCGCTTTTTAGAAATCCGTAGGCATAGTCCCCTTCGAATTCTATGGTGGCCGACTTGACGCCGACCTCCTCGCCGGGTTGCATGTCGGCGATACGCACCTTGTAACCGTTCAGTTCTCCCCACCTCGTATACATTCTCAGCAGCATGGAAGCCCAGTCGAGACTTTCGGTGCCTCCTGCGCCGGAATTTATGTCCATTATGGCTCCCATCTTGTCCTCCTCGCCGCGTAGCATGTTGCGCATTTCGAGCGCTTCGATACGTGAGAGTGTGTCGCCGTAGAGCGTGTCGAGCTCTTCTTCCGACGCTCCGCCTTCACGGACGAAATCGGGCATCAGTTCGAGGTCGGCGCACAGACTCTCTATTTTGCGGTAGTCGTCGATCCAGCTTTTTATGCCGGCCACTTTCTTGAGCTGCCGTTCGGCCTCTTCCGGTTTGTCCCAGAAGTCGGGCGCAAGGGTTTTGGACTGTTCCTCGTCCAATTCTATCATCTTGTCGTCTATGGCGAGGTGGCGGTGCAGGGCTTCGCTCCGTTTGACGAGCTCTTTGATCTGTTCGGTCGTTATCATTTTGTTTTCGTAGGAGTGTGGGTGGTCGAGGATTATCCGGCAACGGAACACTCTATGCCGAGCGCACGTACCCGGTCGGCTATCTTGTTCAATTCTGCGACGGGAACTTTCTCGAGATCAGGCGCAGGGGTGTCGCGGTCTATCGTGTAGATCATCACCTGACGAGGGCGTATCTCTCCGATCAGTGATAGCCATGCGTCGACTTCGCGTTCCGTGGTGTTGTCTACCGTTTTGCCGTCGAACACGCCGCGCAGGAACATGGTCTGTACGATAAGACTGCCGTCGAACATTTTCATGAATTTCACCGTTTCGGCCACGCTGTATGCGCCGAGCGGCTCGTCTATCAGGCGAACGGTTTCGTCGAACGCCGAGTCGAGTTTTACGATGTTGTTGTCCACGCGCATCAACGCACGTCTCACGCTTTCGCGGCCTATCATGGTACCGTTGGTTAGTACTGATACCTTTGCTTCCGGAGCGTACTGGTCGCGGATGCCGATTACGTCATCGATGATCTCCTCGAACAGGGGGTGCATGGTGGGCTCTCCGTTGCCGGCGAATGTTATCACGTCGGGCGGAGTGCCTGCCGCGGACATTTCCTGAAGTTTCTCTTTCAGCAGCCGGGCGACATCTTCACGTCGGTTGAAACGCGGTGCGTGTCCGCTTTCGGTCCATCCGCATTCGCAATATATGCAGTTGAACGAACACAGTTTACAATTCAGAGGGAGCAGGTTGACACCCAGAGACAGTCCCAGACGTCGGCTGTGTACCGGTCCGAAGATTATGTTTTCGTAAAGTTTGGTAGCCATGACCTTAAAAGTTTATACGTTTGCTCTTCACGCGAGACTTGTATCTTGAGCGTTTCAGAGCCATTTTTTGTGTTTGAAAAAACGGTAGCATACGAACGACACCAGCACCATGCACAACAATGCTCCCGGATAGCCGAATTTGGAGTGCAGTTCCGGCATGAATGCGAAGTTCATGCCGTATATGCTCGCTATGAGCGTCGCCGGCATGAAGAACACCGATGCCATGGTAAATATCTTGGTCGTATTGTTCAATTCCAGATTGATAAGTCCCAGTGCGGTTTCGCGCAGATAGTCGAGTCGTTCAAAGCTGAAGTCTGCATGGCTGACTATCGAGTTCACGTCGCGCAGCATGAGTTGCAGACGGGGGTAAATATCGTTCGGGAAACGTTCGCTCTTCAGTATGCCGGAGAGCAGGCGCTGCCGGTCGAAAATGACCTCGCGGATCATCATGGTGCTTTCCTGTAGGCGGCTTATGTGTTTGATCTCTTCCTGCGAGACCTTGTCTTTTCCGCCTATGTCCTTACTGAGGGCTGCGATCTGTTTCGAGACCGATTCCACGGCGTCGGCGTCGGCATCTATTCGTATCTCCAATATCGAAACGAACAGGTGGTATCCGGTAGTGTACGACCGCGAGTTTATCTGTAATTTCTTTTCGGCCTCGGTAAATGTGCGGAATTCGGACTGACGTACCGTGATGAGTACGCCTTCGCTTATGACGAACGATACCGGCTCCACCTTGATTCCTTCAGGCGACGTTACGAAAAAGTCGGCATTCGAGAATACGGCGTTTTCCGTTTCAGAATATTTCGAGGATGTCTCGATTTCTTCCACCTGCTGTCGTGTCTGAAGACTCAGTTCCATGAAGTTTTCGACTTCTTTCTGTTCCTTGATCGACGGATTCAGCAGATCGATCCACAAGATGTCGTCATAACCCAATTCCTCGAATATTTCGAGGTCCGGATTACGGACGATCTTGTTGTATTGTTTCAGATATATGGTGATCATGTTCTCGGCTTTTAACCCGTTACGGGCGGTTGTGTATTACGTTGACTGATCCCCTTGTCCGTGACCGGCAGTGCGGTCGACACAGCGGGGAACTAAAACCCGTAAACACTCCTTCAGCCGGGATTGGCGCGTGGGGCGAACTTCTGGCCTTTGTCCCAGTAGAGCGCGAGCGCCTGTCGTTTTTGATAGTCGAAAAGAAAATCTATGTTTTCGGTAAGATACGGATATGCATAATCCTTGTCGTCGTGGCCGTATTCCACTATGGCTTCCCAGATTCGTTCGACGCCGGTTTCGAGCGCGGCTTCGAGTGCATCTATCAACTCCGGATCGGTACATTTGCGGGCTATCCATACGGCGAATACGAACGGTTTGCCGGTCAGCTCCCGCCAGCAGTCCGCCAGATCGTATGTGTAGCGGAATTTTCCTTCATACGGAAATACCTTGTCTCCGATGAGCAAAAATGCGTCCTTTTCGGCCGAAGACTGGACTATAGAGTAATCGGAGAGTTCCTTCCACTGCGGTTTTATGTTCCACAGTTCGGCAGCGAGTATCTTGACGAGCAATGCCGAAGTCATGGAGTGGGAGTCGAGCCAGAGGTTTTCGATTTCGCTTATGGGCGAGTTGCTCATTACCGTGACGGTACGTACGCTTTTTTCCGCACCTATACAATAATTGGTGACGATTTCGGCGTCGTTGAAAAGCGGCAACGAACCTACGGGGACGAGGGCTATGTCGGCTTTTTTCGAAAGGTAATTTCTGGCACACTCGGCAGGGGGTGCCAACAGAAGTTCGGCACGCAGGGAATCAGCGTGCTGAATGCCGTAAACAAACGGCACGGTATTCAGATATGATACCGCAGCGATCTTTGTATTGAGAATGGCCATCGTCCATACAGTGCCGTATAAGATTCAACAATAGTAGACCGGAATGGCGCTGTCCTGAATGCGGATTATTGTACGCTGTCCGTATTTTGGCGCATTTGGCGGCGGTCTACATTTTTCCGCCACAAAGTTAATAAAAATACCGGATTATGTCCAACAAATTTTGCGGACTTGCGGATTTGTTTTATTTCCGCATCGTACGACGTGTCCGGTTACTGGCATTGGGGGTAGGAGTAGGAGGCTCGCATCATACCGGTATGCTTACGACAGTTATGGATTTGTATATTTAAACCTGCGGTAATGTTTTAGATATCCGGACTGTTCAGAAATATCCCGTAACCCTCCATTTCCGGCTGTATTGCCGCTCGCATTTGGATAGTATTTGGTGGTGTTTTCCATAAAAATGAAATACGAAAAAAGCGCAGCCCGATTTCGGGCTGCGCTTGGATTTGTGTGGTATGTACGGATTACCTTACGTTGATGTGCAGAGGCTCTACGTGAAGCATCGACAGGTTTACCGGAACGGTAGGAATATAGTTTCCGGAAGTTGCTGAAGCACTGGCGGTCGAGCTGCCGAGAATGGTTATCTCGCCTGCATACGAGCCGGTGATTACGTGACCGTACCTGTCGTGGAATTCGAATTCCATTTTGTGGGTATTGCCCTCGTTGCTGGTCTTGACGAAGCCTTTTTCGGGCATTGCGCCTGCGTACTGGTTAATGTTGATCATCTGACCTTCGCGCTTGATGTAGGTGTACCAGCAGCCGTCGTTCGGGCTTATGCCTTGGTCGCCGAGAGTCGGGTTACCGGGCATAGCTATGTTTTTATCTTCATAGAAGAGACCGAAACCGGGACCCATTTGGAATTCGCCTTCAGGCTTGGTGCTGCTCTGGTTCGGACCCCACAATGCGATTATCATCATTTCGCCTTCGCCGGTGATGTCGAGGTTGTTGCCGTCTACGGAAGCCTCAACGCCTTCGCCGAACAGATAATATGCCCATAATGTAAGGTCGTAACCGATCTGGTCTTTGAGGGATACGGCCTGAAGGATTCCGTCATAGGTGAGTTCACCCACATTGAGGTTTCCATCTACGCCGTTACTGAGCGGATCGGCATAGTCGAGCATAGGCTTGCGCGGACCGGTGTAGGTATAGGTGAATTCTTCGAGTTCTTCCTTTTGGATCGAAGCCTTGAGGTCAGACCTCTGCCCTTTTACCTTTGCGGTGAGGACATAGTTGTCGCCTTCGTATTTTACTTCCAAAGTACCTTCCTTGATAAGCCAACCGTAGGATAACTGACCGAGTTCATCGGTTACGAATTCAACCGAACCGAGTGCGGTATTCTGGTAGAGAACGCCGGGGTTGAGGGTCAGAGCCTCCATGGTATCGTATTTCTCAGGGTTGGAGTTCGCGGGGTTGATCGTGTAAGTACCTTCCGGAAGGGTAGCTTCGAGATTGTTTTCGGGAAGATCCATGAAACCTTCGAACTGGAGTACGCGAACGCTTTTCATTTCTGCGTCGAAAGTACCTTCGGCTACCATTGTTACGATGAACAGACCGCTTTCGGTTTGGCCTGCGCTCTTGTCGCCGTAGTAGTTACCGGTGAAATCTATAGCTTCTATGGTAGCTTCATGGGGCGGATAGTCGATGTCGGGTTTGAATTTTATGGTTCCGGAGAATGAAGCGTTGATTTCGGTTTCGCCGGCCATGAATGCTATATCGATCTTGGTAGCGCCGCCGTCGGGAGATACAGTCATCTTACCGTCGGTGATGAGCGAAGCCACATCGTTTTTCCAGTAGATGGTACCGGCTTCGTCGGTTTCGGCTTTGGCTACGAAGAACGTACGCGGAGCGTGCTCCTCTGTGGTGCCGAGCTTGTACTCGCCGTTGGTCAGTTTGGCGTTGCTGTCGTTGAGCTGTTTCGAACCGAAGCAGTCGATGCGCAATTTGTCGCCTTCGTTATTGGTAAGTACAAACGAGAAGCAACCGTTGTTGGTGTCGTCGCCGTATTTTTGTCCGTAATAAAAGGCATCGCTAGCGGTGGTGAAGGTTATACCTTGTCCGGGGGTAGGTGGAGTCACTCCGCCGCCGCCACCATTATCGTCTTTACACGAAACCATGCCGAGGGCGAGGATCGCTGCCGAGAAAAGTGCTAAGTACTTTTTCATAGTAAAAAGCTGTTTAAAATTAAAATAATAAAATTGTTATGAACTGATTTCCGTTTAAGTCCGGCATCCGTCCGGACGCTGTTTGTTTCGTATCGTTACCGTATAAAGACGCATCTGCGTCCTCATATGTTGCACGTCCACCTAAATTTATTTAAAATTTATCGCGACTTTCCGCAGTGCAGCCGTAAGCGACTTCTCGCACTACGTCATACGACTTCCGGTCATGGCGGCAAACCTTACAAAGATAGCCATTTAATATTTAATCGTACACAAGATAACAAGAAATAATTAGTGCAGTGATATGGTCTGTCATGGGAAATGACGAGTATCGACAGTGGCGGACAGAGCTGCCTTTAACGCAATACTTTCGTATTGCTCATTCGCAAGCCTTGTCGAAAGCGAAATGGTGTGTATGTAAGTATGGTTGCCCGCGAGAGTAATTCCGGTCAGCTTACTTTATGGTGATGTTTTCCGATTTACGTGTAATGACGTCGGACTTCCGGTGCGGTTTATTGTATCGTTGTCGTCGTTAGTTAGTTAGTTAGTTAGTTAGTTAGTTAGGTAGTTAGGTAGTTAGTTAGTTAGGTAGGTAGTTAGTTAGGTAGGTAGTTAGTTAGTTAGTTAGTTAGTTAGTTAGTTAGTTAGTTAGTTAGGTAGTTAGGTAGGTAGGTAGGTAGGTAGGTAGGTAGGTAGGTAGGTAGGTAGGTAGCGGGTTTTATGTGTTTCGGCAGAGGTTGGCCGGACAAATAAAAAAGTCCTCCCCGTTGCGGGGAGGACTTTTGGCATTATTTCGTAATCCGTCGCTTAGCGGATCGAAACGGGTGCGAACGATGACGCTGTTGCAGGAATGTATGCGGGCATCGAAGTAGCTGCTTTCGTAGCTGCTGCGGTTTCCGTTATTTCCAGAACTTTCGTACCGGAAACTTTCTTGCCGTGCTTGTCGTACATCTCGAACTCGAAGGTTATGTTCTCAGCGTCGCCGGATATTTTGAGTTTGCTTTCTTTGCCGGGAACGATACCTGCATATTCGAGAGCTGCGAGCTGTCCGTCCTCATTCGGGCCGATGCCGAGATACCAGCAACCGCCGAACGGAGTGAAGTAGTCAGTAACGCCGGGCTGAGCTGCGCAAGCCGAGCCGGGAGCGGCATTCCAGTCGAACGTATATTCGCCGTACATTACAGAGATGTCTTCGCTGTAATCGCTTACGAACTGAAGTTCCACTGCATCGCCTTCGTTACCTTTGACATTGAGGCTCTGGGTCTGGTCGTTGGCCGAGAACTCGATATCGCCGTTGGAGAATACGAACCTCCACAAGATCATGGTAGGAGCGGTCGTACTGTCGACGAAACTTGTGAAGTTGGTGTTGGGAAGATCTTCGTTGGTGAACGTCTTGTCTTCGGTGATGTTGGTCGAGGGGTTAGTACCGTCCATCGCGTATTCGCCGAGTTTTGCGTTTTCGAGCGTCCACTCTATGTTCTCGTAATTGCCGAGGCTGCCGCCGTCAGCAGCGACTTTTGTACCGTTTGCAAGTACATGTACGTTGTAGGTACCGTCGGCATTCTTATCTATGGTAACCTCACCCGATTTGAGAAGGTAGCCGCCTGCGAAGTAACCGGTCGTCGGAGATGTCGAAACTACGGTGGTGTAAAGTATCTGACCGCCGTCTATCGTACCGGCCAAAACCTGATTTTCAGCATTGGCATATTCGGTGAACGAGAACTTTCCGGTCGGTATGGCAACCTTGTCGACGTCTTCGGGCATGGGTACCGTAATTGCGATCTGGCAACGGGTATAAGGGCTTGCAGAGTTGGCCATCATGACGTATACCAGTGCGAGCGGTTTTTCGGAAAGACTGTATTCACCGTTGTAGATAGCGTTGTACTGGTCAGCTACTACGGGGGCGATAGGAGCTTCACCGGCAAGGTTTTCGAACTCGATCTGACCGCTGTACTGCCAGTTGATTTCGGTTTCGCCTGCTTTGAGCTCGGCTTTGATAGTATAGCCGCCTGCCGAAGCGGTCACGTTTACGGTACCGTCCGTAATGGCGGTTTCAGTTCCGTTTACCGAATAGTAGGTACCGTACTTATCGTGGTTTTTATCGTCTTCAGCCGTGAAGAAATAGGTTTTCATCGTGTATTCCTCGCCGGTAGCCTTGTTGTATGTACCGCCCTGCAGTTTGGCCTTGTCGGGGTCTGCCGATACGGTGCTTACGAAAGAGAGACGGAGTACGTTGTTACCGTTGGAGAGTTCGATATTGTAGCAGCCGGTATCCTTGGCGAGCACTTCGCCGTAATACTGTGCGCCGTTGAGTTTGGCGGTAATGGTTTCGCCGGGTATAGGGGTTGTTCCGCCGCCATCGTCCCCATTATCGGGTTTTTGGCATCCTGTCATCAATAATGCCGCGCCTGCAGCGAGCATCAAAAGATACTTTTTCATTGCTTTGAATATTTAGTATAAGTTAAAAAATTGTTGGCTAGATCTTATGTCCGGCACTTTAGTATATAGACGCTTCTGCGGTCGTAAATGTTGCACCGTCGGATCGTTTTTATCCCCCGGTGCGTAATTATGTTCCGCAGGTGTGCATGTGTCCGACGCAAATATAATGGTTAAAACGATAAAATCGAGCGTCGCGACCCCTATTTATTTTGGAAAGACTGTTTTTTTACCTAAATTTAAAGTCGCTCCGGTCGGAACTTTATTCAGAGATTGTTTTAACAAGGGGCGTTTCCCGTTTTTCGCGCTAATGATAGGTCGGAGTAAGTCCGGTGGCGCTTATCCGAAAAGCGGCCTCACGAGGTAGTAGAGCAATGCCCACATGATGAAACGGGCGCTTTTGCCGATGAGCATGAAGACCGTGACTTTACGGGCATCAACTCTGTAGAAGCCGAGCGCTATGGCCATGACGTCGCCTACGAAGGGTACCCATGTGAACAGGGCGAGCAGACTGCCGTAACGGGAAACCTTATCCTGATGTTTTTCTATTGTTTCTCGTTTTACCTTGAAATACTTTTCGATCCACTCCCATTTTCCGGCACGGCCGAGCCAGTAGGAGGTGAGGCCTCCGAGCCAGTTGCCGATCGAGGCTACTATGACGGATATGTACGGATTGCCGCCTATGGCGAGCAAACCGACCATGAGTACGTCCGAACTCATGGGCAGTATGGTGGCTGCCAGAAAGGCGCCTATGAAAAGGCCTATGTAGCCGTAGTCGAGAAGAAATTCCATGTCTATCCGTTTATGTCGCCTGTCGTTCCGCACAAGGGATAACTTTCGTATGCGGTATAGCGACTGGCTGTGTTTCGTCCGTTTCGTTGCCGTGGCGTCCGGCGGTGCGCCTCGTCTCGGCAACGGGATTGCAATTATACGAAAAGTCGCAGCAAGTTGCAGTGTCTACAGGTCGGTGAAACCGTATTTTATGCTGGATATAGTTCTGTCATAACGTGTCTGCGGAGGAATTGTTATTTCCCTCCGTGCGTTTTCAGAGTAATTTTCTCAATAGTCTGAAACTGCGTTTGTAGGGCGGATAGCGGAGAGTTACGTCCGTGCGGCGCGGCGAAAATACCGTTGCGCGGAGGTTGGAGAATGTCTCGAAGGAATGCCGGCCGTGGTAACGTCCCATGCCGCTCGCCCCTGTGCCGCCGAACGGCAGGTTCGGATTGGATATGTGTACTATGGTGTCGTTTATGCAGGCTCCGCCGGAAATCGTGCGCGAGAGTACGTGCAGACCTGTGCGTCTGCGTCCGAAATAGTATAGCGCGAGGGGGCGTTCGCGGCCGTTGACGAAATCTATGGCGCTGTCGAGTTCGTCGAATGTCAGTACGGGCAGTATGGGGCCGAATATCTCCTGCCGCATGAGCGGCGATTCGGGATCGGGATCCAGTACCAGTGTCGGCGGGAAGAAACGTTCCGCGGCGTCGGGCTTCCCTCCGCAACTTATGTAGGATACACCGTCGAGATAACTTTCCAGTCGTGAGAAAGCCTTGTCGGAGATGATACGCGGATAGTGAGGACAGCTGCGCGGGTCGGGAGCATAGAATTTCGATGTATAGTATTGAATACGTTCGACGAGCGCGTCGCGCACCGACCTGTGGACGAGTAGGTAGTCCGGGGCTATACATGTCTGTCCGGCGTTCATCAGTTTTCCCCATGTTATTTTGCGTGCCGCGAGGTCTATGTCGGCGGCGTTGTCCACTATGCACGGGCTTTTGCCGCCGAGTTCGAGGGTTACGGGGACGAGGTTGCGTGCGGCTTGTTCGGCTACTGTGCGCCCGAATGTGGCGCCTCCGGTGAAAAATATGTGGTCGAAACGCATGGAGAGCAGTTCGGCGGTCTGTTCGTGTCCGCCGTCCATTATGCAGACGTACTCTTCGGGGAAAGCCTCGGTTATTACGGTTTTCAGAATGCTCGTGGTCGCTGCCGATGTGGAGGATGGTTTCAGTATTACGCAGCAGCCGGCCGCCACGGCTCCGACTATCGGGTCGAGCGACAGTTGCAGCGGATAGTTCCACGGCGATATTACCAGCACGACGCCTTTGGGCTCGCGTATCAGGCAGCTCGCGGAGGGTAGCAGGAACAGTGGCGTGCGGACGTATTTCGGTCTGGCGAGGCGTCGCAAGTGGCGTATCTGCCAGCGTATTTCCGCCAGTACGATACCTGTTTCGCTTATGTATGCCTCTTCGGCGGATTTGTGCAGGTCGGTCATGAGCGCCTGTGCTATGTCGGCTTCGTGGCGGACTATGGCATCGTGAAGGCGTCGGAGACCTTCCCTGCGGACGGCCGTGTCGCGTGTCGCGCCGCTGGCGAAAAAGTCGCGCATGGCGTCGAATTTTTTACGTGTGTCGCTTTCCATAAAATATGTTCAGTTGTGTTGTGCGGCGCGTATCCGTTCGTATACCGTGTATTCGTGGCCTGTCGCGTCGCAAAGTCAAAGATAACGTTATCGGCGGGACTTTCTTTGCGCTGAGACTGAAAAAGGCGCGATTGTTGCAAATTCCCGATACCTTTAATTAACTTTGCTGCATGTGTCTTCAGTAGGCGCATGCGATATTTCCGGTGACGGTACTGCCGTACCGGCATAAAATCGTCAGAGTATGATAACGTATTCCGAACATAAACTCTCGAACGGCTTGCGGGTCGTGGCCAACCGCGACCGCCTCTCCGCGTTGGCCGCAGTCAACATGCTCTATTGCGTGGGGGCGCGCAACGAAAATCCCTCGCGCACCGGATTCGCCCATCTTTTCGAACATCTGATGTTCCGCGGAACGCGCCGCATACCGGATTTCGATCTGCCCGTGCAGAGGGCTTGCGGCGAAAACAACGCCTTTACCAATAACGATTATACGGATTATTACATAACGTTGCCGAAAGACAATATCGAAACGGCTTTCTGGCTGGAGTCCGATCGTATGACCGGACTCGACATAACGGAGGAAAAGCTCGAAACGGAAAAGTCGGTAGTCATAGAGGAGTACAACCAGCGTTATCTGAATCAGCCTTACGGCGAACAGTGGCTGCTGCTGCGGGCGCTGGCATACGAGGTACACAATTACCGCTGGCCGACGATAGGGTTGACGCCGGAGCATGTCCGCGAGGCTACGCTCGACGATGTGCGGGCTTTCTACAGACGTTATTACGAGCCGTCGAACGCCATCCTTTCCGTATCGGCCGATCTTGACCCGGAGGAGGTGTTCGCCTTGGCCGAGAAATGGTTCGGCGGTCTCGAATCGTCGCCGGCGCCTGTGGACACTCTGGCGGCCGAACCGGAACAGAGGCAGGCGCGCAGACTGGAAGTCGAGAGGGATGTTCCGGCCGTACAGATTACCATCGCTTTCCATATGGGCGACCGGCTGAGCCGTGATTATTATTGCGGCGATGTCATGAGCGATCTGCTGGCGGGCGGTACCTCGGCGCGCATGTACAACGAACTCGTCCGCAGGCGCAGACTGTTTTCGGGTGTCAATGCCTATATTACCGGCGATGTGGATCCGGGACTGTTCGTCATGAACGGCCAGTTGATGCCGGGCGTGGAGATCGCCAGTGGAGAAGAGGCTATGTGGGGAGAGTTGGAACGTCTCGCAAACGAGCCGGTTTCCGCCGAAGAACTGGAGAAGATACGCAACAAGTTCGAAGCCAACATGCTCTACGGCGAGTTGAACGTGATGAACAAGGCATTGAATCTCGGTTACTATGCCATGCTGGGCGATTTGGAACTCGTGAACAGCGAACTCGATGCGTACAGGAGTGTCGGGGCTTCCGATATAATGGAGACTGCCGGCAGGCTGTTCCGCAGGGAGAACAGTTCCACGCTCGTCATACGCGGCGGCAGGGATTGAGATGTATGCCGGGTAGGCGGAGCCGTCAGGGAGTATGTGTAGGCGGACTGCATTTTCTGATAAAACGGACATTTAATATTATAGTATGGAAATAACTGACCGTGCAGTGGCTCCCGACAGGAGCCGGCAACCGGAAGTGGTCATACCGCAAAACGTCGGCATAATGAATGCCGAATTGTACGGATCGCCCGCAGGGGTACGGATATACTCGCTGCGTGCGGCGGGATACGGCGTGGTGCGCGTGAGCTTCGTGTTTCGTGCCGGAAGCGCATGGCAGACGGTACCTTTCTGTGCGTCGGCTACTGCCAACAATCTTTCCGAAGGCAGCCGCAATATGACCGCCGTACAGATAGCCGAAAGGCTGGATTATTACGGGTCCTATTTCGACGTCTCTATCGACCGCGACTGGAGCGTGGTGACGTTCGTTTGCCTTACACGTTTTTTCGACGATACCATGGCGCTTGCCAAAGAGATACTTTTGGAGCCGGCGTTCCCGGAGGATGAGTTGCGCGTATATTGCGACAAGAGCCGTCAGAATCTCGCCATAAACCGTACCAAGGTGGATTTCGTGGCGAGGGAGTTGTTCGGTCGGTCGATTTACGGCGCGTCGCACCCTTACGGAGTGTCGTCGCCGGAGTCTGCCTACGACACCTTGTCGCGGGATGACGTGCGCGGTTTTTACGGGAAGTTCTATACGGCCGCCAACTGTTTCGTGGTCGTAAGCGGCGATGTGGACGATAAGAAGCTCGAAACTCTGGCACGTTTTGTAGGCGAGCTGCCTACAGGCGCTGCGGTGGCGGATGTCCGGTTTCCAGAGCCTGCCGGTGTCGCACGTGCAGAGGAGGAGTTTCCGAAAGCCGTGCAGTCGGCCATAAGGGTCGGTCGGGTATTGTTCCCGCGCGGACATGCCGACTTTATCGGTATGCAGGTCGTGGCCATGGCGCTCGGCGGATATTTCGGCTCGCGTCTGGTAAGAACTCTGCGCGAGGAGCACGGCTACACTTACGGGGCTTATTCGGCCATGGTCAATTTCGACAGAAGCGGTTACATAGCCATGGCGACGGAAGTGGGTGCGCAGTTTACCGATGCCGCGCTGGAAGATATAATGGCCGAGGTGGAGAAGTTGAGACGGGAGGAGATGCCCGCCGAGGAACTGGCTTTGGTGAAAAACATAATGGCCGGCGAGGTCATGCGCATTATGGACGGCCCATTCGGAGTGGCCGACGTGACGATAGAAAACCTGCAGAACGGTTTCGATAACGGTTATATAACGTCGTTTATCGAACAGGTGCGCGGAATCACGCCGCAACGGGTGAGGGAGCTCGCCCGGCGTTATCTCGCACCGGAGGATCTTACGACCGTCGTCGTCGGGGCGCGTCGTTGATGCGTCGGTATGGATTGTCGAACTTTAAGTCCCGAATAGGGGCGTATATATATTATGCAACAGTATCTCGATCTACTCAAGAAAATCAAGGCGGAAGGCGTAGTTAAAAGCGACCGTACCGGTACGGGAACGAAAAGCATTTTCGGTTATCAGATGCGTTTCGATCTATCGGAGGGCTTTCCGTTGCTTACTACCAAAAAGCTCCATTTGCGTTCGATAATACACGAATTGCTCTGGTTCCTTTCGGGCGATACCAATATAGGGTATCTGCACGACAATAAGGTCACGATATGGGACGAATGGGCCTCGCCTGACGGCGACCTCGGTCCCATATACGGTTATCAGTGGCGGAGCTGGCCTGCTCCCGATGGTCGTCATATCGACCAGATCGCCGCTGTGGTGGACTCTATTCGGAACAATCCTGATTCCCGCCGACACATAGTCAGCGCGTGGAACGTGGCCGATATAGACCGGATGGCGTTGCCGCCGTGTCATGCACTGTTCCAGTTCTATGTAGCCGAGGGCAGGCTGTCTTGCCAGCTCTACCAGCGGAGCGCCGACGTATTTCTCGGCGTGCCTTTCAACATAGCGTCATACGCCCTGCTAACCATGATGATGGCTCAGGTGACGGGATTGAAGCCGGGCGAATTCGTGCATACGTTCGGCGATACGCATATTTACCTCAACCATATGGAACAGGTCGATGAACAGCTTGCGCGTACTCCGCGGAAACTGCCCGTCATGAAACTCAATCCGGCCGTAGATTCCATAACGGGGTTCCGTTACGAAGATTTCACCCTCGAAGGTTACGATCCGTATCCTGCGATAAAAGCACCTATAGCGGTATGATTTCAATTATAGTGGCCGTTGCCCGGAACGGCGTCATAGGTGGCGGCAATTCGCTGCTGTGGCATATTTCGGAAGATTTGCAAAGGTTTAAAAGGATAACCAGCGGACATCCCGTAATCATGGGACGCAAGACTTTCGAGTCGTTGGGCAAGCCGTTGCCCAACAGGACGAATGTCGTCGTCACCCGTCAAAGCGGTTATGCTCCGCAGGGAGTTACCGTGGTAGGCTCGATAGAGGAGGCCGTCGCGCTTTTCCCGGCATCGGAGGAGGTGTTCATTACGGGCGGCGGACAGATATACCGGCAGGCAATGCCTTTGGCCGACAAACTGTATCTTACGACCGTAGAGCACGACTATGAGGGCGACACCCATTTCCCGGAGTGGGATCGCAGCCGGTGGCGTCTGCTGTCGCGGGAACGTCATGAATCTGGAAAGAATTTTCCCTATCCGTTCGAGTATACCGATTGGGAGAGAATAGGGTAAAATGTACGGAGCATGGACTGGGAGAGTCCCGCCGTTTTATGTATGTAAGTTAAAAGCCGGTGTGTCGTAACTGGCAATCCGCTACGTTTGTATAGTGATTCGGGCTAAGTCGTTTACTTTCCGTAAACATTTGCCGCCTTCACACTTACTGCCTTTCATTTTACCGTTCTTACACATCTTAAAATGGGTTGTGTTAAAACGCTAAGTTTTAACACAACCCATTTTTGATTATGGAAGGACATTGTATAATGTCTCAGGTGTACCGTAACCGGTGTCCGACATGCCGTTGCTTTCGGCGCTCGCCGTGTTCATGAATGTGTCGCAAACTGTACCGGATAGTATATGGCCGGTTGGTGGTGTTTTGATAATCGTGGTGCAGTAGGTATTTATACCTATTGAAAATAGGTTTTATCGCTACCGGGAGGTACAGTGGAATGGCGGTATTTTTGTTTGTCGGAAGCATGCCGTCGTACTATGCGGCGTTCTGTTGCGGTAATGTGCGGAGGATTAATCCGATATGTATGCCGGCAGCCGGTTGGGTAAGTAATC
Organism: uncultured Tidjanibacter sp.; assembly: GCA_947852905.1. Lineage (GTDB taxonomy): Bacteria > Bacteroidota > Bacteroidia > Bacteroidales > Rikenellaceae > Tidjanibacter. The sequence continues at coordinate 100,551 of CANTVF010000004.1, read as the reverse complement.
GTTGATACGGCTGCATGGCGGGAAAACAGTGTGCGAGATATGGGGAAATATTACGATATGCTGATGGAGGACGTTCGTATGCGCGAAGGGTTGAAGGCGTGTATGAACTGCGGCGTGTGTACCGCCGTGTGTCCTGCCGCGGAATTTTACAATTATGATCCGCGTCAGATCGTCAGTACGGTGCAGACGCAGGACGACGATGCTATAGAGGCTCTGTTGCGCAGCGAGACCATATGGTACTGCGGAGAGTGCATGTCGTGTCGTCCGCGTTGTCCGAGGGGAAATACTCCCGGATACGTTATACAGGCATTGCGCAACCTGTCGCAGAAGCTCGGCTTTTTCACCGAATCGGAAAAGGGGCGTCAGCAGTTCGCTCTCAAGAAGATGATAGGCGAACATATTCTGAATACGGGATATTGTGTCACGCCGAGAATGGTGTTGCCGGAGCGTCATCAGGAGCAGGGACCGGTATGGAAATGGATCCATGAACACGACAAGGAGGTGTACACAATGTTCAATCCGACATACATGAACGAAGGTCCGGGAGCCATGCGTCGTATAGCGGACGATTCGTTGCAGGAGATACGGCGCATATTCGAGGTGACGGGCGGCATGGAGATGTTCGATGCCATAGAGCGGTATTCGGACAAGAAGGCCAGAGAACTGGGTTTCGACGGCGCCGACGAGAAATACCTTATGTATACCTATACCGAAAACAACAACTGTCACCATTGATTCCCGCCGGATAGCTCAGGGAGTGACAGCTGTGTCGCGGTAAAGAGAAAGCAGAATAAAATGAGAAGAAACAGCTGGAAGGAGTACCAGAAAGAGGTGGCGGACGACCGCTATTATTATCTGCGCAGTTGCATACGGCAGAATTTCTTTCCCGGTTCGGAAAAGGCGTTCCTTAAGATAGTGGGCGAGGAGCTCGGTCGCGACATATTCGACGATCCGGCGCATACGTCCTGTACGGGTATCGGCTACCATTCCGATATAGTGCCTTACGAAACGATAATGACCGTGGTGGCGCGTCAGTTCGCCATGATGACCGAAGCCGGTTACGAGAATGCCGCCGTGTCGTGCATAACCTCTTTCGGAGTGTATACTGAAACTTTGGAGACGTGGAACGAGTTCCCCGATATCGAAGCCAAGGTGAGGGAAAATCTGTATAAGGCTACCGGCCGCGAGTTCCGCAAGCCGCGTAACGTTTCCCATGCTTCCGACATAATCTTTCATCACAGGGAGGAGATCGGACGTCGTGCGAAACACCGTCTCGTAAACCGTTTCACTGGCGAGCCTCTCAGGGGTGTCGAGCATATAGGCTGCCATTACGCCAAGATATTTCCGCGCGAGGGTATCGGCGGTGTGGAGTTTCCGTACGTGCTGGCGGGCATGATCGAGGCGTGGGGCGGCAGCGTTGTGGACTATCCGGAGCGCAGACATTGCTGCGGCTTTGGGTTCCGCAATTATCTGGTGCAGGCCAACAGGGGATATTCTGTAGCCAATTCGCAGAAGAAGTTCGAGTCCATGGCTCCGTTCAAGCCCGATTTCATAGTGGCCAACTGTCCCGGTTGCGCCATGTTCCTCGACCGTTGGCAATATACTATAGCCGAGATAGAGGGAACGACCTACGGCGAGGACGGCCGCGGCATACCGGTATTGACGTATGAGGAGCTGGCCGGACTGGTGCTCGGTTACGATCCGTGGGAACTCGGTCTGCAGATGCATCAGGTCGATGTAGAGCCGTTGCTCAACAAGTTGGGCGTCGATTACGATCCTGCCGCGAAATATTTGGTTACCAACGGTCGGTATATAGGTTGCCCGGAGCCTGCCATGGTCAACATGGGGGCGGAATGATCGGTCGCATGCAGGTGACGACGTATAGTTAAAGAAGAGGTATGTTCTGCATATGGACAAAAGAGTTGTGATAATAGGCGGCGGCGTGGCGGGAATGCAGGCTGCGCTGGCGCTCAAGGAGAGAGGGGCGGAACCCGTGATACTGGAAAAGGAGGAGAGGCTCGGAGGCAAGCTGCGGGACTGGCATCGTCTGTTTCCGACGTTTACCCCGGCCGCGGAAGTTCTGGAGCCGTTGCGTGAAGGTATCGCCCGTGCCGGAATAGAGGTGCGTACCGGAGCCGAGGTGGAGTGTCTCTCCGAAGGGGGCGCGGTGTTGCGTGGCGGCGAATGCATAGAAGGCGGAGCCACGGTGATATGTTCCGGATTCGATGTGTTCGATGCCCGTATAAAGGAAGAATACGGTTACGGTATATACGACAACGTGTTCACTACCGTGGACGTCGAGCGCATGTTCAACGAGGGACGTGTGGCTACGGCACAGGGCGGCGTCCCGCAGCGTATAGCCTTTCTGCATTGCGTGGGATCGCGCGATGAGAAGGTCGGGGCGCACCATTGTTCCAAGGTGTGTTGCATTACCGGCGTGAAACAGGCTATCGAGATGAAGGAGATGTTCCCGTCGGCCGAGATATATAATTTTTACATGGATATACGGATGTTCGGTCCGGGTTACGAGGAGTTGTATCGGCGTGCCCAGCTCGAATACAACATCAATTTCGTGCGCGGGCGCATATCCGAAGCGAGTCAGACAATAGACGGAAGGGTGCAGATAAAGGCCGAGGATACGCTCGTCGGGCGTCCGTTGAAGATGACGGTAGACATGCTCGTGCTGATAGTCGGCATGAAGGGCGGTTCACGTAATGTTGCTTTTGCCGGCAGCGGCGGGCTTACGGTGGCCGACAACGGATTCATGCAACCGCAGGACAGCTTTCTGGGCAATGTCTCTTCAGGCCGCAAGGGAATATTTTATGCCGGGACGGTCACTGCGCCGAAAAATATAGGCGAGAGTCTTAACGAGGGCGTCGCGGTGGCCGCCAGAGTGGCGAGCTATCTCGGCCTGTAGAAGGGGATAGAGAAGACGCTCCGAAAGAGTGTGATGACTTGTTTGACAATAGGGTGCGATTCCGTCCGCGGATGTATGAAATAGAAGCGGCCGGAACGGTAATTTTGGAAAATTATGCCGCAATTCGGTTTTTCAATATCAAAGCCTCGCGCTATAAATCTCGATACGAACGATCAGGTGCCTGCCGAACGGCTGTTGCAGGAGGTGCCTGAGTTGAAGACATGCATCGCGTGCGGCGGTTGTACGGCTACGTGTACCGCCGGCAATCTTACGGATTTCAATTTCCGCAAGATGCATACTCTTGTGCGGCGCGGCGAATACCGCGAGGTTTACGAACAGATGGACAAGTGTATGCTGTGCGGAAAATGCCGTCTGGTGTGTCCGCGTGGCATAAATACGAGAGCCGTGGTAATAAAGATTAAAAGGGTGCTGGGCGATTATTGATCCCGGCGAGGGTTTGTTTGTTATGGCATATTACGATAGTTTCGTCATTCCCTTTCTGGCGGGTACGGTATTCATGTTCGCCGTCATCGCGTGGAAATGGTGCCGGTGGATATGGTTGCTGCCGTCGGAGGATAAGCGCGCCATAAGTAAAGGCGTGTTCACCTCGGCTACGCCCAAGGCCGTATGGGAGGTGATAAGCGAAAGCCTTCTGCACAGAAAGATATTCCGCGTCAATCCTTTGCTCGGGTATATGCACATGAGCCTCGCTTTCGGGTGGTTCCTGCTTATAGTCGTGGGGTGGATCGAGGCTGCCGTGGAACTCGGTGCCGGAACACCGTTGCATGCACACGTGTTCTTCAGGTATTTCGATCCGGGCGCACATGCCGGCGGCAATCCGTTCGCTACCGTTATGGATCTGTTGCTGCTCATGGTGCTTTCGGGCGTGGTGCTCGCATGGTTCAAGAGAGTGCGTTCGCGGGCTATGGGTATGAAACGTACTACGCGCCATGTCCTCGTAGACCGTGTCGCCCTTACGGCACTTTGGTTCGTGTTCCCTTTGAGGCTTGCGGCGGAGAGCTTCATGGCCGCCATAAAGCACAACGGCGGTTTCCTTACCGGGGGATTGGGCGATCTGATAGCGGCACATATGGATCCTGCTGTTATTGCCGGTGTCAATTCTGTACTGTGGTGGCTCTATTCGTTCGCTCTCGGTACGTTTTTCGTGGCCATGCCTTTTTCGAGGTACATGCACATATTTACCGAGATACCGCTTATCTTCCTGCGCCGTTACAAGGTCCGCAGCGGCGACCACACGAAAAGTTTCGACAATTTTCAGATACAGGCATGTTCGCGTTGCGGTATATGTATAGATCCGTGTCAGTTGCAGCGCGATCTCGGTATAGGCGACGTGCAATCGGTATATTTTCTGCGTGACAGGCGTTACGGCCGGTTGTCCGACAAGGTGCTGGACAACTGTCTGATGTGCGGCCGTTGCGAGGTGAAATGTCCTGTAGGGATAGAGTTGAATACGCTCCGGAGCAACAGCCGGCAGGAGCGCGTCGATTCTCCGGCGCTGACACGTTATGATTATCTGAAAGGAACGGACCGTTCTTCGGGGTCCGGACGAGTGGGCTATTTTGCCGGTTGCATGACTTTGCTGACGCCGGTTACGCTGCGTTCCATGGAGCGTATATTCGCCGCGGCTGGAGAGGACGTGTGGTGGGCTGACCGGGACGGTGCGTCGTGTTGCGGCCGTCCGTTGAAGTTGTCCGGAGAGGTGAATGCCGCCCGGCGCATAATGGAGTATAACAAGGAGCAGTTCGCGGCACACGGTATAAGTACGCTCGTGACGTCGTGTCCGATATGCCTCAAGGTGTTCAGGGAAGATTATGCGCTCGAGGGCATAGAGGTACTGCACCATACGGAGTATATTCTGCGGCTGTTGGAGCAGGGGCGCATCGCGCTGAATGCTGGCGATACCGTATATACATACCACGATCCGTGCGAACTGGGACGCGGCAGCGGCATTTACGACGAGCCGCGGCAAATATTGGGCATGGCAGGAAAACTGGTGGAGCCGGAGCATTCGCGCAGCGATGCGATGTGTTGCGGCAGCAGTCTCGCCAATACCGTCATAGACGACGGACAGCAGTTGAGGATAGGGGCTGCCATGACCACGGAACTGGAACGTACCGGCGCGGGTTGTATAGTCACTGCATGTCCTCTGTGCAAGAAAGCCATAGTACGCAATGCTACGTTGCCTGTGGCCGACATATCGCAGATAGTGGCCGAGAGGTTGCAGGTAAGCGGTACCTGACGGGTAGTGGCGGTAGTAATCGGATAACAGCGGAGGGGACTGTGATTTATACCGAAGACGAGACACTCGACAAGACGGTATTTACTGGCGTGGATGCGCACGATAATCATGTGGCCATGCATTTGCGTATCTGTTCAGGTCGGCGGTCGGTGCAGACAGAAGAACGTAGAGAAAAAACGTCGTGGCATGTGTTTGTAGGTTAGTCGGTTATATGTTTTCGTAAAATGCGGCGCCGCGATTTGTTCGAAAAATGTCTTGCGGAACCGGAATTTATTGTTATCTTTGCACCGTCGAAAGCGGGAAACATGGATGTTCTGGAATTCTGGTTTCGGCGGATCTAAAGCGATAGAAGCTGCTTTCGGGCAGGAAAGATACATCGCGGGGTGGAGCAGTTGGTAGCTCGTTGGGCTCATAACCCAAAGGCCGGAGGTTCGAGTCCTCCCCCCGCTACTAAATCAGGGCGACTGTAAAGGTTGCCCTGATTTTTTTTATATATCTTGAGACGGATACTTCTCGTTACGAAATGTTTTTTGGGAAACTCCGTTAAGCCGTTTGAAAAATTTGTCGAGGAAGGATTACGACGGGAAATTTAGTTCGTCGCTTATTTGTTGTATAGTCATGTCTGTAGATTTTAACAACGCTTTGGTTGTCGGTATGATATAGTCGTCGATCCGTTCGGTTGCCGTTGGAAGAGCTTATATTAGGAATCATTCCGTATTTAGGTCTCTGAATGAGGGCTAACGATAAAACCGGGTTAATAGATTTATATCGTAAAAATAGCGGCAGTAGATCTTTACAGCGCGGGGATATAGGCGCCGGCATTATGATAGGATACGATTGCGGTAACGGCATCCCCAGATACATGCAGGCTATAAAATACGGACTTATAAATGCATTGCGTGCAGACCGTGACGTAGCTTTCATGGGCAATCGGTCTGTCGGTTTTGGGATAGGATACAGTTTTTAGATTTCTTCTCCGTCGATTGCTTTGTTGCAGGCAAGTCGTTACCTTTGAGTGACTGTTTATGCATCGGCGTGGCGGCGTGGGAATGTCGTATTTGTGGTGCGTCGCGTGCGTCAGAATATATGGTATATGATAGACAAGAAACTTACGCTTGTTATAGCGACATATAATCGTGGACATAAATTGACCGTTACTCTCGATTCGTTGTTGTGTCAGACGCTGCCGGCGGATTTGTGGGAGGTGGTGGTCGTCAATAACAATTCGACAGACGAGACCGCCGGGAGGTTTGCCGAATATGCGGCTGCGCACCCTGAATTGGATGTGCGTATGGTGAATGAAATGCGTCAGGGTGTCTCTGCCGCGCGCAACAGGGGGGTGGCGGAAAGCCGTGGCGAATATATCGTCGTGATAGATGACGACGAGGTTGTGGTGCCACGTTTTCTCGAAGAGTATTACGAACTGTTCGAGTCGCGGAAAGACGTTTCGGCTGCCGGCGGACGAATATTGTCGCGTATGGAAAGCGAGCCGCCGGCTTGGATGTCTAAATATACGGAGCGGGCTATAGCCGGTGTGCTCGATCTCGGCGATGAGGTCACCGAGTTTCCCGCCGGTAAATTTTTCGGCGGCGGCAATCACGGATTCCGGCGGAGCGTAGTGGAACGGTACGGCGGGTACGACGTGTCGTTGGGGCGTTGCGGCGGAAAACTGTTGGCCGGCGAAGAGAAGGAGTTTTTCATGAGACTGAAAAGCGGCGGAGAGAAGATAATCTATCTGCCCGACGCCGTGATATATCACTTGATAAATCCAGAACGTCTTACCCGCGGATATTTCGAGCGACTGTGTAGGAATATAGGTGTCAGCGAACGCATGCGTACCAAATCAGTCTCGCCTATGGCGTATGCTAAGAGACTTTTTGCCGAGGCGATAAAATGGGGAGGCGTTGCGGTGTTGTCGTGCGGTTACCTTTTGCGCGGGCAACCTTCCAAAGCAGGGTATCTCGTTTTGATGCGGAGCCGTATAACGGCCGGGCTTCTTACCGGAATCTCTGGGAAATATTGACTCCTCTGCCGTGTGCGGTAAAACTGTGCTGTGTGGCGTAGATACAGATTCATGTGGCGGGTATGCGACCGATACGCTGCGTATATTCGGTTGACGACAATCATGTTAGTATATTCAGTATATCTTTGGGGTAGATATTTTGTCAGCGTATTTGAGAGCTTTTCAGTTCGGCTCGTTCGGGCATGACTGTTTTTTGCCGCGTTGCATATTCGAGCAGTTGTGATTTCCGGATAATAGCTCCTCCGTGTCGGTAATGTATGGGTTGAGAGCAAATATTATAGTATCTTTCGGCTTATACGGTTAATTATCCGTGGCAGCGTGTGCGGCTTTAATTTATCTCATAATTCTGGCGGTGTCCGTGAGAGTTCTTCCGTTCGGCTCGTTAGGGGCAGAGTACGGTGCCGTTCGGAGACAACAGGACATATATAGGTATTGCGGCATTCTCTCTGTCGAACAATTTTCCCCTTATATTATTCAGAATACTGTCGCTCGGCAGGAGCAGGAGTCTGCGTATGCCCTCGGCGGGTTGTATTTTCAGAAATGTCCAGTCTATTTATTTCGCATTCATAGGTGGCGGGCGAGTCGGGAGATGCCACGTATTCAGCTACGGGATATGCGAACGGCTGGAAAGAGCCGTCTATGTTTCCGGAAACGGATATTTGGGTCGTTCGGTCGGTGAAAATTCGTACACGTGCGTATTTATGTCCACGGCATATGCCTACGGACAGTAGGAGTGTTAAGGTAATGAAGAGGTATTTTTTTATAACGTCGTGCGGATTGTGTATAAACGAAAGCGACCGCATGCGTCAAAGGCTGCGCATGCGGGATAAAGTTAAGATGAATCTGCCGTTAGTAGCGGATTTACTGTCGTTTTTCACGTTATGCCGCTAACGTTTTTCAGAGGCGTGGGCGTGGTAGAACGAGAAACCGAAGTAGATACGGGGACCGGAAGGAAAACTTCGCGACGGGCTGCCCGTTTTTATCAGCCAGTCGGCCTTCAGCACGAGACGCATGCGTCGGGAGACCTCGAACTCAACGCCGATGAACGGGACTATGGCTGCGAATCCGTATTTGCGATAAGCTATGTTGCCGTCGGCCATGACGGTATCGTCACCGTGGACGGGCGATTTGGCGAATACGAGATCGGTCGCGCTGCCACCGCCCACCGTTATGCCCGCATAAGGCAGAAACCTGCCTGACCGTATTTGCCAGTCGGCCGACAGACCGCCCCAGCCGAGCGACAGGCTGCTGCCGAAATCGCCGTATTTCAGTTTGGTGCTGTATCCTTCGGCACCTATCCGCAGATGGTTTCCGAAATGGAGTTTTGCTGAGCCGCCTATGCCTATGGGGACTCCGCGCATGCTCTGTGATGAAATGTCGCCTCCGAGGGTCGGGAATGTCATCCGGCCGCCCCACAGGTATCCGCAGTGCAGGGTCATGCCTCCAGAGAAACCGTTGAATGAGAATTTGTCGCCGGGGTTTGCTGTGGCGGTCGTCGTTTGCGGAAGCAGGATCGCCAGCAGAAGGGCGGTGATAATGGTGTATTTCATGGGTCGGGGCGGATAAAAGTTTACGCAAAAGTATACAACTATCCGTAGCTTGCAATAGGCAGGGCGTTTTTCGGCAAGCTGCGGTTGTTATGTTTTTATCGCGGCGGCGTAATGTAAGATAGGTATGAAAAAATCGGTTTATCCCGTTTTTTTGCTATATCTTTGCAACGGAATTTTTCCGGTCGGAACCCTAACCTGCCGGAACAAGGAGTTTGAATCCAAACCTGAAACAACAAAACCAATCTTTGGTAAGTATGAAAGAGAAAAAATTTATTACCTGTGACGGAAACTACGCTGCTGCGCATGTGGCTTATATGTTCAGCGAAGTGGCGGCTATCTATCCGATCACACCGTCCTCGACTATGGCCGAACTGGTAGACGAATGGTCCGCCGCAGGGCGTAAAAACATTTTCGGCGAAACCGTCAAGGTCGTGGAAATGCAGTCCGAAGCCGGTGCCGCCGGTGCTTTGCACGGATCCTTGCAGGCCGGCGCGCTCAGTACCACCTTTACCGCATCGCAGGGTTTGCTGCTCATGATTCCCAATATGTATAAGATCGCCGGCGAGTTGCTTCCGGGTGTGTTCCATGTGTCGGCACGCGCTCTCGCTTCGCATGCTCTTTCCATATTCGGCGACCATCAGGATGTTATGGCTGCCCGTCAGACCGGTTTTGCCATGCTTTCGACAGCCAGCGTACAGGAAGTCATGGATCTGGCCGGCGTAGCGCATCTCGTGGCTATCAAGTCGCGGGTACCGTTCGTGCATTTCTTCGACGGATTCCGTACCTCTCATGAGATACAGAAAGTGGAGCTTATGGAGCAGGACGATCTGATGCACCTTATAGATAAGGATGCTCTGGCCGCTTTCCGTGCCCGTGCGCTTCGTCCTGAGCATCCCGTTACGCGCGGTACCGCTCAGAATCCCGACATATATTTCCAGGCCCGCGAGGCTTGCAACCGTTATTATGATGCGGTGCCCGACATGGTGAACGATGCCATGAAGCAAATAAGCGCCATTACCGGACGCGAATACAAACCGTTCACTTATTATGGCGCCGAAGATGCCGAAAGGATCGTGGTGGCCATGGGATCCGTTACCGAAACCCTCAAGGAGACAGTCGATTATCTCCGTTCGCAGGGAGAAAAGGTCGGTGTGGTGACAGTTCACCTCTATCGTCCTTTCTCGGCAAAATACCTTCTCGACGTAGTTCCATCTACTGTCAGGAAAATATGCGTGCTCGACCGTACCAAGGAGCCGGGGGCCAGCGGCGAACCGCTTTATCTCGATGTTAAGGACGTATTCTACGGTCGTCCCGATGCTCCGGAAATTATCGGAGGCCGTTACGGACTTTCGTCTAAGGATACCACTCCGGCACAGATGCTCGCCGTGTTCGCCAATCTGCGTGCCGCCGAGTCGAAAAATCATTTTACGGTAGGTATAGTGGATGACGTGACCTTTACCTCGCTTCCGGTGGGCGAAGAGGTTTCGATGGCCAAACCGGGTACGTTCGAAGCCGTGTTCTACGGTCTGGGCGCAGACGGTACGGTGGGTGCCAACAAGAACTCTATCAAGATAATAGGCGATACTACCGACAAATATTGTCAGGCATATTTCAGCTACGACTCCAAAAAGTCCGGCGGTTATACCGCTTCGCATCTCCGTTTCGGCGACAGCGTGATAACCTCGCCTTATCTGGTAACGACCCCCGACTTCGTGGCGTGTCACGTGCCTTCCTACGTGGATAAATATGACGTTCTCAAGGGATTGAAAAAGGGCGGTTCGTTCCTTCTCAACAGCCTGCAGGACGTGGATGCCATAAAGGAGTCGCTTCCCGATCACATGAAGGCATATCTTGCCAAGAACAATATCAATTTCTATATCATAAACGCTACCAAAATCGCCGCAGAAATAGGATTGGGCAACCGTACCAACACTATCATGCAGGCTGCGTTCTTCAAGATCGCCAATGTCATCCCTTACGAAGTGGCTGTAGAACAGATGAAGAAATTCATCTATAAGAGCTACGGACGTAAGGGCGAGGATATAGTGAACATGAACTATGCCGCGGTAGACAAGGGCGGCGAAATGGTACACAAGGTGGAAGTACCTGCCGAGTGGGCCGATCTGGATGCTAAGAGAACGGTTGCTTCTTCGAATGCCGCCGCACCTGAGTTCGTGCGTAAGGTGGTGGAGCCGATCAACGGTCTCAAGGGCGACGATCTGCCCGTGAGCGCGTTCCTCGGCCGCGAGGACGGAACGTGGGACAGCGGTACGGCCGCTTATGAGAAACGAGGAATCGCCGTCAACGTTCCGCAGTGGAATCCTGACAACTGTATCCAGTGCAATCAGTGCGCATACGTTTGTCCTCATGCTGCTATCCGTCCGTTCCTTCTGACCGAGGCCGAAGCCGCTGCGGCTCCAGCTTCCGTCAGGACTATACAGGGACAGGGCGCTACCAAGGAATACCGTTTCCGTATACAGGTTACTCCGCTCGACTGTACCGGTTGCGGCAACTGTGCCGACGTATGTCCCGCACCCAATAAGGCGCTCAAGATGGAGCCTGTCGAAACGCAGCTCCAAGAGGTGGAGAATTGGGAATACATGCACAACAAGGTAGGTTATAAGGATACCGTTATCGACAAGACCAAGACCGTGAAGGGCAGCCAGTTCTCGCAGCCGTTGTTCGAGTTCTCAGGCGCTTGTGCCGGTTGCGGCGAAACGCCTTACATAAAGACCATAACCCAGTTGTTCGGCGACAAGATGATGGTTGCCAACGCTACGGGATGTTCTTCGATATACAGCGGATCGGCTCCTTCGACGCCTTATTGTACGAATGCCGCCGGTCACGGTCCGTCGTGGGCTAACTCCCTCTTCGAGGATAATGCCGAGTTCGGTCTGGGCATGCATATAGCGGTCGAAAAACTGCGCGATCGCATCGAGGAGAAGATGCGTTATGCGATGGATAATTGCCAGAAATGTTCGCCGGAACTCAAGGCTGTCATGGGCGAATGGATCGCGACACGCCACGATACTTTGCAGAATGCCGCTGTTTGTGACAGGCTCATACCCATGATGGAGGCCTGCGGTTGCGATACATGCCGCGAAATCCTTGCCATGAAAGACAATCTTGCCAAGAAGTCGCAGTGGATATTCGGCGGTGACGGCTGGGGTTACGATATAGGTTTCGGCGGTCTTGACCACGTCATAGCATCCGGTCAGGATGTCAATATTCTCGTTGTCGACACCGAAGTGTATTCCAATACTGGCGGTCAGTCTTCCAAGGCCACTCCCGTGGGTGCCGTCGCCAAATTCGCGTCGGCTGGTAAGAGGATTCGCAAGAAAGACCTCGGCGCTATCGCAATGACCTACGGTTACGTTTATGTCGCTCAGGTTTCGATAGGTGCCAACCAGAATCAGCTGTTGCAGGTTATCCGCGAAGCCGAGGCTTACCACGGCCCGTCGCTCATCATAGCTTACGCTCCGTGTATCAACCACGGTATCAAGGGCGGTATGTCGCACACTCAGACTGTCGGCAAACAGGCCGTAGCCTGCGGTTACTGGCACTTGTGGAGGTACAATCCCGAATTGGCGGAGAAGGGGGAAAATCCGTTCCGTCTCGATTCCAAGGAGCCGGATTGGAGCAAGTTCCAAGCATTCCTGAACGACGAGGTGCGTTATACTTCGTTGGCGAAGATGTTCCCTGCCGAAGCTCAGGAACTGTTCGCCGCCGCAGAGGAGAATGCCAAATGGCGTTACAACAGTTATCTCCGTCTCGCGAATATGGATTACAGCAAATAGTCGATCATATTCTTATTTGCAAAGGCGTCACGATTGTGGCGCCTTTGTTTTTATTCTTGATTTGCGTTTATTCATGCGTAGCCGTTTCCGTTACAGTCTACCGTTTGCGGAACAGAATGTCATGGCATTATGATAGTTGCGTTGTTTTGTGGAAATGGATTACATCAGATAATCTATCATATTCTCATGTGCAAAGGCGTCACGATTGTGGCGCCTTTGTTTATTCTGGATTTGCGGTTATTCATGCGTAGCCGTTTCCGTTACGATCTGCCGTATTCGGAATGTAATGACAGTGGGCGTTAATTACTTTTATATGTATTTGATGTAATTACTGACAGAATTTGTTGCATGCGTTGTTTGTCGGTCTGTATTAATGCCGATAGTTACCAAAATGAGAGAGTTTTGACGCCTGTATTGTCGGGAGATTCGGACATTCAATATATAGGCCGGCAGGGAATCAGACGTAATATCGTGCCGGGAGACGAAGTATGATGTTCTGGTCGGCGCGGTAAGAGTGCAATTCCTTGATCGGTGGATTGTGCTTTATTTGATAAGTGGTGTCGTGATTCTGTAATTGAAGTATGTACGATAAAGTTGCGACGGGTACGTATGTCGAGGCATTAGGTCGAATCTGTAAAGCGTGTGTAACATGCGCGATAACGGTGCCTCCGGTTTCGTAGGTATTAATTATTGCACTTCGACTAATTATTGAAAAAGACCGCAATCTTTGCGGTCTTTTAATTGTTTATGCCGAGAGAGTGTCTTTCTGTCAGTTTTCTTCCGCTTACGGGCAATGGAGCGGACTGTGTGCAGCCGGTCAGAGTTCCTGATGTTCGATGAACGAACGTTGCGACTTGAGCAGGTTGCGGGACTGCAACACCATTGTTTTCGTTTCGTTAAGTATGGTGAGATACAACATGCTGGCTTTCGTACTCGTAGACTTCGTCTGTATTCGGCGCAACTGGTTCTTTATCGCCTCGTCTATCGTGACGAAAAGATCATCGCGCATTTCAAGAACTATGTGCGTATCCTCGAAATTGTTGTTGCGCAGCATAGAGGTGATGCGGTCGTAGATTTTTGATACGTCGTCATTGATACGGAGCAGGTCGGCTACCTGTTCCTCGCTCATGCCCTTATGGTTGTTGTCGATATGTTCGTAGCACGGACGCGTTATGTGTACGAGCGCTTTGGACATTTCGCTTATGTAATCGACAACTTGTACGTAGAAATGTCCTGCCTCTATGTAATTGTCATGCAGTTTCTGAAGCGTCGGCAGTAGGGCGTATTTCTTTTCGCGGGCGTTGTAGAACAGATCGTTCGACTCGCGTACCATGAGGCGGAGGGTCTTGCGGTCCTCGTTCAGGGTCGCCATTATGGTTTTGCTGTATATTTCGGTAGCTTTGGCCATAGTATCGCTGATTTCGGTCACTATGTTGGCCATTACGTCCTGGGTATTGTTACCCGAAGCTGATACTATTTCTTCGGTTTTGTGTTCTTTGGCTTTGCGGCGTTTATGGGTTATGGAGCTCTGTATGAACATGCCGATGCACAGGGCAGATACTATTATTACGCCCCACGTTCCGCCCCATAACAGCAGATATGTCACCAGCAGCGCTATGATGAATGCTACAAGCGCGGTTACGAACCAGCCGGCTATGACAGTGATCACTCCCGTGATGCGGTATACGGCGCTTTCCCGTCCCCAAGCCTTGTCGGCCAGCGAGCTACCCATGGCTACCATGAAGGTTACGTATGTGGTAGAAAGCGGGAGTTTCAGCGAGGTCGCAGTAGCTATTAGTATGGAGGCTACCGTAAGATTGACTGTGGCGCGTATGAGGTCGAAATGGGCATGCATTCCCTTGTCTTTCGGGCGCAGGGGAATAAATCGTTTGTTTATGGCTCTCTGGAACGATTCGGGTGCATGGTCTTCGTACCACCTGTTGACGCTCAGTGCGACGCGCACTATGGAACGTGAGAAGAGCGACGATCCGAATCTTTCTGTGCCTTCGTCCTGTTTGGCGAGATTGATTTCCGTTTCGCTTACGCTCTGTGCCTTTTTGGATGTCCATAACGTTATTACCATGACGATGCCTGCGGCAAGCAACAGCAGATGGTTGGCTACGACGGGTTCGCTGAGTTTGCCCATTAACATGGTGTCGTCGCCTCCTGCGGCGAGAGCTATCTTGTAAGAGTCCAGACCGGCTATCGGAACACCTATGAAGTTGACGAGGTCGTTGCCTGCGAATGCCAGAGCAAGAGAGAATGTTCCTGCGAGTATCGTTACTTTCAGTATGTTGACTTTGAGCAGTTGCAGTACGAACATGACGAGCGAGCTGAGTGCCCAGAAAGCTATCAGCACAACGGTCATGTGTTGCGACAGCATGTCGAAAAACGATTGGGCTATGATACCGGAATCTTTCAGACCTTTGAACAAGGCGAAATAGGCGATGGCCGTGAATGCTATTCCGCACCATACCGCACCGAAACGGGTGAGTACTTTTTGGTACCGGAAAGTGAATATCAGTCGGCTTATGAACATGACTATGGCGCCGACAACGAACGCAATGACTACCGAGGCCAAAATGCCGGATATGATGACGAGCGCTTTCCCGGAGTTTATGAAATTGGACATGTCAGCAGCCGTTAAGGAGGGATCGGCGCTTATCTTCATGGATGTCACAGCTACTGCGGCACCCAGCAATCCGAATACTAAAGATACGGTGGTGGATGTAGGCAGACCGAATGTGTTGAACAGATCGAGGAGTATTACGTTGGCGAACATGACGCCGAGAAACAGCATCATGACGTCTCGGAATGTGAACATTTCAGGATAAAATACCCCGCTTCGGGCTACTTCCATCATTCCGCTCGAAGTCATCGTTCCGAACAGGATACCTACCGAAGCTATCGTGAAAATTACCCGGCGTGAGGCGGCTTTGGAGCCTATTGCCGAGTTGAGGAAGTTGACCGCGTCGTTGGAAACCCCTACGACAAGTCCCAGTACGGCGAGAGCGAGTAGAATGATTACGATGATAGTGTAGATAGTATCCATATTGTCACATTCTCGTAAGAAAAATTTGAAGCAAATTTAAGGGTTTATTTGTAAAGTCGGCAATAAACTATTGGAAAACGATACTCGTATATGTATTTTTTTATATTGATTGTCATCGTTTATAATAAGGAGTAGCGATGCTGTTATCGGTGCGTTGCGGGCGGATATGTCGCGTATGTTAACGGGCGGTTGTGTGAGGCGGGAGTAGTTGTTTCGTGTTTTACCATTTCGTCCGTCGGCATCGCTGTTTGCCGGCAGCCTTAAAAAATACCCCGGAGATCCGCCTCCGGGGTATTGGTTTAGTTAATGTCTGTGCGGCAGTGTCCGAGTGTCCGCGTGCAGACGCAAATACGGTTGCTGTATTTGTTATCTGAATCAGTTTCTGGGCTGGAAGTTTTCGGGTACCTGCGAGGAGATGTATTCCTCGAATGTCCCTTTCTTTTTCATCTTCTTGAAACTTTCCAGACCGGGAATACGCTGGTACGACTCCCTGTTCTTTTCATAAAATTGCAGACAGGCGTCTATGGCGTATTCCGTAGCGTTTATGACCTCTTCACGGGTTGTTCCGATTACCGTCGGGGTGTTCAGTATGCCTTCCGCTTTCTTTTTGTCGAGAAGGTAGTTCGCATATCCGCAGAGGTAGATCGACGTCATGTTTTCATCGGCGTCGTTCAGGAATTCTACGGCGTTTGTCACAAGTTCGATATATATCGAAGGGGTGATGAGTACCCAACCGAAGGCGAATTCGGTTACGATTTTGCGTTCGAACTGCATTTTGTCGAGCGGAGTGTCCTGTAGCCATTGATAACATCTCATGACGTTGCCTTCATATTTGTACACCTCTTCCTGCGGGGTGTTGGCGTAGTTCAGTGGAATCATGGCGTCGTCTTGTGCGTGTGCCCCTAAGACGAAAAGCGATGCGAACAGTGCGATGACGATTTTTTTCATGTCTTTCAGTTTTAAATATAATAAGTGATTTGTTTTCTGGGAAGTGTCGGTTACAACCTTTTGAGTGCTAATCTTATTATGTCTTCCACGCCGAGCGCGGGGTTTTCCTGTACGATTGCCTTTACGGCTTTTTCTGACGGGGCTTTGCCGAAACCGAGCATGGCGAGAGCCGCCACCGCTTCGGCATATTGTTCGCTGTCGTTAGTCTGTCGTGCAGCCGTCGGCGTCTCTCCTCCAGAGGCTATGCCTGCGGTCTTGTCTTTCAGTTCCACGATTATTTTCTGGGCGGTCTTGAGGCCGAGCCCTTTGACGTTCTTCAATAATACGGCGTTCTCGGTACTGATTATGTTGGCCAGTTCCGCGGGGGAGTAGGTCGACAGGATCATGCGTGCCGTATTTCCGCCTACGCCGGATACGCTTATCAGCAGACGGAATATGTCGCGTTCCTGCCGCGAAGCGAAACCGTAGAGTACTTGTGCATCCTCGCGTACCGTGAAATGCGTGTACAGTCTGGCATTCTCCATGTTTTCTATTTCGGCATACGTCTGGAGCGATATTATGAGATAGTAGCCTATGCCGCCTGTTTCTATTACCGCGTACGCGGGTGTGAGTTCCGCCACTGCGCCTTGTATGTAATCGTACATTTGTCCGGTCGTTTTGCTGTCGGGGCATGACGGTATGTAGGGTTGCTTTTTTCCGGCGGCGTTTCTATCGTATGGAAATGTCGTCCGGATAAATTCCCTTCTCCCGATTTTGCCGTTTATCTTCGTGCAAACATAAAGAAAATTCATATATTTGCGTCTAATAAAAACGGAATAATTAAAACGGACTGTAATGAAAAAGATGCTCGTTGCGGTTGCGGTGGCTTTAGCTTTTACCGCATGCCAGAATAGCCAGAAAAACGTTGCCGGAAATGACGAAGTCGCAGCGACGGAGACGGCTGAAGCGGTTGCGGGAACCCATGCCTCGCTTCCGGTTGCTTATATTCAGATAGATTCGCTGATGTTGCACTACCAGTTGGCGGAGGATTTGCGCAACGCTTTTCAGGCGAAAGCCTCCAAAGCGGACAGGGAGTTGACTGCCAAATACCAGAAACTGGAGAGCGACATGTTGGACGCTCAGGACAAGGTGCAGAAAGGTTTGGTTACAAGAGCTACTGCGGAAGAGATGCAGCAGAAACTCATAAAGCAGGAGCAGGACCTGATGGCCACGCGCGAGCGCATGATGGGCGAACTGGCCGAAGAGGAACAGGTTATGAACAACCGCATCTATTATGCCGTAATGGATTATCTGAAAGAGTTCAATGCTGATTATAAATATTCGATGATAATAAGCACGTCGGCAGCCGGTCCGATACTTCATGCCGATCCTCAGATGGATATAACGCAGGATGTGCTTGCCGCGTTGAATGCGCGTTATGCGGAGGAAAAATCCGGTTCCGGAAAATAGTCGCAGGCGTTGCGTATTGCGCCGGAACATGCGTATTGCTACGTGCGATGCCGTCACCTGCCATAGGTGGTGGGTATCGCACGGTCGGTTTTAGAACGGGAATGCAGAACCGTAACGTAGGGTTTGCGGTGAGCGGTCGGATACGGCAATTATGGCGGAATAGGGTGCGAAGGGTTTGTTTTTGAGTGACGTATTTATTGGTGAAAGAAAAAAATGGCGACAGGAAAATTTTCTAAAAAGCATTATGATTCGGACGATACCGTATCGGGCGAAGAACGTTTGCCCGTATCCGGTAATGAACGTAAACATCGTTTGGCCCGGATTTGGGAGCGCTTCAAGGCGTGGGTGATGCGTATATGGGAGCCGGTATGGGCGAGACTGCGCAAGTTCGTATCCGTACCGTTCCTCGTGGTGTTGTTCCTGTCGTTCGCTGCGTGGTATGTGATAAAACTTAACCATACATACAAGACGGATATTCCGATAACCGTTTCGGTCGAGGGATACGAGTTCGAGGTGGATTGTATGGTGGAAGGGCAGGGTACGCGCCTGTTCGGTCGCAAGTTCCATAAGGGTAAGCCGCTGGAGTTGCGGTGGAGCGATCTGGACGTTTCCCCGTCTGCCTTGAATCCGGGCTGGGTGGTGATATCGCCCTATTCGTTGCAGAATGCCATATCGGCGCGTAATACGGAACTGAAAATATTGTCGGTGGGACCTGTGCCGGAGATAGAATTGTAGTCATGGATATTTTGAAGGTGGGTGTTACCGGGGGAATAGGTAGCGGTAAGAGTCTCGTTTGCCGTCTGTTTTCCATGTTGGGGCGGGATGTTTACGATTCCGATTCGGCGGCCAAGCGCATCATGGTTTCCGACGAAGCGGTGGTGAAGGCTGTATCGGAAAGATTCGGCGCCGAATGTTATGGAAACGGCGAACTCGACAGGGCTTATCTCGCCTCGAAGGTGTTCGGGGATAAGCAGGCATTATACGATCTCGATGCAATAGTGCATCCGGCCGTTATGGAGGATTGCGAACGTTGGGTGGCGGCGCATGCCGGCGATGCGTATGTGCTTGTCGAGAGCGCGATACTTTTCGAATCGCCTCTTGCCGGATTCGTGGATACTTCCGTCGCCGTATCTGCACCCGAATTTTTGCGGTTGCGCCGTGCGATAGACCGTGATAACACTACACCATATAAGGTAAAATCACGCATGGCTAACCAAATGAAGGAATCCGTACGGATTGAACGTGCCGACCATGTCATAGTGAACGATGAAGAACACAGCCTGTGGGAGCAGGTGTTGAGGCTCGACGAGATGTTCTGCAACGGGCGTTCGTCATAGGCGGTATGCGTGCCGTTGCGGTATAGCTGTTTTTAGCGTCGTCGCCGGCCGTATGCAATGTAGGTGCGTATGCCGGGATTATTGATATAGCGGTAACGAGGTCGTGTCTGTACGGTGTAAAGTTTAATTTTTCCTTTCGATGATATGTGTACAGGAATCAATATAGGCGGTCGGGAGATTTTATCCGGTCGTCCTGCCGTCATGGCTATCGTAAACGTGACGCCGGATTCGTTCTATAGCGGAAGTCGGACTCAGGAGGCCGAAGCTATACGCGAAAGGGTGATGCAGGCGGCGGCAGAGGGCGCCGACATAATAGATGTCGGCGGATATTCTTCCCGGCCGGGTGCGGACGACGTATCAGCAGAGGAGGAGTTGCGCCGCGTGTCTCAGGCCGTTGGTATTATACGCGAAGTGTTGCCGGACATGCCGGTGTCGTTGGATACTTTCCGTAGCGGTGTGGCCGCGGGAGTGTTGGATAAATTCGGGGCATGTATCGTCAACGACATTTCGGCCGGAGAACTCGATCCCCGTATCATGGATGTCGCCGCATCGTTCGGAGTGCCTTATATAGCCATGCACATGCGAGGTACGCCGGCCGATATGCAACGGCGGACGCAGTACGGAGATATTGCGGCCGAAGTGGCCTCTTATCTCGCATCGCGTGCCGAGGCTGCACGGCGTGCAGGCATATCTCAGATAATACTCGATCCGGGATTCGGTTTCGCCAAGACTACTCGGCAGAATTACGATCTTCTGGCCGGTATGGATAGCATAGTTTCGCTCGGCTATCCGGTATTGGCCGGAGTGTCGCGCAAGTCTATGATTTATAAAGTACTCGATATAACACCTGCGGAGGCGTTGAACGGAACGACGGCGCTTCATTGGGAGTGTCTGAGGCAGGGCGCGGCCATACTGCGCGTACACGATGTCAAGGCTGCGGTCGAGACTGTAAAGCTGTTCGGTTATTACATGTCGGACGAGACTGTGCGCTGACGGGCTGCCGCAGAACGGTGAGGAGACGGTACGGCTGATTGCCGTTGTCCGAAAGGGCGTCTGCGGGGTATTTGTGGTAATAAAATATTGCCGTGCTGCGGTACGGTGACGGATTGGAATGGGAAGAGACAGTTACAAGATGATAGATGCCGTCGATGTGCATAAGAGCTACGGCGGACTGGAGGTGCTTAAAGGTGTGTCGCTGACCGTAGAGCGCGGCGAGGTGGTTTGTATCGTGGGCGCCAGCGGAGCCGGAAAGACCACGCTGCTTCAGATACTCGGTACGTTGAGCGCTGCCGACAGCGGCGAGGTGAGAATAGACGGAATACCTACTGGTCGTCTTAGCGACAGGGAGTTGTCCGATTTTCGCAACCGAAGGATAGGATTCGTATTCCAGTTCCACCACTTGCTGCCGGAGTTCACCGCGTTCGAGAATGTATGCATGCCGGGCTATATAGGCCGTCGTGACCGCGGCGAGGTCGAAGCGCGTGCGCGGGAATTGCTCGATATGCTCGGTATGGCGCACAGGGCGTCGCATAAACCGGCGGAACTTTCGGGCGGAGAGCAGCAGCGGGTGGCGATTGCGAGGGCGCTCGTAAATTCGCCGTCGGTATTGCTGGCCGACGAGCCTTCCGGCAATCTGGATTCCCGTAACCGCGAAGAGATTCATCGTCTGTTTTTCGAGTTGCGCGACAAGTTGGGTCAGACGGTCGTAATAGTCACTCATGATGACGGTCTGGCGCATATGAGCGACCGGCGCATAGTCATGAGCGACGGTCATATAGTGGAACAGTGACATGCCGCCCCTTCGCGGCGGGAAATGAATACCGTATGGAAAGGAATGAACTGAAGGAGTTGCTCGATGCGCTCCATGACAAATACAATACTCCGGACTTCATAGCCGACGACCCCATATCGGTGCCGCATATGTATACCGGCAGGGAGGATCGCGAGATAGCCGGCTTTCTGGCCGCGACCATAGCGTGGGGCAATCGCAAGGCCATAGTGAAGAGCTGCCGCAGAATGATGCAGTTCATGGACGACGTCCCTTACGATTTTACCATGAATGCGTCCGACGACGAGTTGCGGACGCTGGAGAAGTTCGTGCACAGGACT
Source organism: uncultured Tidjanibacter sp. (assembly GCA_947852905.1). GTDB lineage: Bacteria > Bacteroidota > Bacteroidia > Bacteroidales > Rikenellaceae > Tidjanibacter. Next base: position 79,109 of record CANTVF010000004.1, on the reverse strand, counting down.
TTCAACGGACACGATTTCGCTGCGTTCGTGCGTGCCATGCGTCGCATGTATGCCGAGAAGGGAGGCATAGGCCGTTTCTTCGAGGACCGTTACGAGGCTTGCGGCGATCTCAGGCAGGTATTGTCGGAGTTCCGTCGCGAGTTTTTCGCTGCCGAACATCCGGTGCATTGCGAGAAACACGTGTCGTCGATAGACAAGAAGGCGTCGTGTAAACGTCTGAACATGTACTTGCGTTGGATGGTACGCGACGACGGCCGCGGAGTGGATTTCGGCATGTGGAAACGTATTCCGGCTTCGGCGCTCTATTTACCGCTAGACGTTCACAGCGGCAACATGTCGCGTGCGTTGGGACTTATGGAACGTAGGCAGAACGACTGGCGTGCGGTGGAAGAGGTTACGGAAACTCTGCGCGGATTCGATCCGGCCGATCCGGTGAAATACGATTTCGCCCTTTTCGGTGCGGGGATAGACGGTTATCTGAAAGATAAATGACGGTCATGTCCGGTAAGGTATCATATTTTTTTGTGGAGGCGGTCGCTGTCGTTGCGGCAGTCGTGTGTCTTTGCGCCTGCGGCGGGTCGTATGGAGCCGTCGGACTTGACGTGGACAATGCGGCGAGTGTCACTACAATGTATTTCGATGTCGCGGAGAATGACGGAAAGGCGGAGGCCGGTCGTTTTCTGGGCAGTGTTATGGTGCGGACAGACGATGCCGGGCGTGAGGTCTACCGGGAGATACGGGGTGCGGACGGAGGATTGTCCGAATGGCACGAGGTGTATTATGATGCCGACGGTCGTCAGGATAGCGTGGCGGTGCATTCGGTAAGATACGGTGCAGACCGAATGTCGGTAATCGAATACGATGAGGATAGCAACGGTACCGAGCGCGAATATTCGCAGGAGGGAGAGCTATTGCGAACTACAATGCGGCGTAACGGTCGCCGCAGCGAAATACTGACGACGTATCCCGACGGAGTGTCGTCTATGGTCCGTAGTACGATGCGTAAAGGGCGGATAGTACGTGAAACATGCGAGTGGAACGACGGCCGCGGCAAAAGCGTGACGGAATATGAATATGACGGTGACGGGAAGCTCCTTACGGCAAAGACTTCGAATGGTGTAGTCGGGTCTTGTGAAACGTATGATTATATTGCGGTCGACAATTGCGGAAACTGGATATGTCGTGTGAAATACGTGACCGTAGATGACAGTCCGGCGGATGCGGTAACCATGGAGAAACGTCTTATAGAGTATCGGCATTGATTGCAGACCGTAGCGCTGCGATAGCCGTTGAATGCATGACGTGCGTTTGGAGCTTCTGACGGCGGATGTGAGAGTCCGATTTTCGTATTTTGTATCGTATAAAGATAGCCTTTGCGCGATAGTGGCATGGTCGCTGGTTGTCGATGCAGGGTTTCTTAGGTAAATTTTTGCGGTTTGGGTAACGGTTGGTTCAGATTCAAGCGTTTCTGTATAGCTCAGAACGGTGCGGCCATGAAAGTCGGTACCGACGGCGTGTTGATAGGTGCATGGGCGCGGATCGTGACGTCTCACCGGCGGTATCTGGATATAGGTACCGGTACGGGATTGATCGCCCTGATGATCGCCCAGCGTACCGAATGTGTTGCGGGCGGTGGGAACGTGAGGATAGACGCGGTGGAGATAGATGCCGGAAGTGCGGGACAGGCGCGTGAGAACGTTGCGGCATCGCCGTGGGGAGACAGGATAGGGATATACCATGCGGACGTACACGATTTCGTTCCGGAGGACGGCGGACTTTACGATCATATAGTTGCCAATCCGCCGTGGTTCGTGGATTCGCTCTCTTCGCCGTCGGCAGCGCGTACCGCGGCGCGTCATGCGCGGGAACTGACTTACGGCGATCTGGCGGATTGCGTCGCGAGGCTGCTGGGTGCCGACGGTATGTTTTCGGTCATACTGCCGGCCGACAACGAGGCTTTTTTCGTGGCGGTAGCCGCCGCGCGCGGACTCGTCCCGGCACGACGGACTTATGTGCACTCTTTGCCGACACTGCCGCCGAAGCGCGTCATGCTGGAACTGGTGCGGGAAGAAAATGCTTCCGGACATGGAACGGTCGACCGGCTGGTCATAGAAAACAGTCCCGGCGGGCATTATACCGAGGAGTATGCGGCGCTGACGCGCGACTTTTATCTGAAATTTTAATCTGTATCCGGGACGTATTCTGGTAAAAAGAGTTAGCTTTGTAAAAGACTTGAATGTTCCGGCGCATCCGGAAATAGCAGGACGTTGGCACTGAACGCGGCGTGCTGTGTCCGGAATTTCATGGATTATATCGACAATATAAATATCGCGGTTATGAAAAAGATCGGTTATATGTTGGCAGCCCTTGCGATGGCAGCTTTGGGCGGAGTGCCGGCCGAAGGGCAGACGCTCGACCTTATACGCATTGGGGAGGTACCCGGAGAGTACGGAACTATGGTGCGCATGATTCCTTCCACTACGGTGGTAATTGATATTACCGTGACGAGGGAGGTCGTGAAGACGGGACCTTATGCACGTTATGCACAGAAATATTTCGGCGTGATAGCTCCTTTGGCGGACAAGGAGACTTATACGTTACGTTCTGCGAGGGTTAGTTATTACGATCCGGCGCATCCTGCCGATATGTCGCCCGGAGAATTGCCTGAGCCTAAAACGGTAATGGTCGTCGACGGAGAGGGTGCGGACTTTCCTAAGGTATTGCCCGACAGGATGTCGGCAGCCAATCCTTCGGTAGAGGAGGCTGCGCGGACTATTTTCGACCTGCGTAAAAGAAAGACGGAGATGATTACCGGACAGTATGCCGAGACCATATTCGGGGCAGGATTGGAGCCGGCATTGAGACGTATGGATCGCATGGAGAAAGAGTATATGGAACTTTTCTTCGGTAAACAGACCGAAACGACATATACGGTGCGTTATTGCATCACTCCCGTGGCGGGGGAAATGACGGCCGTCGTGTGCCGTTTCAGGGAGGATACAGGGCTGTTGCCTTCAGACGATTTGTCCGGCGAGCCTGTAGTTCTGGAGTGCCGGCCTCAGGGGGTTGCCGCTGCATTGTATCCAGCATCGCGTCGCGGTAATCCCAAGTCGGGCGAGGCGGAGTTCGCTGTGCCGGATATGGTTGAGTGTCGTGTCGTGTTGGGACGCGATGAACTCGGTTCGGCCACTATTCCCGTTCTTCAGTACGGAGTGAGGACAGTGTTGGCGGTAAAAAGCGCGTGGTAATGTCGTCGGAGGTGAGAGCCGGAGGCAACACCGGTAAAATGGCGGCGTTGATGCGTGTGCTCAAACGTAATATGAACGGTGCCGTGACCGAAAGCATGGAGAGACGCGGAATTCATTATCCGTGTAATTGGGGCGTCAGTCTGCATGCGGTGCGCACGGCTGCGCAGGGATTCGCTCCGGACCATGAGTTCGCAAAGTTTCTTTACGGGCAGCAGATCCGGGAACTGCGACTGGCCGCTTATGTCATAGCCGACCCCATGGCGGTTACTGCCGAGGAGTTGGCATTCTGGGGTGCGGGGGTTACGAATGCGGAGTTGGCCGAGAATCTTGCGTTTTCGTTGTTGTCGCGCAGTGCGGTCGGCGATGATATCGTGGATGCGTGGTTGGATGATAAGGCTCCCGTGCTGCTTCAGTATTGTGCATTGCTCACGGTGGCGCGAATGGTTGTTCTCGGAAACGCGCGCAAAGATAAGTTCGTGGATATTGCATCTGAATTTGTCCGTTCGGAGGATGCATTGGTGCGTAATGCGGCAGAAAATCTGATGTTTCGCCTCGAAATTGAGGCGTAGCTGTAGTCGAGCCGCAACGGTTGGTACGGAGTCAGGCAATTTTACATGGAGCATTGCTTAAAAGAATGAGACTAACACGTTGCTCAATCGGAGCTGAAAACGTTGGCTGCATTCCATTATCTGTATTTTCGGCGGTGTCGACTGCGTACGGCTGCCGGCTTCTGGTAGAAACGGATTTTTCGGTACGGTTAGTTGTTCACGACTGAACGGAGTCGTGTGTCGGATATTTGCGATTGTTTATAAATATATGCGGCGTCCACGTTCGGGGGCGGCATGTCATGTTATCGGATAAGTCTCGATATGGGTTTCTAATGTAACCTATGTCGAGACTTATATTATATGCGAATATCGGAAGAGGTAAGGCAAACTGATGCGTGTCATTTAGACTGATGTCGTTTGGGTAACGAAAACGTTTGCATGATTTTCGTTGCCGTGTTTGCCGATAAGTGGAAATGGATATACCCGTTTGCCGAAAGTTTTTCGGAGAGAGTGCAAACATAACCCGCAGCAAGGGTATGCGCGTATTTCCGATAGGGACTTGTTCCGGACAATTTCCTGACGTTGTCTATTGCCGGATAGCGGCAGATGCTATGTCCGGTCGTATGTGGAGTACTATCCTTTACGGCAGATGCTATGTCCGGTCGTATGTGAAGTACTATCCTTTACGGCAGATGCAGTCTGTCAGATGGTCGTTGATGAACCCGGTGGCCTGTAAATGGGCATAACAAATCGTTGTTCCGAAGAATTTGAACCCGCGCTTTTTCATGTCCTTGCTCATGGCATCCGATTCGGGCGACGATGTGGGTATTTCAGTCAATGACCGGAAAGTGTTGATGATCGGTTTTCTGTCCGGAAAGAAAGACAGCGTATATTCGTAGAAACTGCCGAATTCCTTTTGTATTTCGAGGAACAACCGTGCATTCGTTATCGTGGCTTTGATTTTGAGACTGTTGCGAACGATACCGTCGAATTGCATCAATCGCCTGACGTCGTCGTCTGTCATTCGTGCTACCGATTCTGCGTCGAAACCGTGAAAGGCTTTGCGGTAGCCTTCGCGTTTTCGGAGAATAGTTATCCAGCTCAAGCCCGCTTGAGCACTTTCGAGTACCAGGAACTCGAATAACGTCTTATCGTCCGTAACCGGTCGTCCCCATTCTTGGTCATGGTATCTCACATAAAGTTCGTCTGTGCCGCACCAGCCGCAACGTCCGTTTATCATATCTTCCATGTCGATTCGTAATTTTCCTTATATTCTTTATTGTCTGCAACAGTGTAAAGCTGTGGCGATATCTGTTCGCATCTTTCCTGTCTGCGGTATATTGTTCGCATGGGGCTTATGTAGTGCCGATGCGGGATAAGGATAATATCCGGAGATTTATGTTCCGTCTTTGCAAATGTAGCGAAAAGAGTCGTTAGTTGCGGGTACATTTTGATTTTTGACTATTGAGTCCGGTTGCCCGTATTGCCGTAATAAAAAAACGGGGGCGGCACTCTCTGTGAGCGCCGCCTCCGATAACGGTTTCGTGTTTGTTGTTATATGATGTGCGAATGACGCACCGAGATGTGTTACCAGACGTTGACCCTCTTTTCCGGTGCGAGGTACATCGGGTCGCCTTCTACTATGTCGAATGCTTCGTAGAAGTCGTCGATGTTGCGCAGGGTGACGTTGACGCGGTTGACGCCGAGGGCGTGCGGGTCTATTTTGGTGAGACGCAGAATTTCTTCAGGACGTATGTTCTGTGCCCATACGCTTGCGTAGGCTATGTAGAAGCGCTGCGCGTCGGTGAGTCCGTCTATAGGTGCGGGACGTTCCTTGTCCTTAAGGCTGTTTTCGTAAGCCAGACGGGCTACGAGAAGACCGCCCTGATCCGCGATGTTTTCACCGAGCGTGAACGCTCCGTTGGCGTATACTCCGTCGGCTACCTCTACCGCATTGAACTGATCTACGAGAACCTGTGCCCTTTCGTTGAATTTGGCAGCGTCCTCTTTGGTCCACCAGTCGTTCATGTTACCGTCTTTGTCGTAGTTGCGGCCTTGGTCGTCGAATCCGTGGGTCATTTCGTGACCGATAACGACACCTATGGCTCCGTAGTTAACGGCATCGTCGGCATCGGGATTGAAGAACGGAGGCTGGAGAATACCGGCCGGGAAGCATATCTCGTTGGTGGTCGGGTTGTAATATGCATTGACCATCTGCGGATTCATGTGCCATTTGTTCTTGTCTACCGGTGTGCCGGCTTTCGAGAGCATGTCGTTCATTTCGAATTCGTTGGAGCGGAGTATGTTGGCCCAATAGGATTCGTCGCCTTTTATCTCCAGAGCCGAGTAGTCGCGCCATTCGTCCGGATAGCCGATCTTCACGTAGAAGTTGGCGAGTTTTTCCTGTGCGCGGGCTTTGGTTTCGTCGCTCATCCATTCCAGTTGAGCTATCCTTTCGCTGAGGGCGCCCTGAAGGTTACGGACGAGTTCCAGCATCTTCTCTTTCGAGGAAGCCGGGAAATATTTCTCTACATAGAGCTCGCCGAGAGCCTCGCCCATAGCGCCTTCGGTAGTGCTGAGGGCACGTTTCCAGCGGGGTTGGAGCTGTTCGCGTCCCGACATTACGCGACCGTTGAATTCGAAATTGGTGTTTACGAAATCGTCGCTGAGGTAGGGAGCGGCATTGCTGATCAGGTTGAACTGTGCATAAAGTTTCTGGTCGTCGAGAGTTACGTCGGCCATGTCTTTGGCGAGCTGATTGAAGAAGCCAGTCTGTTTGATTACTATCTCATCGCTCATCGGGATATTCATGGCTGCGAAATAGGTGTCCCAGTCGAACGATTTGTCGGCTTTCTTCCATGCTTCGGCAGTCATCTTGGTGTAGTTGTTATGCGAGTCGCGGAGAGCTTCGCGGCTGTACGACGCTTTGGCGATCTTGTTCTCGATCTTCATGACGGAAGCGACGGCTTTTTCTGCGGTGGCTTCATCGTAGCCGGCGAGCACGAACAGGTCGTGTATATATTTCTTGTATGCTTCGCGAATGGCTTTGGTATCTTCGTCGTTACCGAGATAATAGTCGCGGTCGCCCATGCCGAGGCCGGCCTGATAGAGAGTGGCGATATTCATCGAGCTGTTTTTCTCATCGGCGTCTACGAATGTTACGAAATAGGGTGCGAAGCCCTGTTTGTGCATCTTGGCGAACATTTCGGTCATTTCCTTGTTATCCTTGATAGCCTCGATGCTCTCCAGATATGCACGGATAGGAGCTGCGCCCTGTGCGTTGAGGGTGACGCTGTCCATACCGAGATTGTAGAGTGTGGCTATCTTCTGTGCCGACGAGCCTGCGGGCTGTTCGACGCTGCGGACTTCGTCCACTATTGCGTGCAGCTGTTCGAGGTTGTTGTTGGTCAGCATATCGAAAATGCCGTAGCGGGAATATTCCGGTTTGAGCTGGTTTTTCTGCATCCAGCCGCCGTTCGAATAGAGATAGAAATCTGTTCCCGGTTTTACGGAGAGGTCCATGTTGGCGGGATCTATCGCCGGAACCTTTGCGTTGCCTTTCTGTTCGTTGCCGCAACCGGTCATACCGATCATGCCGGCTACCAACAGGGCAGAAACGATCATTGTCCTTTTCATATTAATTATTGTTAAAAGAGATTTATGTTCTACATTGGTATGCAAGGCACAAAGTTATCGTAAAAACATGTGGGTTGTTATCGTTTTACGAAATATTTTTTCTGTTTTCTTGGGTTTGCGGCTACTGTAATGCTTTCTATTGCAGGTTGCGTGAACGGGCTATTCCTTCGCGCCCGTGAGAGTCGAGTTTCACGGCGACGAAAAAGAGCAGCGTGAAGGCGAGCAGCGACGAGCCGCCGTAGCTGAACAGCGGCAGCGGAATGCCTATGACAGGCATGATGCCTATCGTCATGCCGACGTTGACGAGTACGTGGAAGAGGAATATTGCCGCTACTCCGTAACAGTATACCCGTCCGAAAGCCTCCTGTTGGCGTTCACCCATGCGTATGAGACGGAGTATCAGCCAGCAGAACAGTCCGAGTACTATGACCGAGCCGACGAAACCCCACTCTTCTCCTACCGTGCAGAATATGAAGTCGGTACTTTGTTCCGGAACGAAATCGTATTTCGTCTGCGTGCCTTGAAGATAACCTTTGCCGAAGAATCCGCCCGATCCTATGGCTATTTTGGACTGGTTGACGTTGTAACCCCAGAATTGTGGATCGCTTTCCACGCCGAGCAGGTTCAGGATACGTTTCTGCTGGTGTAGTTTCATGTGGGCGAATACGGCATCCACCATGCCGGTGAATGCTATGGAGCCGACCAGCATGCCGATGCTGATGAATATGTTGTACAGTGTGGTACGCCATGCGTATATACCGACCGCGGCCAGCGATGCGAGGGCGCTGCCGAGCAGAAACCAATAATAGTCGAGCACGCGTCCGGAGATGAGCGATGCTGCAAGACATATCGTGGCGGATACGAATCCAACGGCGGCGAGATAGCGTATGTTCCTTTTCCAGCCACCGTTCATTATACCTTCTATGGCGGTACATATCACGATGATGGCGGCCAGAAGTACTGTCGGCGTCCAAATGAACGAAAATACGAAAAGGAATACCAACATTCCTGCGGCCACGTAAAACCAGCCGTTGAATCCTTCGCGGTAGAATACGACGAGAAACGAGGCGAACACTATTGCCGATCCTGCGTCGTTTTGCAGCAGAATGATGACCATAGGTACGCCGAATATGGCGGCGGCAGCCAGTTTGCTTTTCCAGTCGCTCATCGAGAAACTGTATGAGCTCATATAGCGCGCCAATGCCAGTGCCGTGGCGAATTTGGCGAACTCTGCCGGTTGTACCGAGAAGCCGCCTATGCGTAGCCACGATTGTGCGCCGTTGACAGTAGTGCCGACGGCGAGCGTTACCAGCAGCACGAGCAGCATCAGAAAATATATCGGGTAGGCGAGTACGTGATAGTATATTTCGTCTATCAGCATTATGACTATTGCCGCCAGCGTGCATATGCCTATCCAGACGAGCTGCGAGCCGTATCGGGAGGAGAATGTGAAGCCTCCCGTTGCGGATTCGTCGAATACGGCGGCGTATATGTTCAGCCATCCGATTATCATCAGGCCGAAGAATATGGCCACCGATACCCAGTCGAGTCCGCTTTCCGCCGTTTTGTTACTTTTGCCTGTCATAGTACGGATAGGGTATGGTCGTTTGTTTTACGGCGTCCACCATTTCGGGACGCGTTATGGTGTCGGTCAGGTATTGTTCTATTATGAGGCTCGCTATGGGCGCGGCGACCGATCCCCCGAAACCTCCGTGTTCCACATACACCGATACGGCTATCTTCGGGTCGTCCTTCGGTGCGAAGCACATGAATGTGGAGTGGTCTGCACCGTGTGGATTTTCCGCAGTACCGGTTTTGCCGCATATGTCGAGGCCGGGAACGTAGGCGCGCCAGCCGGTACCTCCTGTTTTGTGTACCGCGTCGTACATGCCGTCGACTATTACGTCGAAGTGGCGGCTTTCGACCATGGTGCGGTGCCGTTCGTAGAAACGGCTGTCTATCGAATCTCTCCCTTCTATGCGTTTGACGATGTGCGGCGTATAATAATATCCGCGGTTGGCTATTATGGTGGCGAGATTGGCCATCTGCAGCGGCGTGCATCCCAACTCTCCCTGACCTATCGAGAGCGACAATATGGTCAGTGAGTTCCACCGTTTGTGGTAGGCCTTGTCGTAATATTCGCGTGTCGGCACGTAACCGGAGAGTTCGCCGGACAGGTCGCTGTCGAGGCTGCGACCGAAACCGAAACTGTACAGGTATTCGTTCCATACGTCGAGAGCCTGTTTCGGGTCGCCGAATTTCTGGTTGTCTATGAAGTCGCGGAATACATAGCAGAAGTATGTGTTGCACGAAGTCTGTACGGCCTGACGCATGTTGACGGGCGAGAAGTGGTTGTGGCATTTGAGTCCCCGGCCTACGGTATAGCCGCCGTGACACGGATATTTTTGATTGCCGGTTACAGATCCCTCCTGCAATGCCATGAGACCGTTGACTACCTTGAAGGTCGATCCGGGCGGATAGCGGGACATTACGCCGCGATTGAACAGCGGCCGGCGCGGATTGCCGAGCAGTTTCATGTAATTGTTGCCGCGGTCGCGTCCGACGAGTTCGTCCGGATCGTAGCCGGGGCTGCTGACCATGACGAGTATTTCGCCGGTGGACGGCTCTATGGCTATGATACTGCCGACCTTACCTTCCATGAGTTCTTCGCCGAGCTCCTGCAACCGTGCGTCGAGCGAGGTGGTTATGGCCTTGCCGGGTACGGCCCTTATATCGGCGGCGCCGTCCATGTACGGTCCTTTGGTTATACCGTGTACGTCCACTACGCTGACGGATATTCCCTTTTCGCCCCTCAGTACATCTTCGTAGGTCAGTTCTATCCCGGACATGCCGCGGTAGTCGCCTGTCTGATAGTAGTCGTCGCGTTCTATCGTAGCGGCATCCACTTCGCTTATGTAGCCGAGCAGATTGCCGGCTATCTTGCGCGGATAGGAGCGCATCGTGCGGTATACGGTATAGAAACCGGAGAAGTCGCCTTCGTCGAACAGCAGTTTGGATTCGAGGCTCATCTGTTTGACGATCACCGAGGGACGGCGCCGGGAATAGTTGGCGGCTTTGGCGAGTTCCTGTTTCAGCTTTTCCGGAGTTACGCCGGCTATGCGTGCGAGCGTCAACGTGTCGAACTCCTTGACATCGCGTGGTATGGCCATCAGGTCATAGGAGGCGATACTCCTGACGAGCAGTTCTCCGTTGCGGTCGTATACCTCGCCGCGCGGTGGATGCTGCACTTCACGGCGTAGTACGTTGTTCTGGGCGTCGTATTTGTATGAACTGTCGATCACCTGTATGTAAAACAGGCGCAGAACCAGAATCGCGAATGCCGCGACGACTGCCAGCGATATTATTTTGGCTCTGTTGTTCATGCGTGGGGTTTGTGTTTGTTCTTCGGTATAGCACCTTGTCAATGCGAACCGCGTACCGGATATATGACAGCCGCGAACCATACGAGAAGGAACGTGGCGAGTGCGCTACCGGCCGCCCTCAGGAGCGTGTACCATAAGAATGCCGTGGTGGCGGCCTCAAAACAGAAAAATATGATGCAGTGGATCGAAACGGCGAGCGCCGCGTATTTGAGCCATTTGCCGCGCCCGACATTTATCGGTAACGGCATCACGTTTTCGTTTGCGGTGTCTTTACCGATCGTCAGGTTGATTGTGGCCGGACGTATGAAGGCCGTTGCCGTAGATGCTATGGTGTGCAGTCCGGCTGTGCCTGAAAGGAAATCTACGGTTACACCGGTGACGAATCCGCACAGAATCAGTAGGGCGTGATTCATGCCGGTGGGAAGCAGCAACAAAAATCCCACGTATATGAGCGGGTATAGGTATGGCGACAGGTTGAGGTTGTCGAACAGGAATGCCTGCAACAAAACCGTAGCTGCGAAAACCAATACGTATTCACCTCTTCTGTGCATTTCAGCCGTCCTATTTTTGCGGGTTTCTTGTGTCGTAGTCGGCGAAATATTCGCCGGCCAGAGTTTCGAGTTCTTCGTAATCCGTATATTTCACGAGCAGTACGTTGCCCAAAGCGTTCATGCGTGCTCCGAGACGTATTCTTAGAATGTAGTATGTGCCGTCTTCGGATTCCTTTACCGACGATACGGTTCCTATGAACGTATCGGGCGGGAATCTCGAAGAATAGGCCGATAGCAATGTGTCGCCGACCGAAACGTCGGCATACGTAGGAATATCCACCATCGTCATTTCGCGGGCGTCGGTGCCGTCCCAGTAAACCGAGCCGAAATATTCGCTGCCTTTCAACTGCCCTCCGATGCGGAAGTCGCGGTTGAGCGCGGACATGCAGACGGCGAATTTGTCCGAGCATTTGCGTACGTATCCGGCAACGGAGCCGTCGGCCGACAGTATGGCCATGTTTTCTTCGACGCCGTCGCGCGTCCCCTTGTTTATTACGAAGAAATTGTCCTGACGCGCAATGGAGTTGCTGATGACCGTTGCCGTAGAGTAGTAGTAGGCGGGCTCGGCGACCGGTATGGTTGCGGTATCTCTTGCCGTGGAGAGTGCCGAGAGGAGAGTTTCCGTCTCGGCGAGGCGTTCCATGAGCATCCTGTTTTCACGGCCGAGGGTGAAGTAATCTCCTATGGATGAGAATATGCCGTGTATCCCGGCGGTTACTTTGTTGGAAGATGCGAGCAGGGTCGCGCGCGTATAGCTCGTCGATGAGGCGTAATAACCGATAGCTCCCGCTTCGAGTATTATGAAGAGGAGTACGGAAGAGTACTTTTTGAAAAACTGGACGAGCCTGTACATTCCTTTCCCGATGTTTGCCTTGCCGTGATTGCAGTCGGTCGCGAGACTTTTCGCTGTTGTAACCGGCAGCCGTTTGTGTCAACCGTGTGCCGTCCGTAATGCCGCCGGCGGGCGGCTTTATGGCGCGTGAAATCTTCCGTCGCGACGCCCCTATTTCATCAGGAACGAGAACTGGTTGATGTTCTTCAACGCTATGCCCGTACCTCGCACTACGGCACGCAGCGGGTCTTCGGCTATGTTGAACTGTATGCCGTTCTTTTCCGAGAAACGTTTATCCAGACCTTTGATGAGGGCGCCGCCGCCGGCAAGGTAGATTCCGCTTTTCACGATGTCGGCATACAGCTCCGGCGGTACCATTTCGAGTACCTTCATTATGGCCGCGTCTATCTTGAGCAACGATTTTTCGAGAGCATAGGCTATCTCGGTATAGGAGAGCGATACGGTGGTCGGCAGTGCCGTGAGAATGTTGGGACCGGTGATGACGTAGTCGTCCGGAGCCTCTTCCAGTTCGGGAATGGCCGCCCCTATGGATTTCTTGATGTTTTCGGCCGTTCGGTCGCCGACGCGTATGTTGTGCTGCTGGCGGACATAGTTCTGTATCTCCTCGGTGAATACGTCGCCGGCAACGTCTATGCTCTCCGAGCATACTATGCCGCCGAGCGAGATACAAGCGATTTCCGTCGTACCGCCGCCTATGTCTATGACCATGTGGCCTTCCGGAGCCTCTACGTTGAGTCCGGCGCCGAGCGCTGCGGCCATGGGCTCGTATATCATGTATACCTCGCGTCCTCCGGCGTGTTCGGCCGATTCGCGTACGGTGCGTATCTCCACGTTAGTGGAGCCCGAAGGGATGCATATTACCATGCGGAGCGAAGGACTGAACAGATGACCGTTCATCTTGACCTTCTTGATCATGCCGCGCAACATCAGTTCGGCGGCGTTGAAGTCGGCTATCACCCCGTCCTTGAGCGGGCGGATAGTCTTGATGTTCTGGTGAGTCTTGCCGTGCATCTGCTGTGCCTGTTCGCCTATGGCTACCACCTTGCCCGTGTGTATGTCCATTGCGATTATGGACGGCTCGTCCACGACCACTTTGCCGTTATATAGTATTAGGGTATTGGCCGTTCCGAGGTCTATGGCCAATTCCTGAGTCAACGAAAACATTCCCATTTGTCCTTTTCTTTTGTATATAGTCCCGTGTATCAATCGGTTGGGTAGTCCGATATGGATATGCCCAATTAATTTACAAATATATAAAAAAGCGTACTTTATACATAACTTTACCGAAATAAATGGTAAATTGCATCGTATTATAATGACGTCCGGAACATATATGTAGCCGCTGTTTCGGCGCGGGTTTTGCGGACGGTGGAATAGAATCGGAAAGGACAGGATTATGATAAAGTTCGAATACGGAGGAACGGCCGGACAGGGACGGCGTTTCGAGAGGGAGTTTGCGCCAGATGCGCTGGCGGCAGAGAAAGCCAATCGTATGTTGGAGGACGGTACCGGTGAGGGCGCCGGTTTTCTGGGCTGGGTATCGTTGCCGACAGCGTTGACGGATGAGGTGCTTGACGGAATAGAGGCTGCTGGTAGCCGTCTTCGCGTACTGGCCGATGTGGTCGTGGTGATAGGTATAGGCGGTTCATACCTCGGCGCCAAAGCCGTCATGGAGGCTTTGGGCGATCCGTTCGGGTATATGAAAGGCGCCGCCGGTCCGGAAGTTATATTTGCCGGCCAGAACATAAGCGAGGATTACATGTGGTCGCTGCTGGAAGCGGTGCGTGGTCGCTCGCTCGCCGCAATAGTGATATCCAAGTCGGGTACCACTACCGAGCCGGCTATAGCTTTCCGTATCGTGCGCGGCGAGATAGAACGTCGTTACGGTCGCGAAGGCGCGCGGGAACGCATAGTGGCCGTTACCGATGCGTCTAAGGGGGCGTTGCGCGGCGAGGCCGACAGGGAGGGATACGAAACGTTCGTGATACCCGACGATGTCGGCGGGCGTTATTCTGTGCTGACGCCTGTAGGGTTGTTGCCGCTCGCCGTGGCAGGAGCGGATATTCGTGCTTTGGTACGCGGGGCGCAGGACATGCGGACGGCTTGCGGTGCGGATGTCGGTTTTGCCTACAATCCTGCCGCACGATATGCCGCAGCACGTAACACACTGTATGCTCGCGGATACAAGATAGAGATACTCGCCTCTTACGAGCCGGCTCTCGGTTATTTCGGTGAGTGGTGGAAACAGTTGTTCGGCGAAAGCGAGGGAAAACGTTCTCGCGGAATATTTCCCGCGAGCGTTACATATACCACCGATCTGCATTCCATGGGGCAGTACATACAGGAAGGCGAACGCATAATGTTCGAGACGGTAGTCTCCGTGGAGCATCCTCGGCACGAGATCGTTGTGGCCAGAGAGGAGACAGATTCCGACGGGCTCAATTTCGTGGCGGGCAAACGCCTGCACGAGATCAACCGTATGGCCGAAATGGGCGTTTCGCTGGCTCATGCCGACGGAGGTGTGCCCAACATGCGCATAGTGCTGCCCTGCGTGGACGAGTATAATATCGGTGCGTTGCTCTATTTTTTCGAACGTGCGTGCGGCATAAGCGGTTATATGCTCGGCATAAATCCTTTCGACCAGCCGGGCGTGGAGGCCTACAAGAAAAATATGTTCGCTCTGCTCGGCAAGCCCGGTTACGAAAAAGAGGGGCGTGCTATCGCGGAACGTCTGGAGCGGGAGTAGGCGACATTTGTGCGTGACGCGATACGGATGTAGGTTTGCATCATATGTTGTCCGGTCTGTTGTGAACGGAGAGGGCGTATACTGATACCGTTTGTCCGGAGAGTAAAATAGGCATTCAGATTCGCCTGTGTGTCATAACGGGCAATCGGTTGCGTTTTTATCGTGAATCAGGCTAAGTCGTTTGCTTTTTGTAAACTCCTGTCGCTTTTCATAATCACGGCCTTGCATTTTACCCGTTCTCACACACCTTAAAGGGGTTGCGTTAAAACTTAGCGTTTTGACACAACCCCTTGGTTATATGCGGATATGCATATTGCATGCTCGGTCGTCTGTCATTCGTTTTTCGGTCGGGGAGGCGTGAACGTTTGGGAATCTTGTACTGCGGCGTGTCGCCGTGTAAAATACTGTAGTTTTTTGTGTTTCGTTTATTGTGTTGATAATCAGGTTTGTGTAGCCGAGATGTGTGTGATGTGTGTCTTGTTTGCTTGATTAAAAGTAAGAATAATTTGTAATTAAGTAAAATATATTTTACTTTTGAGCCGTGATGGATTTCTGTAGGCGTTCGCTTGCGAGAGTGGAGTTTCCGACCTTGCCGGCATGGTCGGAAATAAATGTCGGTAGTTGACGACGTTCCGCAGAGCGATGTTTGCAGAATATGCGTCCGGCGGAATGTTCGGCGTGGGGTATCCGGAAACAGTCTGCGCATGTACCGTCGTTACATGGTGTCAACGTTTAATGTATCTTGTGTATGAAAAGAGATTTCTTGTTGCCGCACTCATGGAAAAAATGGGGGTGGATCGTTACGGCGCCTTCGGCCGTATTGGCGTTTTGCCTGTTGTGGAGCATAGATTTGTGGCCGGATATGTACAAGGCGTTCGGTGGGTTTATCGACGAAATAGTAATGACACTGTTGGTCATCGGACTTTTGATCGTGGCTTTCTCGCGCGAAAGGGATGAGGACGAGTATACGGCTCGTCTGCGCATGTCGTCGCTGATATGGTCGATGACGGTTAATTACGCGGTTCTTATAATAGTGACATGGTGTGTGTACGATATAGATTATCTGTTTGTGATACTGGTAAATGTTTTCATGCCTATCGTGCTTTATGTCATGATTTTCAATATAGCGGTCGTCTGTGCCCGCAATGCCGTCCGGAAGGCCGAGTAGATGTTTGTCGTCGATAACCGTAATGGATATGAAAAAGATTTTTTTATTGCCGCGCCGGACTGCCGTAGCCGGGTGGATTCTGATAGGGTTGTACGCTCTTCTGGTCGTTGATGTGTGTACCGGAGGCAAACCGGGAGGTATATGGATTTCGTATGTAATGAGTTCTTCGCAATTCAATGCGCTCGGGCTTCCGGCATTGGTGCTCGGAATGCTGATGGTGGCCTTTTCGCGCGTCAAGGGAGAGGACGAGTGTACGGTCAATATCCGTTTTTCGTCCATGATGATAGCCGTCATAGCCGATTACGTTTTCCTGCTCGTCGTTTACGGACTGATTGTGTCGTCGGGAATATCGCGGGATTTGGCGTCCGCGCAGGCGTTTTTCTCGCAGATGTCTTTGGTGTTGTATAACCTCTCGATGTTCAATTTGGTTTTCCTGTTGATTATATATTTACTGGTATTCCGTATATCTTTGTGGCGTCTGAAATGGTCTGCGAAAAATGAAAAATAATATAAAGGTGCAAAGGGCTATCCACGATCTGACGCAGCAACAGCTCGCCGAAAAAGCCGGTGTAAGCCGTCAGACGGTCAATGCCATGGAATTGGGTAAATACGTTCCCTCAACGTTGCTTGCGCTGAAAGTATCTCATATTTTCGGCAAGAGCGTGAACGAGATCTTTACCCTCGAAGACAAGGACTGGGAATAAACTCTTGGTGCGGAGCCGGCACGCATGTGCGGTACCGTCGGGATCGAGGTCCGGTGCGATTGTTGTCGCGCCGGATTTTTTTGTTACATGACAGTGCCGCTATGAACGGTGTCGGACGTATGTAGTGTTATATATGCAGGACAGGTTTTAATTGTAGTGCAGAAGTACCGGACACATTGTGTTGTGTTTCCGGAGACGTTTGGAGGGGCGTTGAGGCCGGGATTGCCGGTTGGTTTGTCTCTGCATGGTGATTCGTGTGCTGGGTTGTGTCGTGCTGCATCCGGAGCCGATACCGTCCGCTCGGTTGCGGTGGTAGCTCGGAATGCATAATGTGTGTGGCCTGCTGCATGTTAATACCGTAGGTTATTTTGTTCCCGACTTGTGGTCACGGCATTGCTTGTTCCGGTGAATATGGATGTGTGGCGTTTGGAGTGCATTTATGCTGTGTTTGACTTTCGTGCGTATTGCAGGGTATGATTGTGAAGAATGTGT
Organism: uncultured Tidjanibacter sp.; assembly: GCA_947852905.1. GTDB lineage: Bacteria > Bacteroidota > Bacteroidia > Bacteroidales > Rikenellaceae > Tidjanibacter. Next base: position 61,780 of record CANTVF010000004.1, on the reverse strand, counting down.
GCCGCCGTTTTCTGTTGCGGCAGGGAATTTCAGAGGCATGTTGTCATGGCGGTGCCTCCACGTTTCGGATTATCGGCGTGCCGACGGTATCATGTAATGTCGTCGGTATCCGGAAACGTTCGTGAGCGGAGTGGCGGGTATCGGTGTGAAAAACAGGAGGAGCGTACTTTCGCAGTACGCTCCTCCCGGTAAGCGGAACCTCCGGTTTGTTACGGGACCCGGAGGCTCCAGAAAAGGATTGAAACACTAGTTATTTGTAAACTGTCGGATGGTGCTTACTTTTTCAGTCGGATTGCAACCCACTCGGTGACTTCGCCCCAACCGTAGGTTACGGTAGCCGGTACGAAGATGTTGCAATCTTGCTCTACTACCATACTTCCGTTGTTGTTGAATACGAGTACGTCGTCGGTGCCGTCTTTGAGTGTTACGGATGCTCCGGCATATGCGTCGGTCAGATTCATGGACTGATCTGCGGTAAGAGTATCGTCCACTGCTATGCTGCCGCCAACTTTCTTCATACCGATCTTGGCTTTGGCTACATCCCATTTAACGCCTTCCACTTCGTAGTATTTCCACAATTCGGTGGCGTATTTTTCCTTGTCGGTAGGAGTAGCTATAACCGTTTCCGCTACTATGTAGTCGTTGAAGTCGGTCATCGAGAATGCCTTGGAGCAGTCCACTTCCGAACCGCCTATTATGTTGGCGTGGAATTCGGCGTCTTTCAGCGTGGTGTTGATCTTCAGCGGAGCGATGAAGTGTACGTCGAAGTTGAGCGCTGCGATACGGTTGCGGTCGTTTACCGAAGCCAGCAGTACGAGCGAAGCCTCCTTGTTGATCAGACCTTTGGCGTACTCTTTGTCGAGCGAAAGTATCGCGGTGGTCACGTCTGAATTTTCATACCAGTTGGTACCTGCCGTAGAAGTTATTTCTATTGTTCCGGCAGCTTGGTTGTTTGCGTCCAACAGAGCATAACCGCTCTCTTCACCGTCGTTTGCAAAGCCTGTCGAGCGGAGCAGTATGTGGTAAGGTGCCGTAGCCTGTTCTTCGGCGAACTGTATATCCCATTTGCCGCATGCGAGCATGTCGTTGAAGAGCGCTTTGGTCTCCGCGTTACGGGTAAAGAGCGACATGAGGTCGAACTGGTATTCGCAAACGGTGCCGTCGGTCATGTCGGGGCTGTAGATTACGGGCGCCACGTTTGCCAAAGTATGGTTGCCGGTAGCCCAGTACTGTTCGTAGAAACCGTATACGGTCGGTAACTTGTCTATCGAAACGGTGGCTTCGAATTTGAAGATCACCTTGCCTGCGTTGTTAGTAGGATCGGAGAACGTTATAGTAGTCGTGTATTCTTTCGACATTGCGGGTACTATCGTTCCGATTGCGGCTTTGTCGAGAGTCCATTCGAGTGCTACGGCGTCTTCCTCATCGCTGGAAGGAATCTGTGCCACAACGCCGTCGCCTGTCGTTTCGAAGGTGGTGTATATCTTTTCGAACTGTTCCTTGGACATGTTGAGTGCGCCGTAAACCTTCTCTATCATATCGGCCCATTCGAAGTTGTTGACTATATCCTGACAGGTGAGGTCGTTTTCGAATGTTGCGAGGGTGCCGAGGTCTATGTCGTCGGGATTGACGACTACGTCTACCCATTTGATCTTGAAGTAGCGTGCGTCCACGACTTTCTCATTTTCGGTGTCGAAAAGGATTGCACGGACTATAGGCTCCTTGTCTATGGCCGCACGGTTCTGGGTGGAGCCGCCGGGGATCATGGAGGTGATGGTCGTGCCGGTGATCTTGGCGAACTGTTGCTGGTCGGTATCGTTGGGGCCTATCGCATAGGGAGTGGTGGGAATCTCGAAACGGAATTCGAGTCCGTAGGATTCGAGTTCTTCGGCAGTCATCTCTATGGCTTTGCCGTTCTCTTCGTAGCACGCCGTAACGAGCTGGCTGAGGTCGAACTGGTCGTCGAATGCGATCTGTTTGGTCACATTGCTGCCGAAAGCGGTTGCGTAGATTTCCGCAGCACTCATGAAGTGGTTATGATTGCCGGTTTCGCATTCGTATGTGTATTCTTTCGTTTCGGTGTCATATACGAGTTCGGCTACGCTGGGAGTTATGGTGGCTTCATTCAGGCGGACATATTCCGAGTATACGAATGCTTCCTCTTCGCCTGTCACAAGCAACTCTTTCGCAATGGGTACCTGAAGGGCTACGGTGTATATTTTGCCACCGGAGAGTACGAGGGATTCGGTGATTGTCTTTGCGGCTTTAACGCTGAGAATACCCTTGTCGATGCTGTAGTCTACGACTTTGACAGGTGCCTGTCCTTCGGCGCGGGTTACGGCCTCGTTGGATACGAAGGCGGGCATGGTTATGTCATCGGCCTGCACTCCGGTCGGGTTGAGGCGATAGCGAGCCGTTGTGTTCTCGTTCGAGATGATGGTTTCCGTCTTCGCAGTCGTTTCGGTTACTTCGTCATCGCCGTCTTTGATGGTCATGGCTTTGTACGCTATGGAGCGGAACTCTATTGACGGAATGCCGTCGATGTAGAGGTCCGGTACGAGGGTCACGCTCGTAAGACGCGACATGAGTACTTGTGCCAGCGACGACAAGTTGGGGTTGATGCCGAGTATCTCCTTGTTGATCTCTTTTACTTTCGCTTCGAGTTCTTCTGCGGTGAGAATGTCGTTCTCCACGTCGGATATGAGATCGCCGAGGCGTTGTTCGAGGTCGGAGAGATCTTCGCTTGTCGGAGCGGTTTTCTTGTAGTCTTCCAGAGCTTTCTTCTGTACATCGAGAGCCTGCGACAGTTTGGTGAGTTCGTCTACGGTCGCATAATCTTTGAGGTCTTCGGCGAGGCCTTTCTCGATACCTTCTATTTTGGAAGCGAGGGCATCCAAATCGCTCTGGTCGGCTTTGTCACCGACGAGCTTTTCGCATTCGGCGATAGCTTCCTTGATCGCTTCGGCTTTGGCATTGGCGACTGCGGCCGTAGCCTGTGCAGCTGCTTCGGCTGCCTTGTCACCCGCTTCCTTGGCCTCCGTCGCAGCCGTTTGTGCCGCTGTTATATCCGACTGAGCTGTTTTGAGGGCTGTTTCGAGCGTGGTAATCTGCTCTTTCAGCGCTGCGTTGGTCTGTTCCAACTCAGTCGATAGGTTTCCGATCTGGTCGTCGTAGTTCTTACATCCGACCGTCGTAAGCGTCGCTCCTATGATTACGAGCGCCACGATCGACTTAAATAAATTGTGTTTCATAGAATTTGTGAATTAAATTGAGTTAGAAAAATTGATATATTCCGTTTTATATATATGTCAGTGTCGTGTCATACGTTTTTTATTAATAAACCAAAATCATTATCTTTACTTGTTTATACGGGCACGTTGTTAGAGTCCTTTGGGTGTCGGCTTTGGGCGTCGGCAGTATTTACGGAGTCTAAAACACTGCAATATTACAAAACATTTCGCCACAATGCAAGAGAAACAGCGAAATATTTCGCCAATAAAGGAAAGAATACTATATTTTATTGATACATTAAATATTAGTAAGCGGGAATTTTATGCCAGAACTAGTATATCGAGGGGAACTCTGGAGAGTTCCACCGGTATTACGGAGGATACTTTGGCGAAATTTATCGCCACATTTCCGGAGATTTCCCTCGACTGGTTGATGCTGGGACGCGGCGAAATGGTACGGCAGGAAAACAAACCTTTGTCGGAAAGCGAACTGTTGGATATGTCGCGCCAGTTGATAGCGGCGAAAGACGATATAATAGGTCTTCAGAAGGATCACATAGAGTCCCTTATGGAGCGTATCCGCCTTATGCAGCAACTCGCTGCTGCTCAGAATTCAAGATAGCGATATGCTTTGCAGAGGTCTGATCGACGAGAAGACGGCCGTAAAACGCTGCGAGCCGTTCAAACTCGACGAGTTGTTTCGCCCGGTATTCGATGCTACGGCCATGTGGCATGCTAAAGTGCTGACCATAGGTCTGCCCGCATCGCCCGGCGCCGTCCCGGCGCTGTGATATTCTTCGCCGAAGATGCCGCCCAATGGAATCATGATGACAAGAAGATAATCCTCGTCCGCATAGAGACGTCCCCGGAAGACCTCGGCGGCATGATTGACTTATGCTTATGACCGACGGTAGGAACGGTGCATATCGAAGATTTCCCGCATGCCGTTCTGATAGCGTCGTTCGGAGAGTGCGGTTGTAGGAACATGCGGGCAACGGAGTGTCGTATGTCGCCGAGTTTCCACAATATTAATATTTTAGTCCGATGATTACAGGTAACTTAAAAGCCGTATGTTACAGATTCTGATAAGTTGAATTTTGGGCGCTTTTATGGTTTGGCCTGTTTTCCTTTTTTCGGTCAGCGAGTGTCGTGCATCGAACAAAAAAGAGTTTTGCCCCCTTCTTTTTTATCGGTTAGTTATCGGATCGCGTCGTAACGTCTGGCGTAAGATTTTGTAATGTGTATTGCCATTTGTGCGGATGTGCGGAATTGTCGAGTATACGTGGCGAAAATAATCGCATCTTGTGGCGGCCAGCGACGCCGGCTTATTTTTATGTTGCCGGCTTACTTTTATATAAAATATCCCGCCGGACTCTGTCGAGTCGGCGGGATATTTTGTGAAATATTAAGGAAATACGTCGTTATTGAAGCGCTGCGTGCGCCGCTGCGAGCCATGCGATAGGTACGCGGAACGGGGAACAGGAAACGTAGTTGAGACCCGCGAAATGACAGAACTCTACCGATGCCGGATCGCCGCCGTGTTCGCCGCAGATACCGCATTTGAGTTGCGGTTTTTCATTGCGTCCCTTGAATACCCCCTCCTTGACGAGCTGGCCGACGCCGTTCTGGTCGAGAGTCTGGAAAGGATCGGCTTTGAGTATTCCCTTTTCCAGATATACGGGCAGGAACTTGCCTATGTCGTCGCGCGAGAATCCTAGCGTCATCTGCGTAAGGTCGTTGGTGCCGAACGAGAAGAAGTCGGCAGCCTGCGCTATCAGATTTGCGGTGACGGCTGCGCGGGGTATTTCGATCATGGTACCCACCATATATTCTATCTTGTCGTTGCGTTCGAGGAATACCTGTTGCGCTACGTCGTCTATGATGCCTCGCTGGTATCTGAGTTCCTTATGGTTGCCTACGAGCGGTACCATTATCTCCACCTTCACGGGGATGCCGCGTTTTTCTACGTTCATGGCCGCTTCGAGTATGGCGCGTGCCTGCATTTCGGTGATTTCCGGATAGGTGTTTCCAAGACGGCAACCGCGGTGCCCGAGCATCGGGTTGACTTCGTGGAGAGCATCGACGCGTGCCTTGATCTCTTCGAAGCTGACGTGCATCTCCTCGGCCATTTCGCGCTGTCCCTTTTCGTCGTGCGGTACGAATTCGTGCAACGGCGGATCGAGCAGGCGGACGGTTACGGGATAGCCGTTCATTACCTCGAACAGGGCTTCGAAGTCGCCGCGCTGCATAGGCAGAAGTTTGGCGAGCGCCACGCGGCGTCCGTCCTCATCGTGTGCGAGGATCATTTCGCGCATGGCCTTGATGCGGTCGTTGTCGAAGAACATGTGTTCCGTGCGGCAGAGCCCTATACCTTCGGCGCCGAACGAGAATGCCGTTTTTGCATCCGACGGCGTGTCGGCGTTGGCTCTTACTCTCATTACAGAATATTTCTTGGCCAGTTGCAGCAGATGTTCGAAATCGTCGCTCAGTTCGGCGGCTTTGGTAGCCACCTGTCCTACATACACTTCGCCCGTCGAGCCGTTTATGGAGATCCAGTCGCCTTCCTTTATGACCTGATCGCCGACACGTATGGTGCGTGCTTTGTAATCTATCTGAAGTTCACCTGCTCCGGATACGCAGCATTTTCCCATGCCTCGTGCAACGACGGCGGCATGCGAAGTCATGCCTCCGCGTGCGGTGAGGATACCCTCGGCTGCGTACATGCCGCTGAGGTCTTCCGGAGACGTCTCTATGCGGACGAGGATTACCTTCTTGTCATCGTGGTTCCATTTGGCGGCGTCTTCGGCGAAGAATACCACAGCACCCGTGGCGGCGCCGGGCGATGCGGGCAGACCTTTGGTCAGCACTTTCGCATGGCGCATGGCCGTAGCATCGAATACCGGGTGGAGCAACTCGTCGAGTTTGGCCGGTTCGCAGCGTTTTACGGCCGTCTTCTCGTCGATCAGACCTTCGCGAAGCATATCCATGGCTATCTTGAGCATGGCGGCTCCGGTACGTTTGCCGTTACGCGTCTGCAACATCCACAGCTTGCCGTCCTGTATGGTGAACTCCATATCCTGCATGTCCGTGAAGTATTGCTCCAGATGATGCTGTATGTCGAACAGTTCCTTGTATGCTTCGGGCATGACCTCTTCGAGCGAGGGATATTTGGCGCGGCGCTCCTCTTCGCTGACCCCCTGAGCTTTTGCCCAGCGGCGTGAACCTTCCGTGGTGATCTGCTGCGGAGTACGGATACCGGCAACCACGTCCTCGCCCTGTGCGTTGACGAGGTATTCGCCGTTGAATATGTTTTCGCCGGTTGCGGCATCGCGGGAGAATGCGACGCCGGTAGCGGATTTGTCGCCCATGTTACCGAAGACCATGGCCTGTACGTTGACCGCCGTACCCCATTCGGCCGGTATGTTGTTGAGCTTGCGGTACAGTATGGCCCTGTCGTTCATCCAGCTCTGGAATACGGCCATTACCGCTCCCCAAAGCTGTTCCCACGGATCGGTCGGAAAATCCGAACCGGTCTGTTTCTTGACAGCGGCTTTGAATTTGGTCACCAGTTCGCGCAGGTCGTCGGTAGTGAGCTCCGTATCGTTCTTGACGCCTCTGGCTTCCTTTATTTCGTCTATAATCTCCTCGAACGGATCGACATCCTCTTTGCTTTCGGGTTTCATGCCGAGTACCACGTCGCCGTACATCTGTACGAAACGGCGGTAGGAGTCCCATGCGAAACGGGCGTTGCCGGTGCGTCGCGCTACGGCTTCCACGGCCGTGTCGTTAAGTCCGAGGTTGAGTATTGTATCCATCATGCCGGGCATGGAGGCACGGGCACCGGAGCGTACCGATACCAGCAGGGGCAGAGTGTCGCTGCCGAATACCATGCCTGTCTGTTTTTCTATGTCGCGTATGGCTTTCTCGACTTCCGGACGGATCATCTCTACGACCGCTTCGCGGCCTTTTTCATAAAATTCCGTGCAGACTTCGGTGGTTATGGTGAAACCGGGAGGTACGGGAATGCCTATAAGGTTCATTTCCGCAAGATTGGCACCTTTGCCGCCGAGCAGTTCCCTCATTTTGCCGTTGCCTTCGGCCTTCTTGTTGCCGAACGTGTAGACTCTTTTGATTTTAGACATAGGATTTAGTATTAATTTGTCATAACCTGAAATGTGCATTTGTCAACCGTGTACACGTTATCGGAGAGGGAAATATATGAATCGCTTAAATAACGTGTCGGGAAGTATTAAAAAGGAATACAAAGATAATGTTTTGTTCGTAAACTGCAAATTCATCTCGATAAAATAACAAAAACGGGTAGGTGGTCGCTGTAGCCACCCATGTAACGTCCGGCAGCGAATGTGCGCAGCGGGTAACCGGCTCTGCGTGTCTTTGCGAGCGGTTCGTTTTCGCCTGTTAGCATGTACGGACGTATGAATATACCTGCACGTTCCAGATGAAGTGCGTCTTTTGAAGTCATATCGGAAGACAGCAATATGTTGTCGTACAGCAGCCAGTATCCTTCCCAGCGGTAAGAGCCTGCACCGTTGTCCCGCATTTTCGCCAGCGGATCGAAAACGTGCCGTCCTCTGTCGTGTCCGTCCATGAGTTTTGCGAATGCGGTACGGAGCGGTTTTTCGTCGAACGTGCCGTTGAAGTCGCCCATGACGATCAGTGCCGCGCCGTCTCCGGCATGCAGGAGCGAATCGGCCGTTTCCGCGAGCCGCATTGCCGCGGCAGCACGTCGTTTGTACGGGTTGAGTTTGGAAGGCATGTGGCATGCCAGTATGTTGACCGGATAGCCTGCGAGCGTACCTGAGACTAGCAGGAACTCACGTGCCGTCCCGGAATTTATCAGTCTCGCACCGGTAGGAAAGAATTTGTCGCCCTTGTAGAGTAAGGCGATATCTATGCCCCGGCTGTCGCCGCTGTTGCGGTGTATGTAAGAATAGTCGTCGGAAAGAGTGCATACGAGGTCCCGGACCACCGTTTCGTTCTCTACCTCCGCGATGGCGATGATGTCGAATCCGGCATCGTCTATCACTTTGGCTATGTTGGCGAGTTTTGCGGCGTAACGTTCCGAGTTCCAGCGGTAGCGGCCTTCGGGGGTGAAATCGGCATCGTTGTGGAAAGGGCTCGGTATGGTGTCGAAAAGATTCTCCGTATTGTAAAATCCGACCGATACGCGGGCCTGTGCCGAAACTTGTGTGCCGTGGAGCAGTATTGTGGCCGTTATCGCCAGCAGAAACGGTATGTTTGCGGCTCCATGAGTCATTCTTGTGTCGGTTTTATGCGTTACGTCATGGCTTCGGGGTTGACGGCGGCAGTGCCCTTTTCCGCAAGCCGATGTTAAATATAACGATTTATCCTGTACGATGTATCTTCCTGTCGTCAGAGGAATAAAAAACCGGTAATCATTTTAAAGATTACCGGTTGGTTTCTTGATATGGATGTCGTATGCGTCATTCGACATTTCATGGACGTACGAACAGAGCCGCGTTGTTTTCCCTCAATACTTTGAGGGCGTTGAACACCTTGCTCGATACTTTAGTGCGCTGCATCACGTCTATGTATGTGTTGGAATGGATGTCCGTTCCCATGTATGTGTACATACCCTGATCGAGAAAATATTCGGCGCATCGTTTTGCGTTGGTGCCGTGGAAACCCGACAGCGACAACAGGTTGAGTTGCAATTTGTGCTGTTTGACGAGGTTTATGGTTTTGCTTTTGGGATTGGAATTGACGAACGTGTAACGTTCCGGGTGGGCGAGTATGACGTCGTAACCCGCTACGGTCGCCTCGAAGAGGAGGTCGAACGAACGTATGGAATAGTTGTTCATCGAAAATTCGGCGAGCATGTGCTTGTTTGCCGGTCCCATTGTCAACGGCTGTCCCTCTATGTGGGAGACGAATTTGTCGTCTACGAAGTATTCCGCCGCCAGCCTTATGTCCAATGGACCGGTGTAGTCCATTTGTCCGAATACGCGGCGCATGTCGTTTTCGTCGTGGTCGTCGTATGCCCCGCTTATTATGTGAGGTGTCAGGTACATGCCTTTTGCGCCGAGCCCCTGAAGCCTTTCGAGCAGTCTCATGCAGTGCTCGCGATTGGCGCAACCGTCGTCAACTCCCGGCAGCAGGTGGCAGTGTATGTCGTAATATCCGTCGAGGATGTCTACGAGGAATATTTTTTTACTCTGGAATGAAAACATGTAAATGCTCTTGGTTCGGATTTTTATAATGTTTTGTCGAAATAATCTATCGTCTTGAGCAGCCCTTCACGCAATGGTGTGACAGGTTGCCATTGATCGAGCAATTCGTGTGCCAACGATATGTCGGGTTTGCGCTGGCGCGGGTCGTCGGCCGGAAGAGGCCGGAATACTATTTCTGAAGAAGAACCGGTCAACTCCTTTATGAGCGATGCGAGGGAGAGCATCGTGAATTCGTCCGGATTGCCGAGGTTTACCGGTCCGGTTATGTCGTCCGGAGTGTTCATCATTCTAACCATTCCTTCGACAAGGTCGTCTACGTACTGGAAGCTGCGGGTCTGTGAGCCGTCTCCGTATATGGTTATGTCTTCGCCCCGGAGCGCCTGAACTATGAAATTGGATACGACGCGGCCGTCGTTTGCGCTCATGCGCGGTCCGTATGTGTTGAATATTCTGACGATTTTTATGCGGACACCGTTTTGGCGGTAATAATCCATGAACAGGGTTTCGGCGCATCGTTTGCCCTCGTCGTAACAGGAGCGCAGGCCTATGGGATTGACGTTGCCCCAATAGTCTTCCGGTTGGGGATGTACGGCCGGATCGCCGTATACCTCCGATGTGGAGGCCTGCAATATGCGGGCCTTGACGCGTTTGGCCAGACCGAGCATGTTGATTGCACCCATAACCGAAGTCTTGGTGGTTTTTATCGGATTGTATTGGTAATGTATGGGCGAAGCCGGGCAGGCGAGATTATACACTTCGTCTACCTCCACGAAATAAGGGGTCGTTACGTCGTGGCGCACGAGTTCGAAATTATGGTGTCCGATCAGTTCCCTGACGTTGGTTTTGCGTCCCGTGAAATAGTTGTCCAAACAGATGACGTCGTGACCTTCGGCCACGAGCCTTTCGCACAGGTGCGAACCTATGAATCCGGCGCCCCCGGTTATCAGTATCCTTTTCATGCCGTTCCGATAGCTTCGTCCGCCGGACGATTCCGCCGCGCCGTATACTCCCGTAGTTGTCGGCGCTGTCGGGTTTTCCGTCATTCTGCACGGTCGTTAAAACCCGTGGAACCGAAATCCATCCGGTTCACGCGATGTGAAAACACCGCATATTTCCGGCAAAGATAGCTTTTTTTATGCCAAACAAGCCGTAAAGGTGATTTTTGAATTCGATATACTGATTAATGTCGTGTGTAGTATGTGTTATACAGTTTATTTTGGATTATAAAATATCTTCAATGTTTATTTTTGCACGCGACTAAGGTGAGCTAATTGTTTCCGTGCCTATACCGTTGCGTGACGGGTAGCAGGTAATGGGGAGATAGAGTAGACTTTGATTAAACATTTGAAATATGAAAAGATCTTTAGCATTAGGGGCGATTTTCCTTTTTGTTACGTTGTTCATTGCCGGGTGCGATGCTCTTCAGCAAGAATACATGAAAATCACCATTAGCGAAAACGACAAACTTTTGACTTTTGAAAACGGAGCCGGCCTCGAAAAGTCCGTGACCTTTTCCTCGACCGTTTCATGGACTGCCAGCGTCAAGGACGAATGGATTTCGGTAGATCCTCTTTCCGGGGACAGCGGTAGCAATATGATTACCGTAAAGACCCTTACTGAAAATACCGGAAACGGCGAACGTAAGACCGAGATAACCCTCACTGCCGGAGGCGAGCCGGAGATAATCACCGTGATGCAGAGAGGTGTGGGCGATACCGATGAGCCGGGAACGGACGACCCAGAGAATCCCGAAGAGCCGGAAAATCCCGATCCGGACGAACCTGTCGTGTCGAATGAGAATTTCATAACCAAAATAAGGTTGACCGATACAGAGGATGCGGATTATGTTACCGATTTTTACATAACGTATGATGCGAACGGGAAAATCGAAAGCGTGGAACGGTTCGATACGGATATGGAGAACGGCGAGTGCATATATTACGATCACATAAGTCATACCGTTACGGGTATCGACGGCAACGAGATATCCGTCAGGACTTTCGAGGAATGGATAAGTCCGGGCGATACGGACGGTAGCGAAATTACCGAATACACGTCGCCCATTATACTCGACGAGAACGGCAATGCGGTGCGGCAGCCTTACTCCCTTGCGGAGGAAGACAGTTGGGTCGAAGTGGAGTATAACGAAGACGATACCATCAAGACTTGGATATGGGCAGGGGTCGACTACGACGCTTACGGATTGGAGGCGAAATGGGAGAACGGAAATATGGTATATTTCAACGACGAGGATGTGACTTATACGGAATATACGATTCCTTATCCCGGATTCGATTTCGGATTCTTCCTTCTTCTGGACCGATGGCTTACCCCGGCATCGTCGTATATGGGAACGGCTTCCGTAAATCTTCCGGCTGGCACGACCGGCGAATGGGCGAGATCGTTCAGTTACGAGTTCGATGAAAAAGGACGTGTGAAAGTCGCCAGTGAGGATGGACAACTGACCTACGAAATTTTCTACGGGGAACAGGAGGTTCAGGATTATCCCAAACCGGCCATATAGCGGAGTTTGCATGGCCGGAGTATTCGATGCGATATTGGCTTCGTAAGTGGCCGGTATGTATCGGCGTTGGAAACGGGTCGTGCCGACGCAGCCTGCTGATTAGTTGAAAATGTATTGCCTGACGGTATGACGTTGACAAATAGCCTGTTATGGCGTGATGTCGTATTTATGTTGTCATCATGGGGGAAAGAACGACCTCGTGATGACAATATTTTTTGCGAGTTTTCGTATCTTTGTCAGAATAGTAGGCGTAACGGAACGGTGCGCCGGTGGCATATCGTATTCGGTTATGTATGGAATGAAGCTATATAAGGCGGTCCTGACGGCGGTGTTGGCCGTAGCAGTAGTGTGCGTAGGCGGTTGCAACAGGCAAAAGGAACTTGTGGAACAGCAGGACGAGAAAATCCTGTCGTGGCTTCAGCGTACGTACGAAGACGGAGAATACGACATACTCGAAAAGGGACTCTACCGTGTTGTTACTATTCCGGAGAGCGGAAAGGGTGTGCCGGAAGCCGCTCAAGGCGACAGCCTGTACGTCATGTATGAAATATACAAGTTCGAATCCAGTCTGTCGCGCACGAAATCCAACCTGTTGTATACTAACAAGGCCGACATGATACCCGAAGGCGTGGATTGGGATCGCGATACGTTACGTTTCCGGCTCGGCGACGGACGTGTGATGCGAGGCGTGGAAAAGGCTTTGTCGGGTGCCGCACCGGAGGACGAAGTGATAGTGCTCATGACATCCGATCATGCTTACGGCGACCATACCGTACAGCAGCTTCCGCCCAATACGGCGATAGCGTGGTGCGTTGATGTTGAAAAAGTTATGAATAATTAAGTTCGCATATTATATGAAACGAATTTTGTGTACGGTAATGTTCGGTGCCGCTTTTGCCGTTTTGGTCGCGGCGTGTGCCAAGACGGAGTCCGTAAACCAGAACGAACTCGAGACACAGGCATTGGCCGTATGGATTAAGAACAATGCTCCCAACGCGCAGAAATTGGGCGATAGCGGTATATATTATGAAGTGTTGGATGACAATGGTGTCGGCTCGTCTGCGAAAGTTGACGTCAAGGGCAAATGGATCGATGTCGATTATGTGATGCGCGATCTGGAAGGTGATATATATTATTCACGTGACGAGAATACTGCCAGACTGTTGGGGGCATATACGCCTTATGCGCATTATATCACCAATCGCCTGTATATAGCGACCAAGTCTTCTGCTACCAATATCCCTGTAGGATTGTACGAAGCCATGACGAATATAGTTCCGGGGCAGATGTGGAGACTGTATATTCCGTCGCATCTGGCTTTCGGATCGTCGGGTTTCGGAATAGTTCCCGGATTCGGGAGCAAAGCCATGCCGGGAAACGCTCCGGTGGTGCTCGACAGTCTGATGATTTCGGATATCATAGACAATCCCATGCAGAAGGCCACGGAAGATCTTGCGGCGTTCGTGAGCGCACCAGAGCCGGAGGGTTGGGGAATCGGACCGGGCGATAGCATAATGAAAGGATATTACATGTATATTATCCGTCGTGTCAACGACAAGGATACGATACCCATGAACCAGAATGCCTATGTATATTATAAGGTGCGTTTTCTGGACGGCACGTTGCTTTATTCCAATGTGGATACCGTATTGAACAATAATTTCGGAAGCGTGCGCAGCGGTGACCTTACCAGTCCCATAAGCATTACGAGAATGTCTACCACGCCTTATAACGGCAATCAGATGCCGGCCAAGGTATTCTATAAAGTAATAGACCGGTTGTGCTACGGCGATATGGTGCGTCTGGCCGTAAGTCCCGAATATGCGTATTACTGGAAGTTCATGGAACCGAATATGGACGATACGCAGTGGCAGTCTTCGACCAATTTCATCTTCAACGATCTGGGTGTGGATTACAGCGAGTATACGGCGGATGCCAAGGACTCTAATTTCGGGTATGCTTCGTTCTATACGCCGAGCACGTCTTCTTCTGTGACGACGCCTATTGCGGAGGTGAAACCGTATACTCCGCTCGTTTACGAGATATATGTTGTGAGACCGGATAATCAGTAGTATGTTGCCGCCGATCGGCGGATGCATGAAGATATGGCCGGTCGCCAGACGTAACGGTTTAGGCCGTCGCATTGCGAGGCGACGGCTGTTTTTTATGTCCCGTATCCATATGTTGCCCTTACTGTGGAAGATAAAACGATAATGTGTTGCTTTACCGGTTTAAAGGTGTTATATTTGTTCACCGAATAAAATACAGCCTAAAACGATGCAGAAAGTTATTACTCTGAATGAGTTCATCATTCATCAGCAGTCGGAATTCCCGGAAGCCAGAGGCAGTTTTTCCTGTCTTCTTCACCATATAGGCATAGCTGCCAAGAAGGTAAACCGCGAGGTCAATAAGGCCGGGCTCGTGGATATACTCGGAAGGGTGGGATGCGAGAACATACAAGGCGAGGAACAGCAGAAACTCGACGTATTCGCCAACGAAGCGTTCATGACCGAGTTGCAGGCCAGCGGCGAGTGCTGCGGCGTAGCGTCGGAGGAGAACGAGGACGCTACCATATTCAACGAAGGGCTCTGCCGCAATGCAAAGTACATAGTATGTATGGATCCGCTGGACGGGTCGTCCAATATCGACGTTAACGTTTCCGTAGGTACCATATTCTCCATATACAGGCGTAAGTCGCCCATAGGTACTCCCGCCATACTGGAGGATTTCCTTCAGAAAGGTTCTGAAATGGTTGCGGCCGGATATATAATGTACGGCTCGTCTACCATGCTTGTCTATACCGTCGGTCGCGGCGTATACGGATTTACGCTCGATCCTTCGCTCGGCGAGTTCTGTCTGTCGCATCCGGACATGAAAATGTCCGCTACGGGCAAGATATACTCCATCAACGAGGGCAATTACGAAAAGTTCCCTGTAGGCATCAAGCAGTATATAAAATATTGTCAGGTGAAGGACGAACAGACCAATCGTCCCTATACGTCTCGGTACATAGGGTCGTTGGTGGCCGATTTTCATCGTAATCTCCTGAAGGGAGGAGTATTCATGTATCCTCCTACCGACAGCCACCCCACAGGGAAGTTGCGTCTTCTTTACGAGTGCAATCCCATGTCGTTCATTGCGGAGCAGGCCGGAGGGCAGGCGTTCGGACAGGACGGCAGGATACTCGATATCGAGCCGCGTTCCATTCATCAGCGGGTACCGTTTTACGTAGGCTCTTACGATATGGTGGCAAAGGTCATGGAGTTCCTGCATAAGGCGGAATGACGCAACGGTCGGTGTCGCCGGTTACCTCTTCAAATAAAGCCCGTCTCCGTGATGAGACGGGCTTTTCGTTTTTCTCGAAAGTTGCTGTCTGCGGTGCCGGTCGGATTGGGAAGCTGCATTCTTCCGATGATGAGGCTTGGAACGGTAATTGTACCTTAATATTAAAGACCGTTGCTGTTGCCGTATGTACGGCTTTTGTCGGAACGGTCGTCTTTGACATGAAAAAATGGCAGTTATGGAAGATCATGGAAAAAAGATGAGCAGCTTTGAACAGCTCGTAGGCGGTGATGTACCTGTTTTAATAGATTTTTATGCTACGTGGTGCGGACCGTGCAAGATGATGTCGCCTGTACTCGAAGAGTTGAAACGTCGCCGTGGCGACGGGTTGCGCATAGTTAAGGTGGATATAGACGGTAGCGGCAATGCGGAATTAGTACGTCGTTTCGGTGTACGTTCCGTGCCTACGTTGATGCTTTTCCGGCAGGGCGAATTGCTTTGGCGCGAAAGCGGGGCGCGTAACGCCGACGAACTCGAAGATATTTTCAGACAGTGGATATAAAAGTAGCCTCGACAAACAGTCCGTCGTGACAGGATCGGGAAAGACTTGCATTCGGGATAGCGCGTGAGTCTCGGCGACTTACGGTGTAAGGACAGGTGCTTAGGATTGTGCTTTTAGCGAAGGAGCAGAGAATAGCGGTATTAGGAAGTTGTGTCGCGGCTGGTTGCCGTGTACGGAGGTGGCCCGGATTATTGGCTTTGGGACGGAAAATAGAGAATGTCGGAAAGATGTAGTGTCGCGGCGGCGTATTGGTCGGCACGCGGAAATTGTTAATTTTGCATAAAACTTTCCGGTATGAAGATTACTTCGGCAGCATTCGCTTTCAGCAGCAGCAAAATATCGCAGATTCCCGACGACGGACTCCCGGAGTTCGCATTCATAGGCCGCAGCAATGTCGGTAAGTCGTCGCTTATCAATATGCTGACCGACAACGGGTCTCTTGCCAAAGTGTCGGCTACGCCGGGGAAAACCAGACTTATCAATCATTTTCTGATAAACAGGGAGTGGTATCTCGTGGACCTGCCCGGTTACGGTTATGCGAAAGCCTCTAAGGATGTGCGCGGAGAGTTCGGTCGGATCATTACGGATTACGTGCTGCATTCCCGTAAGATGCATTTCCTGTTCGTGCTGGTGGATTCGAGGCATGCCCCGATGAAGATAGACCTCGATTTCATGAGCATGCTCGGTCGTGGCGGCATACCTTTCGGCATAGTGTTCACCAAATGCGACAAATTGCCGGCTGCCAAGATCAATACCAATATCAGGTATTATCTGGATGCTTTGCTCGAATACTGGGAGGAACTGCCGCCGGTATTCCGTACTTCGTCCGAGAAGAAGCAGGGACGGGACGAAATACTCGATTTCGTAGGGGAGTGTCTCGGCGCCATGCGTGGCGAGTGATCTTGCAGTTGGCGGTTGGGGTGTATGCCGGTATCATCCTTGAGGTTAATGTCTGTTGTCTGTAAAGTGCGTTGTGTCGTTGTCATGCATGTACGGTTGTCGCGGCCATGTTGCAGGAAACGAAAAGTTTTTGGTTAAAAAGGGATGACGGAGAACAATAGTGTCGGATAATAACGTATTTTTGCAGAACGTTAACACTAACTAATCCCGAAAAACAACGACAATGGCAATTCACAAATTGAAAATCTTTGCCGGCAGCGGTTCTCATGCGTTGGCCGAAAAGATCGCGAAAAGCTATGGCTGCGAGTTGGGCGCTGCGACTGTCAGCAGGTTCAGCGACGGCGAGTTCCAGCCGGCTATCGAAGAGAGTATTCGCGGGTGCACCGTATTCATAGTACAGTCCACTCCTCCTCCCGCAGAGAATCTTATGGAGCTTCTGTTGATGATCGACGCTGCAAAGCGTGCATCGGCATATAAGGTCATCGCGGTCATGCCTTATTTCGGTTGGGCGCGTCAGGATCGCAAAGACCGTCCGCGCGTATCGATCGGAGCCAAACTCGCGGCAAATCTTCTCACGGCTGCAGGCGTAGACCGTATCATTACGATGGACCTCCATGCGGACCAGATACAGGGATTCTTCGATGTACCGGTAGACCATATCTATGCTAGCCGTATTTTCGTGCCTTACATAGAGTCGCTCGGTCTGGAGAACCTTTCGATCGCCACTCCCGACATAGGCGGAGCTAAAAGAGCCAACAGCTATGCGTCGTATTTCAACGCTCCGCTCGTGGTTTGCCATAAACATCGCGATAAACCCAACGAGGTGGCCAAGATGATGGCTATCGGCGAAGTGAAGGACCGCAATATAGTATTGCTCGACGATATGATAGATACGGGCGGTACAATAACCAAGGCCGCCAATATGTTCATGGATCTCGGCGCCCGCAGCGTCCGCGCCGTCGCTACCCATGCCGTATTGTCGGGTCCCGCATACGAGAATATCAATAACAGTAAACTGACGGAAGTCATACTGTCGGATACCATACCGTTGCGTACCGACAAGGATACCTCCAAGTTCAAGGTACTCAGTACGGCCGACGTATTTGCCGACGTGATAGAGAGGGTATACAACTATAAGGAGATAAGTTCGCAGTTCCTGTTCACCAAACATTGATTACGGGGCTGAGGACTGAAATATAAAATATATTTGCGGACGTAATGTCCGCGTTTCAAGAGACTGGTTGGCAGGCGTCCGAGAATAATTTCGGACGCCTGCCGTGCGTATAGGAGGGAATGTATGGTTGTCGTATCGGTAATTGATGAGGACGAGGAACGGCTGGTTAGACCTAATGCGGTCGGTTCACAGCGGTAATTCGTTTTTTCGGGATCGGGCTTGTGGAAACCGTGAAGATGAGGATTGTCTGTTTGAGGCTGGTAACGGTTTTCGACTTATCGTTGTGTGCCGGGAGCGGTAGTTTGCCGCTCGTTCGGATGTTGCCTGACTGTATGCCGGTTGTGTGGCGTAGGCACATGGGGCGGCCGTGCGGATTATAGGGAGCGTGATTGTCCGGGATGATATGGTGCGGCTCGGCTGCGTTTTGAAATACGGCTTTGCTGTAAAGTGTATAAATAAGCCGACTGCGACGATGCTGTGTACGTTACGATAGCCTGCGTTATGAGAAACGCAAAAGTTTAGGCGCTAAGGAAACTGGGGACGGCATGTGACACTCGGTCGGAAAATCTGGCTCGCGATGAAAATGGCGGTGCGTAATAACTGGCAATATGTTGCGTTTCTGTCGTGTTTCGGGCTAAGTCGGTTACTTTCTGTAAACTCTTGTCGTCGCACTCACGGTCTTGCATTTTTTACCTGTTCCCGCACAAACAAGATTGGAGTCAAAACTTAACGTTTTGACCCCAATCCTTTTAATGTGTACGTACAGTCTATTATTCTACCGTTACCGATTTGGCGAGATTACGCGGCTGGTCTACGTTGCGACCTTTGTTGACGGCTATGTAATAGGCGAATAGCTGCAACGGTATGGATGACAGCAGCGGTGTCAGACACTCTTCGACACTCGGCACGCATATGCAGTAGTCTGCCATTTTGGAAACTATTTCGTCGCCTTCGTTTACGACCGCTATGACCTTTCCGCCGCGTGCCTTTATTTCCTGTATGTTGCTTATGGTCTTTTCGTACACACTGCCGTTGGTAGCTATGACTATCGTTGGCATCTCGTTGTCTATGAGTGCGATAGTGCCGTGTTTCATTTCGGCGGCCGGGCATCCTTCGGCATGGATGTACGATATTTCCTTCAGTTTGAGCGCACCCTCCATGGCTGTCGGGTAGTTGTAACCGCGACCGAGGTACAGGAAGTTGCGCGCATAGGTGAATATGGCCGCTATATCCTTGATGTGTTCGTGTTGGGCGAGTATGTGTTTTATCGACTCCGGCATGGCGAGCAGTTCGCGCAGTACGGCTTCGTATTTGTCTTTGGAGATGCGGCCTTTCATTTCGGCTATTACCATGGCCATCATGACCAGAACGGTGACTTGTCCTGTAAATGCTTTCGTGGAGGCTACGCCTATTTCCGGTCCCACGTGTATGTATGTTCCCGAATGGGTGGCGCGTGCTATGGATGATCCTACCACGTTGCATATTCCGTATACGAAAGCGCCTTTGCTTTTGGCCAGTTCTATTGCCGCCAGCGTATCGGCCGTTTCGCCCGACTGGGATATGGCTATTACCACATCGCCGGGTTGGATGACCGGATTGCGGTAGCGAAATTCCGAAGCGTACTCCACTTTCACCTCTATGCCGCAGAGGTCTTCGAAGAGATATTCGCCGATAAGTCCCGCATGCCAAGATGTGCCGCATGCTACGAATATTATGCGGCGGGCATTGAGGAACTTGTCCTTGTTGTCGAGTATGCCCGACAATATGACGTTGGTGCCTTCGAGGTTTATGCGTCCGCGGATACAGTCGGTTATGGTGCGCGGCTGTTCGAATATCTCCTTCAGCATGAAATGCGGATAACCGCCCTTTTCGAGTTCAGAGATGTTCATCTCTATCTTGCGGATATCTATTTTCGATTCTATATTGTTGAGGTTGTAGACCTTCAGAGGTTTGTGGCGGTTTATGATAGCTATTTCGCCGTCGTTGAGATAAACCACGTCCTTCACGTATTCGCATATCGGTGTAGCGTCCGACGCGAGGAAGTATTCTCCTTCGCCGATGCCTACTACCAGAGGGCTGCTTTTGCGGGCCGCTATGATTTCGTCCCGGTTGTCTTTGTCGAGTACCGCTATCGCGTATGCGCCGATCACCTGATTCAGTGCGGCCTGTACCGCCTCGAACAGCGTGCAATGATTCTCCGCACGCAGGTATGCGATGAACTGTACGAGAACTTCGGTATCGGTATCGCTCCGGAACGTATAGCCTTTCTCGGAGAGCATGGTTTTGATGACCCCGTAATTTTCGATGATTCCGTTGTGTATGAGGGCTATGGAGCCGTTTTCGGAGTAATGGGGGTGAGCGTTCAGGTCGTTAGGCTCGCCGTGAGTAGCCCAACGGGTATGGGCTATGCCTATCGTTCCGCTGATGTCTTTGTTTTCGGCGTAATGTTCGAGTGCCGACACTTTGCCTTTGGTCTTGTAGACGTTCAGTCTGCCTTCATCGGAGATCATCGCTACGCCCGCGCTGTCGTAGCCGCGGTATTCGAGTCTGTGAAGTCCTTTTATCAATATCGGATAGGCGTTCTTGTCGCCTACGTATCCAACTATTCCGCACATTGGAGTTTCCTGTGTTTTTTTTGTGTGCCGCCGCATCGCATGCGTAGGCGTATCCGTTAAAAGGCGGAGGGTATTCCCGCCTGATGCCCCTGTCCGATAAGTATCGTGTGCCGATTGCGGTATGCAGTAGTCGGCACTTTGCCTGTACCGGCTGCGTGCCTGCATGTATGTTTGCTATTCTCGCTTCGGCATATCGTGCCCGGACAATTAGAAACAAAAATAACGATATTTATTTATACAAAAGTATATGCCGACAATTTTTATAACCGGATTCCATTGTATACCCTTAAGATAAGTGATGACGAAAACGTGTTGGGAACTGCCGATCCGTAACTGTTCGCATGTCTCATTGTGCTAATATTCACCTGATGTGCGCTATACATTGGTATGTCCCGTCACGCGGTATGCCTTTTCGACGCCTTTTATTTTCATCAGGTTGGCGGCTACCATATCCACTACGGCAGTATTGGAAACCTCTATGTTTATCAGTCCGCCGATGCGTCCCTCCCTTATCGGGCTGATGCTCATGGAACGGATGTTGATCTTCAGTTCTCCCGAAACGGTTTCCGTAATCCTGTTTACCATGCCTGTCGAATCCTCCGCGACTATTCGTATAGAGGCGAGAAAACCTCCCTGCTGACGTGCGCCGTCGCGCCATCGTGCCTCTATGACTCGATAGGGGTATTGTTCCCGCAGGCGCCGTGCGTTGGGACAGTCGCTGCGGTGAATGGTGATTCCGGACGATACGGTGACGAAACCGAAAACGTCGTCCCCGTATATGGGATTGCAGCATTTGGCCAATTTGTAGTCCAGACTGCGTATGGAGTCGTCGATAATCAGTGCGTCGCCTTTCGATGACGACGATTCGCGCTGCGGCTGTTGCACCGTCGGGCGTGTCTTTGTCGGATCGACGGTTTCGCCGTTCTGGTAACGGATGATTATGTCCTTGGCTTCCAGAAGGTCTATTTCCTCTTCGGCTATGGCATTGTAGACTTCCGTGCCCGTTTTGAGTTTATAGAACTTGCCGAGTGCAGCTACGGCATCGTCTATCGGAATATCCAGTTTCCAGTTCTTGAGTTTTCGTTCCAGCTCTTCGCGGCCGAGTTTCGACTCCTTGGCTACCTGTTCCCTCAGACATGCTTTTATTTTGTTGCGTGCCTTGGCCGTAGTGACGTAGGCGAGCCAGTCGGGTTTAGGAATCTGGTTCTTGCTGGTGAGTACTGTGACTATGTCGCCGTTTTGCAATACGTGCTTTATAGGTACGTTGCGTCCCCCGATGCGGGCACCGGTGCATGTGGCTCCTACCTGTGAATGGATGTCGAACGCGAAGTCGAGTACCGTTGCCCCTTTGGGAAGTTTGCGCAGGTCGCCCGTGGGCGTGAAGACGAATACTTCGTCGAGCGATGCGCCCGTGTCTATGCTGTGGGCGACTTCGTTGCGGTCGGCGCTACTGTCTTCCATGAGTTCGCGCAGACGTGCGAGCCATTCGTCGTTACGGTTGCCGGAACCGTGTACGCCCTTGTAACGCCAGTGGGCGGCTATGCCTCGTTCGGCTATCTCGTCCATGCGTTCGGAGCGTATCTGTATCTCCACCCAGCGACCCTCGCGGGTTACGACTGTGGTATGCAACGATTCGTAGCCGTTCGATTTGGGGATTGATATCCAGTCGCGCATACGTTCCGGATTAGGCGTATAGAAATCGGTGACTATCGAATAGACGTTCCAGCAGAGTTGCTTTTCGTTTTCCTGCGGGCAGTCGAGGATGATGCGTATGGCGAAGATATCGAAAACCTCGTCGAACGTTACTCCGGTGCGTTTCATCTTCCGCCATATGGAGTAGACCGATTTCGTACGTGCCTTTATGTGATATTTCATGCCTTGTGCATCGAGGCGTTCCCTGATAGGGGCGATGAATCCGGCTATGAACGTGTCGCGTTCCTGTGCCGTCTCTTGTAGTCGGCGGCTTATGTATTCGTAATCAGTCGGTTCGAGATAACTGAGCGATATGTCCTCCAGTTCGCTCTTTATGGAGTACAGGCCGAGTTTATGTGCTATCTGGGCGTACAGGTTGAGGCTTTCCCAACTTTTCTTGCTGCGCTTGTCGGGCGGAAACATGGCCAGCGAACGCATGACTTCGAGCCTGTCGGCGAGCTTTATAAGTATCACGCGCGGGTCGGACGAATATGATATTATAAGGTCGCGGAAGTTGTCCGCCTGTGTCATGGATACCTTGGTGCGCACTTTGGATATCAGATTCATGCCTTCGAGAATGCTGACAGGCACCTCGCCGAAACGGGCTTCTATGTGTTCGGCGTCGAGCAGTCCCAGCCTTGCGGCATCGTGCAGCAGAGTCGATATGGTGGAGTTGCGTCCCAGCCCTATTTCGGAGATTACTATTTCCGCCGTTTTTACCGAATGGTCGAGCAGAGGTGTGCCGTCGTATCGCATCATTCCGGCGAGTGCTGCAGCAGCCATGTCGAATGCTTCGCGTATGTCGGCTTCGCTGTTTTCGTTGAACTGTTCATGTACGAGGTCGAAGAATTTCGTATACCTCTCTTTAGGTACGGGAGGTGCGGCTGTATCTGAAGCTGTTGTGCCGTTCATGATTCTGTCGTCGGTTTGTCGGCCTTGTGTAATCTGGCCTTCTGTTTGTCTTTTTCATGTCCGCAGTCCGGCATGTATCGGGGCGGACTTGTGGTATCGTTTCGTTCGGTGATGCAAAAATTTCGCCGCGGCATCGGATGCCGGCATTTTATTTATCGTAATAACGTTTCCTGCCGTTATTTAGCGTGCGGCTGAACGAAAAACGCAAGGGGCGGAACTTGTCTATACCGTTCCGCCCCGCGAAGTCCGATGCCGTAATGGATCGGCGTAACCGCTTTAGAGTTCGCTTTCCTTGAGGCGTTCCGAATTTTCGGCCACGATAAGGTGGTCTATCACGTCCTGTATGTCTCCGTCCATAAAGGCCGACAGGTTGTATATCGTGTAGTTTATACGGTGGTCGGTGACACGTCCCTGCGGATAGTTGTACGTACGTATCTTTGCGCTGCGGTCGCCGGTGGATACCATGGTTTTGCGTTTGCTCGCTATCTCGTCGAGATATTTCTGGTATTCGAGGTTGAAGATACGCGTGCGCAACTCTTCGAGCGCCTTGTCGAAGTTCTTGAGCTGCGATTTCTGGTCCTGACACTGTACTACGATTCCCGTAGGTATGTGGGTAAGGCGTATGGCCGAGTAGGTCGTGTTGACCGACTGTCCGCCGGGACCCGACGCGCAGAACGTATCCTTGCGTATATCGTTCATGTTGAGATCTATGTCGAACTCTTCGGCTTCCGGCAGAACGGCTACCGATGCTGCGGAGGTATGTACGCGTCCCTGCGTTTCGGTCTGGGGTACGCGCTGCACGCGGTGTACACCCGATTCGTATTTGAGCGTTCCGTACACGTTGTCGCCCGTCACCTTCATTACGACCTCCTTGTAACCGCCTGAGCTGCCTTCCGAGAAACTGTTGATTTCGTAACGCCAACCCTTGCTTTCGACGTATTTGGTGTACATCCGGAGCAGGTCGCCGGCGAATATTGCGGCCTCGTCGCC
The DNA here is from genome assembly GCA_947852905.1 of uncultured Tidjanibacter sp. Classification (GTDB taxonomy): domain Bacteria; phylum Bacteroidota; class Bacteroidia; order Bacteroidales; family Rikenellaceae; genus Tidjanibacter. The sequence goes on along the minus strand of CANTVF010000004.1, from coordinate 37,687 downwards.
TCCCGTACCGCCGCGTATTTCCACTATGGCGTTCTTCTCGTCCTGCGGATCCTTGGGAATGAGCAGGAGTTTTATTTCCTCTTCCATGTGGACTATGGCCGGTTCCAGTTCAGCCACCTCTTCACGTGCCATTTCCCGCAGGTCTTCGTCCTTCTCGTTAGCGAGTATGTCTTTCGCTTCGCGCAGGTTGGCGACGGCCGTGCGATATCTGTCGCTCGTCTCTACGATAGGTTTGAGTTCCTTGTATTCCTTGTTGAGCTGGACGAATTTCTTCATGTCGCCGATCACTTCCGGGTCGGTCATCTGCTGGCCTATCTCCTCGAATTTTAGTTTGAGGCCGTCCAGTCGGTTGAGTATGTTGTTGTCTGCCATAATTCTGAAAATATTGCGGGTCGCCGTTACGTGCCGTTTGCCGATATAATCACAGGGCATATGGTCGTTGCCGCTGTATTCCGTATCGCACCGGAATGCGTGTCATCGTTCGGACGGCATTATGGTTAATGGCGTCCGAACGGCAAAGTTAATTATTTTTTCCCGCCTGCCCAACTGAATATTAGGCTGTATAAAATATACTGGGCTGCACGTCGACGTGCAGCCCAGTATGTACATGCCTATTGTTTTATTCGGCGTTTTTCACGTATTTGTCGAGCCAGCCGAAGAATTCCCTGTTCCAGACTATGGAGTTCTGGGGTTGGAAGACCTGGTGGTTTTCGTTCTCGAACGCTACGAGTTCGGCCGGAATGCCGCGTACACGGGAGCCGGTAAATGCTTCGAGGCTCTGGGTGTAGGGGATGCGGAAGTCGTTGAGTCCGGTGATGATGAGTATCGGGGTATCCCAGTACTGTATGCGTTTATGCGGCGAGTGGGCGTAGGAGCGCTGAGCCACCGCATTGTCGTGATCCCAATACGGACCGCCGTAATCGTTGTTGATGAAGAAGAGCTCTTCGGTCGAGCCGTACATGCTGTCGAAGTCGAAGATGCCGCAGTGCGAGATGAACGCTTTGAAACGTCCGTCGTGTATGCCGGCGAGATAGTATACCGAATAGCCTCCGTAACTTGCGCCTACGCAACCCATGCGGTTTTCGTCAGCCCACGGCTCTTTGGCAACGTCGTCGATGGCGCTGAGGTAGTCACGTATGTTCTGGCCGCTGTAGTCGCCCGAAATCTGGTCGAGCCATTCCTGTCCGAACGAGGGAAGACCGCGACGGTTGGGCGCTACAATGACGTAGCCCTGTGCGGCCATGAGCTGGAAGTTCCAGCGGTAGCTCCAGAACTGGCTGACAACGTCCTGCGGACCGCCCTGACAGTAGAGCAGTGTCGGATATTTCTTCGATGCGTCGAAGTCGGGGGGCAGTATTACCCATACGAGCATGTCCTTGCCGTCGGTGGTCTTTACCCAACGTTTCTGGACTTCGCCCATTTTGATGTTGTCGTAAACCTCGGCATTGATGTCGGTAAGCTGCGAGAGCGTGCCGTCTTCGGCTACTCGATAGAGTTCCGTGGCCTGCGATATGCTCTGGAGTTCAGCCACACAGGTTCCTGCTGCGTATGAGAAATGAACTATGTCGTGGTCGCCGCTGGTGATCACTTTCACTTCACCGCTTTCTATATCTACGGAGCATATTTGGCGTGTCGCGTGGATCGGCGAGAGGAACATGATGGTTTTGTCGTCTTTCCATACGAGGTTGTATGCATTGTAGTCGAACGCTTCGGTTAGGTAGCGGAACTCGCCGTCGGTGCTGTCCCATATGTAGAGGCGGTCTTTGTCCGATTCGTTACCGGGACGGCGCATGCTCTGGAAGGCTATGTAGCGGTCGTCGGGCGAGAATACCGGATATTTGTCGTAGCCGGGGAACATGGGGGCTATCTTGAGACGCGGATCGGTATTTTCGCCGATCTTGTTTATGTCGGTCGTCTTTCCGGTGGCGAGATCGTAGACGTATATGTCCGAATCGGTCGACTGGGCGTATTGCGTGCCGGTCATTTTCTTGCAGGTGTACGCCAGTTTGGTGCCTTCGTTGTTCCACGAGATTTCGCTCATGTCGAAATATGGGGCCAACGGTGCGTCCCATGCTTCTCCGGGCATTATGTCGGTGCCGGTTGCGGCTTTGCCGCCGGATATGCTGCCTACGAATATGTGTTTATAGTATCCTCTGTCCCAATAGTCCCAATGACGTGCCATGAGATCGTCGTAGATGAGGGCTTTGGATTTGTCCATGTCGGGGTGTACGTCTTTCGATTCTATGTTCTTGACGTGTACGCTCTGCACATAGAAGAAGTCGTTGCCCGTGGGCGATACGCCGAAACCTTCCACGCCGCCTTCTATCGAGGATAGCTGTTTCATGCCGCTACCGTCGGCATTCATGATCCATATCTGGCTGTCGCCGCTGCGGTCGCTGAGAAAATAGATTTGCGATCCGTCGGCGCTCCACTGGGGTGCCGAGTCGTTGCCGGCGTTGTCGGTCAGCTGAACGGGTTCACCGCCTTCGGCCGGAACGGTGAAGATGTTGGTTACGCCGCGGTTTTCGGCCATGTTGTACCATGTGGTTGTGTAAAGCACCGTCTTACCGTCGGGCGATACGGAACTGGAACCTATGCGTCCCATTTTCCACATGACTTCGGGTGTCAGTATACCCGCTTCCTTTTCGGCTTCGGTCAGGCGATTGTCTATCTCCAGCGGAGAGCCGGAACGTGTGCCATCGCCCGTACACGATGCCGTTACCATTGCTGTCATAAGTAACGCGAATGTCGTTGTTCTCAATTTCATGATTCAGGTTTTATTTGTGTTCGTTACAATTTCCCTTTTATCTCCTCGCCTTCGGATAGCAGAAACTCCCTTATCACTTCGCGTATGGTGCCGTAGGAGTTTCCGACAGCTTTCCACAAGTCTGTGCCCTTCAGCCAGCGGACTTCGGTTATGTCCTCTTCGGTCTGTGGTACGGGGTGCCCGCTGTCCGAGCAGTCCATGGCATACCACCACGTGCGTTTCATCTCCCAGCGTCCGTGCATGCGGTAGAAGTGTTGTGTAGTACCGAGCGGTTTGCGTATAGAGAGGCCGCGCAATCCGGTTTCTTCCTTCACTTCGCGCAGTGCGGTCTCCTCGTGCGTTTCGCCCGCTTCGACATGGCCTTTGGGCAGGTCCCACCAGCCGCGTCGGAATATTATCAGTATTCCGTCGGTCGGATTTTCGACAATGCCTCCTGCGGCCTCGACGGCAGCGAACATGCCGCAGAATTCCGAAAAGCGTCGTTCGCAGTCGTCGCAGATAAGGTATAAGGTGTTGTTATTGTCGAATTTTTGCAGCAAATTTGCGGGATTCAAATCGCAGTAGTCCGCGACGCGCAGGGCGGGATACCCTTCGGGTGCGTCGTCCTCGGTGAAGACCAAGGCCTTGTTTTCATGCCACACTGTTTTCATGCGCTTGCGATTTGTAGTCTTTAATATCCGAATTACCGCAAAGTTATGGAAAAATACGAAAGCAAACAACAACAGATACGCCGTCCGGCCAGTCAGATATACGGGGTTATCAGCAATTTCACCAATTTCACGCCTATCGTTCAAGACCGTGTGGAGGGATGGGAAGCGACCGAAACGAGCTGTTCGTTCAAGGTGAAGGGTATGAGCGTGCGGCTCAACATAGTGGACAGAATACCGGACGAATGCGTGAAGATGACCGGAGACGAGCGTTCGCCTCTCGATTTTACATTCTGGATACAGTTGAAACAGGTTTCGGAATACGATACGCGCATGCGCATGGTGTTGCATGCCAAGTTGAACATGTTCATGAAGATGACAATCGGCTCCAAACTCCAGAAGGGGCTTGATAATATGGCCGAACAGATGGCGCGTGCCTTCAACGGGGAGTTGCGTCCGGAGGATTTCCGGTAGATTGTCATCGTTCGCGGCATTTCGGTGTCATACCGTCGAACGGCAAGTCGGTCGCATCTTCGGTTGCTGATTTCCGGAAAATAGAATATATCGGAGTTTTGTAACGGGCAATCCGCTGCGTTACTATCGTGATTCGGGATAATTCATACCTTAGTAAACTTCTGTCGCCCTCACGTTCGCGGCCTCGGATTTTATCCGTTCTACACACTTAAATGGGGTTGCTTCAACGCTAAGTTTTGAAGCAACCCCATGTCTTTTCACTTATCTGTTTTTACATCCTTTCCGGCACGTCTATACCGAGCAGACGCATGCCCCGTTTGATGATCCGGGCTACCTGTATGCTCAGTTGCAGACGCATCGTGCGTATGTCGGCATTTTCTTCGCGTAGGATGGAGTGGTCGTGATAGTAGCCGTTGTAGGACTTGGCGAGGTCGTAAATGTAGTTGGCTATCACCGACGGAGAGAATGTTTCCCCAGCCTGACGCACCGTTGCCGGAAATTCGCCGAGAGTCTTGATGAGTTCTATCTCTTCGTCCAGCAGCGGCGTCGAGGATATGTCGCCGTCGTATGCTATGCCCGCTTCGTCGGCTTTGCGGATTACGGAGCGTATACGGGCGTGCGTGTACTGTATGAAAGGACCCGTATTGCCGTTGAAGTCTATGGATTCCCGCGGATCGAAAAGCATCGTTTTCTTCGGGTCGACTTTTAAAATAAAGTATTTCAATGCGCCGAGACCTACCATGGTGCTGATCGCCTTGGCTTCCGTGCTGTCCACGCCGTCGAGCTTGCCGAGTTCGCGCGACATGTCCATGGCCGTCGATACCATATCTTCGATCAGATCGTCGGCGTCCACTACGGTACCTTCCCTCGATTTCATCTTACCTTCGGGCAGTTCCACCATGCCGTACGACAAGTGGAATATATGGTCGCTCCACTCCTTGTAGCCGAGTTTCGCGAGAACGAGCTTGAGTACCTGAAAGTGGTAGTTCTGTTCGTTGCCGACCACATAGATCAGTTCGTCGAGCTTGTTGTCCTCGAAACGGCGGTATGCCGTGCCAAGGTCCTGCGTCATATACACCGAGGTGCCGTCGCCGCGGAGCAACAGTTTCTCGTCGAGGCCGTCAGCGGTCAGGTCCACCCATACGGAGTTGTCTGCACGGCGGTAGAACACCCCTTTGCGCAGGCCTTCCTCGACGAGTTCCTTACCGAGGAGATATGTCTGCGACTCGTAGTATATCTTGTCGAAATCGACGCCCAGCGCTGCGTAAGTCTTGTCGAAACCTTCGTATACCCAGCCGTTCATGGTTTCCCACAACGAGTAGACCTCCGGATCTTTCGCTTCCCAGCGGCGGAGCATCTCCTGTGCCTGCAACATGATCGGGGCGTTCTTCTTGGCTTCGTCTTCAGGCATTCCCGCAGCGGTGAGTTCGCGTATCTGAGCCTTGTAGTGCTTGTCGAACTCTACGTAGTATTTGCCTACGAGATGATCGCCTTTCATGCCGCTGCTCTGCGGAGTCTCGCCGTTGCCGTAGAGCTGCCATGCGAGCATGCTTTTGCAGATGTGTATGCCGCGGTCGTTCACGAGGTTGGCCTTTATGACGTCGTTGCCGCACGCCTTGAGTATTTCGGATACCGAGTAACCGAGCAGGTTGTTGCGGATGTGTCCCAAGTGGAGCGGCTTGTTGGTGTTGGGAGAGGAGTACTCTACCATTATCGTGTGGCCGGTGGGCGTCGCGAATCCGAAATTCCCGTCGGCGGCTATGGCTTTAAGCCGGTCGTTCCACAGGTGTTTGTGCAGGCTCAGGTTGAGGAAGCCCTTGACTACGTTGTAACTCTCTATCTCCGGTACCGATGCCGTGAGCCTTTCGCCTATCTCTGCGGCCGTGGCTTCGGGCGCTTTGCGGCTTGCCTTCAACAGCGGAAACACCACGAGCGTGTAGTCTCCTTCGAATTCCTTGCGGGTGCGCGACAACTGCAACGGTACACCTGCGGCGTCGGGGTATAGTTCCGCCACTACGGCGGCGATAGTTTGCGAAAGATAGTTTTCTGTATTCATAGTCCGTAAAGCTATGTGTGATAGTCTTGTCGTGCGCTTGCCGATGTCGGGTACGTTTTTCGTGTGCCTCATTCGTGCCGACTCCGGCATGGCTGTTTTCCCGGTCTGTACCGGTGCCGTATGTCCGTGCCGGTATTGTGGGTGCGGTAGTCGTACGGCAGCGTTTAAAATACAAAGATAACGATTTTTCCGTTTTACGCGCCGAACGGTTATCTTTGCGGGTGTAAATAGCAGCTCCCGATCAGGAAACCGTTAGATTTGCCGCAATTTCTTGCCGGTTTATTTGCCGCGGCGGAGAATATGGCATGTCGAATGTGTTGCAGTCACGGCGGATTTTTCGTTGCGGTGCCGTAAAGCGGCGGTCGGAGAGTCGGTAAATTAGCGTCGATATGAAGATAGCCGATATAGATCTGGGCGATAAGCCTCTTTTCCTCGCTCCCATGGAGGACGTGACCGATCCGTCGTTCCGTTATATGTGCAAGGAATTCGGGGCCGATATGGTCTACACGGAATTCATATCCTCCGACGGACTGATACGCGACGGAGCCAAATCGGTCGCCAAACTGAATATTTCCGACAGCGAACGGCCTGTGGGCATACAGATATACGGTCATCTCATAGAGCCTATGGTAGAGGCCGCTCGCATAGCCGAAAGCGCTCGTCCGGATGTGATCGATATAAACTTCGGTTGTCCGGTAAAGAAGATCGCGGGTCGCGGTGCGGGCAGCGGCATGATGCGCGACGTGCCTCTCATGGTGGAAATGACGCGGCGCATAGTCGAGGCCGTCGATACGCCGGTCACTGTGAAAACGCGTCTCGGCTGGGACGATGAGAACAAGAACATAGAGGAGATCGCTTTGCGTCTGCAGGATGTCGGCATAGCGGCGCTGACTATACACGGCCGTACCCGCGCGCAGCTTTATAACGGCGAAGCCGACTGGACGTTGATAGGAAAGGTGAAGAGTAATCCTTTGATCCGCATTCCCATAATAGGCAACGGCGATATAGATTCTCCGCAGAAGGCAGAGGTGGCCTTTTGGGACTACGGCGTTGACGGTGTGATGATAGGGCGCGCTACGTATGGCCGCCCTTGGATATTCAGGGAAATACGCCATTGGCTCTCTACAGGCGAGTCGTTGCCTCAACCGTCAGTCACGGAACGGGTGGAGATAGCCAAACGCCATTTCGCCAAATCTTTGGAAGTGAAAGGTGAAAAGGTCGGCATTCTGGAGATGAGACGCCACTTGTCGTGTTATTTCAAAGGACTGCCCGATTTCAAGCAGACACGTCTGAAACTCGTGACCTCCACCGATGCTGCGGAAATCATTGCCACGTTGGATTATGTGGCCGAGCGTTGGGGCGGTTTCGATATGTCGTCTAACATTCCCCAGCCGTTGTCGCACGACGTCTGACAGCGTCGGTAAAGGTTTTTATATGTAATTCGGGCGCGATTCCGTTTCTATGGAATCGCGCCCGAACTTTTCGTATGTCATGTATGAGGGTGTGATATCGTCGTGTGAATCGTTTAGCGATAGTGTGGCGTCCGCGAAGCCGGCGCGTCATGATCGCGCGACCGGAACTTTTCGTGTCATGTATCCGGATGGTCTTGGATTGTGTGTCGGCACTGCGGTGCAGGTGTCATTGCTGTAACGACAGGTGGAGTATGGGGTATGGACGTCCGTCCGGATCGGTTTCGTCGCGGGAGATAACGGCGAATCCGTGCGACAGATAGAAACCGAGCGCCTGAGGATTCTGTTCGTTTACATCCACTGAGTCCACTCCCTGTCGTATTGCGAAATCGAGCAGGCGCGATCCGAAGCCGCGGCCGCGGAATTCGTTTTTTACGAACAACATTTCGAGATGCCCCTCGGATATGCCGGCGAATGCTACTGGCGTACCGTCGGCGAGTCGCGAAACGAACAGTTTCACGGCCGGGAAGTAGTCGCTTTGCAACCGGCTCGCAATGGCTTCCATATCTTCGCGTGACAAGAAGTCGTGTGTGGCTTTCACGGCCGATTCCCAGATTTCCGCGAGTTGCGGATAGTCGTTCTCGGTGGCAGGGAAAATCTCGTTCCCGGGATTGTTACGATACGTTTGTTGCATGTTTCTGCATGAAAAAATTTCGTTTCCTATCTCTTTGTTATTTAACGCAGACCGTTCGTCGGCTATGTGTATAACTATCATTTTGTAGGACAAATATACAAAATAAGTGCTGAAATAACGTTATTCATAGTGTCTGTTCGGAATATGATGTATGTATTTTATGGTATTCCGGCGGATCGAAGGTGTCTTGCATTATTGTGTGCTTTGATGATTCCCGGATTTAAGCGTATTTTGCAGATGTCAGTGAAGGGTGCCGCTTGCCAGGCACCCTTCCGGAGGGGAGTGTATCTGCGGATAATCATGTCTTTTAGCGGAATTAGTGTGTGCCGATAAAAGAAAAGTTCAACCGGGATGGCTCGACACCTTCGTATAAATTTGACTTATTATATGATTATTGCTTATTTGAGGGTTAGTACGGGTAAACAGAATCTGGCTAACCAACAGGACGAGATCAGGCGGTTTGCCGAGAGCCGCGGCATGAAGATAGACAGGTGGGTTACCGAAGTGGTAAGCGGCAATAAGAAGGAACGCGACCGAAAACTGGGGGTACTCCTGAAAAAGATGAAGGCAGGGGATACGCTTATAGTGACCGAGATTTCGCGTCTCAGTCGTACCCTTACGGAAGTGATGTCTATAATGGGCAAGTGTCTTTCCAAGAAGATAAACCTGTATTCCACGAAGGAGGGATACTCTTTCGACAATTCCATAAACAGCAAGGTGCTGTGTTTTGCATTCGGTCTTGTCGCCGAGATCGAGCGTAACCTCATATCCATGCGTACGCGCGAGGCGTTGGCTTTGCGACGTGCCGAAGGTGTCGTACTCGGTCGCAGAAAAGGCAGCTATACGAAACTGAATGTGTTGATTACCAATCGAGATAAGGTTATCGCCATGCTCGATGCCGACAAGTCCATTACCGATATATGCCGCCATTTCGGGCTGTCGAGGGATACTTTTTCCAAGTTTCGTTCCATAGATCCCGCGGTGCAGAAAGCCTTGGACGGCAAGGAGGCGCGTCGGATAGCCATGTTCGGCAAGAAATACGCTTAGTCGTTTTCCGTCGGCCGGATTTCGGAGCTCTCCGTTAGGTAAGTATACCGACGGGTAGGTTTTTATTCGTACAGCGTTCTGGGTAAGATTATATGATCTTACCCAGAACGCTGTTCTTTTTTCTTGTGTACTGGAGAAGGTGTATATAGTATGAATGCGACAGGTCATGCGGCGAATTTTATATTCGATCGGGCGTGATCATGTTGCGGGTCTGTGTGATCGGAACTTTCCGGCGGTAGACTGATAAAGGAGCGGATACGTTTGTCGTCGCTTTCAGATTCTCGTTAGGGGGAAGAAAGCATATTTTTATTCGGAGGCGATTACCCATGCGATACTCTGAAAACAGGATTTACTGTTGAAAATTTTTAGGGGTTTATCAGAGTGTTGCGATCTGTCACAATAAGTTCTATATGCGTCGTATTTGTTAGCTGCGCATGCTCGCCTGTCAATATTCTGTTTGTTGAGGTGTGCGGGGTAATGTGCTGATTGTCAGTATTTGTATGTTTGAATGTGAATTGTGTGCCAAACCTGTTACACGATTCTATCGTTGGTTATGTCGTTGGTTTACAACCATAAAGGTACGACAAAGATTTTACTTTACAAACTAATCTCGTCATAAATTAATTAACAATACTTTATAGTCTGTATACATTCTGCCTGTCATCAGGCTTCTACTACTCATGAAATAACCAACGATTATTCCGCATATAGGTATTTCGGCCGTTTTACAGTTCTTGTCGGTTGATTGCCAAAGTGTTGGTTGTCCGGTTTACCCTTTATATAAAAGGTGGAGCATACGTCTTCCATTTGGAATAACGGATTAAACTTCAGGATAATGAGAAAACTATTGTTGATATCTCTTGTGTTGTCGGTTTGGGGTGCCGGAAGCGTTTACGCACAGAAAGTTGCCGTCAAGACCAATCTGCTCTATTGGGCGACTTCGACCCCGAATATAGGGTTTGAGTTCGGTCTCGGTGAGCGTACTACGCTCGAGTTGTCCGGCGGGTACAATCCGTGGACACTGAACAAGTCCGAAAACCGCAAATTCAAGCATTTCCTTGTCGCTCCTGAGTTCAGATACTGGCTCTGCGAAGGTTTTCAGGGGCATTTTTTCGGGATCCATGCCGGGTACGGAGAGTATAATATAAGCGGTATAGGGATGCCTTTCAAAGCCGGGATTACCCGGAACAACCGCTATCAGGGGTGGGGAGTAGGCGCAGGTATAGCCTACGGTTATGCTTGGATAATCGGTAAAAGATGGAATCTCGAAGCTACAGTGGGCGTCGGATACATATATACCGAATACGACAAATATGAATGCCGTACCTGCGGCCGGTTCAAGGGATTCGACAGCAAGCATTATTTCGGTCCCACGAAGTTGGGAATCAGTTTCGTGTACATGATAAAATAGTTTCCGCAATATGAAGAAGATATTTACGGCCGTGTGCCTTTTGTTCGTTCCGCTGGTCATGACGGCGCAGGTCGTCGTCGAGAATGCTCGTGTCGGCAAGAACAAGCGAAACATAGACATCAGTTTCGATATAGATACGGATAACGAAGCGTTGAAAAGCCGATACAAAATGGTCTTGACGCCTTACCTGTATAGCGGTGCGGATACAGTCCTTTTGGCTCCGGTCGAGATTTACGGGAACATACGTTACAAACGTGAACGGCAGGAACAGGCCCTCGGCGGTAACGGCGAGTGGACGCTCGGCGAAGGCCAGATGCGCAAGGGCGGTGTCTATTCCTATTCTGCGAGCATACCTTATGTCAGCGAGTTCCGGACGGCTTCGCTGGGACTGTCGCGCGAGATTGTAGGGTGCGGTTGCGAATGTTACGACGGCGAGCAGCTGTTGTGGAACGGACTGGTTTATGTGACGCCGGAACCGGTCGTGGAGGATACGCCCGAATTGGCCGTCAATTATGAAGTCGTGGACGCGCATCGCCGCTGGGTGTTCGACAGCGAGGAGATGAAGGTGTTCTTTACCGTGTCGCGTACCGATCTGAACCCGGCCGCTTACGGCAACCAGGCCACTCTCGACGAGATCATGGAGGCCATACGCAAGATAGGCGATCTGGACAAGATACGTCTTAGCGGCATCGAGATCACAGGTTTCGCCTCTCCGGAAGGCGGTCTGGCCTTCAATACCCGTCTCGGTAAGGGACGTGCCGAGGCTTTGCGGGAGTATATACGCAGTCAGGAACCCGGATTGACGGATGAGGATTTCAATCTGATAAACGGAGTGGAGAACTGGGAGGGACTTCGTAGGCTTGTGGCCGCTTCTGATATGGAATATCGCGACGAGGTACTCGAAATCATAGATACGCGCACCGGGGAGGATCGCAAGAACGCTCTCAAGGCGCTCGACGGATGGCGGCCGTACAGCTATATGCTACGCACGTTCTACCCGCAGTTGCGTAATGCATGTTACGTGTCCGTGTATTACGACGTTCTGGGCGATGTCGCCGCAGACGCTGTCAATGCCGCCAATGCCATGATACGTGAGAAGCGTTATGCCGATGCGTTGGATGCACTGCTCGAATATCGTGACGACGAGAGGGCATGGAATTCTATCGGCGTGTGCTACATGATGCTCGAGGACGAAGACGAGGCGGCCGTCTGGTTCGGCAAGGCTCTCGGTGCAGGCGACGAGACCGCACGGCGCAATCTGGAACAGATCAGGTAAAACTTTTATCCATTATTTATAACACTTAAAAACTTAAAGAAATGAAATTGACTAACTTAGTGTGTCTTGCCGCAGTCGCTGTAGCAGCTGTGTCCTGTGCCGAAAAGAACGAAGGCATTATCGACAATAATGCACCCAAAACGATTACCATATCTTTGGCCAATCCCGTGTCGCGCGCACTCGAAGATCGAGTTAATGCTTCAGCGGCTACGTTGAAAAGCGCTTATGTGCTTTTTGCCGACAACAGCGGTAATTTCATCACTTTGGACGAGAGTGTTCAGACCTATTTCAGCGACGTTACGGCATTGACTTCCGTAGAAGGCGTGACCTTCCATGAACTTTCTAAGGATGTGACCAAGGTTATCATCGTGGGTAATGTCGGCAAAAAGGGCGTAGATGCCGTCAAAGGCAATAATCTGGCCACTCTCGAAGCTATTACAACGCTCGAGTCTCTCGGCGATGTGGACGTTAAGAACAACGATCTTTTGCTTTACGGAAAATGCGAGCAGCTCGTTCCGGCTGAATTACAGGGGGAACATGTCAATTATCTTACAGCCAAGGTAACGCTCTATCCCAACATTTCGCGTGTCGAAATCCACAGCGTAGGCTGCACCGACCTCGGTACTAAGTTCCAGTCGCTCGATATCCAGCAGTTCGCCGTGGCTAACTTCAATTCCAGCTGTACCGTAGGCGGTACCGTAAGGGGTCTCATTCCCTCAGTGGGTGCCAACGACATGTCTTCCTATTTCGGCAAAGAGGCCGGTGCAGATAAACCGGAGTATTCTTTCGATGTTATCGCCGACGTTAAACTGACTTCGGAGACTAAAACCAGCGATTTCGGCGGTAAGGCTTATGCTTATAACTTCTATGCATCCGACAACGTGCAGATAATGGTTAATGTCAACACCGACAAGGGACAGCGCTATCTGTCGACTCAGAAATTCGAGAAGGGCGGTCAGGAATATACCGACGGTTTCGCGGCCGGAAGCATCTATACGATGGACTTCTTGTTTACCGAAAAGGATCTCGACGAGTTCAATACCCAGTGTATACAGGTAATTGCCAATGTATCGCCCTGGACTATCGTGCCGCTGAACCCGAGTTTTGAATAACGAATGTTGAAACGGTCTACGTGCGGCGTACGACGCGCTGCACGGGACTTTTTTAATCATAGACATACAAACCGATGAAATATATTAAGCCATTCGCCCTGTTGGTCTTCGCAGCCCTCATGACGGGTTGCATAAAGGAGGATTTGAGTAGTTGCAAGGTCGATTTCCGTCTGCTGTTCAGTTACAAAGGAGATGGCGAGGAGGAGATTTTCCACGATAAGATAACAAAGGTCAATTTGTATGTTTTCGACTGCGACGACAAATTCGTCATGTCGCAGACGCTCGACAAAGAGATACTGAACGTATCGCCTTCGGCCGAACTGTCGCTCCCGGCAGGGGAGTACAGATTCGTCGGCGTAGGCAACTGTTTTGAAAATACGGCGACGGTCGGACTCAAGGAAAACGAACCGGCGGATATGACGCAATGCCTCGTAGGGCACCCGTGTGCCTTTACCGAAGGCGTGATGACTTGCAATGACTCTCTGTATATGACGTCCGGATCCATACGGGTGGTGCAGGGAGAGGCCGGAGAGGATACGGCCGCATTCGAGGCGTCGCATATAGACATGTACGTGGAGGTCAGGGGAGTGGACGCTCCCAATACGTCAGTAGTGTTACGGCATCCGTACAAGTATACCAATTTTGAAAACGATCCCTGCGGCGATCCGTGCGCATTCTATCCGGAATGCGCCGTGGACGACGAATCGGGGAAAACTACCGTAGTTGCCAGATTCAACGTGCCCCGCTTCGCTTCGGAAGACGATGTGGCACTCGATGTCGTAGGCAAAGACGGAGAAAAGATACACACTGTCGATATAGGGCAGTTCGTAAAGGACCAGAAGATAGATCTGGCGAAAAATGAAGTCCTCGTTCCGGTACTCGTGGAGTTTCAGAGCGTAGGCGTGACCGTGACCGTTCCCCAGTGGGCCGGAGATGAAATCAAACCAGAATTCTAAAGAATTATCATATATATGAACAGTTTGTCGAAACACTACGCAATAGGCATGTTCGCATTGGCGGCGGTCATGATGTCGGGGTGCGTCGATGACCCGGCAGCCGGCGGAAATGCGGCGGACGACCGTCCGGGGGAGGTGTTCCTGCGTATAGAGTTGCCGGATCCGTTGCCTGTCGATCCCATGACGCGTATCGGTGCGGCCGACTTCAACGAGCTACGCGACATCAATGTGGTGATAGCTTCCGGCAGGGGCGACGATGCTGCGCTTTCGGCGGTACATTATATAGATGTGCGGGATATTCCGGTCGAGAGCGGCGATCCTGCCGTGCAGTATAACGGGGAGAATATCGAGATACACTTTTCCGACTCGGAATGGTATACTTCCTCGACGGGAGTGTATGTGGTGGCCAATTACGGCCGGAAGATAGCGCAAGGTATGACCGTCGGGCAGGTCAGGTCTTTGACGCAGACCTCTTCCATACCGGGTATTCCGGAAAACGGTTGTCTCATGTTCGCGGAAGCCGAGACGGATTCGGACAATCCTTCTCACAGTCATGGCGACGGTACGACGGGTATCAATATGGTGGCTTCGCTGGAACGTACCGTGGCGATGATAACAGTCGAGGTGGACGGTACGCGGCTCAACCGTAATGTCGCTATCATACCGCGTTCCATCAGCCTGCACCGTGTGCCGGACAAATGTTTCATAGGACGTCAGAATGTTGTTACGGTGACTTCTTCCCAGATACCCGCCGATGAGGTAGGTGTCGTTACCGATGGTGAAACAAAGGGCGAACGCGGCGAATTGGACTGGGGAATTATAGTAGGGCAGGCTACGCTCGACAGCGGCACTAATCCGTGGAGCGATGCCGTGACTAAAGTCGGTGGTCATTACGATGCTACAGATTATAGCGATCCGGACATAGATCCGTTGTTCATGTTCGAGAATTATCATGGCGGCGACAGTTTCGGAGCGGCCGATACGGACGAAACGGGAAAACGTCCGGCGGATTGTCCTGAAAATATGTCCCCGGAACAGATACATTCCGATCCCTCCACAGCGGCGTGTTCCTATCTCGATTTCGAGGCTTATTATTTGAGGATGAATGATGCGGGCGACCATAGCATCTTCTCCGGAACCGTACATTTCCGCCTTTTTCTGGGAAACGATATAGAGCGTAATTTCGATATTCTGCGCAACAGGTATTATAAAGTCACGCTCCAGTTGAGCGGTTATGCCGTGACCGAAGGCGGACAGGTGGACAGCGACGGCAATCTGGTTGTCGACAACGGAAATGCCACGTGGCGTGTGGACAGCTATCTGGGTGAGGCTTCTTTTGAGACAGGCGACGTGATTCTGAACGGTTCGGGCGAGTATTTCCCGATAGATGTGAATGCTTCGGAAAACGTTACGTGTACTATAGAGGGAAATAATCAGGATACGCAGTTCTTGTGGATATATAATGCGTCTCAAGGAAATATGTGGTCTTCGGTCGCCGGAGCGGTAACTGCTACAGTATCGGGTAGTAGGATATGGCTTTATGCCGAACCATGGTCTGAATATGCAGGCGGATTCGATCCTAAGACGCACTCGCGCAAACATACCATAACGTTAAAGGTTTACAGAGGCAGTTCGGCGACAGGCGAGCCGATAGAAACCAGAACGATAGACGTGGTACAGTATGCTCCGATAGAGTATGCCGTTAGCGGTCCGTATATAGAGGAGGTGTTCGGCAGGCCGTCGGTTACTTTACTTATTGACCGTGTAGACCGGAGTGCCATGCCGTGGGGATTTGACGGCGAACATCTCGATTATAACCGGAACGACGCTTTCCAGAATACGACCCACCTGATAGATGCGGAGCCTTGGGTGAGCGATCCGAATCATCCGCACCGCAGTCATAGGGATAGGGCTGCCGAATATTTGCCGTGGGGAAAACAAAACGGAGGCAGTGCCATGATTTATGCCATATGTTTCTGGAACATGCCTTCGACGAGTCCGAATCTTAATATTGATGAGATGTTGAAAAATCCTACTTTCCCTGATTTGGATTATGATGCAGAATGGACTAATAATGCTTGGACTCTACCTTCTATTGCCGGTTGGCAGATCATAGAGAAGGCCTACAAGGCTGGTGCTTTGGATCCTAATCACCCGATAATTCCTTATATGCAATACTGGACCTCCAACGCCGTCACGGAGGTGTCCGGCATAGACGACGGTGCGACCAACGCGTATACCTACCAGTTCGGAAAAGGTCTCGATACATTGAAAGAAAGCGATGTCTATCCGACGGAGCAGATACGTGAACGAACCGAAAAGTTGCGTTTCAGATTGATTGCCGTGGATCCCGATGTTTTCGATAATAATTAGACGGAAGCAGTTGCCGTGTTATAATTCCGGGCGTTCGCTAATCCTGTTGCGGTCGCCCGGTTTCTTTGTCTGTTTCTATATGTCGGTATTTTCTACAGTTTTCATTTTGTAGGTTTTCTCCGGAATCGGTTTTGCAATTTTGTTCCGATGTTCTTTTTGCAGTCCTGTTTCTGTTTCTTATGTTGTATTTCGGGTATCTCTCTGTTTTGGGAACGGTTTTATTTCGGTGTCAGCGTTCTGAAGTTCTGCTCCGGCTTTTGTCTTGCGGTATTTTCTCCGGTTCTTGTTTTGTATGTTTTCTCCGGAATCGGTTTTGTAATTTTGTTCCGATGTTCTTTTAGCAGTCCTGTTCCGGTTTCTGTTTCTTATGTTGTATTTCGGGTATCTCTCTGTTTTGGGAACGGTTTTATTTCGGTATCAGCGTTCTTAAGTTCCGCTCCGGCTTTTGTCTTGCGGTATTTTCTCCGGTTTTCGTTTTATAGGTTTTCTCCGACGTTTTCTTCCGGCATCGTTTTTTACATTCCGGCTCCGGTTGCTGTCTTGCCGGTTTTGCATCGGCAGCAGTTTTTCAGTTCCGTTTCGCTGCTGTCGCGTTTCTGCTTTTGTCTCTTCGGGCGGTTCTCGGTGTTTTGGGATCGGTTCCGTTCCGACGAGACGTGTCGTATTTCCGTCCCGGCTTCATGTTTGTCGGTCTTTCGGCGGGAACGTTTCAGCCGTTACGTTTCGTCACTCGTTTTTATTTGAGACGATGTTTTTCCGTATGTCGCAGCGGTCACGACCGGGTTTCGGAGTTCGCATCTATGTGTGTATATTGTTAGATACGTGAAAGTGAGGAATGATAGCTGGAAGTTTGTTCGGGGGCAGCTTTCGGACGAGAATACCGTATCGTAATGCCGTCGGTTATCGATATTGGGATGTCGGCTGAAACAGCGAAACACGTGTGCGGATTTTCCGGATTGTCGGTCTTGCGGTCGCTATAGGTTGGTGACGGATACCAAGCCGTTGAGTCGCGCAGAAATAAAGGTGCAGCAGACACGCGGCGCATTCATCGCAAAAGCTATTGGCTACATACCGTTGTCGTACCGCGATAGAGATGTTCCTTACAGTTAACGTGCTGCTCGACAGTTCCCCAAAGCGGTCGTGCGTATTCCGTTTTCGCAAAAGAGCGTTCCGGATATATAGACTTTGCGAACATGGTGTTTTGCGGATGTCGTAACGAACTTGGCGGCGTATATTTTATGGTGACGATGCGATCGGAGAGTTGCGCAACGTATCGGACGGACTGTACGATACGTTGTGCAATGGACATGGCGGAGCGCCGTAACGGGTAGTCGGCTGCGTTTCTATCGTGCTTCCGGCCAAGTCATTTGCACCAATAACCACTATCGCCTTTAAACTTATTTCCTCGCATTTTACCTGTCTTTATATACTTTAAGGGGGGGCAAATGCTCAGTTTTTGACGCAACCCCACTGTGTTGTTATGTATGTAATTTCCTTAGCGGAATATATCGACAGGTTTGTAGGTATGCGACCTGCATTGTCCTGTATGAGATTTATTCTTTTTCAAGCACCCGGTCTGAGGCGTCGTTTGTTTTGGTCGTGTCGGAATGAGTCGGCGTAGCATTGAATAGCCTGTACGGTGTGGTAGGTGCTTAGTGCCCGGAGCGCCTGATTCGTTCGATGTCCTGTCGGAGCACCGTCGGTTGCGTTTACGTCCGGAATGCTGTTGCGCACGTATAAATTAAGCCGATACGAATAACGCCTTCAAATATATCTGCGGGCTGTATGTTGCCGCACGTTGTCGATTGGTCGCTAATTCCAGTTGCGTCGGATATTTACGGTAAGTATCGTTAACCCGGAAAGTGACGCCTTCTTTTTTCGTATGTGTGGTTTGCCCTTTTCCGGAGTTCTGTCTGTGTCGTTAATTTGGGTTGCGTCCGAAATGAGTGAGCATAACACGACATCGGTCGTCATTCCGTTGTATTCGTTTTCCGTATTCGTATAGTTTCCGTGTCGAGGCGTCTTGTCGGAGTCGCTGTCATATACCGAGGGCCGACGCAGCGTGACGTGCGGCTATCTGCGGCGGCCTTTCTTGGCCATGCCGGGTTTGAACGTGGCGACGCTCTTCATCATTTTGCGCGTCTGGTCGAACTGTTTGAGCAGTTTGTTGACCTCGGCGAGCGTGGTACCGCTACCCTTGGCTATACGTTCCTTGCGGCTCGGATTTATGATTTCCGGGTTTTCGCGTTCGGCAGGCGTCATAGAGTATATTATGGCTTCGGTCTGCTTGAACATGTCGTCGGATATTTCGATATCCTTTATGGCCTTTCCGACGCCGGGAATCATGCCCATGAGTTCCTTCATGTTGCCCATTTTCTTGATCTGGCCGATCTGGTCGAGAAAATCGTTGAAGTTGAACTGATCCTTGACGATTTTCTTTTTGAGCCTGCGGGCGTCCTCCTCGTTGTACTGTTCCTGTGCGCGTTCGACGAACGATACTATGTCGCCCATGCCGAGGATACGGTCTGCCATACGTTCCGGGTGGAACACCTGCAAGGCGTCCATCTTTTCTCCCGAAGATATGAACTTGAGCGGCTTGTCCACTACCGAGCGGATCGAAATGGCCGCACCGCCGCGCGTATCGCCGTCGAGTTTGGTGAGTACCACGCCGTCGTAGTCTATGCGGTCGTTGAACTCCTTGGCGGTGTTGACCGCGTCCTGACCCGTCATGGAGTCCACTACGAAAAGGGTTTCGGACGGTTTGACGGCCTGTTTTATCGCAGCTATCTCCTGCATCATGGCCTCGTCTACCGCCAGACGGCCGGCCGTATCGACGATCACCGTATTGAGATTCTTGCCGCGTGCGTATTTTATCGCGTTCTCGGCTATCTCCACGGGATTTTTGTTACCCTCTTCGGTGTATACTTCCACGCCTATCTGGCTGCCGAGTACCTTGAGCTGTTCGATCGCCGCAGGACGGTAAACGTCGCCCGCTACGAGGAGAACTCCGCGACCTCGTTTGCTTTTGAGCAAGTTGGCGAGTTTGCCTGAGAACGTCGTCTTACCGGATCCCTGAAGACCGGCGATGAGTATGACTGCCGGCCGCCCGTCGAGATTTATGTCCGTGGCCGTGCCGCCCATTAGTAACGCCAACTCGTCGCGGACGATCTTGGTCATCATCTGTCCCGGCTTGACGGCGGTGAGTACGTTGGCGCCCAGTGCCTTCTGTTTTACCTCGTCGGTGAACGATTTGGCGACCTTGTAGTTAACGTCGGCGTCGATGAGCGCGCGGCGTATCTCTTTCAGGGTTTCGGCCACGTTGATTTCAGTGATGCGTCCTTCGCCCTTGAGTATCTTGAATGAGCGTTCCAGCCTGTCGGTTAAGTTCTCGAACATATGGGTATGCGTTATGTTTTCTTTATCCTGTTTTCGGGTTGCGTAAAAGAGCGTTTCGGCGTCCGTATACGGCAACTTGCAAATGTAGCTATTTTCCGCTAAAAATTAAATATCCGGCTCCGGTGCCTACAGTTCCGATGCGTTGTCTGGCGTGTGCGGTATTGTTTCGATGTCGATGTATGCAGGCAGGCGGCTTTTACTGTGGTCGGCAGGACGTTTACGGTACGGTATTTATCCGTGGCGGAGCCTGACGTTGCGGGTGGCCGGATCGAAGGCGAGCGCCGTATCTGCAAAAAGACGGTCGAGCGTGCCGTCGGCGATGAGCATTTCGGTAGTGCCGTAATAGAATCGTCCGCCTTCGATCATTGCTATAGTATCGCACATTTCGAGCGCTATGCTCATGTCGTGCGTGGAGAAAACGATACATTTGCCCTCCTTGTGCGCCAGTTCGCGCAGCAGCAGGCATATTTCGTATTTGTTGGGCAGGTCGAGAAATGCGGTCGGCTCGTCCAGAAGTATTATGGGTGTGTCCTGAGCCAGAGCACGGGCTATCATGACGCGCTGGCGTTCTCCGTCGCTCAGGGTATCCATGCTTTTGCCGGAGAAGCTCTCCATGCCTACCAGCCGCAGCGCGCGTTCTACCTGTGCGCGGTCGCGTTCGGTGAGCGATCCCACCCAGTTGGTGTACGGTGCGCGTCCCAGTCCTACGACATCCGAGACCTTCAGATTCTCTACGCGCACTTCGTCGGTGGAGACGAAACTGATCAGTTCGGCTATCTCGCGGCGCGTCATAGCGTCCAATCGGCGCCCTTCTACCGTTATGTAACCTCCGAGCGGTCTGGCAAGGGCGGCTATGGTACGCAGGAGGGTGCTTTTGCCGGTGCCGTTGCGGCCTATCAGAGCTGTGAATTCGCCCCAGCCGAAACCTATTTCGGCACCTTCGAACAGAAGCCTGTCACGGTAGCCGAGTGTGAGCGAATGGAGCTGTACGGTATTTATCCTTTCGTATTCCATAGGCTCAAGCCGTTTTGCGTGTTCGTAATATTACGGCTATTATGACAGGTATGCCTATCAGCGCCGTGACCGTATTGACCGGCAGCGTGAGGTCGCCAGAAGGCAGTTGCGAAGCTATGTCGCAAAGGAGCATCAGTCCTCCGCCCGTGAGAATCGATGCCGGCATCAGAGTGCGGTGGTCTGCCTCGCGGAATATCATGCGCACTATGTGCGGCACGGCCAGTCCGATGAATCCTATTGGACCGCAGAATGCCGTTACCGTACCGGCGAGCAATATGGTGGACAGGAATATCCCCAGTCGGGTAGCCTTTATGTCGAGTCCCATGGTACGGGCGTAGTTTTCGCCCAGAAGCAGCATGTTGAGAGGTTTTATCAATGCTATGGATATGGCCAGACCCGCCGCGATTACCGGTACGAGTATCCGCAGGTCCGATAGCAGGACACCGCCCAGACTGCCCATGGTCCATACGACATACGATTTGACGGCTCCTTCGGGGCTCATGTATTGCAGTATCTCCACTACGGCCGTCGCCGCGCTTCCGAACATCATGCCGAGTATCAGTACGGCCATTATATCTTTGATGCGTGTCGTAACGGCCATGATTATGACGAGTATGGCCGCTGCGCCGATCCATGCCGCACCCACCATTCCTATCGCGCCCCACCATGTGCCGTGCGCCGAAATGCCGAGCAGCGGCATGCCCAGAACGAACGCGGCGACGCCGAGGCTCGCGCCGGAGCTGACGCCGAGCACGTATGGGCCTGCGAGTGGGTTGCGGAACAGCGTCTGCATTTGCAATCCTGCAGCCGATAGCGCCGCGCCGGACAGCAGAGCCGTCACGGTCTTGGGCAGACGGAAGTGCATGACAATGTATCGCACGCTTTCGTCGGCGGCCTGTCCCCACAGTCCGCGCCATATTTCCGCGATTGAAAGACGCGCCGCACCGGTGGCCATGTCGGCCAGAGCCAACACAGCGACTGCGACGGAGATCGCGAGCATCAGTATGCCGTTGCGCTTCTTCAAGTCGTTTCGGTGGTTTTCGGGTGTTTTCGTATTGGCGGTTCGTGGCGTGTCGCCTCTTTTCCGGTATCGAGGCCGGCAGACGGCGGCTTACGACCGGTGCATTGTCTTACTGCAACTTTTCGAAATAATAGGTTTGTATACCGGCGTTTTCTACCGGTGTTCCTCGCCATGAAATCGTTTCCGGGGCATCGGAATCCGATGCCTCGGCCGTCGTGCCGTCGCCTGAGAACAGCGCGGCGTTCCGGGTAGCGAAGTCCGGCGCCAGACATATTATGAGATCGCGCAACACTATGTCGGCATGGAGCGCGCCCGATTCCCAGAAGTCGCTTCCGCCCTGAGGGGTGCGGCGTCTGGTATTGTTGTAGACGCGTCCGTTCTCCACACAGCGGATGCCGGCGAATTTCGGATTCTGCGATTCGAGTTCCGATATGGAGAGCGCTTGGCTCGGACTGAGCCATACGTCGGCGTCGAGGGCGGCCATATATGCGGCCTCGTTGCTTATCGGACGGCTGGCGGAGCCGCTTTCGCCGGCGAACAGATATTCGCCTCCGGCATCTTCGATAAGGCGTACCATATAGCTGTCGTCGCCCGGTGCGAACCAAACGTCGCGATAGGGGGCGTTGATGAGTACGCGCGGGTGTTCTCCGCTCCGTTCGGCGGCCGAGCGTAGCGTTTCGTAACGGGTGGCTATGCCGTCGAATATAGCCTCGGCCTGCGGCCGGTCATCGGTCGCCTCGCCGAATACGGCTATCCATTCAGCCTTGCCGAGAGGATTCTCCTCGACGTATTCGCCTATGTACATGAACGGTATGTTCATGTCTGCCAGTTTTTGGGTTACGGCGGTATTTTCGCCTCCGACTCCGTATATGAATACTACGTCGGGACGCAGCGAAGCCAGCAGTTCGTAATTGACGTTGGTGTCGTATCCTACGTCTCTGATTTTTCCGGCGGCATACCCTTCGCGTATTGCAGGACTGGATATGTAGTCGGCACCGGAAACCCCTCGTATGAGGTCTGTTTTTCCGAGTGCGTCGAGAAATGCCACGTGCGATGACGAGAAACAGACGATTCTTTCGAGCGGGGCTTTTATCGTCTGACCGGCGAAGCCTTCCGGCGCCGTTTCTCCGTTACGTGACACGAAAATTTGGGTGTTCACTCCATCGGCGCCCTGCCACGGATTGCGAATTTCGATAACCGTCGATGCTCCGTCGGTGCCGTATATCGTGAATCCTTCGGCATATCGCGGGGAATACACTTCCTCGCCGGAAAATGCTACCGCAGCCGTTTTGCGGCTACAGCCGGTTAGTGTGACCGTGCCGCAAAGAAACGACAACGATAGTATCAGTAAATACCCTGAAATGTGTTTTTTCATGACCTCGTGTTTTTATAATTGTTGCTCGGCAGGTATCGGATTGGTTGCATGTCAGTCTTTTCCGGTCTGTTTTGTTGAAGTGTCCTGTACGGTGGGCGTCGGCTTAGTTGCCGGTCGGGAAAATATTTCGAGAGCCTTCAGTACGGGCGGGTCGACGACGTAGGAGTTGGAGTAGAAACCTGCCTCTTCGAGGGGCGTATTGCGGCCTATGTAGGCGCGTAGCAGCGAGGTGATGAGTTTGCCGGATTTCTCGATCTGTTCCCGGTCTGGCTGTACCCCGTTGCGGCGGGCGTATTCTACGAAATCTTCCAACATGTCGTCGTCGGCATCGAGCAGGCGGCGCAGGTCGTCGACGGTCTTGACGGAATTTATGGCATTGCGGTGCTTGTCGGCGTATTCCATAGTATACCGGTATAGGATGTTGCGGCTGGCCACCTCTATGTAGTAGTGCGTGATGTCCGTCGTATCGAGAGGTACGAAAATGTCGGGCATGATGCCTCCGCCGCCGTAAACCACTTTCCCGCCCGGAGTTACGTATTTCAGACTGTCGTCGAAACGTATGCTGTCTGCCGAGAAAAATTCGTTGTGTACGTAACGGTTGTATATGTCCTCTCCGTAGTTCTCGTCGGCCGAGGTGTACGGTTTCTGTATGGAGCGGCCTGTCGGGGTGTAGTACCGTGCGGTGGTGAGGCGCATGGCGGAGCCGTCTGCGAAAGGTATTTGTTGCTGAACGAGTCCCTTGCCGTATGAGCGGCGCCCGATTATCGTCGCCCGGTCGTTATCCTGCAATGCGCCGGCGAGTATCTCGCTCGACGATGCGCTGTGTTCGTCGATCAGCACGGCGAGTTCTATGTCCTGATAACGTCCGCTGCCGTCGGAGTACTCCTTGATCTGCTTGCCGTTACGGTCTTCTGTGTATACGATCAGCCGCCCGTCAGGAAGAAATTCGTTGGCCATGAGTATCGGCTGGCCGAGGTATCCGCCCGAATTGCCGCGCAGGTCTATGATGAGTTTCTTCATGCCTTCGCCGCTGAGTCGTTCCAGAGCGGCCGCCATCTCGTCGTAGGTATGTTGCGAGAATGTGGTGATGCGCATGAAAGCGGTTTCATCGGTCAGCATGTATGCCGCGTCGACGCTCTTGACGGGTATTTTGTCACGCGTGACGGTTATCGGTACCAGATCTGCTATCCCGTTGCGCTTTACAGAGAGGTCTACAGTCGTGCCGCGTTTGCCGCGCAACATTTTCATTATGGAGTCGCTGCGTATGCCGCGTCCGGCGACGGTGTCCTTGCCGATCATTATTATGCGGTCGCCGTTCTGTACTCCGGCGCGTTGGCTCGGTCCCTGCGGTATGGTGTTGAGGACGACTATGGTATCGGTAGCCATGTTGAAAACTATGCCGATGCCGTCGAACTCGCCGTCGAGAGGCTCGTTGACGGCAGTCATTTCCGAAGCGGGTATGTATACCGAATGCGGGTCGAGATTCCACATGAGGTCGGGCATCAGTTTCTCGATAAGAGAGTCCGTATTAACGGGGTCTATGTAGTTGCTTTCGATGAGCGCCAGAGCGTAGTCGAGTTTGTTGCCCGGCAATGATATTTCGCGTGCCATGTTTTTCAGCCGGTTGTCTATGCTGACGCGACCGGCTATCATTCCTATTATTATACCTGCTATCACCGATGCCGAAATCACCAGCGGCAGTATTATGCTGAGACGGGTGTTTTTCATGAGTCGCTATTTGTTTTTGAACGAATATATAAGTCCTATCATGAAGGAGTACTGGTATTGAAGTTTGGTGCTGGCCTCCTTCTGATAGTACAACTGTCCGTACAATTTTGTGGATATGTATTTGGTTATCTTTATTTCGAATGTGTTTTCCCAGCGTATTGTCGGATTGTCTATTTCGACATACGGCATGAATACGTAAAGGTTGGAGCGGTAACGGAAGCCCTTGCGCCGGCCGAACGCTATGTCGAAGTATATCTCGCCCGAATATCCTATTTTCCCGAGATATTTTTCTCCCGGAGGGACTCCGTAAGAGCCTGCGTCGGAGAGCCGTTTGTCGAGTACTGTCACTATGTTGCCGCTTAAAGGGGACAGCGTCACCTTGAACGGTCCCTGGTTGGAATAGGTGAAACCGCCGGCTATGTCGAAATAACCCGGAGCCATGAATCCGGAGACGATTTCGTGTTCGGTGCGGGACTTGTAGCCGGTCGAGAATTGGCTTCGTATATTCATGGATGCCGAATAGGACCAATTGCGGTGCATGGTCCAACCCAACTGGGCGTTTATTTTGAACTCGTCCTTGTTTTTGAAGAAGGCGTCGTCTATGAAGTTCATGCCGTAGGTGGCGTCCACGCGATAGTCGAACGACAGTTTGTCTTTCTTGTATTGGTGGCGGAAAAACATCGTTGCCAGAGCGTAGAAGTTGTTGCTGCCGCTTCCCGTCCAGTTCTCGAACTGTTGCAGCGACGTTTCGAGAGATGCGTTGAACTCTATGGTGTTGCGTTCCTTGCGCAGGCGCAGCTTTTCGGCCTTGACCGCTGCCGGATCGTAGTACAGGTTGCGGCGGGAGACCTGCGGACGGTCTGTCGAGACGCGGTAGAGACTGTCGCTGTTTCGCACGTTCTGCCGTATCGTGAACTGGGCCTGCGATACGCCGCATGAGGCGATGCTAAAAAGCACCGTCAACAGAATGCCTTTCAGCGAAATGGCGCATATACGGCTTTTTTCCATTTTTCGGCATGGGAATAATCTCACAAAAATAATAAAAAACGCATAATACGTCGTGGCTGCCGTAGCTTTGTTGGCATCGGCGTTCCCGTTAGTTTTATGTTGTTGTGCATTGCATGTGTTACAGACTCGTTGCCGTTGCCGGGAGAGCGTAGTTGCGGGTACAAGCATTGTCGCGTATGTCCTGTCTGCGACTTTGGGAATCGGCGGTTGAAAGAAATACGGAATAGCATTATATTTGCATGTTGTGTGTACGACGTCGGTAAGTTGCGCATTTGCCGCCGGAGGCGTCTGTCATAAAGGATAGTGACGTATGAAAAAATATTTCGGCGCTCATGTGAGCGCATCCGGAGGCGTGTGGAACGCTCCGCATAATGCTAAAGAGATAGGGGCTGGAGGATTCGCCCTGTTCACCAAAAACCAGAGACAGTGGCGTTCCGCACCGCTGACGCAGGAGGCGATAGACGCTTTCCGACGGGCATGCGAGGAGTGCGGATACACCTCTGCCATGATATTGCCGCACGACAGTTACCTCATAAATCTCGGTCATCCGGAAAGGGACGGAATCGAAAAGTCGCGCGAGGCGTTTATCGATGAATTGCACAGGTGCGAGCAACTCGGTCTCGGATTGCTGAATTTTCATCCCGGAAGCCATCTCGGCCAGATCTCCGTTGACAAATGTCTCGATAGGGTGGCGGAGAGCATCAATATTGCGCTCGATAGGACGCGCGGGGTTACGGCTGTTATTGAAAATACTGCGGGGCAGGGGTCGAATGTCGGTTTCGAGTTCGAACAGATAGCCTATATTATAGACCGTGTGGAGGATAAGAGCCGTGTGGGGTATTGCATAGATACGTGCCATGCTTTTGCGGCCGGTTACGATTTGCGTACCGCACAGGCGTGCGACGATACTTTCTCTAAGTTGGCCGATGCCGTATCGCTCGATTATCTTCGCGGGTTTCATCTGAACGACGCCATGAAGCCGCTCGGCAGCAAGGTAGACCGCCACGCTCCGCTCGGCGAAGGCCAGATCGGAATAGAGGCTTTCCGCTATATAGCTTCCGATAGCCGTTTCGACGGCATTCCCATAATTCTCGAAACGCCAGAGCCGGAACGTTGGCCTGCCGAGATAGCCATGCTTTACGAATTTGCCGGAGAGAGATAGCTGGCGTCACGGCAATGTGTTCTCGGTACACTTTCCCACGTGACGTATGCCTCGTGATATGTTCATTCGTTGGGTTGTCTTGGGTAGCTTTATCGGTCGTCGCTGTTTTTGATTATATATAGTGCAATGCGCTGCGGTCCATTATGGTCTGTGGCGTATTGTTTTTAAGCGCGAGAATGCAAAAATCGCAATTTGCATTTTCCAACACTGAAAGATATGTTTGCCGAAAAGAAAGGTTATGAAAAGAATTGTGTTAGTATTGGCCTGCATTGCCTGCCTGTATAGTTGTATGGAAGAATCCATACCACGCAAGCCTTATTTAGAGCCTCTCTATTCGGAAGAGCAAGTACGTGAAATGCTTATCGGGCAGTGGGACTTTTACGATTTACGTGATTTTGAATATGTAGGGATTCACCCGCCAGGTGGGCGCGAAGTCTTTACAAAGGATTCTCTATGGAGTTACAATACGCCGCATGGCGGTTTCTATCTTACCGGAAAATATGCCTATGACATAATATTTACCGATGAGACTCCATACGGCAAACGCAGGAATATAAAGTATTTTCTTTTAAAGACATGGAATACTGAGGGGTATAGAGATCACGACGACGAAAATTATTATTTCGATGAAGACGGCCCGTGTAACCGGCCGTCTTTTTATATGTATAGCCCGATCGGATTTAAGGATGCATGGCTTGAATATTGAACATATATCGACATAACATATAGAGGAGCGTTAGCTCCTCTATATTTGTTTTCTATATTGCCCATAATTATCAAGTAGTTTCTGCGTCCGCGACATAATACTTGTGTGGCTCCTTTATAAAACCTCGACAGGTGTGGTCTCCGCTACTATAAGGCGGCTGTCCGTTTGCCGGACATTGGCGAGTGGCTGTCCGGAGTGTTTACGATACGAATGACGGCTGTCATTGCGTTTAGAATTTCCCTGTCTGTTCAATGACGGAACGAAAATGTTTGTGAACGTTTTATCGATGTCGTTTTTGTGTGTCTCGGCATTTGATGTCGGTATGAATACGGAAGCTACCATAGCATGGTCGTCGAAGCGAGATCGGCCGATTATGACGGTGCGGATTGTATGGTAATGGCATTTATGCCGGTACGTCGGGCGTGCCGAATATAGGGCGAAATTAGTGAAACGAAAAAAGGCATGCTTTCGAAAGCATGCCTTTTCTTAATTTTGTCAGGAGCGGTCTCTCCGTCCGTTAGAGGGCGTTTACGTGTTTCTGGAGACTGCCTTTGAGGTTTCCTGCCTTGTTGGCGTGGATAATGTTCTTCTTTGCCAGTTTATCGAGCATGGCAGTTACCTTCGGGAGAAGAGCTTCTGCTGCGCTCTTGTCGGAGGTGTTGCGCAAAGCTTTCACGGCATTGCGCGCCGTCTTGTGATAATACCTGTTCTGAAGTCTGTGGGCCTCTGTCTGACGAATCCTTTTTTTCGCAGATTTGTGATTTGCCATATGTGATTACTGTTTTAATTTTGTAGCCCATAGGAGAATCGAACTCCTCTTTCAAGAATGAAAATCTTGCGTCCTAACCGATAGACGAATGGGCCATTGGGATGTGTTCCGGAGAACTTTTGCGGTGCAAAGATAGGTAAAAAAGGATTAGTTGCAAATTTTTTCGTAAAAAAACATTACTTTTAAGTTCCGATACGGTTGCGCATAACGGTTGCCGATTGCGGTTGTAGCATATAATGAGGTAGTTGGCTGCTTCATGGCATGTAATGTGCAACGTATTTTCATAATATAATTTGATAACAGAGTAATAGATCGAAGTCGTTATGGAAGGATACAGGGAGATACCGTCCGATGAGCTGGACGGGAATGTTATAGAGATGATAGGCAGCCAGTGGTTGCTGATTACGGCCGGCGACGGCGGCAAATGCAATACTATGACGGCGAGTTGGGGCGGAATAGGTTTCGTGTGGGGCAAGCCTGCCGTTACATTGTATATAAGGCCTCAACGTTACACGAGGGAGTTCGTGGACTCTTCCGATAGGCTCACGGTGTCTTTTCTCGGAGGGGAATACCGTCCCGCGCTCGCATATTGCGGCTCGCATTCGGGTCGCGACGAGGATAAGATCGCCAATGCGGGGCTTACCGTCGGCGATACCGACGGCGGTGTGCCGTTTATTGCGCAGGCCGAAATAGTCCTTCAGTGCCGCAAAATGTATCGCGGCCGCATGCGTAAGGAGGATTTTCTGGAGCCGGAACTGGTGACGCAGTGGTATCCGGAAGAGGATTTTCATTACGTTTACATATGCGAAATAGAAAAAACGTACGTTAAGACGAGGTAATCGGCGGCGCGTTCGGCGTTGCGGACGGTATCGGGACTGCCGGTGTCATTCCGGTATGCCGGCTGAGGTGTCGTAGCCGCATATGCTTCGCCGCGTTGCCGGGTAGACATATAATATAAACAGATGAGATTGCTATGAAAAATTTCGTGTTCCGTAATCCGACCAAGTTAATTTTCGGAAAAGGTACTATAGCGTCCCTCGGTAGGGAGATTCCAGAGGGCAGGAAGATAATGGTGACTTTCGGCGGCGGTAGTGCCAAAACCAACGGCGTGTACGATCAGGTAGCCGCCGCGCTCGCCGGACGCGATTATATAGAGTTCTGGGGGATAGAGTCGAATCCCAAGATCGAGACACTGCGCGAGGCGGTCAAGATATGCAAACGCGAGGGTGTCGATTTCCTGTTGTCGGTGGGCGGCGGCTCCGTATTGGACGGCACCAAGTTGATAGCGGCCGCTATCCGTTACGACGGCGATCCGTGGGATCTTGTTCTGGACGGCAGGCTGATAGGCGAGATCGTGCCGTTCGGTGATGTCATGACGATGCCGGCCACGGCTTCCGAGATGAACCTGAATGCCGTGATTTCCAATAAGGCCACCAAGGAAAAATTCGGCATGAGAGTGGATTACCCGCGCTTTTCGATACTCGATCCGCAGACAACGTTTACATTGCCCGAATATCAGCGGGCGTGCGGTATGGCCGATACGTTCATCCATGTCATGGAACAGTACATGACCGTTACCGGAGAGTCGCCGCTCATGGACCGTTGGAGCGAAGGCATACTTCAGACGCTCGTGGAGATAGCGCCGAAAGTATTGGCGGAGAAGGACGATTACGACGTCATGGCCGACTACATGTTGTGCGCTACCATGGGACTCAACGGATTCATCGCCATGGGCGTGTCGGAAGACTGGGCTACACATAAGATCGGACACGAGTTGACGGCCATACACGGTATTACGCACGGGCATACGCTCGCGATAGTGTTCCCCGGTCTGCTGAGGGTATTGAAGGAACAGAAGAAATCCAAGATATTGCAGTACGGCGAGCGTGTATGGAACATAACCGGCGGCTCTGAGGACGAATGCATAGACCGTACCATAGCGGCGACCGAAAATTTCTTCCGTTCGCTCGGTCTCAAGATACGGCTTTCCGAAATGGGCGTGGGAGCCGATACGATAGCCGAGATAGAGCGTCGCTTCAATGAACGTGGTGCGGCATACGGTGAAAACGGAAACGTTACCGGCGAGGTGGCGCGCCGTATTCTGGAAGAGGTTATGTAGTTTGGCTGGCGATTGCGGCTTACGCTAAGGATAGTTAGCCTGCCGGATTCCGGCAGATAATTTATAGCATCGCGGACTGATATTTCACAAGTGAATGTGGATATCGGTCCGCGATGCTGTTTTATGTACTTTACGGTTTTCTGAAATGTCGTGACGCAACTTACTATACTCCATTTCCCGAAACCAGCACCTAATATAATCACAGTATGTATGTCCGGAGACCGGTCTGCCCCATGTCGCATACTCGTTTGACAATCAGTGAGTAAATTCCGCCATTCATGGTATGAGGCTATAATCGCTTTTGTGAGGATTGAGCCATGCGTTATGCGGCACGCCCTCTGCATATTGGCCAGCGAATATGGATTATCCGCAACGCAGGGAGGTTGCATTAATAGATGAACGTGTCTGAGTTGCTATCGTGTCAGTGAAAGGGATAGGTTCTTCAAATTTGGTACAACTCAAACTAAATAGTAATATAGTAACCCCTAAAGAACTGTATATGTTTTTTATAGTTTATTAGTATCTTGTTAGTTAATATGCTTGTTTGTTTAGAATACATATACGGATTATGCCTCGCTTTGGTTTTAATAGTAAGATCTCTCATTTATCATTATGGGTGGCAAGCCTGATGAAAACACTAATCGCTCTTCATAAATATAAAGAGTATTTTTTCTTAGCAAAGCGTCAACAAAAAGAGTATTCACCACGAAGGAATACTCTTTAACACTGAATTAAATGTAGGAGATTATTTCAACAGATCTTCTACCGGCTCGCCATCTATAAAGAAATCATCGTTGAAAGTGAAAACATATTCTCGGTATGCTTTACGATCTGTTTTCAATGTGTAATTATATGGCACGAATAAGCCTTCGGTATATTGTTCTCTATTGATAACACTATATTCGCCATTTTCGACATGCAAAATTGCATATTGGAAAAATGGTTTAGCAAAACCACCTCCAATATATGAATACCATTCTGTATGCTCCTCATCTGCTGCTATTGAGATAATTTCTTGAGGACTATAATAGTTATATGCTATATCATCATAACACCTGATAGTAATTTCTTTGTTCGTATTGTTTTGGAAAACGTACTCTACGGTATAGAGCGGATCAATGATAGGCTCTCCAGGCTTCTCAGAACATTGCGAGGTCGTTCCGACAATCAGACCGCTTAAAATCAATATCGTAAAAAATCTTTTCATAGCTTTAAAGTTTATAGGTTATATAATCCGGTTATCTTTTTCTTAGCAGATGCAGCAAGCCCCGTTTTCGTTGCATCGGTCTGAAAGCAAATTTAGAAATACTTCCAGTCTAAAACTGCCTCAACACTTTATTTTTATGTCCGTAATCAAAAAAAGCGGTGGTCGCAAGGTTTGCGTCCTCACAGCCACCGTTTCGCTTTTCCGAATCGTCCCAGACATCCTATTGTAGCCGCTTGAATTTGGGGTATATCGTGCGGCTCACTTTTCCCTGAGCGCATTTGTACCTTCTCGACGACGACAGCGGCGCCGTGTAAGTCGGTGTCAACAGGCAAATTAATAATGCCGTCGGGAGTTCCGTATTTACTTAATACGGTTTCCGGGTGTCATCGCCGCTGTTTTCCAATATACTCATTTGATGAATCGCTATCCGGTTGGGTTTGACAAGACGCTCTCCCTGCGATATGCCCTATTCCATGAATACGGCATTCTGTTTTTCCATATTCTACAAACAGATGTAGCATAATCCCGGATGTTGCCTTTCAGGTTCGGATTCGCTTTCCGCCACTGTTTGGCAGTCATACAGAACGTAGCGACGTTCAATACGTTCGCGTCATAGATCGATATCGGCTTGCTTCGGCGTAACTTCAGCTGGGATAAGGTCGTGTCTTGTGCGTCGGTTTTTCCGATGATTTCTTTCGGCGCATTTTCGGCATTTACGCGGTAACGTTTATATTTACGGCGTTTTAATATCGAGATATGAAGGATAATACAGATAATATAAGGCTGTCCGAACAGCATCCGTTCGAGCCTTTCATGCCGTCGGGGGCGAGGATATTGATGCTCGGCACTTTCCCGCCGAAGCGCTCGCGGTGGTCCATGGAGTTTTACTACCCCAATTTCCAGAACGACATGTGGCGGATCATGGGATTGATATTTTTCGGCGACAAGGAGCACTTCGTTATGGCCGGAGTTAAACGATTCGACGAGCATGCCGTGCGTAGTTTCTGTGCGTCGAGGGGTATAGCATTGTCGGATACGGCCGTCGAGGCCGTGCGGATGAAAGACAACGCGTCCGACCAGTTCCTTGAGGTCGTGAAGCCGCTCGATGCTGGTGCATTGCTCGGTGGACTGCCGGAGTGTACCGCGGTGGTTGCGACAGGCCAGAAAGCCGCCGAAACGTTTGCCGGGGTAGTGGGGTGTGAGCCGCCTGCCGTGGGCGAATGGACGCCGTTCGCGATAGGAGAGCGAGCGCTGAAACTGTATCGGATGCCGTCGTCGTCAAGGGCGTACCCGTTGGCTTTGGAGAAAAAGGCGGAAGTGTACGGGCGGATGTTCGCTGCCGAAGGATTGCTGTGAATTGTCGCGTATCATGGCGGAAAAGTGCGGACGGCGGCGTATTTCGGCAATAGGTATAAATATTTTTTATATATTTGCCGGGGACTATAATGTTGCGCCGTTGTTGTCGGAAATACGGATAGAGACATGCGTCTGATAGTGGCGATGCATACGGTTTTCCCGACAGGGCGTTTATCGTGTTAATTGGTATTGACGTTATGACTATAGTGCAATTGGAGTATCTTCTCGCCGTGGTTAACTTCGGAAGTTTCTCGCTCGCCGCGGAAAGGTGCTTCGTGACGCAGCCTTCGCTTAGCATGCAGATCAAGAATCTGGAGGAGGAGTTGGGTGTCATGTTGCTCGACCGTTCCAAAAAACCTGTCATGCCTACTCAGGCGGGAGAGGTGGTTGTGAGTCGTGCCCGCGAGGTTATAAAGACGTACAATTCGGTTTATGAAGATGTCGCCGTGCTGAAAGGGACTGTTTCCGGAGTGTTGCGTTTGGGTGTCATTCCGACGATAGCGCCGTACCTGCTTCCTGCCATGGTGGAGGATTTCGCCGGAAGGTGTCCCGACGTGCACCTTGAAATCAAGGAGATGATAACGCCCCAGATAGTCAGGGCTATGGAACACGACGAGATAGACGCTGCGATTCTCGCCGGAGGAACATGCCCGGACGGTATCAGCGAGGAGAATATGTTCGACGACAAGTTCTATGCTTACGTCTCCCCGCAGCACAGGATGTTCGACAGGGCTAACGTGCGTCTCGAGGATCTCGATTTGAAGGAGATGCTGCTGTTGTCCGAGGGGCACTGTTTCCGGGACCAGATACTCGACCTGTGTCCGTCTAAGGGTGCCGGACACGGATCTTATTATTTCGAGAGCGGCTCGCTGGAGACTATCATGAGGATAGTGGACCGCACGGAATTCATGACCATAATTCCCGAAATGGCCGTTCCTTTCGTGCCGAAGGAGCACCGCGATCAGGTAAAGCCTCTTGCCCGCGGGGCGGTTTCGCGCAAGATCGCTGTGGCAGTCCGCAGGACATATGTTAAGGATACGCTTATCAAGGGGTTGAAGGAGTCGATGCTCGCCGTTTCGGTACACTGATATGGTACTGTGTCATGCCGTGACGGGTGCGATGCTTTGTTGTTGGCGAAAAAAGCGTACATTTGTCCGCCCTGCCGGATTGGCTGAATATTTGCAGCGTTGCCGTGCGGTGTCGTTCCGTCATTTTTGCGGCGGATAATTTTAGTTTGATTTCTAATTGATCGTATGGATAAGTTACTGGAAACGATAGTTTCCGCTATCGAGGACAAGAAAGGGAAAAATATAGTGTCGCTCGACCTCACCGGATTCGACGGTGCCGTCGCCGATGCATTCGTGGTGTGCAGTGCCGAATCGACGACGCAGGTCGCGGCCATTGCCGACGGCATAGAGGAAAAGGTGCTCGAAACGCTTGGAGAGAAGCCGCGGCGCGTGGAGGGCATGCAGAACGCCATATGGGTAGTGGTGGATTATATGGATGTCATGGTGCATATATTCCAGACGCAGGCACGCGATTTCTATCGTTTGGAAGAGTTGTGGGCGGACGCTCCGGCTACCAAATACGGCGAGTGGGAGTAATAAAAAGTGTTTAAGCGCGTTAGTTATTCGCGACGTGCAGGTGTGTTCGGCCGGTAGATTGTATCGGAGGTCTGAACGGTGTGGACGA
This sequence comes from uncultured Tidjanibacter sp., assembly GCA_947852905.1. Classification (GTDB taxonomy): domain Bacteria; phylum Bacteroidota; class Bacteroidia; order Bacteroidales; family Rikenellaceae; genus Tidjanibacter. The sequence goes on along the minus strand of CANTVF010000004.1, from coordinate 2,912 downwards.
CGGGTCGTGATGAACGCGGTTTACGTAGTAAGAATACGGATAAATAATATAAATGGCAGCTAATAAAAATAATAAAGGCAACAAACGTTCGCAGGTTTTTCCGGCGGGTTACGGTATGTGGATATACGGCCTGCTGTTCCTGCTCATCATAGGTTGGTCGTGGTTCGGCAATACAGAGTCGCCGGTCAAGACCAACTGGAATGCCGTTTCGAAGATGATCGTGAACGGCGACGTGGAAAGTATCGAGATAATCAACAAGGAGCAGGCGCAGGTCAAATTGCGCAGCGATGCCGTGTCCAGATACAAGGCTATCGATGAGTATAAAAATATTCCGTTGCGCGGGACCCAGTTTACGTTCAATATAGGCTCTGTGGAGACGTTCCGTGCCGACCTCGATGCTGTGGAGGCCGAGTCGGGACAGACCGTGCTGGTGACTTACGAGAACAAGCGCAACATATGGTACGATTTGCTCGGTTTCCTGCCGTTGTTGTTGATAATGATATTCTTCATCGTGATGATGAGGAACGCTTCGCGTAATGCCGGCGGTGCGCAGGGTGGCGTGTTCAATGTCGGCAAAGCCAAGGCACAGATGTTCGACCAGAACAACAAGGACCGTGTGACGTTTAAAGATGTGGCCGGATTGCAGGAAGCTAAGGTGGAAATCATGGAGATCGTCGATTTTCTGCGCAATCCCCAGAAGTATCGCGATCTTGGTGGAAAGATACCTAAAGGCGCGTTGTTGGTAGGTCCTCCCGGAACGGGTAAGACGTTGCTCGCCAAGGCGGTAGCAGGCGAAGCAAACGTGCCGTTCCTTTCGATGAGCGGTTCGGATTTCGTGGAGATGTTCGTGGGTGTCGGCGCATCGCGCGTGCGCGACCTGTTCCGTCAGGCCAAAGAGAAGGCGCCGTGCATAGTGTTCATAGACGAGATAGACGCCGTAGGAAGGGCGAGAAGCAAGAACGCAGGCTTTTCGAGTAACGACGAGAGGGAAAATACGCTAAACCAGTTGCTTACCGAAATGGACGGTTTCGGCACCAACTCCGGTGTCATAATACTCGCGGCGACTAACCGTGCCGACATACTCGACAAGGCGTTGATGCGTGCCGGACGTTTCGACCGTCAGATAGAGGTCGGATTGCCCGATGTCAACGAGAGGGCGGAGATATTCGACGTGCATCTGCGCAATATAAAACTCGATCCGCAGCTCGACAGGAGTTTCCTTGCGAAGCAGACGCCGGGATTCTCCGGAGCCGATATTGCCAACGTATGCAACGAGGCCGCGCTCATAGCCGCCCGTCATAACAAGAAGTTCGTCGAGAGAGAGGATTTTCTCGATGCCATAGACAGGATAGTGGGCGGACTCGAAAAACGCAACATGATAATATCGCCTGAGGAGAAACGTCTGATTGCGTTCCATGAAGCCGGTCACGCTACGGTGAGCTGGATCCGTGAACATGCTAATCCGCTTATAAAGGTGACGATCATACCGAGGGGCAAGGCTCTCGGAGCTGCGTGGTACCTGCCAGAGGAGCGTCAGGTTACGACGCGCGAACAGCTTATGGACGAACTGGCGTCGGGGCTGGGCGGCCGTGCAGCCGAACAGCTGGTATTCAATACGCTCGGATCGGGCGCTCTGAACGATCTTGAGAACGCTACCAAAAGGGCCTATGCCATGGTCGCTTACTTCGGCATGAGCGAGAAGGTCGGCAACATAAGTTATTACGATTCCAGCGGGCAGTCGGAAATGTCGCTGTCCAAACCCTACAGCGAGGAGACGGCCGAACTGATAGATAAGGAGGTGAAGCGTCTTTTGGAAGATGCGTACAATATAGCTATCGAAGTGTTGACCACCCACAGGAAAGGGTTTACCGAACTGGCCGAACTGTTGCTCGAAAAAGAGGTCGTATTTGCCGAGGATCTCGAACGTATCTTCGGAAAACGTCTGAAAGATATAAAGAAAGAGCAGGCAGAAGCGGCTGCAAAGGCTGCCGAGGCGCAAACGGCGGCTGCGGCGGCTGCGGTGGAAAAATCCGAGACCGGCGAGACGGGTGTTTCTCAAAGTGCGGCGGCGCAACAGGAATCCGGCGAAGGTGTTCGATCGGAAGAAACTGAATCGCGGATTGAGGGCGACGGTATTCCGGGTGACGAAAAGCCGGATACATCCGGACGGTAGTGAGTATTGGATTGTCATCGGCCGGTGTGCCTTTTGCATTCTGGCCGGAAATTTATTGTCGGGACTTCGAACGTCCCGACTTTTTTATTCGTAATATCGGTTGCAGAAGTTGTTTGTGGCCGGGGTGTTTGGCCGTTCGTGAATCTGTTTTCGGGCAGGATAACGATTTTTGTTCGATGCGGCATGGGCGATTTTTGGTGACCGGCATTCTGGTAGATTGTAGTGTTTCGGGAATGGTCGGATAAACTGTATCGAGCTTCGCGGAAAATGAAAATCGCTATATATTATATACGTGGCCAAATAAGCACGACACGCGGTTGGTCGCATACCATTGCCGGATTTTCTTGTGACAGGTGAATGCAGCAGTGCGGAGTATGGCCGGAACATTCCGAATCCTTTCTTTATCCGATACCATAGTAGTTTAGACTGATTCTTTGCCGACAACTGTTTCATGTCGGAATGCATACCAGCGGTTTGTGTATTGGAATGCATGCGGTTGCCAGAACCGTATATCGGCCGTGCAGGGAAACGTGGCGCCTGTTTGTGGCGAATGTGCGGTTCTGGGCGGAGTACAATATATGCCGTTATAGCGCTTTGGCGACGTCCGAGACGACGCGATGTCATTGTGGAGTATCTCCGGAACTGTTTGTATATCGTTTCCGAAATATTTGCTGTGCTGTGGGCTGCATGCGGTTGCCAGAACCGTATATCGGCCGTGCAGGGAAACGTGGCGCCTGTT